>JBLFWN010000256.1:0-3009 GCA_047611405.1 Planctomycetota bacterium | reverse complement strand
TCAGCGACGAGCATCATTGCGGCCGGCAGCGCCAGCGTAGCTTTGAACGCGTTAACTTTGTCCGCCTCGCCGTGCCCGGCCACGCAGAATGGTCTGTTTTTCTACGGACCGAACCCGGCGCAGCTGCAGTTCGGCAATGGATTCCGCTGCATTAGTGCCGGAGCTACAGGCATCGGGCGATTGCCGATCGTGCAAGCCGATGCGGGTGGAGTCGCAGCCCACGCGGTCGACCTCACGTCACCGCCAACGGCTGCCACGCTGATCACTGCAGGCACGACCTGGTACTTCCAGTTCTGGTATCGAGATCCCTCCGCGGGAGGCGCTTTCTACAACCTCTCGGACGGGGTCCAGGTGGACTTCTTGCCGTAGCATCACTCGCTTGGCGGATGCGCTCTGATAGGAGCGTCGCGGACGAGCAACAGATGGTGCCCAATCCCTAAGTAGCTAGCGTGCGTCCAGGCGGGTAAGCCGTTCAGGCGCGCCTTTGTTCCGTTGCCATGAACAGGGAATCATCACGGGCGCCGTGACCGTGCAGGCTTAGTCATGAACGTCAACATGCAGCTCCTCCTGACTCCGATCTAGCTCGGGCTCGAGGCGGCATTCGGCGTTCGGCATTCTACTTAGCGGTATGAACACCAGTGCCCACGTCGGAGCGCGCGAAGTCGCCGCCGTGCCGGATCAGACAATTGGATTGCAGGAGTCGCGCGAGCTCGCTTCTGCATTGATCGACTTGGGCAGGAGCTTGGATGCACTGCGGAATGAGCTGCGCGACGCTCCGCGCCCGCAACGGGAAGTGCCGACGCCCGCCGGTGACCTCGAGTTACAGGCCGGCTCGCAGGGAGGTGCTCTCTCCGACGATGTCGACTTGGCCAACTCAATTCACGAATTGACGACGACGATGCGCATGCTCCTGTCTAAGTCTCCGGGAGGGCAGCGGCTCGGGACCAACCTCCCCGTTCCGGTCTTTCTGGACAAGTCAGCCACCTTCGACACTTCGGACCTTCGCAATACCATGGCGAAGGATGATGACCCAGGCTACGAAGCGGCGGAGGCGGGTTCACGTCGCATGAAGTCCAAGACTTAGAAGCACCACAATCGTTTGTAGCAGTATCGGTTCAGCCGAGCCATGACGCTGCGATAGAGCCTCCGCATGATGAGGTGCCAGTACATGAGTGCGGATAGCAACAGGCATGTGCCGACGATGCTGTAGCAAAGCCAGGGTCTGTCTTCGTAGGGGGGTGCGACGGCGAACGATGCATCCTTCCCCGACCGCCTGTATCTGGTTGGGAAGGATGGCGAGATCGCCAATGCTGGCGGACGTGGGCCGTTTGGCTTTACACCGGACGAACTCGAGGATTCGATTCGCACTATGCTCGCGCTGCCTGCGATCGAGCGCGAAGCGAAGAGCGAGAGTAACGGCCGCGTCGATAGAACAGCCGACTGTTCGAGGCTTGGGCCGCTTGCAATCGGTGCGTGAAGTGCACCGCGTGCATGCGGCTGCAGGCTCAATGTCTGCGCGCAGACATTGAGCGCATGTGCTCACTAAGTCAGACGGCGAGCTCTTGTGTGATCCAAGGGCTCGCCGCCTAGTGATATAGATCGCCCGCCAGATACTTGAATCCCGTGTCGCAAGCGACCGTCACGACCGTTCCGCCCGCGCCGATTTCTTGCGCCAAGCGCAGAGCGGCCAGGACGTTCAAGCCGGTTGACGTGCCAGCGAAGATTCCCTCTTCGCGCGCGAGTCGACGCGCCATGCTGCGCGCCTCTTGCTCGGGCAACGCGATCACTTCGGTCACCAGCTCTGCGTCAAAGAGGGGGGGCCAGAATCCAGGCGCGGTGCCGTCAATACTATGAGCTCCAGCCGCTCCACCGGACAGTACCGGCGAGCTGTCCGGCTCGAGTGCGACGACGCGCGCTTCCGGCCATGTGCTTCGAATGGTCGATCCGACGCCCACGATCATGCCGGCCGTGCCAACGGCTCCGCAGACCGCGTCGATGCGGCCAGCGACTTGCTGAACGATCTCCTGACCCATAGCGCGATAGCCTATCGCAGCATGTGGATTGCGAAACTGATCGAGGTAGAGGTAGCCGCCGCCCTCGACGAGCTGTCTGGCCCGTTCCTTCATGCGCGGCCACAGGTCAGGTGTGACGACACCACCGACGCTCGGCTCGATGATCAGCGTGGCGCCGAAGGCGCGCATCGAGTCGAGCTTCTCGCGCGCATAAGCATCCGATGAGATGACCGTGAGTTCGTGATCCTTGACTGCGCACACGAAGGCAAGTGATGACCCCGTGCTTCCACCTGTGCACTCGAGCAGCGAAACCCCTGGCGTCAAATCGCCACTCTTCTCGACTGCCTCGACCATTGTCAAGGCCATGCGGTCCTTATAGGAACCCGTCGGATTGCCACCCTCCAGCTTGACCCAAATGTCGGCAGAACCTTGAGCTGGGATTCGTTGCAGTCGTACGAGCGGCGTGCTGCCGATAGCTTCGAGCATGTCTTGTCACTTGGGTGGAGAGTCCGCGCGGAGCTCTTGAGTATTGCCTGACAGCGATGGATCTTGATCGACAAAACATTGCCTACTCAATCTCCAAGCACATCGTTGCGTGCTGTGGATGAGTGGGTTCGCGCGCTGCAAGACCTTGGCGGCAGGGTAGTGCGATCGAGAGGAAGCAAGGCACACATGTGACCTCGACCCAGGAAGATGCCAGGTGGCACATCTCGGCCTCACTGGGAGCATGCGATCGCGTGCCCATGGAGGCTTCATTGAATTGTGTCTGCACCTTGCCGTTCGCAACGGCTACAGAGTGAACAAGAGCATAGAGAGGGCGAGGTCTCATGGGCATCTTGGAACAGGAGTGCGCGATGACTCGAACGGATCATCCTTCCCAGGTGACCGTCGTGTTCACAGCACAAGTTCCCGTTGAAGCCTCTTGGCGCCCGGGACGCTGATTCACAGTGCGCTCGAACTTGGCACAATGAGATTCAGCATTGGCTCCGCGTTGTTC
>JBLFWN010000255.1:0-3095 GCA_047611405.1 Planctomycetota bacterium | reverse complement strand
AGCTCGTCGCCGGCTTCGATGAAAACGACGGCATCGAGAGCCCCTTCTTCTTCAAGTTCGGCGCGCTGATGCTGGTGCTGTTCATCGGCGTAATCGCGACGGCATCGGTCCTGCCGTACATTCGCGAGCTGGGCATGGGCTACGTTGCGATGGCCTTTGGCTTGATCATGTTGGTGCGCTACAAGTCAGTCGCGGATCGCTTCTATCAAGCCATCGACTGGGATCTGCTGGCCTTCTTCGCTGGCTTATTCGTGGTTATCAACGTGATGGAGCACGCTCAGGTGTTGCACCTGATCGGTCAAGGCGTCGGGCACATCATCGCGCTGGGCGCGACAACAGGCAGCGCGTTGATCATGGTGACCGCAGCCGTCGCAAGCTCAGTCACCGACAACATCCCGCTGGCCGCGATGTTGGCCAAGATCCTCGCGGTGCAACCCGACATCGGCACCGATCCGAATTCTCCCTTCTGGTGGGCGGTCGTTTTCGGTGCGAACCTTGGTGGAAACATCACACCCATCGGCTCCGCGTCGACGCTGGTGGCAGTGACGATCATTCACAAGAATGAGCTGAAGATGAGCTTCGCCGACTTCGTCAAAGCTGCGGTTCCCTTCGCGATCGCTCAGATTTTGGTGGCTCTGCTCTACGTCGTCTTTGTGCTGGGTTGACGGTCCGATCACACCTCGCGTAGGAATGCCTGCTCGCTGCGAGACGCATCTGCAGCCTCTCGTCGCTGCAGGGCTCGACAGCTCGCACAATTAGGGCTATCAACTAGATGGTGCCTGCGTCCCCAACCTATCCAACAACCCGCCCATGCCCCGAATCTCACTCGCGTTCTTGATGTCCGTCAGCTTGACGAACGCAGTGGCCGCGCAAGCAGCGGTCGTGGTCGAGCCTTCACTGCGATCCAGTTTTCACACGATCGATAACCCGAGTGGGCAAGCGCAGGCTCACTTCGGCGGCTCGACAGTGATCTTGGATTATGATGCGGATGGAGTTCCGGATCTAGCAGTCGGTGCGCCGGGTGAGGACGCGGATCGCGGTGCGGTCTACGTCTATCTGGGCCCGGACCTTGCGACCTTCATTCGACTCGAGTCGCTAGACCGCGCAGCGGGTGATCTGTTCGGTAGCTTCCTGAACACAGCTCATTTGGACGCGCACCCCGGCGACGATCTGATGATCGGTGCCGAGCGCAAACAGGAGAGCGGCATGCCCGCCGCGGGAGCGATGTACTTGGTGTCACACGCCGGCACCACTATCAAACTCAGCGCGCCGGTCCATCAACTGAACGCCTACTTTGGATGCTCTGCACAAAGCGGGGACTTCACTCTGGATGGCGAGATGGAGCTCGCGATCGGGGCCAGATCCGCCAGTGCGGCGGGCGGTGGCCCGGGCGCAGGCGTGCTGTACTTCTTCAAGCAGAACAGTCCAGGAGTCTGGACCTACCAATTTGAGTTGGCGTGCCCGGATCAAGTTCCCGGCGCGGGTCAGTCCGAGTTCGCTGGCTTCGGCGCTCACACGGCTGTCTTGGAAGACGCCGCCGGCAATACGATGGGCATCTTCGCGACTCGCATCGGCGCAGTGGTCGCGCCCGAGCCGGGGCGGGGAGCGGTCGACTTCATTCGCGTACCTATGGGGCCGGGCGCGACACCGATGCAGACTTTCTTGAATCCGATCGCTAGCGAGGATCAGGACGGGAACTACCGCTGGGGTATGCATCTTGCAGTGCAGTCGATCGGCTCGACTGGCTTTGACGTCAGCATTGGCCACAACCGTCAGGACAGGTTGCGGAGTGACGGCACCTATGCACAGACTGCGGGTTCGGCCACACACTTCCGCGTCGTTTTGAACACAGTGGTCTCGGTCGCTACAAAGGGCACTGCCGACGACGGCATCGAGTTCGTGCAAGCCGATCACTACGGCTTTCGAACGCAATGGGTCGACTTGGTCGGTGGCCCCGAGCGAGAGCTCGTCAACCTGGCGCTCGGCACAGCTCCCATCACAAAGCCGCGCATCTATATCTATGCCTCGGGCAACCTGACAGGCGCACCCTTTGTCGTGCCCTTGCCGGACGGCGCCTCGCATCACGCGGGCAATGGGATGTCATCGGGGCAGTTGTTCACGGCCAGCAGGAAGAAGGAGCTCGTGTTGGGAGATCCCTTCTTCGGTACGGGCGCCTCGAACATCGGGCGCGTGCTGATTTTCGAGGCTCGCTGACGCCTGCGATTCGGCGTTGCACAACGCCGACCTCGGTCACATCTGCGTGGCGAGGACGATCGCGCCGATGATCGCGGCAATGGCGAGCACCAGCAGCAGGATCTTGATCCAGCTGAGCGGCGCATCGCCGGCGACCGTGCCGTTTTGACCATGCACGAGCACGGTGTAGGTCTTGCCGCCGAGGCCGTACTGTAGACTCCAAACGGGCAAGAGTACGTGCTTCCAACGCACATCGAAGATCCGATTTTGGATACGCAGATGCCGCTGCGTATCGCCCGGAACATCACCTGAGCAGCGCGCTTCCTGCGACTCGATGACGGCTTGCTTGCCGCGCTCCCAACCATCGCTCAGATCGACTTGGTATTCCTCCGCGCGCCAGCCAGACAGATACTCTGGCCTGTACGGCACGAGAGCATCGAGGTCGAACTCGCCAAGCTCCTTCAATAACTCGTTTGGCATGCCGGCCGAAGCCGCGACAAGATCATCGTCATACGCATCGTCGCGCGAGCCCCAAGCGGGGACCCATCGGATCTTGCGTACCTGACGCGTGCGCATCTGCGTCTTGCCGTCGACCTGTACGGTGTAGGTCTCGGTAACATAGTAGTAGTATCCCGCATCGGCCGACCAATCGGAGTGGACGCGCGAGTCGAAGGTCCAGAATGGGACGTAGACCCCGGTCGCATGGGTCGGGTCGACTTGCTTAAGTGCGTTGGGGCGGAACCACAGACCTTGGATCCAGTCCTTGAACTGAGCAGCGACTTCGTCGCGACCCAAGTCGAGCGGCACGAGCGACTCAGGCCTCAACGCGTTTCTGTTCGAGTCCTGCGCGAGCACACTGCTGGACCCGCAGTAGACACAGTGTTCGGCCGTGGATGTCCCTT
>JBLFWN010000254.1:0-3584 GCA_047611405.1 Planctomycetota bacterium | reverse complement strand
CCGAGATCCCACGCTGACGCTCGAGCTCCATCCAGTCGGAGGCCGTGCTGCGCTGGTTCTTGCGCGCCGTGACCGAACCGGCCAAATGCAGGGCCCTTCCGTAGAGAAGGAGCTTCTCGGTCAGGGTCGTCTTCCCCGCGTCGGGGTGGGAGATGATGGCGAAAGTACGCCGTCTGCGGATCTCTTTGTCGGTCATGGCTGAGTTCGGTGGCGCACAGTTCATACTCAGCTCGGCCCCTAATTGATATGGCCCAGAGCGTTCAAACTGGCCGTTCGGGCAGATAGCCGGCCGCTAGGCGGAACGCCCAACGCTCTAGGACCCGGCGCAGAGGGATGCGAGCGTCCGCTGCTGCCCCGATCCTATGCCGACCCGGCGAAAGGCGAACCCCTCCAAGTCGCAGAGAAAACCGGCAGCTTCAGCGAGTTCCAGGTCTTTGGGCTGCTCGCTACACAGCATGCCGGAATTGTCCTAGCTCCTCACCCCACACTCTCCCTATCCTTTCCGCGGATCGGCCCCGCCAAGACCGCAAACACCAGCCCGACCGTATGACCTACCAGCGCATCCTGCTCAAGCTCTCCGGAGAGGCCATGGGCAGCCTCGATTCGGGCCACGGAATCGACCCGAACCAGGTCCAGACGATCGCGAAGCAGATCGTTCGCGTCGTCAACCTGGGCGTCGAGGTCGCGCTCGTCTGCGGCGGCGGCAATATTCTGCGCGGCGCGGAGTTCAGCCAGCTCGGCGGTCACCGGGCCAATGCGGACTACATGGGCATGCTCGCGACCGTGATCAATGGCATGGCGCTCTCGGATGCGATCGAGCAGGCCGGAGCGCAGACGCGCGTGATGACCGCTCTCGAGATCAAGCAGGTCGCCGAGCCCTTCGTGCGCAGGCGCGCCGAGCGGCACCTGAGCAAAGGTCGGGTCGTGCTCCTCGCCGCTGGCACGGGCAACCCTTACTTCACGACCGATACAGCCGCCGCCTTGCGCGGAATCGAGCTGGGTTGTGACGTACTGCTGAAGGCGACCAAGGTCGACGGGGTTTATAACAAGGACCCGAAGACGAACCCCGACGCCAAGCGGTACGATACATTGAAATTCATCGACGTCCTGAGCCAAGAGCTACGGGTCATGGACGCCGCTGCGATCGCCCTCTGTAAAGACAACAACTTGCCCGTGATCGTCTTTGACCTGTTCGAAGACGGCAATCTCGAGCGCGTCGTCAGGGGAGAAACGTTAGGCACGAAGATTGGGAGCTGAAGATGAGCTACAACGATTTGCTCGATGAGTCCAAGCAGCGCATGAATAAGGCCGTTGCGCACATGCAGGATCAGCTGAAAGGCATCCGCACCTCGCGCGCGTCCTCGGCGCTGATCGACAACATCCGCGTCGATTACTACGGCACGCCGACACCGATCAGCCAGCTGGCCTCGATCTCGGTACCCGAGCCGCGCCAGCTCGTGATCAAGCCCTTTGACCTCGGCGCGATCCAGGACCTGATCAAGGCCTTGCAGAAGTCGGACCTCGGGATCACACCCGAGTCGGACGGCAAGATCGTGCGATTGACGCTGCCGCCGCTCTCGGGCGATCAGCGCAAGAAGTACGCCGCCAAGGCGAAGGAGCTGTGCGAGGAGGGTCGCGTCTCTCTGCGCAACGTGCGCCGTGACGTGAATAAGCAGGCTGACCTGATGCAGAAGAGCAGCGAAATGACCGAGGACGAGAACCGCCAGCTGCACGACGAGATCCAAAAGCTGCTCAAGACCTTCGAGGATAAGGTCGGTGAGCGCCAGGAAGCCAAGACCAAGGAGATCTTGGAGGTCTGATTCGTCCGTGGCGGCAAGCGCCATGACGCCGCTGCCGCCCCGCATTACGAATCTGAATCGAGATTCTGCGTACGCTATTGGACCAGCCAGTGGCTATGGGTATGCTCTCGCGCTCCGAAGTCGAAGCGGGGCGCTGGCAAACAAGGCCGACTCGCACGAACAACACAGAACAATAGGTGGGCGCGTAGCTCAGTTGGTAGAGCAACTGGCTTTTAACCAGTAGGTCCCAGGTTCGATCCCTGGCGCGCTCACCACCTTATAACGACCCGCTCTCTCGAGAGCGGGTCGTTTCTTTTGTGCCTGGGATCGGCCGGCTCTTTCGAGGGCGGCTCGATCTCGACCTGGCGCTAGCGGGGCGCCCTACCAACAGCGCTCCGCGCAGCTCCGGTCCTCGAACGCAGCTCTGCGTTGCGGTACCGCGCCAAATGCCCTGCTTCTTTGGGTGGGGCAAGCACCGGGAACTTAATGCTCCTCGATCCGCGTCCGATGCCTGTCACTGTGCGAAGCGCTGTTGGTAGGGCGCCCTGCTCGCGGACGGGGCCGCGAACTGCGAATGGCCGCGTGAGAGTGCTTGTTCCGGGAGCCTCGATGGGGGAGGCGGGACTCGAGGTCGTTCCGGCGGCCTGTGCCCGCGCCTGTGCCACTTTCTCCCGCCGCTCCAGGGGTTGGAGCCACGAACTCGAATGGATTGGGCCCGTGCACGTAAGACGCACTCCTGAGCGTTTACATCCCGCTGAGCTTCATCCGTCCCCCGCGCGCCGCGCGGCGAGCATTGCGTGCCTCGCTCTCGTCCGAGTGCTAGAACCTTCCTGCCGCGCCCGGGCGCGTGCAGCCGCCTGGAGTTGCCCAACCCTCATGATCACACGCCTCGTTCTGTACGCCGTCGTCGCTTTCATGGCGCCTCAGGTCTTGTCTGGCATCCGGGTGAAGACCGGGAAGGCCGCGGTTCTGATCGCGTTGGTGTTCACCGTGCTGAATGCGATCATCGGCCCCTTGCTGACGGTCATTCTGACGATGATCAGTCTGCCGGCGATCGTCTTGACGCTTGGGCTCTTCGCACTGATCATACCGGCCATCATCAATGCGGCGCTCCTGATGCTGACTGGTGGCCTGCTGGATGACTTCGAGCTGGATGGCTGCTTCCCCGCTTGCCTGATGGGGTTCCTGTTCGCGCTGGTTGGTTTTGTCACCGGCTCGGTGTCTTGAGCGTACGGCGGAGTTCAGCGTTGCGTCGCGCGAGCCAACTCGCGTGTGCGCTGACTCTGCTCGCGGCTTGCGCAGGCTCGGAGCGTACCCCGTCTGCTTCGGATCCGACTGCTGGAGCGTTAGGCGAGGGTGAGGAGAGCAGCGAACGCAAGCAGGGCTGGGTCCGCTGTGGGATCGATGTGTTGGTCGAGGAGTCCTTCGAACGATTGCGTGGACGCCGCGTCGCGATCTTGACCAGTCGCATCGGCCGCGATCATCACGGCGTGCGCACGATCGACCGCTTCGCGGAGGCGCAAGGAGTCGAGCTGATCCGATTGTTCAGTCCCGAACACGGCTTGGAATCAGCGCGCGAAGGCGACATCAACGATGAAGTCGACTCGGCCACCGGCCTTCCTATTCACAGCTTGTATGGCGAGCGGCGCGCACCCGATGCATCCGAATTGGCCGGCATCGACGACTTGATCGTAGACCTGCAAGATGTCGGCGTTCGCTTCTACACCTACGCGACGACGATGGGCTACGCGATGCGTGCCTGCGGCCAGGCCGGCGTGCGTGTGC
>JBLFWN010000253.1:0-3632 GCA_047611405.1 Planctomycetota bacterium | reverse complement strand
CGGGTACTTCGGCGAGCGCGATCCGGAAGTCTTCACCCCGTGGATCGACGAGCGCAGCTTCTTGACCCCCTACATGCGTGCCCTGATCGAGGAACGTCCCCCGCGCCCGCCGATGGCAACCTTCGAGGCGATCTACTGGGCCAAACGCGACCTGCTGCTGGGCTTCTATGAACGCGGCGGTGGCCCGTGGATCACGGTCGGAACGGATCATCCCAGCTGGGGTGACTACCTACCGAGCTTCGGGTACCACCGCGAACTGCACTGCCTGCGCCTCGCTGGATTGCCGGTTTCCGCTGTCCTGAAAGCCGCCACGATCAACGGCGCTCGAGCGCTCGGCCTCGGGGATCGCCTCGGAACTATCGAGGCCGGCAAGCTCGCTGATTGCGTCGTAGTCAAAGGTGACCCATGGGAGGACATTCAGAACACTCACCGCTGTCACCTGGTCGTGAAGGCTGGTCAGCTGTTCCAAATCGAAAAATTGCTGGAACAAGCTAGAGGTCGCATAGGGCCTCTTACGGAGGAGGACCTCAACTCCTGGTAGAGCGTCTTGCCAGGCAATGATCACCGGATGGTTGTTGCTGGCCTCGCTACCGTACTCCTGCCAGATAAGCCTGGGGAGTAAGTCGAGCCATCCGTTGCAGGCGCAGTGCTCTACTCGGCTTCTCCGCCCGAGTGCGCTGCTTGCTAAGCTGCGCCTATGAATGTGCGCAGAGCCGCAGGCCCCGAAGCTCGACTGCTCGCCGGCATCGACATTGGCGGGACGAAGATTGGCATTGCGATCGGCGATTCGTCGGGTCGAGTGATCGCAAGCGATCGCATCGAGAACGACTCCGCGCGCACTCCCGAGGCTGTGCTCACAGAAGCGCTCGAACGCTTGCAGATGCTGTGTAAGCAAGAATCCCTTCTGGCGCCAAGGGCACTTGGTCTCGCCTGCCCGGGCCCGCTCTCCTACGAAGGCGGCTGCCTGCTCGAAGTCCCCAATATGCCGCTCTGGCAAGGCTTCGGCGTGCTGGCATTCTGCCGCGACGCGACCGGCCTGCCAGTGGCGATGATGAACGACGCCAATGCAGGCGTGTTGGCCGAAGCGCGCTGGGGTGCAGCGCGCGGAACGAAATCCGCGATCTTCTTGACGATGAGCACGGGCATGGGCGCAGGACTGTGGCTCGATGGTCGTGTCTACGAGGGACCGAGCGCGCTCGCAGGTGAGATTGGGCACATCCGCTTATCCGACGACGGCCCGGTCGGTTTCGGCAAACATGGAAGTGTCGAGGGCTACTTGAGCGGACCAGGAATCGAGCAAGTCGCGCAGGCGGAGCGGCTCGCGTTCGTGCAAGCAGGGCGCGCGACGAAGCTGCCGGCCATGGATCTGACACCTCGTGTCGTGTGTGACCTTGCGCGTGCAGGTGATGAAGCAGCGCTCGCTACGATAGATCGCTGTGGTGCAAAACTCGGCCAACTCTGCGCGCTGCTCGTCGACTTGTTGAACCCGGAGGTCATCGTCGTCGGCACGATCGGAAGCGCTTATCCCGACCTATGGTTCCCTCGCGCACGAGCGGTGCTTGAGCGAGAGGCAATCCTTTCCGCTCAGGAAAACTTGCGACTCGAAGTCAGCGGCTTGTCCGACCGAGGCAATCAGACGGCGCTCGCGATCGCGGACCGGCATGCCACCGCACTGCAGAGCGGTTGACCGCGCACCATCCCTTCACTGCAACAGACGAACTCTCGTCAACTCGCATCGTTCCGATCGATCTGGGCCACGTGACGCTCGATGTGCAAGGCCACCACCAACGTGTACTGATACAGGTCCAACTTATCTTCACCGACAACACTCATGCGAATGCGATGCAGGCTGCCCTCGCCCTTCGGTGTGGATGCCAACAAGGACAAACACTCGTCCAGTTGCTGCTCGAGCATTAGGCAAGTCTGTACCGGGTCGATCGCGTCACGCGGACCCATGTGATCGGGATGCACCCAGCGCAGCGAGCGGCTCGATAACTTTTCGATTGCATCGAGGGGCGGCGCATGGCTCTCGATCTCTGCACCCGCTTGCGCACGCGCCAACCCCTTGTCTCGCAGCTTGCGCAGCAGAATCAACAGGTAGTGATTCGCGAGTACCAGGTGATCGCCGATCTCCAGCGTGGACCAACCTCCGCTGCCTGGTCGCCCCTCCAGGATGGCTCGCTCTCGTCGCAGACGGCCAAGAACTTCTTCGAAGGCACGCGTCAGCCGATCACCGACGCGCGCGATCAAAGCTGCCCATTCGGCTCCCGCTCCGCATCCATCTCGCATGGCCGGCATTATGCCGTGCGCGCCTCAGCACAGCTCGCCCGTTGACAGGAGTCCGCCCTATCCGCAACGTCTGGCCATGATTGCGCTGGCCATGACCGAAGCCGCCGTCGGTGGCGCTACTACTCTGATCCTGTTCACGTTGTACCTAGGCGCGACGATCGGGATTGGACTGTGGGCCGCTCGACGCAGTGGCGATACGCAAGAGGGCTTCTTCCTGGGTGGACGCAGCCTAGGTCCTTTTGTCGTCGCACTGTCGGCGGTCAGCTCGGGCCGCTCAGCTTGGCTTGTCTTGGGTGCCAGTGGCGCGGCGTGGGCGTGGGGATACTCGGCGCTCTGGCTCTTCCCGGGTTACATCCTGGCCGAGTGGATCCTGTTGGGCCGCATGGGAGCAGGTCTGCGCACTCGATCCGCAGAGGTCGGCGCGATCACGGTTCCAGAGGTGATGCAATCCCTCGCCATCGGTCCGGACGGACGCAGCGGAAGCTCCCGACTCCCGATCCGGCAGCTCGCAGGTCTGGTGATCGTGCTCTTCCTGACGAGCTACGTCAGTGCTCAACTCGCAGCCGGCGGCAAGGCGCTCGAAGCCATCTTCCCGAGTGTGGATGGCCGAACCTGGGGCCTGTGCATCACGGCCATCATCGTGCTCGGTTACACCCTTGTCGGCGGCTACCGCGCGGTCGCGATCACCGATGTGATCCAGGGTGTATTCATGCTCGCTGGGCTGCTGGTGCTGCCCATTCTCGGCGTCCTATACATCGGCGGGATAGGGTCAATGAACGAGCAACTACTCGCAATCGATCCTTCGCTGACCAACCTCAGCCGCGGCTTCCAGGCCAGTCTGTCGGGCCTGATGATCGGCCTCGGCTCCTTCGGTAGCCCGCCGATCTTGGTGCGCGCAATGTCGATCGCAGATGCTTCCGAGCTGAAGCGCTGCGCTTGGATCGGGGCGACATGGAACATCTTGATGGCCGTGGGTGCGATGCTGATCGGTCTGGTCGGAAGGATCATCTTCAGCAGCAAAGAACTCTTTCCGAACGCGGACTCCGAGCATCTGTACCCAATGCTTGGGCAGCTGCTCTCCGACGAATACCTCTTTGCCGGTTTCGTGGGTGTCCTCTTGGCTGCGCTCTTCGCGGCGATCATGTCGACCTGCGACAGTCAACTGCTCGTCATCGCGTCGAGCTTCGTGCGCGACTTCAGGGCTGACTCAAGGGCGGACGCAGCCGAGAGCGAGTCGGGCCTGGGCGGCAGTCGCTTGGCCGTGCTCTGCGCCCTTGCGGCCGCGGTGGCGCTCAGTTTTGGTGCTGAGCGCAGCGTGAAGGACTTCGTGCTCTTCGCCTGGG
>JBLFWN010000252.1:0-3650 GCA_047611405.1 Planctomycetota bacterium | reverse complement strand
CCGAACTCCAATTGGGTGAATCAGTCGGAAACAACCGCCGCGTACTAGCGGGCCTCGAAGCCGGTGAGAATGTCATTCTGTCGCCTGACCCGGAGCTGGCGGATGGTGACCGCGTCATCCAAGTCGAAGGATGATCGGAGTGCGGAGCACGATCCGCTGTGCGTCCTTCGCCTTGTGACTGTGCCCAATGGTGCTATTCGCCTCGAGCAGAAGCGCGCGCTTCGATCACACTGTGCCGAAGCGCAGCAACGATCTCGCTTTTGACGCTTCATCAGGCGCGCCCAGCAAATTCCGTGTCGGGCCTGCCCACGCTCCCGCGCCAGGCTGATACGATCCGCGCATGATCAAGATCGAGAAGCTGACTCGTTCCTACCATCGTGGAGGCGAGAGCCTGGTCGTGCTCAACAAGCTCGATCTGCACGTACCCGAGAACGGCTACTACGCATTGATGGGCCCCTCGGGTTCCGGAAAATCGACCTTGCTGAACATGGTCGGTGGCTTGGACTCGCCCGACTCGGGAAGCGTTCGAGTTGCAGGTGAAGAGGTCACGGAGCTACGCGGCGCCAAACTGTCCGGCTGGCGTGGCGAGACGATCGGCTTCGTGTTCCAGGGCTTCAACCTTCTGCCCGTGTTGAGCGCGATCGAGAACGTCAGCTTGCCGCTGCAGTTGACAGGCCTCGATAGCAAGGAACGGCGCAAGCATGCGGAACACGCATTGAGCCTCGTCGGCCTCAGCGATCGCTTGGACCACAGGCCGGATCAACTCTCAGGTGGTCAGCAGCAACGTGTCGCCATTGCGCGCGCGATCGTGACTGATCCCAAAATTATCTTGGCCGACGAACCGACCGGTGACTTGGACCGCGCCTCGAGTGCTTCCGTGCTGGAACTGCTGGACAGGCTGCAAGCCGAACTCGGCATGACGATCCTGATGGTCACGCACGACCCGGCCGCCGCTGAACGCGCGGATGTCATCGTGCACCTGGACAAGGGCCAACTCGGTAGCATCGAAGAAGGCAAAGCAAAGACAGGCGCGAGCACGGGAAGCGCCTCGTGATCCAGCTCGTCGTCAAGAACCTGTTCAATCACAAGCTGCGCTTCGTCCTGACCGTCGGATCGCTGGCAGTCGCGATGTTCTTACTGTGCGTGCTGCAAAGCCTGGTCGTCGCACTCGACGCAGGCGTGCGTGCCGCATCCAGCAGCCGTCTCATCGTCCAGTCCGCAGTCAGTCTATTCGTCAGTTTGCCCGAGTCTTATCAGGGCAAGATCAGCGCCGTCGACGGTGTCGAAGAGACCCTGAAGTACCAGTGGTTTGGCGGTATCTATCAAGACCAGTCGAACTTCTTCGCGCAGTTTGCTGTCGACGCGGACAAGCTGCTAGATGTCTACCACGAGATGGACATAATCGACGGCAGCGCGGATGACTTCATTCAGAAGCGCACGGCCTGCATCGTCGGTGAGGGACTTGTGAAGCGCTTCGATTGGATGGTCGGTGACACCATTCCGATCATCGGTGCGCTCTTCCCGCGTAATGATGGTGCGCCATGGGAGTTCCACCTGGCAGGTGTCTACAAGTCAGACTCCAGTAACGTCGACAACAACCAGCTCTTCTTTCACTTCGACTATCTGCGCGAGAGCCTCGAAGGCGGAAGCGCCAGCGGCCCTCCCGGTGTCGGCGTCTATGTGTTGAAGACAGCGTCGGGTACGGATCAGATCGAGACGATGGCTGCAGTGGATGGCATGTTCGAAAATGGGCCCCAGGTCGTCCAGACCACCACCGAAGCCGAATTCCAGGCGCAGTTCGTGTCGATGGTCGGCAACATCCCGATGTTCGTCTCATCGATCGGTGGCGGCGTGACGATCGCCGTCTTGCTGGCCGTGCTGAACACGATGCTGATGGCGGGGCGTGAACAGCGGCGCGACATCGGGATCTTGAAGGCTCTCGGGTTCACCGACACCAATGTCGCGACCCTGATGATGGGACAATCCTTAGTCCTGGTCCTGCTTGGCGGAGGGCTTGGGATCGCTCTCGCGAAAGGAACATCCGAGATCCTCACGGGTGTGCTCGGCACGATGTTCCCGGGCTATACGATTGCACCCAGCGTCATGCTCGGCGCTGCCGTGTTGACGCTTGGCATCGGTTTGCTCGCAGGCATCATGCCCGCATTGTCTGCCCGGCGACTGGAAGTCGTCGACGCTCTTCGTTCGAACTGATCCAGCCCTCTAGCCCAAGTACCGAACGTGGCCAACGTACCCCTGACCTACAATCTGCGCAGCCTCTGGGTGCGCAAGAGTTCGACCCTGCTGACAGTCATCTCGATTGGCGCTACAGTCGCCGTTCTGGCTGGCGTACTGGCACTGCAGAAGGGTTTCGAGAGCCTGTTCATCGGTGTCGGCAGCGATGATCACGCGGTCTTCCTGCGACCTGGCGCTACCACCGAGGGCGACAGTGAGTTCGCTCCCAGTCGCGCGCGCACGCTGATGAAGAGCTTGCCGGAGATCGCGATCGATGAGGACGGTCAACCGCTCGCGTCAGCCGAGAGCTACCTGGCCGTGCGTCGCCTCAAGCTGTCCGGCGGAGAGACCAATGTGCCGATCCGCGGCGTGCAGCCGGCCAGCTTCAAGATCCATGGCGAGTCCTTGCGGCTGATCGATGGCCGCAACTTCGAGCCGGGCACCGATGAGGTCATCGTCGGTGAGAAGCTGACGCGCCGCATCCAGGACTGCGAATTGGGAGCCACCATTCAATTGAACACGACGCCTTTCAAGGTGGTTGGCGTGTTCGAGAATGACGGACCCTTCGCGTCCGAGATTTGGTGCGACGTGGACCGCATGTCGCAAGCGCTCGAGCGACCCAACTACAGCCGCGTATTGGCAGTCCTGAACGCGGGCGTCGATATTGAGGAGCTTTCGGAGCGACTAAAGAGTCACAAAGAGGTCCCGGCCAAGGCCATGACCGAGCGCGACTTCCTGGAAGGGCAGACCTCGATGCTCTCGGGCGCCCTGGGTGGACTCGGTTTCTTCCTGGCCGTGATCATGGGCATTGCTGCCGTCTTCACCGCGACGAACACGATGCAGGCCGCCCTCTCTGCGCGCGGACCCGAAATCGGAATCCTGCTCTCACTCGGATTCCGGCCCTTCCCCATTTTCCTCTCCTTCATGGTCGAGGCCTTGGTGCTTGGGCTGGTCGGTGGCGCTTTCGGAATCTTGTTTGCGCTACCTCTGGACGGAATCGAGACAGGCACCGCCAATATGATCACCTTCTCTGAGGTGGCATTCGCATTCTCATTGACGCCCGCCGTGCTGATTGACGCTGTGACTTTCGCGGTCATCCTTGGCTTGCTCGGCGGAGCCTTGCCGGCCTGGCGTGCCTCCCGCATGGAAGTCATCGACGCGCTGCGACGCGCGTGATCCGCACTTCGAATCGAACCCTGGTAGGAACTCCCCCACAATGCGTTCACTGACACTTCTCCCGCTACTCCTGATACTGGCTGCCTGCGCGAGTACGCAGGATAGTGCTGATTCCGCTTCAGAGATACCGACCCCGATCGAGCCGCAGATCGCCAAGGACATCAACAAGGCCTTCCTGGATAAGGACCTGGATGTCGGCGACTTCACCAAACGCTTCGAGGGTGAGTCGCGCGAGGTCTTTG
>JBLFWN010000251.1:0-3682 GCA_047611405.1 Planctomycetota bacterium | reverse complement strand
AGAAACACAGCAGCGCGGACACTCCGAGCACTTCACGAGCCTTCCACAATAGCTTCATCGGGATCATCCTGCGAGCTGGGCTCGCTTGCGCGGTTCGCTGGCGAATTTCGATTCTTCGCCATGGGAAGGCGCACCGATGCGGTGCGCTCCTCTGAAGCCTATCGCTCACCCACCTGAGATCGCGCAAATGATGTGCACTTCCGGCGCATCGTCGATCTCGGCCGCCAGCTCATTCACCGGCGTCGTTCCGATGAAGAAGCGGATGTGTTCGCGAATCTGGTCTTGTTCGTCGATGACGCGGAATCGGAAGCCCGGATAGGTGCGATCAAGGTGGTTTAAGAGGGCACCGATTGTGCCGCCCTTGCCCTCGACTCTTGATTCATCCGCCGTGTACGAACGTAGCGGGCTTGGGATGTGAACGATCATTGCTGTTGGCCAGCCACCTCAACCGAGTAGATGTGCGGCAAGTGCCTGACGATACACGTCCACTTCTTGCCTTCGTTCGTACTGGCCCAGATTTCGCCCGAGGTCGTGCCCAAGTACACGCCAAGAGGATCGTGCGAGTCTTGCGACATGCATTGTCGCTTAACGGTGAACCAACCTTGTTCCTGCGGGAAACCCCTGTCTTGGCGCTTCCAGGTCTTGCCCGCGTCATTCGTCATGTAGGCCGCCGGCTTGCCGCCCGGACTGACGCGCGGCCAGACCGAAGAGCCATCCATCGGGAAGACCCACACGGTGTCGGGGTCGCGCGGGTGAAGCACAATCGGGAAACCGATGTCGCCGACTTTTTTGGGCATGTTGTCACCGACGCGCTCCCAACGATCTGGCTCACCGGCGACACGGTCCATGCGGTAGATGCCGCAGTGGTTCTGATGCCAGAGCCGATTGGGATCCATCTGGTGCATGCCGAAGCAGTGCGGATCATGACCGTACTCGGGGTCTTCCTCGGGACTGAAGTCCATCGCGACGCCCTTGTTGATCGGCTTCCACTTGCGTCCACCATTGGTCGTCTCGAAGACTCCTCCGGCCGAAGCAGCGACGAACATGTGCTTAGGATCAGCCGGGTCGATCTGAAGCGAGTGCATCGTCGCACCATCGGGCGGTGCCTGCTCAGCCGGCGGAATCCAGTGCACGTTCTCTGCACACTCGTTGAAGCCTTTGACGCTCTTCCAGGTGTCGCCACCGTCCGTACTCTTGAACAAGGCGGGCGGCGATGTTCCCGCAAACCAAGTCCCGGGCTCGGACTCATGACCCGCTTGGAGCCAGAAGGTGTGGTGCACCGTGCGCGCTCGCTCACCCTCCTTCGCCTTTGCGAAGGCAGGCGGTTTCTTCGCCTCTTTCCAGGTCTTGCCCGCGTCCTCGGATCGGAACAACGACGGGCCCAGGTGACCCGGCCGCGCAGCGATCAACATCGTCTTCTTGTCGCGCGGATCGAGCACGACGTGCTGGATGATCTGCCCTAAGTAGTCAGGGCCACGAAGCTTCCACGCCTTGCGATCTTTGTCGCTCTTCAGGCGGAAGGCGCCCTTACGCGTACCAATAAGGAGCTCGACGGCGCCACGGACGGCGCGCGGGGCACGTTGCTGGCTGGGGCTCCTCATGCACGCATGATAACGTCGAGTCGAAACTTGGGGGCTGACCAGCTACGGCTTACAGCCCCTAGAAGCGAACGCTCCCAGTCCCGCCACGATATGACAGCAGACTATGGACGTGATGAGCTCGCGTCAGGAGTCCATCTCTAGCAGCGTATGCAGGATCAGAATGGCCGCGTCATCGACCAGATCGCGCAACGCCAGCCCAACCGCGTGTGCGATCTCGTCACTACTTCCGCCATCGTCAAGCGCGTGACTCACATGCAGGCTCTTCTCGGTCCCGCGCTCGGAGCCTGTGCGCCCCGTTAGGGACGAAGCGGAAAACCCAGTATCTCTGTACACCCGAGCTGGCCGCCCGTGGGGCATCTGAGTGCGAACCTTTGTACTGGATGCAGGCCTAGTCTCGGGTGCAGCCACTAAGTGCGAAGCATGAAAGCACGTGCTGGGCTGCAGCCAGCGCGTTCTCCTCGCCGCCCTTGACGCTGCCCGCACGTGAGAACCACCCTCCCAGCTGGCGAGTCATGGCTTCACAGCAGCAGATGCGTGGGGCGCTTGTCAGATCAATGCTGATGGCCTTCGCTCGAGCTTCCCTTTTCAGCCAGCGCACCGGTGCGCTTGATCGCTCCGCCGAAGAAGATCGCGTTCGCGAACAGCTTGTTCGTGCCGTACCACACGCCGCGGAAGTTCGGATTATCGATCATGCAAATCACCGTGCCACGTCCCATGCGTGCCGCGCGCACGGCGGGGCTACCGGCGATCAATTCGGTGTTCTCGGGAGACGCAAAACCGCTGATTAGTGGGTCGTCCGTGTAACGCACCGGAGTACCAAAGGGATCAGTACCCTCCGGCAGTAGTTCGGAGAAGTTGCGGAACACCGGCAATTGATCTCGTACATAGCCAAACGCAAGCGGATGGGTGCGGTCGAGTCGCGTACGGAAGATCGTCCCCGCGATGCGTTGCACAGCGCGCAGGTCTTCGTAGTCCTCGTAGGTCTGATCCGTTGTCTGCTCCTCAGGCAACTCGTCTTGCTCGGACTCTTCCTCCTCATCTGATCCCTCCTTGTGGTCCGAAGGCTCTTCGCTCGCTTCTTCTTCAGCGTTTTCCAAGTACTCATTCGCAGCCCAGACCGCCGACGACTTGGTCGTGATCAAGACGCCACCCGATCGAACCCAAGCCGCGAGCCTAGACGAACCTGATTCGTCCACGCCTGAACTTGCGCCATTAACCATAATCACGTGCGTGTAGCGCGCCAGATCCAGTGAAGAGAGAGTGCTCGCTTCGACCATCGACAAGGCCATATCCAATCGCTTGTCGAGATAGTGCCACGCTTCGCCCGCTTCATAGCTCGAGGTCGACGAGCCGACGATCATGACAGGCTTGGGCTCTTCGACTGGGCGCAAGCTTCCGCTTCCCAAGTCGACGCCTTCGGGGGTCAAGCCCGAGATCGCCGCGTGAACCTTGATACCGTCCTTGGCGACAGTATCCATCAATGCGCGCAGCTCAACGGCGTCGACGGATTGCACGCCGATCGGAACCACGATTGTGCCGTAGTCGAATTCGTAGGTACCCGAGGCAGTCTTGGAAGTGAAGCAGCGCGTCGCCACACGAGCTCGCACGCCAGCTTCGAGCAAACGCTGCAGCGCGCGCGGCGCGTTGTAGTTGTGCCACTCGAAGATCCATGCCACCGGCGAGCGCGTAGACTCGACCTCGGCAGTCCGTTGCATATCACGATCGACCACCGCACCGACGAGCTCTTCCGAGAATGTTTCAGTGCTCAACGCCTGCGCCGGAACATCGAAACTGAGCGGCAAAGTCCAGCTGGAGACATCATAGAAGGTGTTATCCGGCCACGATGTGCGCGTCTCAAATAACGCGCGAATCAAGCGGTACTGCGGCTGCTTGAGGCGTACGAGGAAGGAAAAGTTTGGATCGAAGCTGCTCTTATCCTCGCCTTCGCCCTCGATGACCAACTCGCGCCCGAGATGATGAACTTGAATCTGATGCCGTTGCAGCAAGCGCGCCAGGCGCTGGGTCCGCTCGGGATCTTCGGGAGCGCCAAAGACATAGGCGCGCACCTCATGCTGGTCTGC
>JBLFWN010000250.1:0-3735 GCA_047611405.1 Planctomycetota bacterium | reverse complement strand
CTGGTCGAAGGCTTCGGATCGCATCTACTTCGGTTCGGGACTCGCGAGTGATCCAGCGATCTACGTGTTGGACGTGGAGGGAGCCAGCCCGCCACGGGTGGTCTTCGAGGGCGAGCCCGATAGCTTCCTGATCACCAGCACGATAACCCACGACGGCAAGCTCGTCGTGGTCTTCGATGACAAGCAGGGCCAAGTCGACATCCGGATCGTCGATCCCGAGTCTGGAGAGGGGCGCGACATGATCGCGACGCCAGCCATCGAGACGCAGCCTGCGATTGACCCAAGCGGGAAGTGGCTGGCCTTTATGCGTGAGCAAGCCGGCGACAGCCACATTTTCCTGACGACCCTAGCTCCAGACGGCCCTCTACTTCAGGTTTCCCTAGCTCCAAGTCGCTCTCCGCGCTGGGCACCCGACGGAACGTCGATCTACTTCCTTCCTATAGGAAAGCGCGAGCTGTGGGCGGTCGACGTCGAGCTGAGCGCTCAGCCAACGCTCGGAGCGCCGTACGTCACCGTGGAAGACTTCTACTGGGACGTTGGCAAGCAGTACGTCTACGACGTAGCGCCCGACGGCAGCATCCTCAGCCTCGCCGATGACGGTGGCTCAGAACTCGGTCGCGAGCTGCGCGTGCAGTCGGACTGGCTCCGGGAAGGGGTACGACTCGCGCAGTAGCGCGAACCAATCATGTCACTCACCAAGAGTCAGCAGCTTTCCTTCTACGAGATCCTCGGTCCCTTAGGCGCCGGTGGCATGGGCGAAGTTTATCTCGCGCGCGACACACGCCTCGATCGTGAGGTCGCGATCAAGGTGCTGCCGGATGAGTTTGCGGAGGATGAGGAGCGGCTGCGGCGCTTCGAGCGCGAGGCCAAGGTGCTCGCTTCCTTGAATCACCCGAACATCGCCGGCATCCACGGGATGGATCAGGTGGACAGCACCTTCTTCATCGCCATGGAGCTCGTGCCTGGCGAGGACCTGTCAGAGCGCATTGAGCAGGGGGCACTAGAGGTGGAGGAGGCGCTCGACGTGTGCCGTCAAATCGCCACGGGACTGGAAGCCGCGCACGAAGCAGGGGTTGTGCACCGTGACCTGAAGCCGGCCAATATTCGCAGCACGGCGGCCGGCGTGGTCAAGATTCTCGACTTCGGTCTCGCCAAGCCGATGCACCCGGGCATGTCGAAGGAAGGCTCATCCACAGCCCAATCGGACAGCTTCGCCATGACCGCCGAAGGGCGCATCCTCGGTACGCCGACGTACATGAGCCCCGAGCAGGCGCGCGGCAAGCCCATCGATAGGCGCACGGATATCTGGGCTTTCGGGTGCGTGCTGTTCGAGTGCTTGGCGGGCAAGCGGGCCTTTGGCGGGGACAACTTCTCTGACGTGACGGCCGCGATCCTGCGGGGCGAGCCGGAGTGGGCGCTGCTCGATGGGCGCGTCTCGGCGTCGGTCATTCGCTTGCTGAAGCGTTGTCTGGAGAAGGACCCGACCAAGCGTATTCGAGACATGGGTGACGTGGGGCTCGAGATCGACGAGTTGCTCTCTGGCGACCCTTCGGCACTCGTGCATGGAAGCGCGCAGTCTGAAGGCACGGGGCCGCAGTCATCGAGGATGCGTGTGGTGGCCTTGGTGGTCCTCGGCCTCGTGGCTGGCATTGCAGGCAGCGTGCTTCTGGGGGACGCATCCAAGCCCGCTGCGATCAGCGAGGCCCCGGAGGACTCACCGGCCATGCGGCTCGCCATTCACCTCGAGCGGCATCAGGAGTTGAAGAGCCAGTCGCATATAGCCTTTGCTCCCGACGGAGAGAGCATAGTCTTCTGTGGCTTGGAGAACGGGCAAAGGATGCTCTTTCGTCGCAGGTTGGATGAAGCCCATGCAATCCCCATTACCGGCACCGAGGGCGGTCAACGCGTGTTCCTCTCGCTGGATGGACGCTGGGTTGGATTCGCGACAAACACGGACTTGATGAAGGTCCCTGCCGGGGGAGGACGGCCGTTTCGCATCGGCCCGTCCACTGGCGCGGGTGGTGGCACCTGGCTCGAGGACGGCACGATTGTGTTCTCGCCGGTCTACTCATCCGGACTCTGCCGTGTTTCGGCCGAAGGCGGAACGCCGGCGCAATTGACCACACCGGACCGTGCGGGAGGCGAGCTTGGGCACTGGTGGCCGAGGCCGCTACCAGGTGGGCGTTGGGTAATCTACACGGGCTTTCGCACGCCTGTGGATACCTCGCACATCAGTGTCTTGGACCTTGAGACAGGCGAGAGCCGCACGCTGATTGAGGGCGGTTTTGACGCGCGCTATGTGGAAACCGGTCATCTCCTCTATGGCAAAGGTACCCGCTTGTACGCCCTTCCCTTTGATCCCGTGACCGCAACGGTGACGGGTGCTGCGCTGGTCGTACTTGACGATGTGAGTGTGGAGCAGATCAACGGCACCGCTGTTGTCAGCGTCTCCAAGCATGGCACCCTCGCCTATGTGACAGTGGCTCTTGGTGATCCGTTGCGCGAGCTGGTTTGGTTCGATCGCGGCGGGGCCGCCAGTCCAGCCATCGATGAACAGCGCCGCTACAAGTCGGTGAGCCTGGCTCCGGATGACAGTCAGGTGGCACTCACCATTCAGGGTGAGAGTCAGGACATCTGGACCTACTCATTCGAACGTAAAACGCTCTCGCGCTTGACCAGTGGACCAGACACGGAGTCCGGTCCTGTGTGGTCACGCGATGGGAGCGAACTTTTCTATGTTGTTGATCGCCCGCCCTTCGAATTGAATCGGATTGGCATCGCTAATCCCGACTCTGGCCTACCTATCTGGGACGAGATTCCTGATTTCGACTGCAACCAGATCTCCGTCTCGCCGGATGGCAGCACGGTCGCCTTCGCGCGGTCTGGCGAAGGATTCGGGAGCAGCCTCTACGCTCGCAAGCTCGATGGTAGCGAGAGCGCATGGCCGATTCGCGCAGACCGTGCCAGGCTCAACTTCCCGTCCCTATCACCCGAGGGCAACTGGGTTGTGTACCAGTCATCAGAGACTGGCCGCGAGGAGATCTACATCGAGTCGCTCTCGGGGTTGGGCGGGCGAGAGCAGCTCTCGGCTGGTGGGGGCATGGAACCGCTGTGGGCCGGGAACGGAGATATCTTCTATCGGCACGCTGGCCATCTGTACGTATGCACGACCCGAATCGGCGAGAGCTTCGAGTTCGATCCGCCAGAGCGACTGATTGCGTTTGAGTCTACGGACACCAGCAGCGAAGTACGGTCGTATAGCGTGTCGGCCGATGGCGAGCGAATCCTAGCGGTGACCACGCCAGACGCGAGTCGGCCACGACAAATCGAGATCATTCCCAATTGGACGCGAGAGCTGGAGCGCCTCTTCGCGGAGTAGTAACAGTGCCCGCCCTTCGGCGCGGGACCGTGACAGATCCCATTCCCTCATGACATTAACTATCGGACAGTCCCTCTCCTTCTACGAGATCCTCGGGCCCCTTGGGGCCGGGGCCATGGGGGAGGTCTACCAGGCCAAGGACACGCGACTGGATCGCGATGTGGCGATCAAGGTGCTGCCCGAGCATTTTGCGGAGGATGACGAGAGGCTGAGGCGCTTTGAGCGCGAAGCGAAGTCAATTGCAGCGCTCAATCATCCCAACGTTGCTCAGATCCACAGCGTCGACCAGATTGATGGCATCTGCTTCCTGGTGCTCGAGCTTGTGCCTGGGGAGACGCTTGAGGATCGCATTGCCG
>JBLFWN010000249.1:0-3911 GCA_047611405.1 Planctomycetota bacterium | reverse complement strand
TCGCATCCTTGGCCGAGGGTGCGGCTCAAGGTTCAAAGGTCTCGAACAAACCATCGGGCGAGAGCCGGGAATAGTAGATGTTACTGAGTCCCTTCCGATCCAGTTTGCCGTAGGAGATCGTCCTCCCAATCCCCACGTCAAAGTCTTGCATCTCTTCGAGTGCAGCCACGAGCCCGGCTCGCGTCAGGTCGGGCCCGCCAAGCCGCAAGGCCTCGACGAGGACACGTGCGTTGATGAAGCCTTCGAGCGCAACGTAGTTCGGACGGTCCTCGGGAAAGTGCTTCATGAAAAGCCCCCTGTACGTCTCGACCGTTGGAAGATCTGTTGAGGCGGGCGATGGGACGACCTGAGTGACCACGATTCGCTCGAAGCATGTGGGGTCAACGCCTTGCACTTCCCGCAGCTCCTCGCTGAACGCCTCGGAGCCAACAAACGAAACCGTGTGGAAATACGGTCGAAACCCGCTGTCATCGCAGAGCTTGATGAAGCGCGCCAGCGCTCCGTATGTGCCGACCATGACGACTGCTTCGGCTCCGCTGTCCCCGATCGTCTCTACGGCTCCCTCGACGTCCTGCGCACCGCGCTCGTGCGTGTCTGTCGCACAGACTTCGAGGTCCCGGCGCCCCATCGCGAGCTGCACGCCTTGCAAGACGGCCAGCCCGAAGGCGTCGTCTTGATACATCACCGCGATTTTCTTGAAACCGAGCGTGTCCACGAAGTAGCTGACGGCACCCTCGGCTTCCGCGAAGTACGACGCTCGGATGTGGAAAATGTTAGGCTGGAATGGCGTGCGAAGTGCTTCCGCTCCGGTGAAGAATCCAAGGGCTGGAATCTTGGTTTCTTGGATCGTCGCAATGATCTTGACCGAAGTCGGCGTTCCCACGTAACCGAACAACATGAAGGCGTCGTCCTCATGGATGAGCCTCTCCGTGTTCGCAAGAGTCTTGGGCGGATCGTACTGATCGTCGTAGCTGATCAACCGAATCTTGCGGCCGTGGACTCCGCCAGCGGCGTTGACCTCGCGGATCCATGCCATGCTTCCTCGGGTGTACTGTGTACCGAGAAAGCTGGCGTGGCCGCTGAGAGCGGAAGAACTGCCAATGACGATCTCGTGCTCGGTGACTCCCGGGGTAGGGCTCGCTTCCTCACCGCCACAGGCGGCGAGGAGGGTCAAGAGCAGAGCGGAGATCCAGGATCGAGGTTGGGAGTTCATGGGGAATCGCGTAGTAGAGGCGTACGGGCCCTCGGGATCGGTTTCAGGCAGATCTCTTGCCAGGCCTCCCGCTTGGCTCGGGACGACTCGTCCCGGAGACTCGGGGCAGTCCGTGCACAGCGTTTTTCTAGGCGCCATCTCCTTTGACGACCTTCAGCCGGCACTGCTGAGCAGTGCTTCGATCTTGGCCAGCAGGCGCTTGAACTCGATCGGCTTGGTGTCGTAGTCGTCGCAGCCCGCTTCGAGGCACTTCTCCTTGTCACCGGACATCGCGTGCGCGGTGAGGGCGATGATAGGGGTCGCCTTCGTGGCCTCATCGCCTTTCAGATCTCGCGTCGCCTCCCAGCCGTCCTTGACGGGCAGGCTCATGTCCATCAAGACGATGTCCGGCCCCTCGGCTCGAGCCATGTCCACGCCCTGCTGCCCGTCGACTGCAATCAGGACATCATGCCCGCGCTTCATAAGCCGCCGCGAGAGCATGTCGCGGTTCATTTCGTTGTCTTCGACCAGAAGGATTCTCGCCATGGGATTTCGTCCGGAAAACTCCTTGGGAGCAAGTGCGGGTTGGTGTGAAAGCGCGCGAGCCTGCCCCTCACGCTGGGGGGGGGCGGAGCTAGATGTATAGCCCCCCCGAGGATAAAGTACACAAGGTGACCGCGACCCCCAAGAGACAGCGAGGATCCAGCCCCAAATGACACTTTCCATTCTCCTGACGCAGTGTTTGCAGAACGACTTCGTGAAGCCAGTGGGCCGCTTCGAGCCCTTGCCCAATCGGCTCCACGTGGGGTATTCGGAAGCGCTGCGACTGATGGGGGCGAACCCGGCCGAGGGTCCCGTCGCGCGTGTCATGCGGTGGGCCCATGAGTGCCCCGACACGGACCTGCTTCTCATCCATGTGCGCGACTGGCACGATCCGCGGGAGAAGGTGGTCCAGGACCACTTCCACCTGTTCGGCGAGCACTGCGTCCAGGGTACTGCGGGAGCCGAGTTCGCCTTCTCTCCATCCGAGGATCGCGGGAAAGACGTCGCCTTCATCAATTCGCTGACCCTGAACGACTTCCAAGGTACCGGTCTGGCCGAGGCGCTCGCACCGTACGCCGATCAGGCCTGCTCCGTCGGTATCGCCGGCGTCTGGACCGAGGCCAAGGTCAGCTTCCTGGCGTACGAACTCGTGACACGCTACCCGCAGTTCCAGGTGGCGGTCTGCTCCGCCCTCACGGCCTCGTCGTCCCGCCAGCATCACTTCGAAGCGCTGGATCAGCTGCGACGAATCCTCGGAGTACACGTCATCGACTCGGTGGGTGAGTTCGTAGATTTCCTCGGCGGCAGCGCCGATGCCGACGCGCCCTTGGTTGGACTCCACAACGAATACCCGGCCATCGAACTCGAAGAGCTTGAGCTCACCGACGCAGATCGCACGCTCGTGCGCTACCTGTTCCGCGACTGCCGCAGCGTCAAGCTCAAGGCGCTCGCCGGCGGCTTCTCCGGCAACGTCGTGGCCGGATCGACCAGCTACGACATGCATGGCCACGAGCAGGTTCCGCACGTGGTCAAGATCGGTGAGCAAGAGGAGATGGGCAAAGAGCGCGCATCCTTCGAGCGAGTGCAGGACGTGCTCGGCAACTCCGCACCTCAGATCACGGACTTCGCGGACACCGCGAACCGCGGCGCGATCAAGTACCGCTATGCCTCCATGGGGGGGACCTTCTCGAGCACTTTTCAGAAGGCCTACGAGAAGGGCATGCCGATGCCTGAGGTGAAGGAGGTGCTCGACACGTTGTTCGGCGAGCAACTCATGCGCTTCTACAAGGCCGCCACTCTCGAGAGCGTCGATCTGCTCGAGTACTACTGGTTCAGCGACAAGTGGGCCGAGAGCGTGCGGAGCAACGTCGAGTCGATCCTCGGTGGTCCGGCGATGGGCGACACGATCGAGGTTCTGCCGGGCCTCGAATCGCCGAACGTTTGCCGCTTCTACGACGAGACGCTGCGCGACCTGCCCCGACGGCCGGCGGACCAGATCCAGCAGTCCTGGATGCACGGGG
The DNA here is from genome assembly GCA_047611405.1 of Planctomycetota bacterium. Classification (GTDB taxonomy): domain Bacteria; phylum Planctomycetota; class UBA1135; order UBA1135; genus JBLFWN01. The sequence goes on along the minus strand of JBLFWN010000249.1, from coordinate 656 downwards.
ACTTGAATGGCGCGAACATCATCCTCGACGGGCATCGCAACGTCTGGCTCATCGACTTCTTCCACACAAAGCGTGGCCACGTCCTGCAGGACTTCGTGAAGCTCGAGAACGACCTGCTCTACATCTGGACGCCGGTCGAGAGCGAAGAGGATCTGCGCAACGCCTGCGCCTTCACCGATGCCTTGCTCAAGGTGGAGGACCTCGCAGCCCCCTTGCCCGACGCGCCGCCGGATTGGCGGCCCCAGTTTCGCCGCACCTGGGAGACGGTTCAGCACCTTCGTAGCTACTACCCACAGCTCGTGCAGTCAGGCCGCGACCCCTTCCAGCTCCTGGTGGCGCAGATGCGCTACTCCGTCCACAACCTCTGCTTCGAGGAGTCGACGCCCTTGCAGCTGAAGTGGGCGCTCTACACTTCCGGTCGCTTGTCGCGTCGTATCGCGGACTCCCTTACCCGTTCGGTGCGCTTGCGGCTCGACTGGATGGACGATGCGTGGACGACGCCAGGCCGCGTTGGCCTCACTATCCTCCCGGGTCGCCGGGACTGGGGTCGGAGCCTGGCCGACGACGTCGCGACCCTCGAGGAAGAAGGCGTCAGCCGGCTACTCTGCCTTGTGCCGCAAGAGGAGTTGCACCGCTATGGAGTGGACGAACTTCTA
>JBLFWN010000248.1:0-4050 GCA_047611405.1 Planctomycetota bacterium | reverse complement strand
GGCCTCGGGTTCTGGACGAAGGATGTCTACGGCTTCGACTACACGCCGATGCTGGACTACGAGATCGCCGACCTTGAGACCGTTTCGGTTCTGGGTGGTGAGGCCAAGGACTTGGCCAAGACTGTAGTCGTGGCAGACATCAATTGCGTGCGCGATCCGAATGCACGCTATTGGTTCGAGACCAACTTCGAGATGCCTGTGCTGAGCGATGGCGAACTGCACGGCTTCTTGGGCCACTTTGAGGCCGAGCTCGCGCCTGATGTCATTCTCTCCACCGCTCACACGGAAAACCTGACGCACTGGCGTCAGTCCTGGTTCCCGGTCCGCGCCCGCGAAGTTCGTAAGGGCGATGTGTTCCAGATGAAGATGCGGGCCGAGAAGGATCCGCATGGTGACGGAAGACGGCCCATCTACTTCCTGGACGGCGCGCACTGGCGCGGCGAAACGGAACTAGAGAGCTTCTTCTACTGCTATCACGGCACCTTCGAGTAAGGCACGCGTGAGGCGAGTAAGGCACGCGCGGCGCCAATAAGGCCCGCGTGCTTGCTCAGCTGTAGCAGCCGAGTACTTCGTCCAACTTCTCACGCGATGCTTCGAGGACCTGCTCGAAGGCTTCCTGGCTCAGTTGCAAGTTGGAGAGCGCACTCTCGATAGTGTCCTCGCCAAAGTCGGGCTCATCATCGATACGATGTGCACCGATGTTGGCGAGTTGCACGCCAAATGCGATCGACCTAACCGAATCATCGCCCGGCGTTTGCTCCGGGTCATGATGGAAGAGGATGGCTTGCACGATCGAGTCCGGCAGTGACCAGTGCTGAGCGACAATGGCTCCCAGGTCGCAGTGATTGACCATCAGGATCTCGCGTTCTGCACGAGACCAGTCGAGGTTCCCCTCGTTCCTTGCGCGGCCCATCATCTCGGCCTCGTCCTCGTCGATGTTGCGCGCGATCAGCAATTTGCCGATATCGTGCAACAAGGAGGCGGTTTGGATCTCTTGCGAAATCCTGCCGCGGCAGGCTTTGTGAATTCCTTCGGCGACGATTGCGCTCGTGACCGAGTGACGCCAAATCGCTCCATCCCCCAGCTCGTAAGCCGGGAGGCTCGTGTCCAGGTTGCTGCGCATGCTGGTCGCCATTGCAGTCGACATCACAGCGCCCATGCCAAGGCGAATCACCGCGGCGTCAACAGAGCTTGCAGACTCGTGCCCGGTCATCGAGGCCGAGTTGGCAAGGCGCAGAACTCGACCCGTCAAAGCTTCGTCGAGCGCGACGACTTCGATCACCTCTTCGGGCTCCCAGTCGTCTCGTGAAAATATGCTGAGTAGACGAGAGGCGCTCGCCGAAAGCGGCTCAAGCTGATCAGCTTGTTTCGTGATGTCGTCGAGATCGAACATATTTGGCCATGGGGTAGGTTGGACACATGCGTATTCGACAGGAGAGTGCTTGGAACTGGAGGAATGCGCTCGATTGCACCTTCCGTTGCAGAACATGCGTCCCCAAAGGCGATTCGATCCTCAAGCTAGGCGATGTCTCGCTGGAGAGTAAGGAGTCAATTACGAGTTCATCATCCGCTTCATTCGCGAAGAAGCAGCCATCCAGAGAGGGTCGCCAAGACCTACTTTCTCGATGCCAGGATGAGCACTGTCTGTGAGTCGCACGGCCTGCGAACTATCTCGAATTTGAGCACGGTGCTGCGAAACGACACCTCGCCAGCAAGCGAAGCCACGAGTTCCTATCGCACATTTCCAGGTTAGTCACGCGCGGAGTCACGGCCTAATTCGGAGCACGGAACACGCATGAGAACACGTGCTATTACAGGCAACTGAGGCTCGCATCCCAAAAGGGAAATTTGGATCCGGACTCTCACACGAACGCACTCGCTTTGGCTTCAGAGTCGATATGAAGAGAACACCTTCGGGCCCATACCCGGATTGTATTCAGGAAATCACACGAAGGTCGCTAACAAGGTGCACGCCGTGACGACCTCTGAATCAGGTCAATTCCCATCTTCTTGTCCAGCGCGCAGACTGCCGCCTGAAGCTGTCACAAAGTCAATGCGACCACTCGGCCCGAAGCTTGCTACCGCTCCCAGCCATCCCAGGATCTTTAGTGCAACGAATCCAATTGGAGACATGCCCCATGGCTGTGCACCAACTCATGGTGAAGCGTGCGTTCAGCTCGGCAAGGCTTTGGAAGCGCAACGCACCATCGTGGGTGCGATAGCAGTAAGCATCGATGCCGAAGGGGCCGAAGTATCCGGCCCGCGCCAACACACATCCTGCGGATGTTGCCGCACGCTCGAGTTCAGCGCGCCAAGCAGGCGACAGCCGATGCGCTATCTGATCGCTCCGTGCTGGACCCAGCCAAACGCCTCGAGCACTCACAACTTGTGCCAGCGGCTCGCCCGTACGAACAGCGCCTGTGGCATCGATGACTCCATGCACACTCCACTCCTGCTCGATTGATACGACAGGCTCGATGCGAACTCCTCCGAGCCGTAGTGACGCTTCGAGCCACGTCCGGTCTGCGTCTGTGGGCCGGCCCGAATGGATTCGCCGCTGCCCACGTCCCGCCATGCCGAATGAGCGCTTGACTAACCAGCCTTGATGACTCGGTTCCGATAAGGTTCGGAGCGCATCATCCGAATGGACGGCGTGCTTGGAGGCTGGCAGCCCTCCTCCAAGCTCGCGCAGGAATGCGCGGTCACACACCTCATGCAACACACCCGCGGGTGGGCTCTCGATACATGGCACACCTGCGGCGCGCAGCGCTTGCACAGCTTCAGCGGTCGGGAGCCATGGGATACCTATGTACTCACGCTGGGCGTAAGACTCTTCTTGGAGCAGCGCATCGTGCGCGCCTACCCATTCATCTCGCATGCGGCTGGTGGCCCGCTCGACATGCCGCTTCAGCTCTGCTTTCGGAACATAGGGCCCCGCGTGCGCGAGCTCGAACTCTCCCAGCAAGTTGAAGTGCCAAAGGATGCTCGGAGCGTTGTCGCGTATCAGATTCGTCAAGTCTGATCTCGACCCGATGCGGCCGTTCGGCCACTCCACTCGCGCAGCTCACGCAGAAATTCGCCACCCAGGCCGGCGGCCTCACGCGCAAGCTCGTTGATGGGACGGCCCTGAAACAGTGCCGGTGTCAGGGGTGCCGGTAGGTTGTGCGCCCAGCAATCGAAGTCGAGGGCACCCGTCCAGCGCCGGAACCATCGTCGCGCAAAGGTCACGTGACGCACCTCGTCACGTTCGACTTGCTCGATCAGATGGGCACTCTTGCTATCACCGGCAATACGGAACCGCCGCGCAAACACAGCACCATGATCGAGATTGGCAGCTTCGAGCCCCATCCCCATGAGGCCGACGAAGCCGAGACCATCAGCGACGGCAGGCACCCGCTCCCAAAACCAATCCCGCACCGGGAAGTCGCCCAGCTCAAAACCGAGCTGGGCGAGACGTCCCGAGTACATGTGCAAGTGCCGCAACTCCTCCTGCAGGATCGCGACCAAACCGCGTCGGAAGCGCACGGGCGTCTCGGGGAAAGCCAACACCGCCCATGCAAAGAGCTCGGCCGCCTGCAACTCATGGTGCAGGAAAGTGTGCAGCAGTTGGGCTCGCGCGGAGACGTCGGCCATTGCCCCGGCCTTGGGCGTACGTGGGCTGCGCTGTACAACGCGCCAATTAGTGGGGCGGCCTGGTCGCGCCAACCGGCGCGGGACGCTGCTCTGCTCCCACTGATGCGTCTCTCCGATACGCAGCTCTGGCGGCTGCAGCTTCGACTCTTCGGAGTCGGTCAGGATCAAGTCCCAACACCAACGCTCGACGGTGCCCCGAGCCGGGGCATCGATCTCAGGCGATGGGGCTTCGACGGCGGATCGCATGCGCACAGCATCGCCGTTTGCTGGCAGGACGCCCAGTCAAAAAAATCGGGATAGGGGCCGGTGAGGAAATCCCTCACCGGAGCCCCTCCCACACCACCGGGCATACGGGTCCGTACCACGGCGGTTCGAGGAGTTGAGGTTACTCCGCCAGTCTGGGGACGCCCAGTTTGT
>JBLFWN010000247.1:0-4276 GCA_047611405.1 Planctomycetota bacterium | reverse complement strand
GTTCGTTGTCATCACCGAGATGGGTCATGAAGAGTCTGACATAGGTGTGCGTGAGACAGCGCGCGAGTACTTGATCAAGGACGCGAACCTGCTCGAGCGCTTACCTTCTCTCGTCAATCAACTCATCGGTCGCCGAGCACAGTCGCGTCGACTCGCATATGCAGAGCAGATCCTCGACTTGTATGCGGCTGCGTTGAAACAAGCGACAGATGCCCTCGCCATTCTGGCTGTCGACTCAGCCGCCGCTACTTAGCGCATCCTCTATGCAAACCCCTTGTTCTCACGCCTGACAGGCATGGACGAAATGGAGATTCACGGACGTGGCCTCGAGCGCTTTTGGAAGACAAGCAACGGAGTCTTCGACGACGGGAGCCTCGACGCGACCCTCTTGCAAAGAAAGAACTTCGAGGGTCGAGCGCGCATCCGCCACGCAAGCGGAACCCTGATCAATTGCGGCCTGAGCTTGATGCCAGTCACAACCAGCTCCGCTGCCGACGGTCATGTCGTCATGTGCGCCCGCCCCGCGCATGATCTTGCTGAGGGCGCGCACTGCGAGATTGACGGACTGTACGTGATGACTCCGTTCGCCAGCCCGAACGAACAAGGAATGACTGTCGGCGAATCGAATGAACCCGTGCCCGACGCCAAGTTGTCTTCGTCCGCGATACGCATGGTAGTTATCGGTGACGAACCCTTGGTGCGCGACCTGATCGTCAAACCACTGGCCCGCGAGGGCATCGAAGTCGAGAGCTTTGACGGCCCAATCGCGGCGCTGGAGAAATACAGGGATGGCGGTCGCCCCATTGATCTCGTGATTGCCGACATCGAACTACCCTATATGAACGGCTTGAAATTTGTCCAAAAGCTGGACGCACGCCATTCGGGTGTGCGGGCGATTCACATGTCGGGCTATGCCGTTGCGAGTGAAGCCCAGGAGCGGATTCGGAATGCAGCTGGGGTTTATTTGTCGAAGCCGTTTTCACCGCGCGAGTTGCTGGCGATTGTACGGCAGCCGTTGCGTGCGGGCGGGCAGAAGGGCGAGCGCGCGCCATTTCTGCTTCGATCATGAACCAGAGCGCCAGCCAACGCCACTACTTCACAGACCCACGCCCGCGCACCACCCCAACCGCCCTCAATCAACCGCCCCCAAACAAGTCCCCAAGTTTAGGCTTCACCTTGGGCTTCTTGCCATCGAGCAGCTTATCCAAGCCTTTCTTCACCTTCGCCTCAGCCTTCTTCTTAGCTTCCTTATCCTTCCCGCCTTTCGCCTTACCCAGCACATCCCCCAGCTTCTTACCCGCCTCTTTACCCAACGCGCCGCCGATAGCTTTGTTGGCTTCACCTTCGATGTCTCCGATCGCGCCCTTGGCTTTGCCTTCTAGGCCTTCCAATTCGCTGACGACGGCATCGGCCTTGTCTTCCAAGTCACCGACGATGGCGTCGGCCTTGTCTTGCAGCTTCTTCAGCTCGGCTTCTGCGCGCTCACGGATCTCTTCCTCGAGGGCTTCGAGCACCATCTTCTCGAGGCGTGGGGCGTCCTCTAGTTCGAACTTGGGCTTGGTAGGGCGGCCGCTGAGCCCGAACACAAACGCGATCTGATCCTTCTTCAGCGCGCGTGTTAGGACTCGGCAGAAGTCCTTAGGAGCGATGCCTAATACCTTCTTCGCGCCCTTGCGCGGGGACACTTTGACATCGCGTAACTCGAGGCTCAGCGTTCCTGTCAGGCTGTCATCCGAGAAGGTCAGCCCTTCCGTGCGCACATCCACGAAGCCGCCGCTCAAGCGGAATGGCAACGAGGAACCTAGGGACATGCCGAGTGCTTCAACGGGCAGGTCTCGCAACTCGACTAGCAGCGAGTTGGCTCGAGCTTCGCGCGGCATCTGCAGGTCGAAGCGGAAGACGCCGCCGCCGCTCAACTCCAAGTCTGCTCGGACTGTGGCGGGACCCACCTTCAGTTCGGCGGCGCGGGCTGCGTCCGCTTGGCCGATGTCGAGCAACGTCAATGTGCCGCGTTCGATCGGCGGCAGGATTGGATTGCCGTTACGATGATCGATTGTCGTCCAGCGGAAGTCGGCGATCTCTGCCTTGGCTAGCCAGAACAGGCCGTCCGCATCTTCTTGCGTCGTGCCGCCATCACCGGACTTCGGGTCTGCTCCAGTCTGCTTGTCGCCACCGCTCGAGCTATCGCCGCCAGCTTCATCGGATCCGCTGAAGATGCCGCCGTACTCGTCGTAGTAGCCCTCGTACTCTTGGTAGCGATCCCACAACTCGGCGATGATCTGCGCCAGGTCATAGTCGGCCTCGGGAGTGGGCTCGCCCGCTTGCTCATCTTCGGGTTGCGGCTCGGTTACCTCGGTGCCGCTCGGAGGGGGACCCGGGTCGAATGTGAAGCGCCCGTTCTTGTCGATCTCTAGCCGCAGTTGGCCATTCGTTAACGAGGCGATCTCGATCAAGATGCGTCCCGAGAGCAAGTCGCGTATCCCGGCATCGAACAACATTTGGCCCAACTCGATCAGCGGCCTGTCGGGATTGCCGATGTGCAGTTGGTCGACCTCGGCGCTGCCGCCGAGCAACGACAGGCGCGCTTCCTGGAAGTTGACTTGCTGGCCGATGGCCGTGGGGCCGAATCTCTTCAGTGCGATGGGGAAGAAAATGTCTCCTCCGATCGCGAGGCCAATGCCGCCGAGGAGAATGAATAACAACACCAATCGGGTCAGCGTTTTTCGAATCTTCATCGGGCCCTCGTCCTGCTTCTCGGGCGAAACCCCTTGCAAGTCCAGGGGCTTTGAATTGTCGGGCGAGGTGCGGAGAGAAACGCCCACCGCACCACGGTTCGTCTGTCTATCGGATGGAGCGGAAGCGGAAGTGTGGCTCCGATTCCGATTCGTTCTGTTCGGCTTACTTGATCACTTTGACCAATTCGATCACGAAGACCAAAGTGGCATCCGGCGGGATGCTGCTTCCACTGCCACGGGCTCCGTAACCGAGCTCCCCGGGGATTACGAACAAGAATTTTCCGCCCTCTTTCATCAACTGGACTCCTTCGGTCCAGCCACCAATCACGCCCCGCAGAGCGAATGTGGCCGGCCGGATTTTCTCATACGAGCTGTCGAAGGGCGTGCCGTCGGTGAGCCAACCCGAGTAGTGGCACATGACTTGGTCAGCATCGGTCGGGGAGGCGCCCGTTCCTTCGGTGAGCCGCTTGTACTTCAGGCCCGACTCTGTCGTCGTAAGCTCTTCCTCTGCAGGCATCGTGAAGGAGGGTACGTCGAACTTCCGTCGAACGGACCAGAACCAGACTGTCGATGTGCCCTCCGGAACGTTGGGGTTCTTGGCGCCCTTGTCATACGGCACTTCGATCAGGACCGTGCCTCCCACCTTGAGCAGCGGAATGATCTCCGCCATGAAGGGCAGAGTGATCTTGTCGAACTGCGCGTACATCGGGTCGTCTTGCAACGAGGTGCTGTTCATGAAGGTGCCCTCACCCATGTAGATGGTGAAGTCGACTCCCAGCAAGTCGATGCCTGTGACGGGCTCACCTGATCCAGCTTCGAGAACCTCGTAGTGGATGCCACCTTCAGTCGTCTTCTTGGCATCGCCTTCGGGCTTTCGGAACGACGGGATGTCGCGTCCCTTCTTCGAGATCTCGATAAGCTCGATATCGAAGATCAGCGTCGCGTCGGCGGGGATAGTCGGAGGCGATCCGTCGTAGCCATAACCGAGCTGGGGCGGGATCGTGAACTTGAAGCGTGATCCCGGCGTCATCAGCTGAACACCCTCCGTCCAGCCGCCAATGACATTGGTCAGCTGGAAGACCGCGGGCATGTTGCGCACGCGCGACGAATCGAACATTTTGCCGTTCGTCAACCAGCCGGTGTAGTGCACCTTCACCGTGTCGTTGATCTTGGGATGTTCCGCTCCATTTCCGGCCTGCAGGACACTGTACTGAAGACCAGAGGCTGTCGATTTGACCTCGGTATCTTCCGGGATGGGGGGGGCTTCGCCCTGGGCGCTCGCGGGTGCGGCGAGCATTAGTGTGAGTAGGGCGAATAGGAGCGAGGTCAACTTGTGCACGATCGGGACTCCAAAGGGGAGGGGGGATTAAGGGAAGGCGCCTTCTTGCTGCCGAACGGAGCAAGATACGGGGGGAGGAGACGGCTGGCTAGTAGAGGATGAGTTCAACCCTCGAAAGCGCCCATCACGGGCTGTAGGGTGCCTTCATCTCCAGACCGGGCCAGCGGAAGGCGAGCCTCTCAGCCCGGCGTTCGAATCGCCA
>JBLFWN010000246.1:0-4495 GCA_047611405.1 Planctomycetota bacterium | reverse complement strand
CCAGCAGACAACATGAGTTCGGGCGCCGAGCCGCCGATGCGGTTGCGCGCGCGCGTGAACAAGTCGCTGCCTTGATCGGGGCGGATCCGCGCGAGTTGATCTTCACGAGCGGTGCGACCGAGGCCAATAACTTGGCCTTGAAGGGCATCGCGCATGCGCCGGCATACGAGCGCCGCGCAAAGCGCATGCTGAGTGTCGGCACGGAGCACCGTGCAATCCTAGATCCGCTGCGGAGTCTGAAGGATGATTCCGACTTCGAACTCGACTGGCTAGCGATTGATGCCGAGGGCGTTGTTAACACGCAATCGCTGATTCAGGGCTTGGATCGTCAGCCATTGCTCGCCAGCGTGATGCATGCGAACAACGAGATCGGCGTCATTCAGGACATTGCCGCGATCGGAGCCGCCTGTCGCGAGCGCGAGGTACTCTTCCACACCGATGCCACACAAGCGGTCGGCAAGCTGCCGATCGATGTCGATTCGATGAACATCGATGCGCTCAGCCTATCAGCTCACAAGTTCTATGGGCCCAAGGGCGTCGGCGCACTTTATCTTCGCCGGCGCCGACCGCGCGTGCGTTGCCGCGCGCTGCACGACGGAGGCGGGCACGAAGGCGGCGTGCGTTCGGGAACCTTAAACGTACCCGGCATCGTTGGGCTCGGTGCGGCAGCAGAGATCTGCACAACCGAACTCGATGCGGAGTCACGTCGGTTGTCGCTTTTGCGGGATAAGTTCGAAACGAGAGCCCTGCGCGGAATCGAAGGCGTCAGCGTCAATGGATCCCGCGCCCAGCGCTTACCCGGGATCACGAACCTGTCATTCGCCAAGACGGACGCCGAATCGGTCCTGCGCCGTTTTCAGGGAGTCGCCGCCTCGTCGAGTTCGGCTTGCACGAGCGCCGTATTGCAAGCGAGTCACGTGTTGCGCGCGCTCGGACTCGATGATGACCGGATCGACGGCAGCATTCGTTTTTCACTCGGCCGCTGGACAACCAGCGAACAGATTGATCGCGCCTTCGACGAGTTGCGCTCTGTCATTGACACGGAACGTCGCGAGGGTCCGTCGAGCTGCTAGTAGTCTGTTGAGGAAGAGCACTTCACACAGTGCCGGTCCTCGAGCGCAGATCTGCGTTTCCGCACGGTTCCAAGTGACGTCAGACCATTCGGAACTTGATACGCCTCGATCTGAGTTCGATGACCCGCACTATGCGGATCGCTGTCTTCAAACGGGCCGCTAGACCGGATTGTCCAGGTCCACGAACTCGGCCTCGAGGTTGAACTCTTCCGCAATCCGGGCCCCCAAAGCCTGCACGCCGAGCCGCTCGGTCGCATGATGTCCGCATGCGTAGAAGTGCGTGCCCTCTTCGCGCGCACGATGCATGGCCCATTCCGCCGGCTCGCCCGTGATGTATGCATCCAACCCAGCCGCGACAGCTTGGTCATACTCAGAGGCCGCTCCGCCGGAAATCATGCCGACACGCTCGATCCGCGGGCGGCTGCCGACCAGATGCAAAGGCTCGCGCTGATAGACACCGGCCAAGAATTGCGCAAAGTCCTCGGGCGCCATCGGCTCTGCCAACCGGCCCTGTCGACCGATCGGCCGACCGTTGTAGTCGCCGAAGGGCTCGACATCGACCAGCTGCATGAGCTTCGCCGCAACAGCGTTGTTGCCAACTTCGGGATGAGCATCGAGCGGCAAGTGATAGCCGACGAGCGAGATGTCGTTGTCGATCAGCGCTCCCATGCGTTTGCGCATGCTGCCGACGACGCGCAGCGGCCATTCGTTCTTCCAAATGATTCCGTGGTGCACCAGGACCAGGTCCGCCTTCCGTGCCGCCGCTTCCTCGAAGAGCGCCAGGCAAGCCGAGACCCCCAGCACGACGCGGCGCACCTCCTGCCCGCCCTCGACCTGCAAGCCATTGGGGCAGTAATCGGCGAACGAGGCGGCGTCGAGCAGCTCGTTCATGTAATCGACAACGGTCTGAAGCGGTGCTGACACAGTCATCCTCTCGAGGGCGGGATCGGGGCTATCAAAGCGGGCACAGCCTACGCCCCACCCGCTGCGACCGGAAGCGGATGCTCGCCGCGTAAGATCACGATCTTCTAACGCAACATGAGCCTGGAGTCAGCGCGAGCTGCGACTCGCAGGCCTACAATCCCAACATGCGGCTCTCCTCTATTTCAACCATGCGGCTCTCGACCCTCTTGCTCGCCGGACTGAGCACTGGTCTCGCCGGCGCACAGACTCCGTCCGAATCATGGTCGCGCTTCCGCGGGCCCAACGGCTCAGGCACCTCGACCGCCACGGATCTGCCCTCCGCCATTGGTCCGGACAAGAACGTGCGTTGGCGAAGAGACTTCGCGCCGGGTTTCTCTTCGCCGGTCTTGTACGGGTCGCGTCTCTTCGCGACTGGGCTCGAGGACGAGGAGCTAAAGACGTATTGCTTGGACGCCTCGTCAGGGGCCCAGCTTTGGAGTGCAACAACTCCTAGGAAGCGGACAGAGCCACTCGACGAGCGCAATCATCCAGCTGCCGCCTCGCCGGTAGCCGACGCTGAACGTGTTGTTGTCTTCTTCGCCGATTACGGACTGGTTGCCTTTGATCACGCCGGCAAGCAGCTGTGGAGCAAGGAGATTGGTCCCTTCAACAATGTGTACGGGATGGGCGCGTCTCCGATCCTGCACGAAGGCCGAGTCTTCTTGGCTTGTGATCAGCAGGTCGGCTCCTACCTATTGGCTGTCGACGCCACGACAGGCGAAGAGCTGTGGCGCTCAGCAAGGCCTTGGGCCAAGAGCAGTCATTGCACGCCGATCGTGCTCGATACGAAGGAGGGCGGAGCGGAGTTAATCTTGCCTGGCTCCTTCTATCTCGATGCCTACGACCTGAAGACCGGCGAGCGCCGCTGGTGGGTGCCCGGCTTGTGCTTCGAAATGAAGTCGGTTCCGATCGAGCAGGATGGCTTGATCTTCGTCAACGGCTACGGCTCGCCGATGAACCAACCCGGCAACCAGATCACGATCGATGACTTCGACAAGGTCATCAAGGAGCGCGACGCCAACAAGGACGGGCTCGTTGCGCAGGATGAGATGCCCGAGAACCGCGCCTCTTCCTGGTTCGGTTTCGTCGACCTGAACCTCGACAAGACTCTGGATCAAAGCGAGTGGTCGTATCTGCAAGACGCACTGGCATCCAAGAACGGTATGCATGCGATCCGGCAAGGCGGGCAGGGTGCGATGGATGCTTCCTCGGTCAAGTGGAGCTATCACCGGTCGGTCCCACAGCTTCCGTCACCGCTTATCTATGAGGACGTGCTGTACATGCTCGCGGATGGCGGAGGCTTGATCACCACCTTCCGTCCGCAGGATGGAGAGCTGATCGAGCGCGGTCGCATCGAAGAAGCTATCGACACTTACTACGCCTCACCGGTCGCAGCGGACGGGCGTGTTTGGCTGGCGAGCGAGCATGGATTCGTGCTGGCTCTGCCTCAAGGAGGCAGCCTCGAGCCCCTCTTCGTCAGTGAAATGAACGAGCGCATCTACGCCACGCCCGCCTTCAGTCAGGGTCGAATCTACCTGCGTACCGAGTTCGCGCTGTACTGTTTCGAGGAGTCGGACGAATGAGCACATTCGCGAACATCCACCGCCGGCTAGCGCTTTTGTCCCTTTGTGCTGCCTACGCCGCTTGTGGATCAGAAAGCACTGCGGCGGATGCCGTTGAGGTGCCCAGTACGGCGCAACCCGCCCCCGAGGATCAAGCACTGCCGGATGCGATTGCTGAGCCTACTCCCGCTGTGTCCGAAGCACCCGAGCTTGCGTCGAAGGGCTGGTCCATCTTCCGCGGCGACACCGGCTTGACCGGCCGTAGCAGCGAAACACTACCCACCGATCCAAGCTTGTTGTGGACCTTCGAGACGGGCGGCGCGATTACCTCATCGCCGACCATTGCGGATGGACGCGTCTACATCGGTTCCGACGACGCGATGCTGCACTGCTTGGACATCGCAAGCGGTGAGGAAATTTGGGCGTCCGAGACGCAAGACATGATAGAGGCGCCGCCGCTGGTGTTGGATGGGCGGGTCTTCATCGGCTCTTCCGACTACTTCTTCTATGCCTTCGACGCCATCACCGGCGAAGAGCTGTGGAAGTACGAAACCGACGACAAAATCCTCGGCGGAGCCAACTACATCCAAGGCGATGATGGAACCGTGATCGTCGTCGGCAGCTACGACACCAAGCTGTATGGCTTCGACCCGGCTTCGGGCGACAAGCTATGGGAGTACGCGACCGACAACTACATCAACGGAACGCCTGCTATCAGCGAAGGCCTAGCCGTATTCGGCGGCTGCGATGCTGTTTTGCATCAAGTCGATACGCGTACGGGTGAACAATACAAGAGTGTCCCACTGTGTCCGGATTGCCACATCGCGGGTTCGGTCGCGATCGCTGACGGATACGTCTACTTCGGACACTACGGCAATCAGTTCGTCTGCATCGAAA
>JBLFWN010000245.1:0-4497 GCA_047611405.1 Planctomycetota bacterium | reverse complement strand
CTTCCTTCAGACCACTCCTCGCGGAGTCGCCCTTGCGCTTCCCTTCGGTTCCTACGGTCAGGTCCCGGAAGGACTTTCACCTTCAAGTCATCAGTCATGTCAGGCACACACGAAAAAAGGCGAGGCCGCCGAAGCGACCTCGCCTTGAAAACTGAGTCGAACTCACGACATCAGCCGTGAGCTCTCCTCGTCAACCGATCAGGGGACCATGTCGATGCTGACACCGTCGCTGAGGTTGAACATCGCGCCGCCGCCAACGGGGTCGCGGTACCAGCACTGGAACTTCGTAGTTCCGATCGCGCCGATCAGGCCGCCGAAGGCAACCATGTCGACATCGTAGTCGAGCGTGCCGCTGCCGCTCTCGAAGAGAACGGGCATGCGCCAGGTGCTACCAGCGACGCAACGGGTGCCGTCACCGAAGGGGATGGCGATCTCGTTGGCACCGAAGTAGAAGACTCCACTCTGGGACGCCGGTATGCTCGAGGCGTGCAGGACAAGGTCGTCAGCACCGATGCTGGCCGAACCGGTCGCGGACATCATGGACGCGCCACCGGTCGAGTTTGCACTCGCCACGCAGAAGCTCGTACCAATCGTCGTCTCGCCAATGTCGAAGGTGCCCGTGCCGCCAGCGGCACCGGGGAAGCTACCGAGCTGAATCGTGTAGACGCCACCGTTGGTCACGTCGAAGGAGATCTGCGACGAGAGGCCACAAGTGTCGTCGTTGCAGTCGAGGGAGGTTCCGTCAGCGGGGCAACCCGAACCTGCGTACGCAGCGATCTTGGTGTCGTTCGTGGCGATCCCGTTGCAAAGCGTTGCTGTGGCGTTGCCGTCGAAGTCAGAGGTCCACTCGTACCATACGTCAGCGGCGATCGCGCTCGAACCGAAGTCGTAGCAGTTCGCTTCGACTTGACCCTCGGCACCTGTAGTGGCGAAGACGGTGTCGTAGCCGAAGGTGCCTTGACCAGCGATGGCCTCAGCCGCGGCGCAATCGTCGTTCGCGGGCGGCGACGGGGGCGTAATGTTGATGTTGACCGTACCGGTGGAACCAGCAGCTCCGGGGAAGGCGCCGACTTGGATGAGGTAGACCTCACCCGGGTTGACCGACGCACCGACTTGCGAGGAGAGACCACAGGTGTCGTCGTTACAGTCGATCGACGTTCCATCAGCGGGGCAACCGCCAGCGGGCCAGATAGCGATCTTCGTGTCGCCCGAGGCCGTGAGGCAGGTGTCGATCACGGCATCGCCCACGGCATCGGCCGTCCACTCGAACCAAACGTCGGAGTCGACGGCGCTCGAACCGAACTTGTAGCAGTTCGTCTCGTTCTGACCTTCGAGCCCCGTGGTGGCGGCCGTCGAGTCGAACGGGAAGCTACCAGAACCAGCAATGGGCGTCGGAGCGGCGCAATCGTCAGCGTTGCCCGTTGCGGGGCAGTCGCTGCTGATGTCGAAGCTACCCGCGCCACCGGAAGCACCGGGGAAGGAGCCAAGCTGAATCATGTAGCTCGTGCCGTTCGTGGCCGCGAAAGACACGGTCGACGCCAGGCCGCAATCGTCATCGTTGCAAACGATCGAGCTTCCGTCGACGGGGCATCCGCCACCGGGGTAGACGGCAAGCTTGGTGTCATTCCCTGCGCCTGCGCAGGTCGTAACGGTGAAGTTCGCGTCGCAGTCGGCGGTCCACTCGTACCAAACGTCAAGGTCGATAGCGGTGCTACCGAAGAACAAGCAGGCACTTTCGGCCTGACCTTCGGTGCCAGTCGACGCAGCCGAACTGTTGTAACCGAAGGTGCCGATGCCCGAGATCGGGGTGGCTGCTGCACAGTCGTCTCCGCCGCCCAAGAAGGCACCGGGGTTGGTTGTAAGGGATTGCTTCGGCTTGACTTGCTGGGCCGTAGCGGTGAGTGAGAGAGCGCCAATAAGGACAGCACTCGTGGAGAAAGCGAGTTTCATATGAGTCTCGGGATAGGGTGTCCGCGCCTCCCGGAGCCGCCACATGGCGTCCCGAAAGCTGGAATAGGATAACCACAGGGTATCCGAGTTTGAACGAACCCGCAATTAGCGACAGAATGACAGTGCTGATAGGGCTACGAGTGCTTGCTACATTTGAAGGCAACCCTCGCCCGGGACGCAATCTGGGCGCCAGGAACGCGTGCTGGGGCTAGGCAGATCCCTATGGCAAAGTTCCGCCGAATCGGGAGGCGTGAGCCATCAATTCGGTTGGGCCCGTGGGATAACCAGGTACAAACCACACCGGAGTTCCTCCACCAGAGCATCCATATCTAGGGTACATACCCCAGCCAGCAATGCTTCCGAAGGGTAGCGAGCTCGCCCGATTCCCTGGAAGTTGCAGAGCCTTCGCGCCATCCTGAGTCGATGAATGATGTCATGACTCTGATGGCTGCCCATCGCTCCGTGCGGTCTTTCGCGCCGGCTCCGGTGACGGACTCGAAGATCCGCGCCGCGGTCGCAAGCGCTCAATGCGCGGCGACCTCGAGCTGGATTCAGGCGTACAGTCTGATCCAGGTCATCGAGGGCGGCGAGCGCGAACGCATCGCGGAACTATGCGGCAACCAAGCCCAAGTACAGGAAGCAGGAGCGTTCTTCGTTCTCTGCGGAGATCAGCGAAGGCACAAGCTGTTGGCTGAACGAGCGGGAAGTCCCCGCAGCGACAATTTGGAGACAAGTCTGCTCGCCATCACCGACGCATGCTTGTTCGCCCAGAATTTGACGCTGGCCTTCGAATCAATGGGTCTCGGCTGCTGCTACATCGGAGGTCTGCGCACGCGCTTGCAAGAAGTCGACCGCTTGCTCGAGCTACCGCAAGGAGTGTTGCCCCTGTTCGGAATCTGTGTCGGCGAACCTTTGGATCGAAGTGCGACGCGGCCGCGCCTGTCACCCGAAGCGGTCTGGATGAAGGGGCGCTACGCGAATGACGAGAGCGTGATACGCGAAGTCGAAGAGCACGATGAAGCCGCTGCCGAGCACTACGCCGAGCGTGGACTAGAGGGACGCAATTGGAGTGGCGGCATGCACCGCAAGTTCGCGCAGCCTCTTCGACCACACCTGGCCGAATACTACCAAAGCAAGGGCGCGCGCTTCGACTGACCAACAACGAGCTTTACATCTGCAGAGAATCCGCAGAGGTAAAGCTCGTTGCTAGCGCGGTACCTACCCCTGCGTCAGGGAGCGACAGTCAGCTGCAGACCGTTACTCGTGTTGAAGCCCGCACCGCTCGAGTTCGAGTCGCGATACCAGAGCTGTGCGTACCAGCTCTCGCCGACATGCAACGAACGTCCATGCGGTATAGGGCGAGCGATCGCGAGACTGGCGTTTCCCTCATCCCCCACGACCACGGCACCGAGTCTCGTCAACGGTCCATCGATGCATAGCCAGCCGTTTCCGAATGGCGTTTGCGTTTGCGTTGTTCCCGCATAGAACACAGCCAACTCTGCGGCAGGCACATCGGTTGCATCCAACTGCAGATCCGACAGCACGAGGCTCGTCGTACCGCTGAAACCGAGAGTCGCCGACTCACCCGTCGAGTTCACTTCACTCGGGCAGTACGCGCTCGGTTCGACTCCGCTATCCGCGAACAACGCCTGGCGCATCGCGCGATACTTGTGCGCTTCTTCGATCGGTTGGTCTTGGTACTCAAGCGTACCGAAGGATCCGTAAATCGAAGGACGCTGGCATGAACTGAAGGCCATGAATCCGCCGCCGCCAGCTGCGTGCCAACGCTCGAAGTATTCGGAGTACAGCTCGCCCATGCGCGGATGGCGGTTCGCGCTGATCAAGAGCGAGGCAAAGTCCTCGTCCCAAGCCCAGGCACCGACCCCGACCAAGTGTTGGCCGCCTTCGTACGCAAGCAACTCGAGTTCACGCTCTTCGGCCACTGCGACCTGATCGACCACATGCTCGAAGAGACCATCCAAACTCTCTTCGCAAGCATCCAAGATGCCGTCAACGCCCATGTCGATCGTCTCGGGCGCATTGCTAGGCTGACCCAAGAAGCCACCGAAGTAGGGAGCGATCGCGAGCGCGTCCGCATGCTGCCAAGCATCCGCATGATCCAGGATTTGCCTGCTGATCCACGGATTGACTGCATGCGAAGCGATCACGCGGATGATGCGCGAATCATTATCGAACACCTCGTTGAAGATCTGGAAGATCTCGACACTACGCCGGCTCTGGTAGTACAGCCGTGCTTGCAGCGGGTTGCTCGAGAGCCCCATCGCCAGGCCACGCGACTCACACCATTCGGCTTGCTCGAACTGACTGTTCCAGACCTCGTTCGAGTACTCGATGTGAGCCTTCAAGTTCGAGTTCAGGCGAGCTTCGATCAGCTCGGCCATCTCGCGTACGAAGTTGTCGTCAACCTGGTGCGGGATGCAAAACCATGCGTCTGCGCGCAAGGTGTTGCACAGATCGATCATGTCCTCCAAGGCCACGCCATCGGGCGCGGTCTGGGTGTAGCGCTCGGGCCTCGTGCGGTCCTCC
>JBLFWN010000244.1:0-4594 GCA_047611405.1 Planctomycetota bacterium | reverse complement strand
TCTAGATACATGCCGGTGCGGCCGTGCAGGTAGAGAATGCTGCCACTGCCGTCAACGAGCGCGGCGGCAGGCACCGCATGCTCAAGTATGGTCTTCTCGGCCTTGCTGCGTAGCGTCGGCGCCTTGCGCGTGATAGGCACTCCCGGAAGAGCGGCCGCTATCGGGGCACGCGTCATAGCGAATCGTGCAATCAGCGAACGGTCACCGCCAGGCAGATACTCCTTGCGCCTGTACACCTTGAGCTTGCGATCGGTGAGGTCGAACAGTTCCCCGTAATCGCCAACCGTCTCAGATGTCCCCAAGAACAAGAAGCCACCGGGAGCAATCGAATAGTGGAACAGCGGGATGAGCCGTCGCTGCAGCTCACTACCGAGGTAGATCATCAAGTTACGGCAACTGATCAGGTCGAGCTTCGAGAACGGTGGGTCCTTGATAACGTCTTGCTCGGAGAAGATGAGCAGATCACGAATCGGCTTGCGCACTCGGTACCTACTCGGGTTCCCCGTGCCCAGCCCCTTCTCGAGCGTGAAGAAGCGCTGCAATCGTTCGGGCGAGATGTCCGCAGCGATACTAGCGGGATAATGGCCTGCACGTGCCACGTCGATCGAACGTCCATCAATGTCCGTCGCAAACACTTGCAACTTGAAGCTCGCCTGAAGGGTCTCCTCATGCTCGGTAAGAAGCATCGCGATGGAGTATGCCTCTTCGCCCGTCGAACAACCGGCCACCCAGACACGGATCGCACCGCCAAGTGGCCTACTCGTGAATAGGCTGGGGATGACATGCTCCTCCAGGGCATGGAAGGCCTCGGGGTCGCGGAAGAAACTTGTCACTCCGATCAGCATGTCCTGAAACAGAGCCACCGCTTCCACTGGCGTCTGCTGAACGTACCTCACGTAGTCATCCATGGACTCGTGTTGGTGCACGGCCATGCGCCGCTCGACCCGCCGCCGGGCCGTGCTTAGCTTGTATTGCGAGAAGTCGTGGCCTGTCTGCCCGCGCACCAGGGCGAAGAGCTTGTGCAGGGCAGAGGTCAACTGGGGCGACGCCACTTCAGGCCGTAGCTTGCGGAACGCACTGGCAATGTATCCGCCGATCTGGGCGCCCATCTTGTCGGGCAGAAGCTCAAAGTCGACCATCCTGGTGGCAATGGCGCTGCGCGGCATCCCGTCGTATTCCGTAGAGTCCAGAGACTGGGCCATGACCATGCCACCTTCGCCCTTGATCGCCCGCACGCCCTGAGTGCCATCGCTGCCGGAACCTGAGAGCACGACACCAATGGCGCGCTCGCGCTGGTCCTGAGCGAGGGATCGGAAGAAGAAGTCGATCGGCAGCCGGTGGCCGCGACTAGCAGCCGGTTCGAACACCTGAAGCCTGCCATTGATAAGGGCCAGGTCACAATTGGGCTGAATGATGTACGCACAGTTGGGGCGCACCTGAACCCCGTCCGTAACCTCAATCACCTTCATCTGTGTGTAGGGGCGAAGGAGTTCCGCGAGGATGCTCTTGTGGTCGGGTGCCAGGTGCTGCACGAGCACGACCGCTATGCCAACGCCGACCTCATTTGGCAAGCCGGCGAAGAAGGCCTGGAATGCGGCAAGTCCGCCAGCCGAACCGCCAATGCCTACGATTGGGAAGTTCTCGTTGTCAGCACCGGCATCGACATCCGATCCAGCAGCCTCTTCGGCCGGAGACAATGGAGTCTCACCGAGATTGGCAGGAAGAGATTCCCCGGGTGCGGCCACGTCTGTTTGTTTCTTCTTCAAGGGGTACCTTGATCCGAGGTGCACTACGAGAGAGCTGCTGAGCAGGCCAGGGACCAGGCACACGTTAGCCCCTCCCGGAAATATGGGGCAGTATTCGTGGGGGTTGCAGCCGTTCAGTGAAAAAACCTCTACGCCGAGCTGACGGACACGCACGAATGCATGCTCATAGGCATCAAGTTCGCCGTCGAGAACTCAGGACTGCGGGCTCAGGTGGCCCGAACTGCAGTTTGAATTGCCGACGCTCCTACGACTGCGCCACAGCAAATCACTCATGCTCGCAATCCGGACACAACTGCTGCGGGTTCGCTGATAATTCAAACTTGCCATTCGGCGACCATTGCCCAACGCCCCTGACAAAGCAATCGTGTGCCGCGACAGCTCATGCCTTGCTCAATCGAGTCCCCGACGTTGCGGACAACACCGAGCATTGCCACTCAGTCATCGCTTTGCTTGCGCCCGAGACGATTCATCGCGAACAAACCAAAGAAGTGCTGGCATCGCGCACCCGTGACCTTGCCGCCGCATTCGAGACTCATCCGGCGCGGTTCACGCGCACACCGACCGCGAAGCAGCCACCAGGAGCCGCTTGAATCAACCCGCCATCACCAGCTTTGAGCCGAGTGCAAGAGTGTCAGTGGTCGAACTTGCGGATGCAGCTCCGCAATGCCATTCCTGAGGCGCCTCACTCTCGCTGGTCCATTCGATCCTGCTCGACAAGTTCTTCGACCGAACGGACGACCTCAATGGCGAATCGAGGCTCAACACTCTCAAGCAGCGCCCGGACTGCTGTCATGAATCTAGAACAGAGGGCTTCGTTTCGCAGGCCTCATGCTCTTGCTGCAATGGGATATACGCTTCAAGTATCGCGCCCTCGTCTGACAGGCTCGACACATGGATGCCTCCGCCGAGTCCCTCGAGAACGGACTGAACAACTGCCAAACCATGACCGCGCTCACTAGAGCTCGAGAACTTGGTAGTGTGACCAGGTTTGAAGGCAAGATTGAGCATCTCTGGAGTCATGCCGGAACCGGTATCGCGAACAATCACGAGTGCATAGTGTCCGGCACGAATCGAACTCGGCCACAGATCGACCTGCTCCATCGCTTCCGAGACCCTTAGCTCGATGAGAAGTTGACCTTCACCCGGCGTCGCCGACCTGGCGTTGGCGCACAGTTCTAGAAGCAGCCGCTTAAGAGCAACGGACGTTCCGCGCACGACCACGGGACGGTCAGGAACCTTGATTGACAATTGCACCACTGGCGACAGCAAGCCATGCAGCATGGGCTGCGCCTCGGAGATCAACCTGGTGAGATCCGTTTGACCGACCTCTCCCGGCTTGGCGGTCACTACTTCGGCGAGACCTTCAACGATCAACTGCATTGATTCGATTGCAACCGCGCGTTCCGCAGCACTTGACAACTGGTCGCCGCAAGCAACCGCGCGCTCCCGGAGCACACAGAGCATGTTGCGCACGTCATGCAGCACAACTGTATCGTGCGAGAGAGGCAACCGCGCAAACCGCTGACGATTGGCACTCTCGACGCATACTGTTTTGTCACCGGCGTGCTTCTTCATAGCTGAGGCTTAGCAAGCGATGTGCCAAGGAGCACCTACCGCATGAACCTCTACCGAGACGCGACTTACAGAATACCGGGACTGATCTGCCACCCGCGAGACACCAGGAATCCGTGGCCACCCCACGAAATAACATTGGCCAGAAACACGCGGCGCAGGCCGGCCGTCGGCTCCCAAACAGTTCGAGCTGCACCCGCGGCATCTCGCCGCCGTGCGTGCGCGTGATGTAGCCACCCGCGCGGGGCGCGTTCACGGCCACGTCATCGCTCGGCTGGCTGGGTTCGGGTGGTCCGGACCGCAGCTTGAACCACCTACACCCCGTGTCGATGCCCTTCAACCCCAGCCTGCGCGGAGTGGACCTGTTCGTGCAAGCGGTCGTTGCGGATCCGACAGCTGCGCTTGGCATCGCGAGCACTCGCGCCCTGCAGGTTCGCATCGGCGACTGACTGCCGGCAGTCGCCACGTGGACGCTGGTCGCGGATGAGTCTCTTGGTGTGGAAGCAGTGTTCGTCGGCGCGCCAGGCTAGCGCACGTAGCCAGCACGCTTGGCGACCTCGAGCAGCCACAACACATCATCACCAGGTTCACTCGGCAGCCCCCGACGGACCTCTAGCCAAGCCACATCGGCGCCAGACAAGTCGCCACACTGCTGACGCGCCAACGTGATCACGATCCAGCTGGCGGCGCTTGGCGCAGTCGGCCAGTCTTCGACCGGGAGAAGCCGCTCATAGCGCTCACGCAAGAACGGCGCGAACTCTGCAAAGCGTTCCGACAACAAACTCGCCCGTGCAATCTGTTGCAGGGTCCAGATGCTCAACGGTGAGTGGGGCGACATGAGCGGCTCCAATTCACGGGAGGCCTCCATCATCAACTTGAGGCCGAGATCGTGACGGCCACAGCGACTCTCGGAGGCTCCCATCCGCGCAACAATCCCCCACCAATGAGCGCCCTGCTTGTAGTAGGCCGTGCGCTCAAAGGCCTGCAACGCCAGTCGATGCAGTTCACACGCGCGCTCGTAGTCTTCCGTATGCCAAGCTGCACGTGCGCGTTCAAAGTGCACGAATCCCATGGCTCGCGGAATGTCGCGCTGCGCATCCAGACAAAACGCCAACAGCCGCTCCCTCATGGGGATGTCCATTTGGGCGCCGCGGAATGTCTGCCACCAGGCGAGTGTCGACGCGAGCAACTGCTGACGCCGCGAATCCGTGGTGCCTAGCTTCTTGCCGAATCGAATCAGTTCGTCGAGTTGCGGG
>JBLFWN010000243.1:0-4667 GCA_047611405.1 Planctomycetota bacterium | reverse complement strand
GCATCCGAATTGGCCGGCATCGACGACTTGATCGTAGACCTGCAAGATGTCGGCGTTCGCTTCTACACCTACGCGACGACGATGGGCTACGCGATGCGTGCCTGCGGCCAGGCCGGCGTGCGTGTGCTCGTGCTGGATCGCCCCAACCCGATTGCTCCGGCCGGTGTGCAAGGGCCCATTCAGGATCCCGACCAGCTCTCGTTCATTGCGTGGCAGCCGATTCCGCTCGTGCACGGCTTGACGCTTGGCGAGCTGGCCACTTTGTATGTGCGTGAATTCGGTATTGAGTGCGAGCTCGATGTCGTTGCGATGCAGGGCTGGTCGCGCACGATGTGGTACGAGGACACGGGCGTGCCTTGGATCGATCCCTCGCCGAACCTACGCAGCCCGATGCAAGCACAGCTGTACCCGGCGCTTGGATTGCTGGAAGCCTGCGGGCTCTCTGTCGGGCGCGGGACCGAAGCTCCTTTCGAGTGCATCGGTGCACCCTGGATCGATTCGGATAAGTTGCTCGCGCGCTTGCGAGAGCTCGATCTGCCGGGAGTTCAGTTCACGGCGAAGGCGTTTACACCTAGTGCGAGTCGTTTCGAAGGCGAGCCGTTACAGGGCATCGCCCTTCGAGTGGAGCAGCGCGACGCCGTTCAGGCGGTCGAACTCGGCCTTCAAATCGCGTGGGCATTAGAGCGAGAGTTCGCCGCCTCCTTCGATGAAGAGAACGTCCTGCGCCGGTTCGGCTCCCAAGGCGTGCTCGATGTGTTGTATGAAGCGCAAGATCCGAGCGTAGTCATGGACCTGTGGCAGGCGGACGTGCGCTCGTTCAGTGAAATCGCCGCGGGCTGTTACCTGTATCCTTGAGGGTCGGCCGCGCCTTGCAGGCAGGCAGCAATTGAAGTGCCCGCGCACCCTTTCGAAGCCGCCTCGCCGCGATGGTGTACGGAACCGATCCCGCGCAGCCCAACGCATGACGCCCTTGTCGGCCGTATCTGAGCCGACCGGCTGTTGTTGCGCGGAGCTACTCGCCCGGCGCGTTCTCGCGCGTCGAGAGTCCACCCAACGCCTCATAACTGCGCGCCCAGTAATAGCAACGCGCGCAACCGGTCCACGCCTCGACCAGGATCGCAGGCAGAATCAGCAAGCCACGCACGGGTGGGGGAATGATCGGTGCGACGAGGCCCAGCAGGAATAGGTATAGACCCAAGCCAACCGCGACGCCCGCGAACAAGAACGCGTCCACCATGGTCGCGCGCACGGTCGCCATCGGATCATTCTTCGCGATCCTCCAAGCGTGCAGCAGTGCGCTGCCGACACCGCGCC
This sequence comes from Planctomycetota bacterium, assembly GCA_047611405.1. Lineage (GTDB taxonomy): Bacteria > Planctomycetota > UBA1135 > UBA1135 > JBLFWN01. Next base: position 3,353 of record JBLFWN010000243.1, on the reverse strand, counting down.
GGTTCTGAACCAAGCTATGCAGCGCAATCTGGAACAGCACCGTCAGCACAAAACCGTAGAAGATCACCAGCGCAATGCAGACGCCCGTCGCGAGCACGGCCGGCGCGCCGTTGCCGTCGAGCTTCAAGTAGTCGAAGAGCAAGCGTGTCGGGCCGATGAACAGCAGCGCGGCTGCGAACATCATCAGTACGATTTGAATCCACAGTCCGCAGGCCGAGCGCGCGAAGCCGCTCCCGCCGCGCCACGCCTGGCGCAACGACGGCGCGCGCCCCGTGCCACGCGCGGTCTCCCAGCGTGAAGCGGGAGCGATCATCGCCAGTCCGCTGACGAGCCGGAAGAAGATCGGAATCAACAGCAGCGCAATCCATCCGCCGCCGCGCAAGTCCATGATCGAATCGGTCCGGATCAAAGGCGTGAAGCTGACCGTGCGGCCCCACAGCTCGAGCTTGCTGAACGGGCTGCCGTCCGGCATGGCCTCTTCCAGCATCGGCAATGCGATTGTGATGCCGAAGGTCCAGCCCAAGCTGAAGCCCTGGTAAATGATCCCCGCCAGCCACAACGAGCTGGGCACTGCCGCTTGGCGCGCCGCCTCGACCATGCGGTCCAGGAAGCGAGCCAGGCTCAGCTTGGCCGGTCGTTCGGCTTGCGGCAGGGTCATAGAGATTGTCATGCGCGTTGCTGCCGGCGCCATTTCGAATGGCAGAGCATCTGCAGCTCAGACCGCGAGCTGGCGTGCGTCAGCTGACTGCGGCTGCTTCACGGCCTTGGCAGATGGCCTCGACGTCGTCGATCTCTTTCGGGATCGCTGCCGTCAGGTTCTCGTAACCGCTCTCGGTGATCAAGATGTCATCCTCGATCCGCACACCAATCCCGCGCCAGCGCTCCTCGACCGTCTCGTCGTCGACCGCGATGTAGATGCCAGGCTCAATCGTCATGACCATGCCCGGGGCCAGCTTGCGCGACTCGCCCGCTTCGACGTAGTACCCGCAATCGTGCACATCGAGGCCGAGCCAGTGCCCGGTCTTATGCATGTAGAAGCGGCGGTAGTCACCGCTCTCGATCAGCTCTTCTTTTTCACCCTTCAGCAAGCCGAGTTCGATCAAGCCTTCGACCAGGCAAGCGGTCACGAGTTCATGCACAGAGAGGAAGGTGACGCCAGGTTTGCTGTGCTCGATGCCGGCAATCTGCGCCTTCAAGACCAGCTCGTAGATCGCGCGCTGCTCTGCATTGAAGCTGCCGTTGACCGGGAAGGTGCGCGTGACATCGGAAGCGTAGTAGTCGACTTCGGCGCCGGCGTCGATCAACAAGAGGTCGCCGTCCTTCAGCTCCATGTTGTTCTCGACGTAGTGCAGGATGCATGCGTTGTCGCCGCCGGCAACGATGTTCGTGTACGCCGGGCCCGTCGATCCACTGCGCGAGAAGGTATAGGTCAAGAGCGCATCGATCTCGCACTCGTTGACTCCCGGTGCTGCAGCAGCCATCGCCGCCACGTGAGCCTCAGTCGTGATTGCAGCTGCGCGGCGCATCAGATCGATCTCCGCTTCGGACTTGATTAGGCGCATCTCATGAATCGTCGGCACATGATCGACGAAGCTGACCGGGGGCCGCACGCCACCGCGCGCAAGATTGCGCAGCTCGTTCAGCACGCCCATCATCTTCGAGTCGTTCGTGGCCTCATGACCCATCGAATAGATGATGGTCTCGTAGCCGCTAAGCAACTCCGGCAGTGTCTCCCAGACCGTCTCGATGTCGCGCGCTTGATCGACATCCAACGCATCCGGTGCACGCTCGACGCCGACGCGCCTGCCGTACCAGATCTCCATTTTCTCGTCGCGATCGCGCAGGTACATCACCGTCTTGTCAGGTTCACCCTCGACCAGGCTCGGCAGCAAGACCAGCACCGACTCGGGCTCATCGAAACCGGTCAGGTACCAGAAGTCGCTCGTCGGCCGAAAGCGGTACTCGCAGTCATGGTTGCGAGTCTTCGTAGAGGCCGTCGGAATCACGGCAGCGACGCCTCGCTGACGAAGGAAGGCCAAAAGGTCGTTACGGTGCTGTCGATACATGAGGCGAAATGCGGGGCCAATACGGTTCGATGGAACCCGCAAGATACCAAGATCCGCCGCCGGCGCGCGTCACTCCTGCGTCAGCAACGATGCTTCGATCTGATCGACCAGGTAGCGCAGCGTCAGCGCACGCTCGTTTGGATCGGCCGAGAGCCGGATTCGGGTGCCGGGGAAGCCAGCAGGCGCAGGCTTCTTCAGCGCTGCCTGTGGCTCCGGCCCAGTTGTGAGCCTCACGTCGATCCCGAGCAGATTAGCCAAGAGCGAACAGATGCCACGCAGCATTGGGGTGTCCGCAGCCTCAGAACCCGGCTCGAGCTCGAGCACCAGCCCTCCGAGCTTCAACTGAGCCGGGAGTGTCCCGCGTGAAAAGGCCGGACGAGTCAGAGGCCGGTCTAGCACGCGTCCAAAGATGCTGATCGTCTCCGTGCCCGGCAGCAGCTCGACGAGGCGCGGCGCGTGTCTATCGTCTTGCCTCATCCAATCCACGTACTCGACGCGAATGTCAAAGCCAGCCGGTTCGGGCAACAACACTTCGATCGTGGCCGCAGCGCCCGAGATGTGCGTCAGATCCAGCTGAACTCCAGTCGACTCGACCGTCATCTTCAAGTCGATCAGCGCGTCTCCGATTTGCAGGCTGGTGCACGTTGCTTCGCGATACGCGAGTGGTCCGCGTCCTTCCGGCTGCGGAGGCAAGGATGGGCGCAGGGCGCAACCGTTCGGTAGGGCGGGTGGGACTCCGCCGGGCGCCGCATTGAGTTCAGCCGGAATGCCCGGGAAGAGGTAGGGCAGGGTCGATGCAGCGTGTTCTGGACTAGCGACGAGAGTCGAGTAGTGGCGCCATGCAGCAGAATCGCGACCTTGGATGGCAGCCAGGCGAGCGAGCAGCGCGTTGCGCGCGGGGTCGCGATCGTCCGGTGTGGCGTCGCGTTCGGCGAGCAGGGTGTCGCTCCACAATTGCCAGGTCTCGAGTTGCATCCAAGCATCAGCGTTACCCAGGACCGAGGTCGCGGCCTGCTTGGCAGGCGACGTCGTCTCGGAGATTGCGGCGGCCGCGCGCGCTGCGGGTCCCTCGGGGATCGTCGTTTCCGTGCCGTCGATGGCCGGTTCGATCGCCGCGGCCAGGAAAGGAAGGCACAGCAGCAATCCGGTGGTTCTCAAGATCGAAGGCAGCATCGTGGTAGGAGAGTCCGGCTTGAGGGGCAGAGCGTCAAGGCCGAGTCGGTCGGAGGAAGGAAGTCGAACGTTTGGCGCGGGCTTGGGTTCAGTTGGATGAGTGGGCAGGGGGGA
>JBLFWN010000242.1:0-4736 GCA_047611405.1 Planctomycetota bacterium | reverse complement strand
ACCTTCGAGAGAAGGTGTGGTGCCCGAGGGGGGAGTCGAACCCCCACTCCCTTAACGGGAACATGGACCTGAACCATGCGCGTCTACCAATTCCGCCACCCGGGCAAGGGAGCGGGAAGATACGGCGCAGACCGGGGGGCGTCAACGTGAAGCTGCGCATTCCTCCCTCTACACGCGGATCTCCCGCTTCGAATCTGCCTTCTAAGTCAACCGGCGGTCACCGACAAGCCGTCGACCAGAGCCCACGGGGCGCGCATCGAGCCCATCACGGATTCGGATTCGCTGGAGAGCGACAGAATCTGATTCAGCAGGACGAATGCGTTGCCCGAGATCAGCGTCTCGCGCACGCCGCGTTCTATACGCCCGTCTTCGACCCAGCGTGCCGATTTGGCGACACCCGAGAAATCACCGCTGGCGGGATCGACGGTGCCAGAGAAGCGTTGCACGACCAGCCCGCGTCCAAGAGCTGCGAGCATCGCGTCCCCATCGCCGCCATCTCCGGCGCCGACGACGATTGAATGCGTGCCTAGGCCGGGCGCTGCGCGCGTCCCGCCGGCTGCGTGCCCGGTGGAGGAGACGCCATCGATGTGGGCGGCATAGGCGTTGTACAGCCAACCTTGAAGGACGCCAGCTTCGAGAATCGGGAAGCGGCTCGTGGCGACGCCTTCGCGGTCGAAGGTGCAGTTGCCGGCCAGCCCGAGATCCGTCGGATCATCGATGATGCTCAGGCGCGAGTCCGCGACACGTTCACCTATTTTGCCAGCCAGCGCGCTGCGACCGCGTTGCACGGCGACGGCGCTACTGGCCGAGACGATCGGCGAAACGAAGACGCTTGCGAAGGCGGCGGGGGAGAATAGTACGGGGCCGTTGTAGCTCTCGGCTGCGCCCGCGCCCAGATTGCCGAGGGCGGCGCTGGTGAAGCGTGTGATGCTGTCCTCGATGATTGCCTCGAGTCCGCTCAATTCACGTGTGCGATTACCCCAATAGTCAAAGCCACCGACGTCGTCGCCGTCGACGGCCATCCCGAACAGTGAAAGACTGATGGAGGCTTCGGACTCGGTTGCCTGGATGCCGCACGAATTCGACACGCTGTAAGCGCTGCGGCTCAGCGAAAGCGAGGCCTTGTCGAGTGATATGCGCGGGTCGACGGCACGCGCTCGCTCGACGAGGCTATGCGCAGCTTCGTTCGCTTCCTCGATCGTCCAGCTGCAAATCGCGGGGTCTGCGGGTGCAGCCGTGCGCGGTGTAGCGCCAGCTGTGGGTAAGACGTTGTGATCGTCGGCGGGGGAGATGGACGCCAGTTCCAGCGCGTTCGATGCCAAGGAATCCAATGCAGCTTCGCCCGTCTGGTTGGTCGATGAGAATCCCATGCGCATGTCGCGGATGGCGCGCATGCCGATGCTGGATTGTTCGTCGACCTGCGTCAATTTCAGATCGCCGTTCTCGTAGTTCACGCTGATGCTCTCGCTAGAGATGCCGAAGGCTTCGACCTGGTCGGCACCGTCCGTGCATCCACGATTGACGAGAGCGTCAGTACGAGCGCCGAGCTCCTTGCACTTCGCAGCGCCATCGAAGGTTGCACTGCTCGTCGTTTTGGTTTCTGCGCTCATGATTGCTTGCCTCCTACCAAAACTTCGCAGGACAGCCATGGCCCGCCTGCATCGACGCGCGCGGGTTGTCCCTTGCCGCAATAGCCTGCGCCAAGGTCCCAACGGAAGCTGTCACCGACGCCATCGACGGTCTTCAGCACGTCGAAGGCGATTCCCGAGATGTTGACGCCGCGCATCAACTCGCCTTTCTTGCCGTTCTTGATCGGGTACGCCTGCGCCGTTCCGAACATGAATTCGCCATTCGCATCAGCCTGCCCGTTGCGCGGCCCTTCGAGCATCAAGCCGTCCTCGATGCCGTCGATCAATTCGTCCAGCGTCGATTGCCCCGGACTGATGTAGGTGTTGCGCATGCGAATCAACGGCTCGTTGTCGTACTCCCATGCGCGTGCGTTGCCGGTCGGAGTAACGCCGTAATGCGCGGCCGATTCACGGTCGTGCAGGTAGGACTCGAGTTTGCCGTCGCGGATGATCGTCGTCTTGCTGCAGGCGACGCCTTCGTCGTCTACATGAAGAGTTCCGCCCGCGCCGCCTTGGTATTCCGATACGCCGGAGTCGCACAAGGTGACAAGTTCACTGGCAACGCTCTCGCCCAACTTGCCTGCCGCGCACGATCCGGAGCGAACAAAGTCGGCTTCGACCGTGTGTCCAATCGCTTCGTGAGTCAGCAAGCCGACGATGCCAGGCGACAACAGCACCTTCTTGCGCCCGCCTTCGGCGTGCGGAGCGCGCAGCAAATCGACAGCCGTCTTGGCCGCACTCTCCGCGAGTTGTTCGGCGTTCTCATGTTGGAACAGGCAGTCCCACGCGCCAGTCGCACCGACTGATTTGCTGCCGCGTTGGATCTCGCCGTCGGCTTGCGCTACGGCCGAGATGCGGAACTCGGGTCGTACCAATCGCGTCCAAGCCTTGGCGCCGTCGGAGGTGACGATGCCCTTCTCTTCGAAGAGTTCGGTGTAGCCGCACGACGCGCTTTGGATGCTGGAGGAGGAAGCGCGCGTCTTTTCCTCGAGTCGCAAGATCATGGCCAGGCTCTCTTCGAGCGAGCGCCCCTCGAGCTCGCTGTAACCGGGAAGTTCAAAAACCCCGCGCGCCAATTCAACGTGCGGCAAATCGGGCACGCGCTCCTTCTTGGATGCGGCCGATGATTTTGCTGCTCGCCTGGCCGAGTCGATCGCGCGCGCGATCGCTCCCGCCTCTAGCCTGTCTGTGCTCGCAAAGCCCCAGGTGCCTTGCTCGAGCACGCGCACCCCAATGCCGGAGTGCTCCGAGATGCGCGCCTGATCGACGCGGCCTTTCTCAACAGCCAAGCCGCGCGTGCGCTTCTTGTGGTAGCGAAGTTCGACGAAGCCGCCGGAGGATTGGGCGAGGACATCGGCGAGCATGTCGGTCGGATCTTGGTTCACGGTGGTCACCTGGGCGGGTTGCGATGATCTTGAGCGGGCTGCAAGGTAGCAGGGCGACGCGGCTCTTTCCGTAGCTTTCCGGTACGGAGGTGTCGCGCGGGGCCGTGCTTGGCGCACCTCGGGTTCTTGCAGCCGTGCCATCTCGGAGGCGCACGTGATTGGAGAGCGGTCATCATGGAGCCGACTCCACCTCGCATTACACGCATCTCGATCTGCACCCACCCCGCTCGCTCTGTTCTAATGCTCGGCCGCCCGCTGTGGCGCCACGCATGGCACGCTCCAAACAGAAGACCACATCCAAGAATTCGTCGAACGTCCGGCCCGAGTCTCATCGGATGGTGGTCGAGAATCGTCGTGCCAGATACGAATACTTGGTTCTGGAGGAGCTGGAGGTTGGCATTGTTCTGGTGGGCACTGAGGTCAAAAGCCTGCGCGCTGGCAACTGCTCCATGAACGAGGCTTATGCGACGATCGAGGAGCGCCGCAAGACGCTCGAGCTTGTCATCAAGGGCTTGCACATTCCCGAGTACGCCTTCGGGAACAAGATGAACCACAAGCCGACGCGCACGCGGCGCTTGCTCGCTCATAAGCGCGAGATCCAGTCTTGGTACAAGAAGGTGCGCGAGAAGGGCGTGACGATCGTGCCGCTCGAAGTGTATTTCAATGATTCGCGCGTGAAGTTGCACCTGGGACTGGCACGCGGCAAGCGCCTGCATGACAAGCGGGCGACTGAACGCGACCGCCATGACAAGCGCGAGATGGAACGAGCAATGCTTCGCCGGAGATAGAGACGTGATTCGATAGGAGGCAAGTTTTTGATGCGATACCCGATGTCTTGTGAGTGGGCGAAGCGCTTGTTGCCCGCGCTGGCGCTCGTGCTTGCCGCCCTTTGCGGCGCTTGCAAATCGAGCGACTCTTACACGCAGGACGAAGTCCCAAAGGGAGTCGCTTTGGTCGTCACGCAAGGCTCAAGAGTCGAAGGCGACGGCCACAGTTGGGACTTGAACAACTCAACGCACGGAGCAAAGCTGGTCTCGTGGCTGCGTGTATGGAAGGACGAGAACGTGGACCAGACCTTCGTCATCTGGATGCCGGGCAGCGCGCCTCCGCAAGATGTCATGAGCTTCATGTCCTACTTGGACGCCGCAGGAATCGAGGACTGGAAGATTTTGAAGGGCCGCGAGCTCCATTGATCCACCCGTCCATACGCCAGAACCCACAACTCACGCAGCTTTCTCGATCGCGCCCCCTCGCAAGCCGAGCCTTCCCGGTCTAGAATCTCCCTCGGATGGGGGCGCACTGGTTTCGACCGGTTGTGTTCGTCTCCGGGTTGCGTGTCGGGGACCCCAAGTCACCCCGTAAAATCCTCTCGGGAAAAGGCATTACTTGCCAACGATTTTGCACTTGCAGCTTAATTAATTAAGCAGCCGTCCCCCCGTGGAGTGTCCGCGGCCGCGGAGGGACGAAAACAGCGGACTGGTCGGTGAGCTGCGCCTCAGGGCGATCCGATGAGAAACTTCTGAGACTGGCTCTGAAGGAGACTGTCCGTGAACTCCAAAGAGCGAGACACTGATCACGAACTACACACGTAGACGCTTGGTGCGCGGCTCTTCTGGGACGCGGGTTCGATTCCCGCCGCCTCCACCATCCACCGACCCCTCAGTGGGGTTGTCGACCCCGTCAGTGCCGATCGAGTTGGCACCAAGCGGCATAGGCCTGCACC
>JBLFWN010000241.1:0-4765 GCA_047611405.1 Planctomycetota bacterium | reverse complement strand
CACGACTTCTTCCAGATGGTCACCCTCTAAGCGGCCGCTGCGTCGGCAGCGCCAGCGCCTGTGGTCTGTCAGCGAGTCTTCGCTAGGCGGCGAATGCTCACACGGATCCGACTGGTTCTTGGTTGATGAACGTGTCGATGGGCCCAGGGACCCAGCGCGTGCCCGGTCAGTGGCCGGCTAGCGCCACCCGACCTCGAGAGTCGGCTACCCGCGCTTGAATTTCAGGCCACAAGCAACGCACTTCACCTGCGTCTTCGGAGCGAAGACTCCCTGCCCGCGCTTTTTGCCAACGCGTCGCGCTTTCGGTACTAAAGTTTCGACAACGGGGGCGGGCCGACGACATCGACGAAGCACTTGAAGAGGCGGACGCGTGAGCGAACTGGATGCGATCTGGGAGCTGTTCGCCGAACTCCGTGCAGACCGGAACATGTGGGCTCACGGGATGGCGCCTACTGCGCCTGCCCAAGGCCCGAGTGCGGGGCTACCCAGCGAAACGATTCGGCTGCTGCGTGAGGCCTTCGCTAATGGGGACAAGACAGGAGCATGGCCCCACCCTGAGTACAAATCCCCGAGAGCACTTGTCGAATTCTCCGCACGGTTTGCCAAGCGCGCCCAGCCTGATTCGATCCTGGACCCTGTCTGCGGCTACGGAATGCTGCTCGCTGGATCAGCAGATGCCGCCGGTGCAGGAACTGTGCACGGCGTGGACATCAACGCAGAGGCCGTGGCGATTGCCTCGACAATCCTGGGCCAGCCGTCGGCGGTCATTCACGGCGATTGCTTTTCTTCGCCCGACGAGCTCCTAGATCGATACGACCTGATCGTCGCAGATCCGCCCCTGGGGGCGCGGCTGAGTACGGCGCAATCCGCAACAATGGGCCTCAAGGCGAAGTCCCTGGGGCTTGACCAGGGTCTTGTGGCGTGGGCGGCTTCGCGGCTCGCGGAAGGTGGCGTTGCGCTTCTCGTCGTGGCGCCCTCCTTCTTCTTCAACAAGCAGTCGGCCAAGGTCCGTGAGGCCCTCGAAAAAGTGGGCTGCCGCATTGGCGCAGCGATCTACTTGCCGCGCGAAGAACGGCGCGACGCCCCCACCAGTATCGGCTCCTACCTATTGGTCGTCGAGCGCGGTGAGCAGGGCGACATCTTCGTCGGCCAACTGAACAGAGAGCCCGAGCACCAGGACCAGTTGCTGGCGAACTTGCTGCTACGCAAGCCAACGGGGATTCCGTCGCTAGGCCGCCTCTGCTCGCTGTCTGCATTCAGGGGCTACGAGTCTCTCGTGGCTCTGGAAAACCTCTCCAGACTTGCTCGTGATCTGGGCTGGTCAGTACACGCCGCCGAGGCGGTGTTCCCTCACTACGAACGGATGCGTGAAGACAGGGGAGGGACGCCGAGCGAGGATGCCGACAGCCTTTACCTCAAAGTCGTTGGAAAGGGCCGCGCGAGCACTCAGCTCGACGAACTGCGAACAGGTAAGTCGCAGAAGCTTCGGGAGATCTTGCACCTGAAGCTCGATCCGGCGGTTGCCGATCCGGCGTTCATGGTGCATTGGTTCAATGAGACTCGTGTCGGTCGGCTTACGTTGTCTGCGCTGGCCTCTGGCGGATACATCCCCCGGATTAGCCCGAAAGATCTGCTGCGCTCGAGGATCTTCCTGCCTTCGCTTGGTGAGCAGAGCCTTGTTGTTGAAGGGGCGGCCTACCTCGGGAGGGTCCGCGCAGAGGTCGCGGAACTAGAGGGTGCGCTTTGGTCCGGCTCCGATCCGGTGGAGGACTTGGTCGAGCGGATCCGATCCATCAATCAAGATGATCGTTACGAGGACTGGCTAGAGACACTGCCTTTCCCGCTCGCATCGATTCTCTGGCGACACCACGCTTCGAATGGGGCCTACCGCCACCGCTACGAGGTTCTCCTTCATTTCTTCGAGGCGACGGCAGCATTTCTCGCAACGATCCACCTCAGCGCCTTCATGAGCGACGATGAAACGTGGAACGACCACGGCAGAGGCCTTCAAGAGAAGCTATCCGGCCAGAACCTCTCGCTAGACCGTGCGTCGTTTGGCGCATGGAAACTCGTGTACGAGTACCTGAGCGCTGAGTGCTCCAGGGTGATCTCAGAGAAGGGCCCTGAAGGAGAGGAGCCGAGGTGGCAGAGACTCTTCTGCACCACCGACCTCAGATTCGTTGAGATGCTGTCCGACTCTCGGCTTCGACGAATCCTCCAAGATGCCAACAAAGTGCGTAATGACTGGCAGGGACACAGCGGCGCGATCGGAGAGGACACGGCGAAAGGCATACATCAGCAGCTTGAAGACCTAGTTCAGCAAGTGCGCGAGGTCTTCGGGCGGGCGTGGCAGGGCTGTGAACTGATCCAGCCCGATATAGGGCGCTACAGCCAGGGTGTGCATTACGTGACGTCCAGGCGGCTGATGGGGACTCGAAGCGCGCCGTTCGAAGAGCGTGTCTACGATTCGGAGCACCCTCTCGAAGCCGGGTCGCTCTACCTGTTCGACACTGTTAGCCAACAAGGTTTGAAGCTCCTTTCTTTCATCGAGGTCATCCCATCGCCCGAGCAGCGGGCAGTTGCTTGTTTCATCTTCAGCCGACTTGAGAAGGACAGTGCGCGTTGGGTTTCGTACCACTTCGAACAGGAGTCCGAGATCCACCACTACTCAGAGGATGTCAACGAGACGCTAAGGAAGCTGAATCAGTTCGAGGAGCGGGACCTTTCTATCTAGGTCGGCCGGGCTCTGGGGTCCCTCGTTCTGCGCTCTCGGCTTGGTGGCCGACCAGTGTTGGCCTCGTCAGGAGGCATCCGAGGATTCGCAGCGGAGGCATTTGAAGATCGCTTCGCTGTCGTCCGCTGATTGACGGTCGTAGTAGTCGAAGGAGACAAGTGACGCGCTCATATTCGGAGCGCCGTCTGACAACTCGAAACTGGCAAGAGGCCGTCTGTGAATTCCCGCGAGCTTGCTGACCCCAGGCACGAATTCGACGAACGCGATATCAGGCTCCGGTTCTTTCAGGCCGTGCTCGGCGGAAAGATGCACCCAACATTCACTTGAGGACGCAGAACTCTTAGCCGCGGTGTTCACAATCGCGAGTCTGCTAGCACGACAGACCCGGCTGAGTGAGTTCTCTCGAATGACTCTTTCTGCGGCTCGCAGGTCCACCTCTGGAGCTAGTGCGCGCTTGGGGTTCAGTTGCGGCTTCTTCGCCATTTGATCGCCTTTGGGTCGTCGCATGTTGAGGTGAAGTTGGAGCAGCTGGTGAAGGGGCCGTAGGCGCCTTCACGGGTGATGAGAATTCCGTCTGAGCAGTTGGGGCAGGGTCGCCCATGCCAGCCACAGCTCTCGTGCTTATGGCACCTCACTAGGTTGAAATCTCGGATCAGGGCGCCTGTGCCGCAGGCGGGGCAGATCGCGGTCGTGTTATCGCATGTCGGGTATTGCGTGCATCCGAAGAAGGTGCTGCGAGGACCTTGGCGCTTTGCGAGCATGCCTTCTCCGCAAGCGGGACATGTCGGGAAAGACTCTCGGTCGCAGAGCGGTTGATTGCAGTCGAAGAAGTCGCCGTTTCGAACCAGGCAGCCTTGGTCGCAGTGTTCGCAGACCTGCGCTGTTGCGTTGCATGACGGATAGTTCGAGCAGCCAAAGAAGTCACCATGCGGTCCATCCCTTCGGACCATGAGGCCGGTGGTGCACACGTTGCAAAGAGTAAGAGGGAAGTCTGCTCGGAGTATTCCGTCTTTGTAGGCCTCGATGATGAATTCGGATGGGCTGCGTTCGGGAACCAAGAGAATCACCTGCCTACGAGCCCTTGTGAGGGCGACATAAAACAGGCGGCGTTCCTCAGCGAACAGGAACTCGTCTGGCTTGGTCATCGCCAGGCCGAGCATCGGGTCGTCGATGACCGATGCGGGAAAGGACCAACCACGCGCACTTAGGTTCAAGATGATGACGTAGTCGGCCTCTAGCCCTTTCGAGCGATGGATCGTCTTGAATGAGAAGTCGAGCCCTTCGGGTATCGCAGAGCGCGGAATGAGGTCTTGGTCGAATCCGTACCGTCCAAGGGCGAGAACCGTTGGCTTTTTGGTGTCTGGCTCTTTGGACGCTCGTTTGACGATCTCGGCGAGTTCCTCCTCGACGGCTTCCTCGTTGATGTCTGCGATGACTAAGCGGACAGAGCTGGGTTCTGGTTCTGGAGTGCTCGTGGTTACGTGCTTGGCTATTTGCCCCGGATTCTTCTGTACGAACGAACTCGAGAACTCGACGATGTCCGGTGGGCAGCGGAAGGTTCGTGTGAGCTGCAGCTCGACCGCGGTCCCGAAGACTGTCTCGAAGTCCAACATCGCGCTGATGTCGGAGCCAGCGAACCGGTTGATTGATTGCCAGTCGTCCCCGACTGTTAGCAGATGCCTTCCAGGGGTTGCGACGAGGCCCTTCAATATCCGGATCCGGGCGTTGCTCGCATCTTGGAACTCATCGGCGAGTACGAGTGAGTAACCCAGATCCACGTCGCGATTTTCCAGATGATCGGCGGCTTGGATGAGCATGTCGTCGAAGTCGATGTATCCGCCGGCCAACAACCGCTCCTCCCACGCCTCGAAGATCGGCCAGTAGAGCCGGAGAAACATCTCGCTACGGGTGCCTTCGAGCAATGAACCCTTGAGCCGTCGCTCCAGATCTTCGCGACTCAACGAGTTGGACTTGGCGTGACTCATGAAGGTGCGGATCAGTCGGATCAGCTGTTCGTTGGTGACCGGTTCT
>JBLFWN010000240.1:0-4843 GCA_047611405.1 Planctomycetota bacterium | reverse complement strand
GGCTACGAGATCAGCCAAGAAGAGATGCAGTTGGTGAGGATGACCTGCGGCAAGACCGGTTAGCTTGCGTTTCTCGGAGGACTTCCCGAAGAGCATGCGCGCGAAGACAGCGAGGTTGTGCTCAAGGGCGACGATGCGTTCGTCGCGCTCAGCAAGAGATTGATCGCGCATAGTTATCAGCGCAATCAGCGCATCCACATCACGCGGTAGCTCCCTCTTGCCGTCCGGTTTCATCACGCCCATCTATACGAATTACATCGGTGAAATGTGGGCGTATCCGCCCTGCTTTTAGGTCTATTCCTTCAAGCAACATCGAAAGGTCAGCGCGGCTCATCAAGACCTTGCAGGAGGCGCCTGTCGCGACCCATTTGAAGGTGCCCTTCTCAAGCCTTTTGTAGTGAAGCCAAAGGCCATTGTGATCCCACTCGAGCAGCTTGATGCGATCGCGACGCTTGTTCAGGAAGACGAAGATGCCACCGGCAAAGACGTCTTCTCCAAGCTGTTCGCGAATGACCGCAACCAAACCATCGTGAGCTTTGCGAAAGTCGACGGCTTCGCGGCAGAGGAAGATCCTCGTCGAAGCCGAAATCGCTAGCACGGAACGCTCGCCAAGAGTCGAGTGAGGGTGGCTTTGTCAAAGTCGGGCGCCAAGTGAACACGAACACCGCGCGGAAGGATGAGCTCAATGCCCGTCGAGTTGTTAGGAGTCGCGAGACCTGGCGAGCTAGCGACGACTTCAACGAAGCCGCTCTCTGTTGAAGCCTTCATCCCTGTCGTGAGGTCATCTTGCCGGGCGCGGTGCTGGAACACGTGGATCGGAATGCCGGATCGGTCAACGAGTTCCTGAAACGTCAGCTTCTCAGTCTTGCGTTGTGCCAGCAGGCGGCGGACTTCATCGCGGTCATGGTGGGGTTTTCGCATGACGGCGATTGTCGTGGTTCCGGGTTGCGTGAACAGGTGGGCTTCACGCGACGGTTACACTCTTTTGAATATCTCGAATAGCGCCGGACTCTTGTGCCTGCTCTTTTGTCTCTCGACGACAGCCGAAGCTCAGTGGTCGACATCTCTGGGCGGGAACAACCAGCGCAATGGCTTCATGCCTGTACTCGGCCCTCCCTCCGCTGCGGCAGGTTGGGATGTGTCCGACTACAACGAGTTCACCCTGCAACCGATCACAGATCAGGACAGGGTATACGTCAGCCGCAGCACGGACTTTCAGAGCCCCACTGGTTCGGAGATCAAGGCCTACGGTCTGCAGGACGGAGGCGAGCTTTGGTCTATTGCTCTGCCACTGCCCGCTGGGTCGGCAAGCAACATCAACCGGCCCGTCGCGGTTCGTGATGGCCGGCTCTATGCAACACGTGCCGGCTATCCCTTCGGTGCCCAGTCGCTCTTCGCACTTGATCCGGACACCGGCTCGATTCTGTGGGAAAGTGAGGACCTGGTCGAGTTCTCGCACACGAACTCACCTGTGTTTGCGCCGAATGGAGACTTGCTCGTATGTGGCAACTACGCGCCGGGTGGAGGACGGCACACACTTCGCATCGATGCTACCGATGGCAGCACGGTTTGGCGCAGTGCGCAGCCCGTACAGATCGGATCTGCCTGTGGAGTTGTAACGGGTGGAGCCCTCTACCGAATATGGTTCTCCGCAAGTGGTTCTGGAGTTGGTCGCTATGACATCACGGATGGATCCCTCGAGTACTCGAGTCCAATGTTGTCGGCGGGTGCGACGCCTGACCAGGACTTGATGGCGGGCGCGGACGGCACGATCTACTGGCCATTGACCAATTCAAGCCAACCATCTTCTAACATGCTCGTCGCGCTCGAAGACACTGGAATAGCCCTGGTTCAAGGCTGGTCAGTTCCACTGCCTGCGATAACGGCCTCATCCTTTGCGGAACAAGCAGATGGCTCAATTATCAGCTACTCGACGACTAACGAGTTGTTGCGGCTCGATCCACAGAGTGGCGCAGAGCTCGATCGTTCGAGCACGTTGGGCATGACGGTGACATCGGCCAGGCTTTCGACCGACGCGGCTGGCTCGGTGTTTCTGACGGCGAGCGGACAGGGGGCGGGGCCGCATAGACTGTTCGCCTTCGACGATGGTCTCAACGTGCTATGGACCCGAAACCTTAGCGGCGTCGGCCCGGTTGGCGGAGCGACGCTAGCGCCTGATGGTCGATTGCTCGTCTCTACATGGGGATACACTCTGAAGACTTGGGAGAGTCCTGGAAGCTGCATCTCCGACCGCTACTGCGTCGCGACGGTCAACTCGACGGGAAGCGCATGCTCGCTCCATCGAAGTGGGTCGCTCAGCATTCAACTCGGTGATTTATTCCTTCGTGCGGATCACTCACCCAGCTATCTTGAAATTCCTATCCTCCGACCGTGCTCTCGTCCAGCGTGGCGATATCACCCTGTGGATCACGCCCAAGGCCATCAAAGCATGGAAGGCCATGCCCGTAGTCAGGCGCGGCGCTCCGCGCACGTACTCGGATCTGGCTATCGAGACCGCCCTGACGCTCCGTCTCGTGTTCCAGTTGCCGCTACGCCAAGCCGAGGGATTCTTGCGTTCCCTGCTGGACATGATGGATCTGAGTCTCGAAGCGCCGGACCACACGACGATCTCACGTCGAAGCAAGGATCTGAAGGTGAAGCTAGAGCCCGTCAACTCTAAGGGAGGCGTTCACCTGATCATCGACAGCACGGGGCTGTCCATAGTGGGGGAAGGTGAATGAGCTGCTGCAAAGCATGGCAATCGTGGTTGGCGCAAGTTGCACATCGGCGTTGATTGTGGTGGTCAGATTCACGCGCATGTGCTGACCGATAGTTCGGGTGACGACGCGAAGACCGGGCTGGAGATCATCAAGAAGACCAAGGGCAAACTGTCGAGTGTTGCTGGCGACGCCGCCTACGACACCATTGCTATCTACAAGAAGGCAGGATCCAGAGGGGCGCGAGTCGTCATCCCGCCATCGAGATCCGCATCCATCTCTCGCCGCAAGCCAAGGTCAACTGAGCGCGACAAGACGATCCGGCGCGTCAAAGCCACACGCTTCACAGCCTGATCAAAGACAATTTCTAGGCTGTTCTGACTCCGCTCCATGGATTCGGGAGTAGCCTTAAGATCTGCCGTTCTCTGACCATCCGTCTCGAATCGCCGCTATGTTCAAACGTACACCCCCTTTGTTCGCAAGGCCGATATTCGCCCTCGCAGTCGCTAGTATCGCCAGTGCTCTTCCGCAGGCTGTCGACACCTTCGAGGACCTGGGGCTGGACGGTGCGGTGATCACAAACCGTGTGCTTGATGGCGTCACGGTTACCTATGCAAACTCTGGCCTGACGCCGCTCACGGCGCGCACTTATGGGTCGTCGACTGATGTCGCCTTCACAGGTGCCGGTGGAGACAACTTGCCGTTGCTTCCCGGACAAGTCAGCGGTACGCGCTTCATCTCTGCTGTAGAGGGAGCAGACAACTTCGACACCGATGTGCCGATTGTGTTCACGTTGAGCGAGCCTGTCGCGGCCTTTGGCTTGACGACTTTGGACCTGCTCGAAGCCCTTGCGGGAACCCAACAGGTAATCCTGCGTGCGTTCGATGGTGCAGGCACGATCGTTGCCGAGCACGAGCGCAACGGAGACCAGGACACAAGCGGGGCGACCCTTCTATGGCGCGTGTCCTCCAGTGTCGCAAACATCGAGGAGGTGCATCTGCTTGGTCAGGTGCCTCCGGGTACTACTGGCTACGGCATCGACGACATTTTTCTACGTAAGGAAGCACTGATCCCATTCCAGATCGAAGTCTCGCAAGAAACGGCTCCGGGTACTGGAGACTTTGATGCAAATGTGCTCGGACTCATCGACTCCTCCGACTACTACCTGAATCCTGAGCAGTACTACTCGTGGTTCCCAACAGGCACCAGCTTCTCCGGCCCGGGCATCACCTCTTCCGCGGGATCGAGTCTCTCTGTGTTTCGTTCGGCAAGTACGGGGGAGCGCTGTGTTGCCATCATTCACGACCGCTCGGAAGATGGCTCTGGAGGATCGGCGCTAACGCGGATCGAAGTGCAGGGCGACACGAATGGAGCAACGCCGCTCGTCAAGGACGACGATGAGTCGTTCGGCGACACCTACGGCGCAACGCCCGACAACCTCATTCACACGATGACGCACAGCTGGAGTCCGTGCTGTACGGATGGCGTGCTGCTCGGTGCGATGGAGGGCGACTGGAGTGTGCTCGTCGAGTTCACGGCCCCACCGACGGGCCTCCTGACTTGGAGTGCACTCTCGAATGGAAGCAACTCACTGGCGCTGACGCTCGAAGTCGGCCGTCGGGTTCGGCTACGAAGCCTCGAGTCCGATCCGCCCGTTGGAACTGGAGACTGCTTTGCTGATGGAACCGGCGCGGCATGTCCTTGTGGCAATGAGACAACTCCAGGTGAAGGGTGCAGCAACTCATTGGGTTCGGGGGCAGTGATCACCGGCGTCGGAAGTCCGAGCGTGACCGCTGATAATCTCGTGCTCTCCGCTCATGGTGTCATTCCGAATCAAAACGGCGTCATCTTCACTGGCCCTGGCGCGAGCGAGGCTCCGTTTGGTGATGGCTTGCGATGCGTGGGAGCAGGTAGTGTGTTCCGCTACCCCATTCAGAATTCAGGCCCGAGCGCGGTCATGGTGCAAGGTCCGGGTCTCGTGGCCTACTCTCTGGCCAATTTCCCTGTTGCTGGGCAAATCACGGCCGGCATGACCTGGCGCTTCCAAGCTTGGTACCGGGATCCATTCGGTCCATGCAGCTCGGGATTCAACCTCTCCAATGCGGTCGAAGTGTTGTTTGGCCCGT
>JBLFWN010000239.1:0-4870 GCA_047611405.1 Planctomycetota bacterium | reverse complement strand
GCGTGTCCATCTGGCCGGACTCGCTACGAATCCGAACGAAGCTTTTATGGCTCAAGTCGCACGCAACCTGACCGACTGTATGGACGGCTTCCTACGTGGTCACCGCTTCCTCATCTGTGATCGGGATACGAAGTTCACAAAGCAGTTCAAGCAGGCCCTGAAGGCAGCGGGGGTCGAGGTGGTCTTGACGCCTGTGACGGATCCGAACTGCAACGCCTACGCTGAGCGTTTCGTGCTCCCCATCAAATCTGAATGCACTAACCGAATGATCTTCTTCGGCGAGCGGCGCCTTCGAGAAACTGTCACTTCTTATTTTGAGCACTATCACACTGAGCGTGCGCACCAAGGGCTCGGCAACCTGCGCATTGAAAGCAGCGCATCAGACGGAGCTGGTGAGATCGAATGCGTGGAGAGGCTCGGCGGCCTGCTGAAGTGCTATCGGCGCGCTGCGTGACCGGGCAGTCAGCGCGAGCGTGACTGAACAGTTGCAGGTGGGAGCAACTCTCTGGTGGGGGAGATGCGCGCCTCGCTCAGCGGCCACGTCCGAAGTACCGTTGCTCGGATGGATGCAAGTTACTGCTCAGGCCCGATTTGGCTGGCGGCCGAGTTTTTGGACAGGACGGGTACGTTCATGGTTCGAGAGTCGCGGCCGGAACTTGCTTGCTCGAACCGCTTCAAGTCACAGCTCAGTCCGGATTTAGTCGGCGATCGCGTTTATGGACATGACGGGGCTTACACCCGTACTTCGTTGCTGAAAATGCTCGGCAAGGAGAGCTACTCCGTCTCGACTAGGAGAGTTGTTCTGTATCGCTAGGGGTACATGATTCATTTGGGCGGGATTATCTGATTTGCCAAGTGCTCGGCTCAAGAACAACACAACGCAGGCCGAAATTGCGAGCAGAGAATCCATAGATGCCCTGGTGGATTCTCAGGTTCCCGTTTCACAATCACCCGGACTCTTGTGTTATGAAAATGCTTACTTGTTCCTTTGTTCTGCGAGTCATAGTTACAGCACTCGCTCCGGTGGTGATGTGCGCCTTGAGCCCGACGCTCCACGCCAGAAGCCTCAAAGCGCAAGATGCGGTCAGCACTAGTCCAGAAGAGGCTCTCGGGCTCTTGGCGGAAGGCAACCAGAGGTTTTTAGCCGGAACGAGTCAGCACAAAGGTACGGGGCCCGTCCGCTGGACCGAAACTTCTGAGCACGGCCAACACCCCTTTGCGACAGTCATCACTTGTTCAGATTCACGCGTCCCTGTCGAGCGCATCTTCGACCAGGGTATTGGCGACTTGTTCGTTATTCGGGTGGCAGGTAATGTTTGTGACGTAGACGAAGTTGGCTCAATCGAGTACGGAGTCGACCACCTAGAGACTCCTGTTTTGGTGGTGCTGGGGCATGTCAGCTGTGGCGCTGTGACCGCTGTCGTGACCGGCGCTGAGCTGCACGGCAGCATTCCCCCGCTCGTGGACAACATCCAGCCGGCGGTGGAGGCGGCTCGCAAGAGCCATCCCTCGCTGCATGGCAAGGAGCTTGTGCCAGCGGCGGTCAAGGCCAATGTCTGGCAGTCAATCGACGACCTGCTTAGGACGAGCCCGGCCACTCGGGCGCGCGTCGAGGCAGGCCAGCTTAAGATCCAAGGTGCAGTCTATGACATCGGTAGTGGCGAGGTGGATTGGCTCGGGACTCACCCACAACAAGAGCGCCTCCTGGCCTATACCAGTGGCCCCGAACACTCCGCCGACGCCGCACACGGACGAGCCTCCGGACACGACGAGCTTGCCTACACCTACGATCAATATCAGGCCGGCGCGAAAGAGGCCAAGCAGGATCCTGCGGCAGCAGTCGAATTCCTCAAGCAGGGCAACCAACGCTTCACCGCTGGCCAGTCCATTCAGCCCAACCTGACCGCCGAGAGGCTGCGCCAAGCAGGAATCGAAAATCAGGGCGATTACGCCTTCGCAACAATCATCACTTGCTCCGACTCCCGCGTCCCGGTCGAGCACCTCTTCGATGTAGGCGTGATGGATACCTTTGTCATCCGCGTAGCCGGCAACGTCTGCGATACCGATGAGGTTGGTTCGATCGAGTATGGACTGGCGCACGTCAACACGCCCGTCTTGGTTGTACTCGGTCACAAGCAGTGCGGAGCCGTGACAGCGGTGACCCACGCCGTGCGGGGTACAGGACACGCCCTCGAGCGGAACATCCCTCCGCTGGTGGACAATATCCAGCCGGCAGTGGAACGCGCCATGAGCAACAACCCCTCGATGCACGGCGATGATGTCATCCCCGCCGCGATCGAGGAGAATGTCTGGCAAGGCATCGAGGACCTCTTCCTGAGCAGCCCCTCGACCCGCGCGTTGGTAGCTTCTGGCAAGGTCAAAGTCGTTGGTGCAATCTACGACGTTGCCACGGGTCACGTCGAGTGGTTGCCCGAGCACAAGACCGACACTCTGCTGGCCAAGGCCGAAAAGAATCCGAGCCGCGCCCTCAACGCGATGGCCGATGGCAGTCACGGGGATTCACATGCCAGTGGGTCCGACGACTCGCACGCAGGCGGTCATACCACAGCTGGCCCAAGCGCTGAAGATAAGGCGACAGCAGCGGAAGTCATAGGAGACATCAATAGCGCCACACACGCAGGAGCAAGCCACTGGGAAGCAACTGTAGTCGAGGCAAGCCGCTCCTGGTATTGGGTTTCAGTTCTCGGAGTCTTTGCCGTCAGCTTATTCCTCATCATCTTCCGCTCGCGTCACAAGGATGAATCGGGCAAGAGCCGCCTACGCTGGAGCCTAGAGCCCCGACTGATCGCAGGTTTCACTGCTATCCTTCTCGTGCTGACGAGCCTCAGTGCATATTCATTGTCGCTAATCTCGGAGATTGGCAAGGAGGTCACGGCCCTCGCAGAAGAAGTTCTGCCGATCGCTACCGCTGTACAGAAAATCGAGGTACATCAGCTGGAGCAAGTCATCAGCCTTGAGCAGGCCTTCCGTTGGGGAGATCTGGAAGGCGCACACGCGGAAGAGCGGTTTGAGGAATCCGTAGAGGAGTTCGAGCTTCTCGCAGCACAGGTCGATTCTGAGATAATTGCTGCGGAGGAGATGATCGAAGCCATAGTCCCGCACGACTCGGAAACGGGGGACTTTTTGAATGAGATCATGCAAACTCTGGTTGCCTTGGAAATTGAGCACCACTCCTTCGAGTTGATGGCGCAAAAGGCCTTGGAGTACCTGCATTCGGGGGAAACCGTTTTGGCTCACCTGCTGGAAAAAGAAGTCGAGCGGGAGGCGAGCGAACTCGACCACACGCTCGGTGCCTTCCTGGCAAAGCTTACGGATAGAGCCGGCGAGCGGGCTCTCGCAGCAGAGCACCATGAGCAGGCTGCGGAGTCGATGTTGTTCAGCATCTCTTCGTTCGCGGTCCTACTTACGCTGGGATTTGCTATCTACCTTTCGCGCTCGATAGCCTCTTCCGTGAAGGCTCTCAGCAAGCGCATCAAAGAGATCACCCAGGGCCAGACCGATCTCACGCAGCGCTTGGAGGAGAACGATTCCGATGAACTCGGCGACCTGGGCGCTTATCTCAATTTCTTCATAAATAAGGTGCAACTAACGATTCGCGACATCGATCTCGGGGCTGAGCACATCGATATGGCCTCTGGACAGGTCAGTATCTCTTCCCAGAACCTCTCGGAGTCAGCTTCCGAGCAAGCAGCCAGTCTGGAGGAGGTCAGCGCATCCTTGAACGAGGTCTCGAGCAAGATCGAGCAGAACAACGAGAGTGCGCAAGGCGCTGCCCAGCTATCGGCCGAGTCCCAGGCATCAGTAGCCTTGGGACAAGATGAGATGCGCCAGTTAATCCTCGCCATGGGGGAGATCAAAGCTTCCAGTGCCGAAATCGCCGATGTCATCAAGATCATCGATGGCATTGCCTTCCAGACAAATCTGCTGGCCCTGAATGCAGCGGTCGAAGCCGCGCGCGCGGGTGATGCAGGCAAGGGCTTCGCGGTCGTTGCCGAAGAGGTCCGCAACCTGGCCCAACGTAGCGCGGATGCAGCAAAAGAGTCCAGTGTGATGATCGAGACAGCCACCATTCGGGCAGACAACGGCGCCAACATCGCCGAACGTGTGACGGCCGCACTTGAAGCTATCACCGAAACCACGACGAAAGTCAACTCGATCGCCCACGAGATCGCGCAAGCCTCTAGTGACCAAAATGAGGGAGTCAGCCAGCTCAACGAGGCCGTTGGCAACCTCAACGTGGTCACTCAATCGAACGCAGGAAGTTCGGAAGAGCTCGCGGCAACTTCGGAGGAGACTGCAGCGCAATGCGGCTCACTACGGCAGCTCATGGCCCAATTCAAGTTGACATAAATTTGGTGCTGCCCTTGTGGGGCGTTGGTGCACATTTCACCTACCGAGCCAGGTCTCTAAGCCGTCCTTAGCGGCCTGATCGCGCACTATGCGTTCTCTGCCATTCTGGGGCGATGAACTCCCGCGTGCATCCGACGTACAAGACCCGTTACCGAGTCACCGACTGGGCCGAGTACGACAAGAGCCTTGTCCAGCGCGGTGACATCACGCTGTGGGTCACTCCAGCGGCCATCAAGGCTTGGACACCGAAGTCGTCAGGCCGTCGCGGTGCGCCACGGAAGTACTCGGACTTGGCAATAGAGACTGCCTTGACGCTGCGCCTCTTGTTTCGGTTGCCGTTACGTCAAGCAGAAGACTTCTGAACTGCCATGCTTCCGTGTTGGAAAACACTATGCGCTCATGCCGCCTGCGCCTGGTGGTGTCTGAATGCCTCGATCGTCTGCCCGTTGCTAGACATAGGGTGAACGCTGCGCCGGCCCCACTCCTGCCGCCAAGCCAG
>JBLFWN010000238.1:0-5036 GCA_047611405.1 Planctomycetota bacterium | reverse complement strand
AGCAATAGACATTGTGCACCAGAATTCCGGCCAGCCATGAGCTCAAGCGTTGCGTGTCGCGATAGGCCTTATAACTTTCGATGGCTGTCAGGAAGGTCGCCTGAACCAATCGTCGACGGTGCTCGCGTCATGGACGAGACGCGTAGCCAGTCGCCGCAGACCCGGTGCAGCGGCATCAAAGATACGAGCCAAGGCATCGGTGTCGCCTTGGTCACAGAACTCCTCGAACAGTCGATTTTGATTCCTGCTATCCATCTGTCTTTGCAGTGTTTCAGACAGGCCGGGCGTGACTCGAAAATGTCTGGAAATGGGAAGAGGGCTCTAAGCGTCCCTTAGAAAGCCTTACGAGGCTGATGCTTCGATCTCCTTTCGAAGCGGGAGTAGAATGCTGCGGGCCTACTCGAGGACTCCAAAACAGACTCCGTATGAAACACACAATACACCACTGGATGGGATCGGCGCTTGTGGCCGCGATCGCCATGCCTGCGCTAGGGACAGCGCAATCTCCGCCGTCGACAGGCACCTTTACTTTGGTAGATGAACCGGCAGACATTGTCGAAGACATCTTCGATGAGTACGCCGAAGCTAATACGGCCTATCGTGAGGCCTACAGCGCTGCAGAGACGGACGAAGAAAAGGCGAAGGCGCGCGAGACTCGTCCGAACCCGGAAGACTACGGCACTCGCTTGTTAGCAATCGTCGAGGCCAACTCGGACAAGGCCTTTGCGTTCGAAGCGATCCAGTGGATCCTCAATAATAACGCCGCCGGCGAGCAACTAGATCAGATTCATACGACAGTCCTGGCGCATCATGTCAACAAGGATGGCACCGGCGACATCTGCGCTGGACTCAGCCGCGAATTGAAGCCCTCGGCTGCCAAGTTCCTCAAAGATGTGATCGAGTTCAGCAGCAACGAAAGCGTTCGCGGCAAAGCGACCTACGCGTTGGCCGGCATCGTTGGCAACAATCTCAAGATCCAAGGTCGCCTTGCGGGTGGCGACGAAGAGACGCTCGACTCCTATAAGGGCTACTACGGCGAAGAGGCCATTGCAAACGTGCTGCAGGTCAACGCCGCTGTGGCGCAGTCGAGACGTGAAGCCTTGCTGGCCGAGGTCGCTCAGAAGTACGCTGATGTGAAGACCCGACGCGGCACGCTGGGCGAGGCTGCCGAAGCGGATCTGTTCGAGTTACGCAACCTCGTGATCGGGAAGGTCGCACCCAACATCACGGGTGAGGATCTCGACGGTGTTGAGTTCAATCTGAGCGACTATCGCGGCAAGGTTGTCTTCCTAGACTTTTGGGGTGATTGGTGAGGCCCCTGCCGGGCTATGTACCCACACGAGCGGTCGCTCGTGAGCCAGATGGCAAACCGTCCCTTCGCCCTGATCGGAGTCAACTCCGACAAGGATCTCGACAAGCTGAAGACCAGGATCGAGGAAGAGAACATCACCTGGCGTTCCTATCGCAACGGTGGATCCACTGGCGGACCCATCTCGAAAAAGTGGAACGTCAAGGGTTGGCCAACGACCTACCTGATCGATCACAAGGGCGTGATTCGATACAAGGGTGTGCGCGGCGATGACCTGGATGCTGCTCTCGAGGTGCTCATGCCCGAAGCCGAAGCTGCCGCCAACGTGAGCGAGGGCTAGCAGGGCCGGCCAAGCAGATTTAGAACAGACGGGCGGGCGTGATCTTTGGATCGCGCCCGCTCGTCTACTTATGGCCCGCGTAACACATGCGCGAGTTCGGAGCCCGGCGACTAGAATCTGGGCATGTTCAAACCATCGCTCTGCTTGGCCTTCTTGGGTTGGATTGTGGGGGCCGCTCCCTGCTTGGGTGAGACCGAAAAGCCTGATCTGTGGTCGTTAATCGAACGCGGTGCTAAGGAAGGTGGTGCACAAGAGAGTCTAGACACGGTGCTGGCGCACATGGCTGGACTCGATACGCGCCGCTTGCAGGCGAATCGTTTGTCACGCGTCACGCAAGGCTTGACCCAGCCTTGGAGCGTGCCGGGCTTGGCGGATGATTTGCAACGCGTCCTGGCAAGGCCGGCGCAAGTAAAGCGGGGCGCGAAGCTGGATACGCTTATCCCGAGCTTGGTCGAGTGGCTCGATGGCACAAGTGCTTTCGAAGCCTGCACCTCGGAGCGCCTCGACCAGCTGGATTCGACTTGGCTTCGCTTACAAGATTCAGAGCTCGAAGGCGTCGCGTTGCTACGTATGTTGAGCCTGTACTGCGAGTTGTCGCACGCTCTGCTCGACGAGTCTTTGGCCGGGCTTGAACCTGAGGAATGGGAGTATTTGTTCTCGGGCTATCCCACCTTCTTCGAAGGCTGGTATCGCAACCACTTCCCCAACGCAGCTTTGACTCCCGAGAACATTAGCGGCATCGCGAACCTCAAGGAGTTGTTGCTGACACCGAAGACCGACACCGGCCTGCGCCTGCGCGTGACGGATGCATGGTTGCGGATTGCCGAGCCCGATTTCTTGAACACCCTTCCGCGCCGTTTGACGAAGGTCTCGCTTGATGTGGATCGCGCTACCTACGGCCCCAATATCAAAGCCGTGATCGGTGACGAAGCCTTCAACCGCGTGATTGTGAGCGGCAAAGGTAAGTCGAAACACGCTGTGCCGGCTGCGTTGATCATCGATCTTGGCGGAGACGATTCCTACGAGCGCGCAGCGACGGTGGACTCGGCTGACATGCTGCTCAGCGTCGTGCTCGACCTCGGCGGCGATGATATCTTCAGCAGCTCCGGACCAGGCCCGGCCTTTGCGCTCGGCGGTGTCGCTCTGCTCGTCGATCGCAAAGGCGACGATCGCTATGTGTCGACACGTCTGGGGCAGGCAGCCACTGTCTTGGGCAGCGCGATCGTGATCGACTACGAGGGTGATGATCAGTACTCCGCCCAGGACTACGCTCAGGGTCATGCAACTTGCGGACTCTCGTTGCTGTATGACTTTGAGGGAAATGACACATACTCCGCTTGGGCCTTCGCGCAAGGCGGAGGAATCGGCTACGGCGTGAGCGCTCTCGTCGATGCAGATGGCAACGACATCTACCTAGCCGATTTGCATTGGCCGGATGTGTACGGGGACTCCGGCGCCGATGTCTATCACGGCGCATCCCAAGGTTATTGCACGGGGATTCGCAGCGATGTGGCTGGTGGTATCGGTGCCTTGATCGACCTGGGTTCCGGCCAGGATCGTTACCAGTCCGGCAGCTTCAGTCAGGGCGGCGGCTACTTCTTCTCCTTCGGTCTGATGTACGACGGCGGAGGAGACGACGAGAACTTCGGTTCGCGTTACTCGCAGGGCTTCGGCGTGCACCAGGCGATTGGTGTTCGATGGGATGCCGGTGGGACTGACAGCTACAATTGTCGGTCCGTAGCGCACACGGGCATGGCCTGGGACGAAGGCGTGGGCTTCCTGATCGAGGATAGTGGAGACGACACCTACAACGCTGGCGCGCTCGCCTGTGGCGGAGCCGCTCAAACAGGCATCGCCATTTGTATCGACCGAGGCGGCCGCGACAGCTACAAGACCGCGAGTCAAAGCCAAGGCGGCACGGGCGGAACGGACTATCACAAGAAGCCCTCCCTCGGCGTGTTGATCGACCTTGGTGGTCAGGCCGATTCCTACTCAGGCGAAGGGCGCGATGATGGGACCGTAGTGGTCACGCCGGAGGGCGCCATCTTCATGGACCTGAAAGAGAGGGACATCAAGAAGGCCCTCAAGGCGCGTAGCTTGAAGTGAAGGAGCGGACGAGCCCGTTCGTGACAAACCCAGCAGCTGGAACAGGTTGGCAGCGTGACGAGACCGGTAGCGCGAGCGCGGTTCAGTCAGCCGCCGCTTCGCGACTGAGTAGCTCGAGTGTGATTTGCTCCCACTCCTCTTCCACCGAAGCATCCGGGATCTCGCGCTCAACCCTGCCATACCAGTAGCGCGCGTTCGGCAAATCACCCTCGACGCGATGCAAGTAGCCGTGCACCCAGTCGCCCGCTTCGTTGCCAGCATCTTGTGCGATCTCATGTGCGCGATCCCAAGCACCCTTGGCAGCGTGCCACATCGCTCGCGTGCCGTCGCCAAGTCCGTCGGGAGGGGAGTCGCTGGTCAGGCTTTGTCGGAAGTCTGTCAGGTCCATGGCCTCAGTCTATCTACGCGTGCGCACTCCGTCTTCGGTCCGTCACGCTTCACATCGAATTGCGCGTCAGCTTCTGGAGTTACGGGATAGTTCCATGTCGAATTCCCGCAGGGCCGAGTTGGTCTGCGCGCATCGCGACGAGTCTCAGGCGAGAATGTCGCGCACAACTCTGCCGTGCACATCTGTCAGCCGGAAGTCACGGCCTTGGAAGCGATAGGTCAAGCGCTCATGGTCTAGACCGAGCAGGTGCAGAATCGTTGCGTGCAAGTCATGGACATGGACGCCGTCTGCCACGACCGAGTAACCAATTTCGTCAGTCACTCCATGCGAGTAGCCCGATTTCAGGCCACCGCCAGCAGCCCACATCGTGAAGGCATCGATGTGATGGTCACGGCCCACCGCGACGCGTACTTCACCCATTGGCGTGCGTCCGAATTCACCGCCCCATAGGACCAAAGTGTCCTCCAATAGGCCGCGTCGTTCCAGGTCAAGCACAAGCGCAGCCGAGGCGCGATCGACTTCGCGGCAACGCTGTTCGAGCGGCTTACCAAGGTTGTTGCCTGCATCACCATGGTGATCCCAATCAGCGTGATAAAGCTGTACACAACGGACGCCGCGCTCGACCATGCGTCGCGCCAGCAGGCAGTTACGGGCGAAGGAGGGCGCGTCATCCTTCAAGCCGTACAGTTCGCGCGTCTCCGCGCTCTCGCTGCCCAGGTCGATCAACTCGGGTGCGCTGCTCTGCATGCGGGCTGCCATCTCGTACGAGGCGATGCGCGCCGCGACCTGCTCGTCCTGAAGACTCTGATTGCGATGCTGGTTCAGGTCCGAAACAGTGTCGAAGAACTCTCCCTGCTCTGCGCCCGTGACGCCTTCGGGATTGCCAAGGTGCA
>JBLFWN010000237.1:0-5061 GCA_047611405.1 Planctomycetota bacterium | reverse complement strand
CGACCGGCCTCCTGGCCGACCCGATTGCGTCGGTGCTTGGACTGACCCGATTGCGTCAGTGCTTGGACTGACCCGATTGCGTCAGTGCTTGGACTGACCCGATTGCGTCAGTGCTTGGACTGACCCGATTGCGTCGGCCAGCAGTCCAAGCCCGCAATCAAGATACGCCGTACTCGGTTGCCAACAGGGCAGTCAGGTCCTCGACTTGCTCGTGGCTCATCTGATCGACCTGGCCGCGCATGCCTTCCAGCATCTCGCGTGCCTCATGGTCACCGGCCGCGCGGCGCGCCAATCGGTGCGCCTTATTCGCGTGGTGAATGTGGATGAAGCCTTGTCCAAAGAGAGCCAGTGCGGCGGGGATCGGCGAGAACTCGAACATGACGCCAAGCGCAGTCAGCAGAGCTGCTTTCTTAAAGTTGCCGTTGGTTCCATCGCCCTGTTCGACGGGCGCAGCATCCCAAGCTTCGCTGACAGCCTGCAACACGCGCTGATCGTGCTGCTCCTCTCCACGTAATTCGCGCCAGATCGACATTACGAGTTCACGATGGTCGCGCGCCACGCGAGGCTGATTCAGTGACTTGTCTCGAACCGAGAGCAGAGCGCTGCTCTCGTCGATCTCGTACTTCTCTGGACGGTCACCCAAGCCGAAGTACTCGTCGTGGCGGCGGCCGGAGCGTCGATCTGCGTGATAGATACCAACTGGTATTTCGGAGTCGTGCCCGGGTTGATTCAACGTCACACACGGCAGCACGATGAAGAGCGTCGGCGAGTCGACATTGGTGTCTTGGATGTCGATCATCACCCGCCGCGCTTGCAAACGTGCGCTCGTCAGCGCCGCTGCGAACGGTCGCACGTGTTCAGAGACCTTCTTCGTATCGAGCAACGGCCCGATGCGGTCGACTTCTTCGGCCTGAAACATCAATCGCAGGTCGTTCGCATAGGGCAGCGTATTGCCCGCAAGAAGGCCACCCAACGCGCCGCACAGCGGTGAGTCCGTGCCATACCGATGAATGAAGCCGAAACGCCGACCATCACTCAGCCGCTCAAGGCCAACATGTGCATTGATCTTGACGACGAGCAGCTTCCAATCCTCGGCGCCCTTCGCCATCGCGAAGTGATCTTCGGCAATCCGAACCGCACCCCATTCATAGCGGCCGCCCAAATTAGCGCCGCGAAAGGGAGACTTCGCAGAGAACTTCAACGTCGGTAATAGGCTGCGTACGAAGCCGCGCTGAAAAGTCTCTACACACTCGCGTTCCGACTCATCCGAGCAGGTCAGGTGAAAAGCTCCGACGACGGGCGGCCGCATGCTCTGCACGTACAACCGCAGACTTCGATCAAAATCGGCGAGGCTGTGCTCTGTGCCGATCATTTCGTACAGCTTCTTGGCCGGCAGCAATTCGCGAGGGGCCTCGGCCAAGTGGTCGGGGTGGAATCTCATGGCGGTACGGTAGGAGGACTGGGCAGGGGCAGCCAGTACTCAGTCATCTTCCAGCCTATTCACGCTATCTCGCGCGTACTAGAGCGTGTCTCTTGAGCCCAGCTGCCACGGCATGGCCTTAGTCTGCTGCCAAGAGTGACGCTTGACCGTGCTACTCGGCGCTATCAGGGGCAGCGTCCGCGCCGTTGCCCGAGAGCAGCAGCACATGCAATTCACGAGGGCCGTGGACCCCAACGACTAGGGTCAGTTCGATGTCCGCCGTGCGTGAAGGCCCGGTGATGAAAGAGAGAGTTGGCGGCGGGCCGCTGCCATTCCAGCGTGCGAGAGCGTCACCTAGACGAGGAAGAATTGAAGCCTCGTCGAGCAGCACGATGTGAATCGGAGGAACGAGAGACACCAAGCGGTGGCGCTCGCAAGTCGAATCCAATGCGATCGTACCCGTCTCGGCGACTGCGAACTGAGCTGTGCTGAAACCGGCGTCGACATCAAATAATGCGGTGCGTGCATCGGAGGCGACCGGCGCATCAACGGGTTCGAGCCAAGAGATGTGCGGAGCATCGTCCGCAAAGCACTTCAGTTCTGCAGCATCCGACCGAATGACCGTACGCAGTCCAAGCTCACTCGCAAGTTCTCGAAAGCGGTTGCGGGCTGCGGCGATACTGGCGACGACATGTAGCTTGCCGCCGCTGACCGTGAGTTGACTTTGGAACTCACGCGAGGTCTCGGCTTTTTCGCAGGCTTCGCTAGGCGCGCCCGGAGTCGGACCCGTAGGCAACAAACTCTGCGGTTCGTGTATGAGTTGGTTGTCGCTATCGAGCGAGGAACGAACGCGTGCGAGAATCGCTTTCCTCGCACCCGAATTGCTGTGAAGCTTGCTCATGCTCGCCCCTGCTTCTGCGGGTCAACCTTCGTAGTGGTTCGTGCGCTCCATTGAGAACGAAAAGAAGTCTGCGCAGGCGCCCGCAGCTCACGCGCAGCTAGCCAAGCGGCGAGCGGCGGGACAAAACGTACGAGCGTTCGACGTGCGATGGGCCAAGCGATTAGCGGGCGCGCGAGCGATAACATTGCCGCGAACAAGCCGTAGCGCTTGGGTCCGCTCATCATGCTGGCCCAGACACGAAAGCCGAGTGCTTCGAAGCGCTTGCGACCTGCACCAGGTGTGCTGCGAATCTTCGCGCGTAGGCGTAGCAACAAAGACGGTATGTCGATGCCTACTGGACACACGTCTCGGCACGCGCCGCACAGGCTCGATGCGAATGGCAAGTGGCGCGCTTTTTCCATATCTCCCAGCATTGGCGTGATCACTGAACCGATCGGCCCCGGATACACGGCTCCGTACGCGTGCCCGCCGATCTGGCGATAGACGGGGCAGATGTTTAAGCAGGCTCCGCAGCGGATGCACGCCAAAGATTCGCGCGTGAGCGAGTCGCCAAGCATCGAACTGCGGCCATTGTCGAGCAAGATCACGTGCAGTTCGTCGGGCCCTTCGCCGCCCTCGCGCTTGGGCCCCGTGAACAAGCTTTGATAGCTCGTCATGTGTTGCCCTGTTCCGGAGCGTGGCAACAAACGCAGGAATACCTCCAGGTCGGACAGTCGCGGGATTACCTTCTCGATGCCAATCATCGCGATGTGGATGCGCGGCAGCGACGTGCATAGACGTGCGTTGCCCTCATTCTCGAGCACTAAGAAGGACCCCGTTTCCGCGATTGCAAAGTTAGCTCCGCTGACCCCGATGTCTGCATTCGCGAACTCCTCGCGCAGCCGGATGCGTGCGAGTTTGGTCAACTCGTCCGGATCATTGGTCTTTTCGACATTCAGTGTTTTTTGAAAAAGGTCACCAATGCTGTCGCGGCTCTTATGAATCGCGGGCGCGATGATGTGCGAGGGTGTCTCGCCCGCCAGTTGGATGATGTACTCACCAAGGTCCGTCTCGACGACGTGCAAGCCTTCGCCTTCGAGTGCGTGGTTTAGGCCCGTCTCCTCGGTCGTCATCGACTTCGACTTCACCAGGCGCTTGGCTCCGGATCGCTCGGCAATCTCGAGCACGATGCGATTGGCCTCTAGGTCGTCCTCGGCCCAGTGCACCTGTGTCCCTGCCTCGCTGGCCTTGCGTTCGAAGAGTTCGAGCCAGTGGTCGAGGCGCGCGAGGGTGCCGGCCTTGACCGCTTTGGCGCGCGCGCGCAGCTCTTGCCACTCTGGCACTTGTTCGACAGCTTTGTCACGACGATCGTGGATCAGATCAGTTGCGTGCCGGACGGCTGCGCGCAACGGCTCATCCTGCAGGGCCTTGCGCGCATTCTCGGGGAAGCTTTCGATGTCCTGGAATGAGGGAGATGTCACGACGCGCTCCCCGCCAGAACCTCAGCGATGTGCAGCGCCCGTATCGCGGATCCGCGTCGTGCGATGCGACCTTCGATCTGCATCAGGCAAGAGATGTCACTCGAGACAACCGCGTCGATTTGCGCAGCCTCAAGACTCTGGAGCTTGCGGTCGAGCATCGCGACCGAGAGCTCGGGGAATTTGACGGAGAAGGTGCCGCCAAAGCCGCAACAGCTCTCGGCCTCGGCGTCTTCGTGCAGCTCGAGTCCCGCCACCTCGGCCAGCAGCGCGCGCGGCTCCTTCTTCAAGCCAAGCTCGCGCAGTCCGTGACAGGCGTCGTGCCAGCTAACGCGACCTTCAAAGCGAGCGCCGAGGTCGGTGCGGCCCAAGACGCGAACCAAGAAGGCCGACAGTTCATGACTGCGTGCTGCAACGGCTTCGGCCCGCTCTTGCCACTCCGTATCGCCTTCGAACAACTCGGGCCAATGCTTGGTCATGGCGGTGCATGAACCGGATGGCAAGACGATGGCTTCGGCGCCTTCCAGTGCGGTTAAGGTCGCCTGTGCCACCCGCTTCGCCTCCTCTGGATAGCCCGAATTGAATGCGGGCTGACCGCAACACGTCTGGCCGGGATCAAAACTCACATCACAACCCGCACGCTGCAAGACCTCGACGGTCGCGTGGCCGACATCGGGCCGGAATTGATCGACGAGACAGGTGACAAAGAGGGCAACTCGCATGGCTGGTGATTCAAGGGACTAGTGTCGCCGCGTCCTTGCCAAAAATATCGCGGTACTCGGAAGGGCGCGTGCCGTACCAGCGCAGGAAGGTGTTCGAGAAAGAAAACGGGCTCGAGAAGGCGACTCGCTCGGCCACCTCGCTCACGCTCCAGTCTGTCGTGATCAACAGCTTCGCGGCGTGATGCATACGAAGGAAGGTCACGTGCTGTATCGGTGTGCGTCCAACGGATGCGGTCGTCAGTCGTCTGAGGTGCTCCTTGCTGACACCGGCCATCTTGGCCAGTCTCGGCAAGGTCCATCCTGCGCGCGGGTCACGCTCGACTGCTTCCCAGATGTGCTGCAGACGATCGTCGCCGCGAAATGGATCGGCGAAACCCATCACATAGGAGTGAACGAGCTGTGTCCACATGCCGGCCGTACGCGGCGCATCATTGAGCGAGACATCGGCATGCAATCCTTGAATCGCACGCCGCAGTGGTTCCGAATCGAAGCTGGCCATGGCCGGTGAGTGGATTGACACCAAGGGGTGAGTCTCCGGCGGTTCTTGATAGCGCACCCAGC
>JBLFWN010000236.1:0-5469 GCA_047611405.1 Planctomycetota bacterium | reverse complement strand
GGATTGGGTCCCTCGAATCGACTGACAAGGCGCCAGGTTCTGCGCATAGTTGCGCGCTATTCGTAGGTCCTGGCAACGCGGACAGGCGGTTCGAGGGGGCCGAGACATGAATCGCTGTTTTTCAACGGGCTGCTAGAGCGCGCGGCCATTGCGCGAGAGATCTGGCCGATGTGTCTCAGGTCGTGCACGACCCATGTCGCGATGAGCTGGCCCAAAGTCACGCTGCCGAATTCGGGATATGTACCTGTGCGAGCAAGGTTGTCCTCAGTCGGCTGCATGTCGGTCAGTACATCGATGCCGGCTCGGCGCCGCTCGGCAAATTCGCCCAGGAGCGATTCCAACGTGCTTCCCAACGAGGTCTGTTCCTGAGCGAAGCGATCGGAGGGTGGGAAAGTCTGTGACTCGCAGTGCGCCAGAATAATGCGCGCTCGCGGAACCCAGTCCTAGAGTTCGCCCTGAATCAGGTGCCCTATGACATCGAATGGACTCCATGCTTTCTCGCCCTCGTCTTGCCGCGTCCAGCCCTCGGGCAAGCCACGCAGCAGAGTCGCGGGCGTGCGTTCCAGAAGTTCAATGGCCTGAGCGATGCGGGGAATCATGAATGCTGAGGATGAGGGGGCTCCAGGGAACCGGTAGCGGGGACCACCAGCGTGGAAGCAGCAGCAAAGATCAAGTCGCGCGCGTCGATGCTTCGGTTCGAGCCTGCGTGCTTCACGTGTACTACGGCCCGCGCACTTCGCTCAGACATCCGAGTCTCGAACAGCGTAGCCCTCCCCTCGCATGGCGCTGGGCGATGCCCTCCTGCTCCTACTCCTACTCCTACTCCTACTCTCAGTCGGCCACGAGCGCAGGCCTCAGCTTCAGGCCTCAGCGTCCGACTCGGTCACAAAGGCTTCGCGCAAAGCGGACGCGTCATCCGGTGTAATCCCAATGACGCGCGCAGATTTCCTGAAGCCATAGGGCCCCTCGAACTCAATGTCGCGCTCGAGCATGACCCAGTACTTCGGCTTCCAAAAGAGCGTCAGCGAGATCTTGTCTCCATCGTCTTCGCTGATCGCTTTTCGTAGCCCAACGATCTTCTCACGAGGCACGCTCCCGCTCCAACGCAGGCCCGCGCGCAACTGAACTGCGTCGCGTCCGATCAGCACGGGCCTCAACATGGTTGCTCGATAGTCAGCCACGAGCCACAGCCCGCCATAGGCCGTTAAAGCTGACAGAATCCACGCAGCCGTCGGACTCCAGCGTGCGAGGAGCAGGTGCAGTGCCACACCTTCGACAAGCGTGAGCATCAACAAGACAAAAACCAGCGCGCCTTGCTGACTAGCGCGATGCTGAAAGATCGGCGTGTACTCTGCCGGCGTATGCGGGGCTCGTCTCCAACTCGCGAGCCCATAGAACAAAATCGCCAGCTCGGATGCGACGGCTGCAGCCAGACGTGGGACTGGCACGATGGAGAGCGCCGCTACACGCAAGCTTTGGAGCCCATCACCGCCTTGCTTGGCACTTGCCATCACGCTTCGCACGCGGAGAAAAACGACTGTGACGATGACGATTTCTAGCGCCGCGAAGAGCCAAGCCATCCACGCAACAGACTCGAGGTGCTGCGCCGGCAATAGCGCCCGCGCGAGAACATAGCCCAACACGGCGACCGGAATCGCGCTCACGCCCGACCAGCCGCGCGGGCGTGCGACGAGCCACAGAAAAGCGGCCGGAAGCAAGAGGGTCAGGTCGATAGCCAGGGCCATCGCGACCATGTGCGGGTCCTCCAGATGCTCGATGCGCGGGATCAACGCGGCCGAAGCTGCGGCGAGTGCGAGCGCAATACCGGCAAAGGACAGCGAGCAAAGCTTGGTGGAAACGGGGGCAAGCGTCATGAGAGTCACGGGGGAGACAGCGAACGTCACTCCCAAAAGAGGCTAGCAGGCGCGCTCGGGTTCGGTCGCATCGTCCACAAAGCGCCCGTAAATCAGACGCGAAGAGCCGAGTCAGGCGGAGGACCGGACCGCATCACCTTGTAGCACTATCGATTCCGCGGCGCTGTGCGCCAAGTCGTCCGAGCCGTAGACTAGGCTCCACTCATGGATATGGATGACGAAGGAGCCTACGTATGTGGCTCATGTGGCGAAGAGATCGTCGTACCGCTCGACCTCTCGCAGGGCAAGCTGCAGAACTACGTCGAGGACTGCCCTGTGTGCTGCTGCCCCAACACTATTCGTGTCGAGTGGAGCCCCGGCGGTCACGCCAACGTCTGGTCGCAGCCCGAGTGATGACCAGGGGCGCCGCAGCCTCGCGCCGAACGCCTAGGCCTTCGGCGCGTGCTTCCGAAGTCCTTCTCGCAGTGCCACGAGATCCGCGGACAGCGGAGCTTCATAGCAGACTCGCTCGCCACTGACCGGATGCTCGAAGGAAATGCTGCTCGCGTGCAGCGCATGCCGACCGGGCAAACTGACGGTGTCCGGCAGCTCAACCGGGCGTGCGCCCCTGTGCCTATAGATCGAATCGCCGATCAACGGCATGCCAATCGATGTCATGTGCACGCGGATTTGGTGCGTTCGACCCGATTTCGGTCGGCACTCCAATTCAGCGAAGCCGTTAAAGGTCTCCTTGACTTCGTAGTAGGTCGATGCGGTGCGGCCACCCTCGACTGTGTTTAGATCAGTCTCCGCAGAGATCGATCGATAGCGCCCCATGTGACGCGGGTCCGGTGCGACTCCTGTCTCGATCCAATCACTTTGAAAGCGGGGCACGCCATAGACGAAGGCGGTGTAGGACTTGGCGACAGTGCGCTCTTGGAACTGTTCCTTCAATTTCTGCTGCGCGCGCTCCGTACGGCCGATCAAAATCACGCCACTCGTCAAGCGGTCCAAGCGATGCACTATCCCGCGCCGGTGCGCTCCCTGCACGGCCGGCAGCACGCCGTAACGCGCTGCTACCAGATCCGCCAGGGTACCGGATTGAAAACGATCGTTCGCGTGCACGATCAAGCCGGCCGGCTTGTCGATGACCACCAGCTCCTCATCCTCGTGCAGCACAACGAGCTCGGTGATCGGGTCGCCGCTCGGCGCTTTCGCCACCTGCTGCGCCGGCATTTCCACCTGCAGCTGGTCGCCCTCCTCGACCGGCAGGTTCGGCTTGCGTGAGACTTCACCATTGCGAAGCACTTTTCCCGATTGAATTGTCGCCTTCCAGCGCGTGCGTGAGACGCCAGGCCAGAGCTCGGCCAGCACTCGATCGAGGCGCTGACCAGCGTGCTGCTCCGGGACGGCTTGCGTCTCAGTCTGTAGGGGGGAGTTCTTAGAGGGGGTCACAGAGTGCATTGAGTCGCTGGTTCGGGTCGGCAGCCGGGATGCCGGCGGGGGTCGAAGCACCCCTCGGGCAAGGAGCCTACGACCGCGATGCCTTCCCCGCGATGCGCCGTAAGGCTTTTCAGCACGCGAAAGTATGGATATCCTTGTTCGCCCGTTTCTGTGAAACGGAGCGGCCGGTAGCGACTACAACCGGACAATCCCGCTGTGATCCCTCCCTGGAGGCTTACAGCGCTGCCCGACGCGCCATCAGAGCCCGGACACGGACCTGTTTGTGATCCTACTCGCCGCGTTTTTCCATCCAAATCTCGAGGTGCGGCCCGTGCTGAAGACCCTTCTCGCTCTGGCGATTCTGACTCCGACTCCCTTTTCTACCCCTATGCCCGTCCAGGGTTCCAAGGGGGCACCTCCGTCCTGTGTGACTCTGCCCAAGAAGAGCACGACGATCGGATCTCATTTCAAAGAGATCAAAGCGATGGTCGATGCGAACGAGAGCTATCGCACGAACTTGCGTGTGCTCGACGCCGAGACGCCGCAGCAGACGGTGCGGGTCGAGACCTTCCACCTGATGCTGACCGAGGTCACCAACGAGCAGTACGCGGCCTTCGTGAAAGCGACGGGTCACAAGCCTGTTTACGAATGGGGCGAGGAGGCGTTGCAGGCCGCAGCCTTAGCCTTCATGGAGGCTAATAACACGAAGCGTGAGAAGGCCAAAGCCGAGGGCAAGCCGATCCCGCCTCGCGACAAGTTCGACAACCCAAAGAAGGAGAAGTGGTGGGAAGAGAACTGGCAGGCCGCGGAGTGGGCCGTGCCGAAGGGTTCCGAACTGCGGCCCGTGACATACGTCTCATATGCAGACGCCAAAGCCTACGCCGCTTGGGCCGGCCTGCGCCTCCCTACCGAACATGAGTTTCAGCGTGCCGCGCGTGCTGGTGGCAAATCACTTTACCCCTGGGGTGACGAGTGGGTGGACGGCAAGTACGCAGCAACCGCCGAGATCAAGCGCCTGAAGCAGACTATGCCTGTCGCAAGTTACCCGGAAGGTGTCAGTAAGGATGGCATCTTCGATTTGGCGGGCAATGTGTGGGAATGGACCGACAGCCGTTACGCACCGCTCAAGGGCTTCAAGAAGAACAAGTACACCTTCGGCAAGGGCAGTAATAAAGACATCATCGAGCCGGAGCCGGACTGGAACGACAACCAGCGCGTCGCGGTCGGTGGCTGCTACATGGGCTCGAAGATCGTCGCGCGCGCGACCACGCGTCGCGCCACGGATCGCACGCAGATGACGAACGCATTCGGCTTCCGCTGTGCGGCCAGCGACCAACAAGGCCTCGACATCGCGAAGGCGATCTACGAAAACGAGGTCAAGTCCAGCGAGGCACGCCCCGGCCATGTGAAGTACAACCCGACCGTCTCCGCCGCGATCGATCGTTGGACGAGCAACCACAGCTCGACTCCTAAGGCACCCGAGGGCTACAAAGTCATCACCGGCTACGACTACTTCGTGTTCACGCCAGCCGAGGAAGTCCCGCACACCAGTAGTGTCCAACTCGGCAAGGCGACGCAAATCGATCCCGAGCACCTGGGTTACTTCACGACCAATCAGGAGATGACCGTGCCCGCGCTATCGGCCGGCACATACCTGCTGGCCTACCGCGCCTCGGGCAAGGTCAAGACCGAGGAGCCGGAGGAGGGCGAAGAGAAAGCCGATGAAGAGCCCGACGAGCCCGTAGAGGCGATTAATGATCCGCGCCTCGAGGGCGTCGATCTGAAGGCGGACACATTCATCTTCTACGACGCTGCGACCGGGACCGTGGCCGCCACGATGGAGGCGAGCAACCTGAAGCTGGACAAGATCCGCGGGCCAAGCACGTTGACCTGGGAAGAAGAGAAAATCTGGACAGGTACCGGGGCCGACAAGGTTCAAGATATCCAAAAGTGGCTCTTGCTCGACGGATCCATCCAGGGGCCGATCAAGAACCGCGGCATTCGTTTCCAGCTAAAAATGCAGCCGAATAAGGCCGCCGGCACCCTGGACTGGCGCTGATTCTGGCAGGAGCTTCGGGCTGATTGCTGAGACCGAGGCTCCAACGGCCGAGACCTAGCTGGCGGCGGGGGCGGGCGGTGGGGGAGCGGGGGCCCCGCGCGGGGTGTTTGTGCG
>JBLFWN010000235.1:0-5473 GCA_047611405.1 Planctomycetota bacterium | reverse complement strand
TCCTGCTGGCGGCGACCAGATTGCGCTGGTGCGTGCATCTAGCGAAGATTTGCCCGCCGTCGAACGAGAACTAGCCTCGGTCGAGGCCCACTTCGAGGGCGCGACCCGGCGCCTCGCCGATGCGCGCACCGCAGAGAATCTCGAGCGGGGGCTGCGTGCAGCAGCACTGCATGTATCCGGGCACGGGAGCTTCCTGAACCAGCAGCCATTGTTCTCCGGTATGCAGCTCGAGGGATCCTTTCTGACCGTCCTAGACCTACAGTCCATGGATCTGGAGCTCGACCTAGTGACCTTCAGCGGATGCGACACGGGCCGTGTTGCGGAGGTCGGCGGCGAGGATTACTACGGCTTGAAGCACGCACTGCTCGGTGCCGGTGTGCGAACCGTCGTCGGCAGCCAATGGCCTGTGCTGGACGAGGACTGCGCCCGATTCATGGACCTCTACTATGCGCGCCTCGCGGAAGGTGCCGATGTTCGAGGTGCGGTGTGTGACGCGCAGCGCGCAATGTCGAAAGATCAGCCGCACCCGATGCATTGGGCGGCCTTCTCGATGTCAGGCGATCCGAGTACGAAGCTGGCCGGCGGTCGATCGGCAAGCTGAGGATTGCCTTAGGAGAGTTTGAGATCTGAACCTTGGATCAGCCCAGCCTGCCGCCAAGCGCAGCCTGCGTGAGAGTTAGCTTCAGTCCTTCCGGAAGCGCCACACCCCGCGCTGCCCGAGCGTCTCCTCGACCGCAACACGCAAGCCTGACAGTAGCAACTGCGGGAAGCGAGACTGCAAGACCCCCAAGAGCTCGCGACCGACATAGGCAGCCAGGTTCTCGGAGCTGGTGTTGTTGATTGGGAGCACGATGACATCCTGCTCGGGGCTCGCGTAGTAGCGCTCGCGGTAGCGAACTTCACACAAGCCATCTGTCATCTCGATCGTCAACTCAGGGTGCTCACCCGGAAGCAACCAATGCTCGTCGAGGCGATCGACGATCTCGCGCACGACGGGTTTGACGGCCGTGAAGTCCAACACCAGTCCGCATTCGGTCAAATCCCCTTCCAACTCGACGTAAACACGGTAGTTGTGCCCGTGCAAGCGCTCTGCGCTCCCGTCAGGAAAAATCAAAAAGTGTGCTGCGGAGAACTTCAAGTACTCCTTCGCGATGTCGATGCCCCAGCCTTCCATGCGTCAGAGGGTACTCGTGCAACGGCGATGGCGCGAACTTGAATCAAATCCAGCATTTGTCGGAGAGCAGGTGCAACGACACGAGTCCTTCCCACGAGAAGGTGTGCGGAGTCTGCGTAACTCGTCGTCTCTCGGCCTTCGCAAGCTCGTCCCCTAGCTTCAGCAAGCCAAGTCTGGACTGCAGCGTTCCGCCTCGCGAGACACCGAGCTACGAGCGAGTCAGCAGAAGGAAGCCCGAACACATTCCAGACACGCGGCAACGCTTGCCGATAGCCAGACCTCAGAGCCCCCAAGAGCTCCGACATCCCTTACCTTGATTTCCTACCGATTTCACAAATTCGTGCTCGCCCTCTGCGTCACGGCCTGCCTCGCGGTATCCATGTGGCCGAGCGAACTGTCGATCGGCGTCATGCCCGAACCAACGTTCGCGCCTGGAGTCGAGTTGAATGCGACGCTTGAGGCCCAATGGGGTCCTCCGACCGCCGAGTCGAGCAATACGCTGTCTCCGGGCGGCCGTCTCATCGAACGTGCGGCCGCGGTAGGTCCCTGAACGGAGTCCGGTCCTACCGTTCCGCCCGGCACTGGGCACTGGGCACTGGGCACTCAAACGGCATTGGCAAGCCGCAG
Organism: Planctomycetota bacterium; assembly: GCA_047611405.1. Classification (GTDB taxonomy): domain Bacteria; phylum Planctomycetota; class UBA1135; order UBA1135; genus JBLFWN01. The sequence continues at coordinate 3,672 of JBLFWN010000235.1, read as the reverse complement.
CACATGACTGTGGCCCCTGAACACGCTTAGAAGTAGGGTCCGGCGATGCGAATCGTCGACTTTCACTCTCACTTCTTCTCACGCCCGTTTTTCGAGACGCTCGCGAAGCTCTCACCGCTCGAGAGCTCTCCGGATGAACTCCTGGCAGGGCTGTCCGAGAAGACCGGAATCGAGATTCCCAGCCCCGATATCAAGGCGCACACGGACCGCTGGCTGGCTCAGATGGAGCAGCACGGGGTCGACCATCTCGTCGCCTTCGCCAGCCTGCCGCCTGAGGCCCCGGCCTTGGTCGAAGCGCGTACGCACGCTGCCGGCAAATTGTCCACGATGGCTGTCGTCGACCCAGGCTTGGAGACCGCGCCGGGCAAAGTCGCGCACCTGATGAAGGAGGGCGGCTTCTCGGGCTTACTGGTCTTTCCCGCCATGCACCATTTCGACCTCGACGGCGGGCCCTTCAGTGCCGTGCTTGATGTGGTTGGACAGACACGCGGAGTCGTCTATGTCCACTGTGGTCTCTTGGTCGTCAAGCTGCGCGACTTGCTAGGCCTTCCGCGCCCCTACGATCTGAGCTACGCCAACCCCCTGGCCTTGATTCCGGCTGCGAACGCGCACCCCGATGTGTCCTTCGTGATCCCGCACTTCGGCGCGGGCTTCTTTCGCGAGGCTCTGATGGCTTGCGCCCAGTGCGAGAATATTCATCTCGACACTTCGTCCACAAACTCGTGGATTCGAACGCAGCCGGGGCTTACGGATCTGAAGGATGTCTTCGCACGCGCGCTCGATGTCGCGGGACCCGAACGAATCTTGTTTGGAACAGACTCGACGGTCTTCCCTGCCGGCTGGCGGCACGAACGCTTGACCGAGCAACGGGCGATCGCCGACGAGCTCGGCATCGACGCAGCCGGTCAAGCATCGATCTTTGGTGGCAACGCTATGCGCTTGCTCGGTCACGATTGAGATTCACGAACAAAAGGTGAAGTAGGGATGAGCATTCAAGAAGCAAGCGCCGACCCACAGGCCTTCTCCGAGTGGATGAGCGAGCGTTGGAGTTCGACTCAACCGTGGATGTTTGAGCAGGTCTTCATCATCCAGAATTGGCAGTGGGTCGGAATCCTGGCCGCGGTCGGACTCGGTGTCGTGTCTGAGCGAGTCGTGCGATCACTGATCAATCGCTCGGCCCACAAGCTGGCCAAGAACGAGGAACTGACGCTCGACCCGAAGGAACTGCGCGCCTTCGAACGCCCGCTGGGCGTGCTGGTTCTGTCGTATGTGTTCGCTGCATTCCTTCCAAGCCTCGGAATCGATCGCACACGTCCCGATGTAGCGTCGACACTGAGCTTCGCCGCGGACTTCGTGTTGGCTGTTGCGGGAGTGTGGGCCGCATGGCGCTTCGTCGAAGTCGTCTGCAATTTCTTTCGCGGCAAAGCCCAGAACACGGACAACAAATTCGACGACATGCTAGTGCCGCTGATGCGGCGCACGCTCCAGATCATCGTCGTCGTCGGCGGTATTGTATTCCTGTCCTCAAAACTGACAGACCAGCTGTACTCGATCCTGGCCGGCCTCTCGATCGGTTCGCTCGCGATTGGATTTGCGGCCAAAGACAGCATCGAGAACTTGTTCGGGACTTTTGCCGTGCTGATGGACAAGCCATTCCAACTCGGTGACTGGATCACAGTCGGCGCGGTCGATGGCACGGTCGAAGCGGTGGGATTCCGCAGCACGCGTATTCGGACGTTCTACAACAGCGTGATCAGCGTCCCGAATAGCAAGTTCATCAGCGCTGAGGTCGACAACTGGGGCAGCCGAAGGTATCGCCGCATCAAGTCGATGTTGACCCTGACGTATGACACGCCGCCGCAGAAGGTCGAGGCGTTTTGTCAGGGTGTCCGCGAATTGATCCTGGCGCATCCGTACACGCGCAAGGACTCGTTCCATGTGTACTTGAACAAGTTCTCGGGCTCGTCGCTGGATGTGTTGCTGTATTGCTTTGTGGAAGTGCCGGACTGGGGCACGGAGCTGCGCGAGAAGCACCGCATGTATTTGGACATCCTGCGTTTGGCAGACCGGTTGAAGGTTGGGTTCGCGTTCCCTACGCAGACGCTGCATGTGGTCAAGCCGGAGGATCTGGAGCATTCGGATACGCCGGCGGACTTCTCGGAAGGTGCGCAGCGCGGGGCAGAGCTTGCGAACGAGATTGCTCGTGATTCGATGGCACCGTATGCGCCGAATAAGCCGGACCCAGTGAAGGTCGGGAAGAACGAGTCGGTTGCGCCTCGGTGAAGTGTGGGGCGGGGTGTGACACGTGGGGGCGGGTGGCGATGTAGGTTTGAGGTGGCGCGTTCGTAGGCCTGTGGGGTCGTGGCTTTGAGGTGCCGCTCTGGTTCAGGATCGAAGCAGGAATGGCGCGCGCTCACCCTTCTGCCCGTCCCCATCACCTTCGGCCCCTACGGCCGCAGACGGCCGAACCTTCGGTTAGGGGCCGAAGGTGATGGGGACGGGCAGAAGGGTGCACGCGGGCGGCGGCTTGTTGGTGGCGTTTGCGGCTTGCGGGCGTGGCTTGCGGGCGTGGCTTGCGGGCGTGGCTTGCGGGCGTGACTCCCGGCATCGACCGGCTGCGAGATGGATTGGGTTTTCGTCTCGGTGTGATGCGTGGGCAGTTGCTAGTGGAATGCCGACGGTGGTGCTCCCTTGTGAGTTGAGAGGTTCCCCATCTGTTGCATGACGTAGTCAGGTGAGTTGGGGAGGACTGCTTTGAAGGAAGGGCGCATTGACTCGAGAGCTAAACGGGTCAGGACCCTTCAGGTGGAGACCATGGTGGGCGGCGTTGTTCAAAACGTAGTTGATTAGGTGCGTCAAAGCTCTGCAGTAGCGGGCTTGGGCTCGGACAATCGCTACGTGGTAGCGCTCGGCGAGAATCGAACCGGTGCGCTTCCAGAGCTTGTTGAGGGAACGGACGATACGAACGTTGAGTCCCTTCATCGCTTTCGCGAGTGCGTCCCTGTTCGTAGCCTTGACGACAATTTGCATGTGATTGGACATCACGCAGTAGTGATGGATGCGCATGCCCAAGTGGCTGTGAGTGGCCATGAAGCAATTGCGGATGGCTTCAAATGCTGAAGACCTTCGCATTGAAGGAAGCCCCTTCGACAGTCGGAGCGTTACGTGAAGAGTGTCAATGTGCGTGAAGCTCTCGCGCTTCTGATGGCTAGCGACTCTTCGTTCTCCATTGCGAAGGCGACGCTTCTTTCGGCCAGCACCGGGGCGCCACCCTCCGGGTGATTGGTCGAATCGAAGGAATCCTTGGGTCATTGCGAAATGTCGTTTAGTCATGGTTCTCTCCCGACATAAGTAGTCCGCGAAACGTCGCGTGGATACAAACCAATCGATCAATACATGCCACAGGATGCCCCTAATCAGCAATTGGATACAATCGACGCGACGCTAAACACGCGTGTATTGTCTGCCGGAATCAAGTCCCTGCGAATACGGCCTCGGCCGTATATGAGCGTCGCAAGTCGCAAGTCACAAGTCACAAGTCAAGACTCCGCACGCCGCATACGCCCCCCCACAAGCCGCCGTCCCGCGTGCGCCCTTCTGCCCGTCACCATCACCTTCGGCCCCTAACCGAAGGTTTCGGCCGTCTGCGGCCGATCGGGCCGAAGGTGATGG
>JBLFWN010000234.1:0-5539 GCA_047611405.1 Planctomycetota bacterium | reverse complement strand
GAACCAGCAACATGGGACATTGAGCCCGAAGAGGTGATTGGCTTCGAGCCGACCCCTCAGAGCTGATCTACGAGCGAAGAAGAACAATTAGAATTGCCTGCGCTTGACGTGGTGCCGTTTAGAGGTGGCTCCGTACTTCCGTGCCAACTCGGCTCCCTTTCCACTCGTCCGCTTGCAGGCTTCGGCCCATCGGAGATGGCCGGAGACGAGTGTCCGACGCTTTTCGTAAGCACCCTCGCCTTGCCATAACTTGCGTGGCAAGATAACTTGTCACGCATGAGTCCGAACACCAAAGCCGACCTCGCGCGCAGCTGCACGGAACTGGTGCTTCTCACGCTTCTACTTCAGCGCCCTATGTACGGATATGAGATCCTGACCACGCTCCACGACCGCGGAAACGGAGAGTTCCGCTTCAAGCAGGGAACCCTGTACCCCGTCCTCTACCGCCTCGAGCGCGAGGGCTGGATCGAGGCCAGCTGGGAGGATCCTCCGGAGGGCAGGCGCCGCAAGGTCTACCGCGTTACCCGCGACGGCCGCCGAGAGCACCGCGCGCGGACGACCCAGTGGCTCCGCTTCACCGAAGCCGTGCGCTCGATCCTCGAGGAGGGTGGCCATGCTTGACGCCGATACGAGCGTGCACGCCTTCTTTGCTGCCTTGGAGGCGGCTCTAGGGGGACCACACGAGCAGAGCGACCTCGTCCTGGCCGAGGTGCGCGCCGACCTCGAGGCCCAGGTTCGCGGCGCCGTGGCCCGAGGCACCGACCGCGAGGTGGCGTGGGCGGAGGCCCTGGAATCCATGGGCGAGCCCGTTGCGCTGGCCCGCTCCATGCGGGGTGCGCTTCCTCCAGCTCCCCCGTCGCCACGGGTCCGGCACGTGCTTGCCGTGCTCTCCGGCGTGGTCGCCAGCTGGGGAGTGCTGATGATCTTCGTCTGGCGTAGCACCAACTACGGTTTCGATCCGGTCATGTTCTCCGTGATTCTCGGGCTCCACCTGCCCCTGGCGCTCCTGCTGTGGCCAGGCCTCGTTTGGCGCTGGAACCCACTCTTCAGCACGGGTGCTGCGGCGATCGCCATTCTCCTCGCCCTGGGTCTTCACTTCGGAGCTCGGATGAGCACGATCACCTACCAGCTGGACTCGGAACTCGTGGTTGCGGACGTCGGCCCTTCCGAGACCGCCGCCTTGCTGCTTCCTGTCGCGTTCGCTGGGCTCGCCGTCCTGACCGTCACCCTCCTTCAGCGCCGCAGGCAGCGCCGTGTGGTGCTCGCCTGGACCTTCGGCCTGGTGGCGACGATCGAGGCTATCCACCAGGTCGAGGAGGCCCTCTTCCGCGGCGAGGCACGCCACGCCGAGGAATGGATCGACAACCACACGGCCGAGCGAGGCTCGAAGCCCACCAGCGAGGAGTTTGCAGCACAGTACGAGACCCGCTGGCTCTCGAGGGTCTACTACTATCCCGCTGATGGCCAGGACCCGGACGGTACGCCCTCGTTCACGCTTTACTGGGGCCGCGCGACCCAGAGCCATCACGAGCTCTACTACCACTCCGACGGAACGATCATTGGCAACGACTGAGCCGCGGTCAGCGGAACAGAACCTGCGCCGAGTGGGAGGTGTTCGACGCCTGCACACCGGTGGCAAGATCCGTGCGGGCGGCCGCGATTTGTGTCGCGGCCTAGCATCGTTGGGCCGTGGCTCCCCGCGCGGGGGCTAACACTGACGGCTCATAGGAATTCCACACTCTCAATCCGGAGCCTTCCCCCGTCGACGCTGAGGTAGAGGACCACTGGAGGATTGTCCAGAACTCCATTCGTACCGCTCCCAAGCGCGGTCATTCTGAAGTCGTGATCGAGCGCACCGGCGTACTCGATTAATCGGAACTCAGGGCCAGTCTGATGCCAAATGTCTGCACGCCCGTTGGCGCAGAAGAAGTCAACATTTGATCCTCGCCCCCCCTCACCGTACGTGCATAGACTTTTACCTCTTCATCTTTGGTAACCGTCGTGTGAAGCCCACCTGTTCACGCAACCCGGAACCACGACTATCGCCGTCATGCAAAAATCCCACCATGACCGTGATGAAGTCCGCCGCCTGCTCGCACAACGCAAAGCTGAGAAGCTGACATTCCAAGAGCTCGTTGACCTGTCTGGTATTCCGATCCACGTGTTCCAACACCGCGCCCGGCAAGATGACATCACGACAGGGGTGAAGGCTTCAACAGAGAGTGGCTTCGTTGAAGTCATCGCTAGCTCGCCAGGTCTCGCGACTCCGAACAACTCGACGGGCATTGAGCTCCTCCTTCCGCACGGTGTTCGTGTTCACTTGGCGCCCGACTTTGACACAGCCACTCTCACTCGACTCTTGGCGAGCGTTCCGTGCTAGCGCTTTCGGCTTCGACCAGGATCTTTCTGTCCCGCGAAGCCGTCGACTTTCGCAAAGCTCACGACGGTTTGGTTGCGGTCATTCGCGAACAGCTTGGAGAAGACGTCTTTGCCGGCGGCATCTTCGTCTTCCTGAACAAGCGTCACGATCGCATCAAGCTGCTCGAGTGGGATCGCAATGGCCTTTGGCTTCACTACAAAAGGCTCGAGAAGGGCACCTTCGAATGGGCCGTGACAGGCGCCTCTAGCAAGGTCTTGATGAGCCGCGCTGACCTTTCGATGTTGCTTGTAGGAATAGACCTAAAAGCAGCGCGGATACGCCCACATTTCACCGATGTAATTCGTATAGATGGGAGTGATAAAACCGGACGACAAGAGGAAGCTACCGCGTGATGTAAACGCACTGCTTGCGCTGATTGGTGAGCGCGACGAACGCATCGCTGCTCTTGAGCACAACCTCGCAGTCTTCGCTCGCATGCTATTCGGAAAGTCCTCCGAGAAGCGCAAGCTCACCGGCCTTGCATCCGGTCACCCGCACCAACTGCACCTCTTCCTAGCCGACCTTGTAGCCGATGCGGAGCGCGTCGCAGAAGAAACCGGGGCCATAGCCATGTTGAAGCTGAACGCCCGGACCCTTCCAAGCAGGTGAAGAAGAAGGGCCGCCGCAAGAAGTTCCCCGAGCACCTGCCTGTAGTGGAGAGCGTGTTTTAACTCCCCGAAGACGAACGCACTTGCAGCTGCGGCGGAGACCTGCACCAAGTCGGCTTCGAAGAGAGTAAAGAGCTCGAACGCATCGAGGTCACGATCGTGCACAAGAAGAAGCGCGCCAAATACGCGTGCCGCAAATGCACCGACGGCGTCACCACAGCACCTGTTCCGGCTCGCGTAATTGAGAAGGGTATTTTGAGCGCCGGTTTCTTGGCACATGTCATTGGCGAACGCTTTCAGTTCCACATGCCGTACTACCGGCTGGAGAAGAAGTACGCCAGCGAAGGGCTCGATCTGTCGCGCAGTGTTCTCGAGCGTTCGCTTGCTCGCAGTGCTGAACTGCTCGAGCCCTTGCACACAGCGATTAAGGAAAAGGTGATGTCCTCTGACATCGCCTTCACAGATGACACGACAGTGAAACTCGTCAACCCGAAGGGGCAGGGCGGGTCGGGGATTGGTCGCGTTTGGATCTACCTCGATAAGAGTGGCAACCACTTCTACGACTTCACTGAAACACGCGAGCGAGATGGCCCGGTCAAGATCCTTCGGGACTTGAAAGGCTACTTGCACGCGGACGCTTATCCAGGATACGACACGCTCTATAAGTCGGGCGACATCATCGAGGTCGCGTGCTGGGCCCATGCGCGCAGAAAATTCGAAACAGCCGCCACCAGCGACCCCAAACTCAGTGATGAGATACTGGGCTTCATTGGAGACCTATATGCCCTCGAGAAGATGGCGAAGAAGGAGGGACTTCCCCCTGAAGGGGTCGCTGAACTTCGTGCGACACACGCGGCCCCTATTCTGCAACGCATCAATGCTTGGCTTGCGGTGACCGAAGCCCAGGTGCTACCGAAGAGCCCCATGGGGAAGGCTGTCTACTACGCGCAGGCTCAGTGGGACGCATTGAATGTGTACGTGACAGACGGTCGTCTTGAGATCGACAATAATGCCGCCGAGAGAGCGATGCGTCCAATCGCGGTTGGCAGGAAGAACTGGCTGTTCTTTCAGACAGTCGGTGGTGGGAAGACGGCAGTAATCATGATGAGCTTGATCCAAACAGCGGAAGCCGCAGGCGTGAATGTAAAGCTCTACTTGCGCGATGTGCTTCTGCGGATAGCGACCGAGAGCGATGTGAGCAAGCTACTGCCACACGCATGGAAGGAGCACTTCGAAGCAGAGGTCGAGGGGCGCCGCAACGAGATCATTGACTTGTTGCTCGCCGACCAGCGCGGGTAGCAGGCGTCCAGAGCTGACAAGGTGGGCGTCACGCGACGGTTACAGTTCTTCTGGCCGTGATCGCCGTCGTCTCGATCCGCTCCGGTGATGTGGCGAACATGCAGCAGCGCAATCAGTGGGACGATTTCGGAGACTCACGGCTCATGGCCGTCATCGCGACCGACGGCTATCCGCCCGCCTTTCTCGCTCGCCGGCAGAAGGACCATATCCCAGGAAGCATGCAGTTATTGCAGTCGCAGTCATGGCGTTCTTGGCGGTGGGCTTGCTCGCGATCCTCCGTTACCAGTGGCTCTTCCATGTCAGGGCACTCGTTGTGACTCTCGGCATCTATGCAGCCCTTGGGTTCGGGTCAACAATGTATGCACGGCGCCGCAAGGCTGCGGGCTGACAGATGGCACGATTGGGTACGAGAGCGTCAAGTAACCCGATCGGGGACTCGGCCGGGATAGACACGGCCAAGGTGGAATCTTCCTGAGAAGGAGTGCAGCTTTTGAACTCAGGCGCGCAGACCGCGCCTATCACCCTAGCTGCGTTCGTCCAGAGGGGCCGCCCGATGCAGGATCCCCCATCGCAGCATGCTCGCCCAGCTTCAGCTGGCGATTCGAGCTAGATGCCCCACTTCTCGATCAGCGAAGTAGGAAGAGCCCGTGCTGGGTTGCCCTTCCGGCCTTATCGATGTCCTCGACCCCATATTAGTTGCGCCCGGAATCCGGACGGATTGCCAGGAAGTTGGTAGCGCGCAGGAGTGCGCAGCCCTGAGCCATGCTGAACTAGCGTGCTCACCCTCATCCCACGCTGATCATGCTCTCGGCAAGCCTCGCGATAGGCGGGAAAGATCGAATCGCCAGTATCAGGGTCCACCTATCACGGCTACTCTGCTCGCACGATGCCCAATCTGGACTTTCTACCGATGACTCCGAGCGAGATGGATGCGCTCGGCTGGGAACAGCCTGACATCGTTTTTGTCTCGGGCGACGCGTACGTCGATCATCCCTCCTTTGCGAATGCCCTCCTAGGTCGTGTGCTCCAGGCGGAGGGGTACAAGGTTGTGCTCCTTTGCCAACCCGATTGGAAGAACGCCGATGCCTGGCGTGCGATTGGAAAGCCGCGCCTCTTCTATGCTGTGAGTGGTGGAAACATGGACTCCATGATCAACCACTACACAGCCAACAAGAAGCGTCGCAACCAGGATGCGTATTCGCCCGGTGGTGAA
>JBLFWN010000233.1:0-5539 GCA_047611405.1 Planctomycetota bacterium | reverse complement strand
TAGCCGTCGCATCCGGCGTCGTAGCATTTCTGGGCGTCGCCACTCATCGCGTGAGCCGTGAGTGCAATGATCGGGGCCTGCCAACTTTTGGCGCGCAGGCTGCGCGCCAAGGTGTAGCCGTCCATCTCCGGCATCTGCATATCGGAAAGCACCAGGTCGCACAGGGATGGTGTGATCAACTCGCCCGCGACTGTCCCGTCCACAGTGAGCGCCTGCAAGCAGAGCTTACCGTTCTCAAACATCGTCACCTCGGCACCAGCCTTTTGCAGGTGGTAGCTGACCAGTCGTCGGTTGTCAGGGCCGTCTTCGGCAAAGAAGATTCGGACGCCGAGCAGTGGTCGCTGCCGCGGCAGGAACTCCTTGCCAGCGGGTTCCAACGACTCCGACTTCTGCGCAGCATCGATCATCGCGACGTCGTCGAGTGGCCCGGTGGCGATGGTCAGCACAAACACTGTAGACTTGCCAAGCTCACTCGCGGCGACGATGCGGCCGCCGAGCTTGTGCGCGAGCGTCTGACTGATACTCAAACCGAGCCCCGTACCACCAAACTTCCGTGTGGTGCTGGCGTCGGCCTGTTCGAAGGCTTGGAAAACCTTCGGTAGTCGCTCGGGCGAGATGCCTACGCCAGTGTCCTCGATAACGAAACGAAGCATCGATCCCGCTCGATTCTGCGGTTCGCACCACACGCTTACAGTGACCCCACCCTGCTCGGTAAACTTGATCGCGTTGCCAACCAGATTCACGAGGATTTGGCGCAGGCGCACCGGATCGGTCTGAATCCACTCAGGCAGCATGGTCTCCGGCACGACATCGATGCGGATGCCCTTCTCGGTCGCACGGGGCCGCATCAGCGACTCTACTTCGCGCAGGATCTGCGTCGGCGAGACCTCGATCGACTCGACGGTGAGCCTACCTGCCTCGATCTTCGAGATGTCCAGGATGTCATTGATCAGGGCCAGCAAGTGTTCGCCGTTCCGCCTGATTGTGCGAACCTGCTCAATCGCATCATCAGGATCGCCACCCGCGGCGACCGTCTCACCGAGGATATCGGCAAAGCCGAGGATCGCTGTCATCGGCGTACGGATCTCGTGACTCATGTTAGCCAAGAACTCGCTCTTGGCCCGCGTCGCCGCCTCCGCGCGCGCCGCCAACTCTAGCGCCGCCTGCGACTTCTCCTCGAGCTCGTCCAAGACCACCTGCAGTTCGGACTGGGCTGCCTTTTGGGCGGTGATGTCGAAGCGAATGGAAACATACTTCTCGATCCGGCCGTCTGCGCCGCGCGAAGGCGTGATCGTGCTGTCAACCCAATACAGTTCACCATCTTTACGACGATTGCACACTTCTCCTCGCCAGGTGCGGCCCGTTGACACCTGCTGCCAAACATTGATCCAGAACTGCTTCTCGTGATGGCCGGAGTTGAGGATGCGATGGTCTTGTCCGAGCAGTTCCTCGAGCGCGTAGCCACTGATCTGGCAGAACTCGGTGTTGGCGTGCACGATCTTACCCGAGCGGTCTGCGACCGACACCAGCGAGTTCTCAGCTAGCGCTGTATGCAGCGTCTCGATCTCGTTCAAGGCCGCTCGCGCCTCTTCGCCAGCGCGAACGACTTCGGAGCGAGCGTAGAACTGCTCGGTAATATCCGTCATGCTCGCGACGACGCCTGTGATAACCCCGGTGACGTCGCGCAGTGCCGCCGTGCTGACCGAGATCCAGCGTGATTCGCCGCTGACGTGGGTAACACTGTAAACGAACGAACGGAATGCCTGGCCAGTGCGCAGCGTCACCATGGCGGGATGCTCGTCGCGCGGCAGATCGCAGCCATCCGTACAAGTAGCCTGCCAACATGGATGGTCCGGCGCACGCACGCACAGCTCATCCTTGGTCAGTCCGAAGATCTTCTCCGCGGCGGGATTTGCCGCAACGATCCGGCCAGTTGCGTCGGACACCAGAATGCCGTCAGCAGTTGCGGCGAAGACTGTCTGATGATGCTCGATCACCTGGATGTGCTCGGTGATGTCCGTCTCAATTGCCATGAAGCCCTTGAGCGAACCATCGTGCGCCAACTGCGGCTGAATGTTGATAGCTAGCCAGTAGACCTTGCCGTGCTTGCTCTGGTTCAGGATCTTGCCGTGGAAGGCTTCGCCTGCGTTCATCGCTGCGCGCATCGCCGCGATGGTCGCCGGATCGGTAGCCGCGCACTGCAGAAGCGCGCCAGGTGACTTGCCGAGCGCCTCGGCCTCGGTGTACCCGGTGAGGCGAGTAAAGCTCTCGTTAACCCAGGTGATGCGGCGTTCGGCGTCGGTAAGCACGACGATGTTGGTCGCATGTCGCACGATGTCGGCCAGACGCTCAGCGCTCTGTTTGGCATATGCAAGCTCAGTCGTCATGTCGCGAGCGAGTCCCAAACCCCGAGCGCGTCCATTCATCAAAACAAAGCTGGCTGCCGCGGCGAACATGCTGGCGAGTATGCCAGTGATACCGAATAGCCACGGTATGTGCGCGGCCAGCGTCACCTCAAACGAGGGGCGAGTACCGGTGCGGAACGTCCAGATTCGGCCCCCGATCACCACCGGCGTAGACGCCACCATCATCCACGCGCGAGGCGCGGAAGTGCTCGATCCCTCCGAAGTAGAAAGGTTGTCCTCGTGGCCGAACAACTGATTGTCTGAGCCCACGTCCGAGCCTTCGAATACCTCGAGGTCCAGCATTCCGCCCGCCATTTGCGTAACACCAGCAAGGGTCTCTTCGAGCAGGATCGACGAATAGACCAAGCCTTGGATCCCGGCGAGGCGTTCCGCGGGCGTGTTGTGGGGAGCACCGTTCAGATACACCGGCATGAAGTATAGGAACCCGGTCCTACTCTCACCCGACTGAGTGAGTTCAATCTTGCCCGTAATCGCGGGCAAACCGGTAGTCACGGCTCGCAGGATGGCCTCGCGCCGCACCGCTTCACTGCCTAGGTCGAGTCCCCAGGCCGCGGCATTACGTTCCTTGGGGAAGCAGTGCTTGATGATCCACAGGTCATCGTGTTCTGCCACCGGCACCCCTGGTGCGGCGCAGGTCTTGAACTCAAAATCGGGAGCGTCGTCAGCCCGTTCGTTGGCTACGAAGGATTGCAGATCTGTGCGGTGCACGGGTGCAACGAATCCCACGCCCATGATTCCTGGGAGTTCGACCGGCAGGTCCTGCGACGCAACGTAGTTGGCGAACTCGGACCGCTCCACCGACTTGCTGGCGGCGTACACGCCGCGCGCGCCCGCCAAACCATAGCGGGACCGCTCCACGCGGCGAACGGTCTCGATCGTCAGACCGTCGGTGAGTTCTTGGAAGCGCGCCTGTGCTTCCGCGGCCGTATCCGACGCGGCCCTTGTCGTGACCAAAGCAGTGACCGTGAGCCCGACAAGCAAGATGGCGCTTGAGACATACACAACAGCGCTGGTCGCCTTCCTCAGGTAGCCGGTAGAGCTTCGCTCGCCGTCCAATGCAGGAATGGTATCGACCATAGTAAGATGCTGTTTCCTTGCGATTTCCGCGAACCTGATTCCGCTGCATTGGCTATCGGTGCGCAAAACAAGGGCACTTGTGCCAATCTGCTGTGCGCATCCTTCTCGACGGCGCAGCCGACTCGGGGACAACCCTGAGTGATTGAGAATAATGCAGCACCAGCCAGGAGGTATGGACGTGTGCCGCACATGGGATAATCCCGTATTCAGCCGAGAAGTATTGAGTCACATCGTGCCTCTAGAAGCGGGTCTTGCAGGCGTTGGTGAATGAGTCAGACCTCAAAGTGAACGCTCCCGCGGAAGCATCGAGTCCGCCCCATCCAAAAATTCCGCAGAGGCGATTCGGACGTAAATTGGTCGCCTCCGACTCGTCACGAACCAAAGAGCGACTGCTGTTTTGCGCCGATTCCATAGACCGGTGGCGTGTTCCTTGTCGCCAACCAGCCTGTCAACGAGGCCCCAGACCGTCAGGCCGGGCGTTGCTGGACGAAGCCAATCTTCAACAGATCGCTCGCGCAAACGCCGCGATTCACAACCTAACCGCGTACGACGCAGGCATTCCAAGTTCGGTCATTCGGTTGAGTATGCTGCAAGCAAGTAGAGCTTCGGCCGACTGCCCATACGCGTCACGCGCATGCAGCCGATCGCCAAGCATCCTGTTGTAGCGAATGAACGTGTTCTCAGCGCGAGCCTGCTGGTGGTAGCCAGACTCCTTCTTCCACCGGCGTCGCCCAACCTTACGAATGCGTCTGACGATTCGATCTCGCGCTCGGCATCCGCGACCTCTCGTTTGCGCGGTCTTGATCGGCGGCACGACCACCTTCGCGCCTCAACTCAAAGCTACGTCGTATAACGCTCGACTATCGTATGCACCGTCGCCGGTGACCCTACGGACCTTGCCTGGCACGTCACCCACAAGATCGACGCCCACGTTGCCGCCATCAACACTCGCATCAGTCAACCGCTGGCCGACGATCACGCCATCGCTGTCGACACCGAGGTGCAGCTTCTTCCAGCCCCCAACACCATTGCCACCGTGCTTGACGAAGGCCCACTCGCCCTCACCGAAAATGGCAAGCCCGCTGCTGTCGGTGATCAGATCAATCCTGCCAAGCTTCTTCGGCACCCGTAGCGGCACCTTCAGCTTCTTGGCTCTACGTGAGACCGTTGGGTGATCCGGAACATCAAGCACGAGCCCCATCAGATCGAACAGCGAACGTAGGAAGCCCTCAGCGTGGCGCAGCGGCAACTGCAACAAGAGCCGCAGCGTGAGCGCCGTCTCGATCGCTAGGTCCCTTTACTGGCGCGGCCCTCTGCGAGGTAGTCCAACGCCTCCCTCAATGGCTGGATCTGGGCGCGAATGGCGAACAGCTTGGCCTCCTGGGAGCCATCACTAACGGCCGCAACGGCACTCAGTTCATCTTCCAGTTTGCCCATGTAGGCGCGCAGCACTTGGGCCGACTTGCCAATGCCCTCTGCGAGGTTCGTCAAGTTGCTCGAGTCACGCTGGTGCCGGCGTGCGGCCAAGAGCGGCCTTCTGCTGTCGTGCTCTCGTCAGCGTCTGCGTCATGCTCTTGAGAGCCTGCACGGTAAACAACTTGCCCATGTCGCCGCCGGCTGGCGTGCAACGGGCTCAGCGCCGGAACTGCCGGTGATCCAACCCCACGCTGCCTTGACGCCGCTCTTGATGGACTTGCCGAGCCTGCCAACCGAACTTGCCGCCTTCTCCAGTGCGGCGCGATACTTCTCCGGAGTCGATACCGGGGCGGCATTTTCCTTCGACTGCTGCAGTCCAAACGTCATCAAGATCTCGGCGCTGTTCGCCACGATGTCGGCTTCGGTCAGATCGCGATCGAGGAAGAACTGGCGCGCGAGGCTGCCTGCCTTCTTGGCCGGGGCCTGGATCGCGGCCAGGAGCCGCCCTGCTCCTCCGGTTGCTACTGATTACCGATCAGCCAGTCGATGCCATTGCTGACAACTATCTGCAACTGGTTCTCGCTAGGCGCAAAGCAGTAAGCCTGCAAGTAGACGTTTTC
>JBLFWN010000232.1:0-5544 GCA_047611405.1 Planctomycetota bacterium | reverse complement strand
TTCTGAGCCTTCAGCTCACGCGCGTGGATCCGATCGCCAAGCATCGACTTGTAGCGAAAGAAGACGTTCTCGACGGTGCCCTGTCGATGATAGCCGGACTCCTTTTTCCATCGCCGCCTGCCGAGTTTGCTCACTCGTTTGATCGTCCTATCCCGAGCAGCCGACCGAGGCCTTCGTCGCGACACGAAAGCTGATCGTGATGGTGGAACGACTACCTTGCACCGCGCGCATCGGCAGCATCGTAGATAGTAACAGTGTCGTAGGCGGCGTCGCCGGTAACACTAGACAGTTTGCCCCTGGTCTTCTTGATCATCTCCAGCCCGGTCTTCGCATCGTCACTCTAGCTATCGGTCAGCACCTGCGCGTGGATTTGACCACAACGATCAACACCGATGTGCAACTTGCGCCAACCTCGCTTTCCCCGATTGCCATGCTTTGCGGCAGCCCATTCGCCCTCCCCCACTCTGGACAGCCCGGTACTGTCGATTATCAAGTGGACGCCCTTCCTCGGGTTGACGGGCTCCAGCATCACCTTCAACTCCTTGCTTCTGCGAGAGATTGTCGTGTGGTCCGGTGCTTCGAGACTCAGGTCCATCATATCGAGCAGGGAGCGCAAGAAGCCCTCGGCTTGGCGTAGCGGCAACCGGAACACGAGGCGCAGCGTGGCGGCGGTCTCGATCGCAAGGCCCGAGTACCTGCGCGGAGGATCGCGTCTGGCCACCGGCTTGGCCTTCCACGCATTGATGGCTTCGGGCGTGATCCAAAGAGTAATATCGCCCCGCTGGACGAGAGCACGGTCGTAGGCGGCCCAGTTGGTGACGCGGTACTTGGTCTTGAAATTCGGGTGCACGCGAGAGTTCATGCCGAACCATTCGGATTACCCAGGCTCGAAGCATGAGCAGCGACTGCCTTAGCCCTTTCAGGGAGGCGAATAGTGCACCAACGCCGCGACAAATCCTAATGGACCAGTTGCATGACCACTTTTCTTAGGTCCTCTATGGTGAACGGCTTCATCAGCAACTTCCAGCCGCGCTCCACTAGGAGTTCATCAATCGCAGAGAGGTCTGCATAGCCGGTCATGATCAGGACTCTGTCCAAGAGTCCTCGATCCGACAGAGCCATGGCTAGCTCGAGTCCATCGCCATCACCAAGGCAGACATCGCTGATGAACACCTCAGGGACACGTCTCTCGCTGCTGAAGTAGTCCATACAGGCGTGATACGATGGAAACGCCTCGACCTCGAAGCCGAGTTGGGCCATAAAGCGCGCCACCAGTTGCATCAGAGGCTCGACATCATCGACAACAACTGCAAAGCGACCGGTTGGTAAGATCGGCGCATCAAGGATCGACAGCGATTGCTTGGCAGTCAAATCCGTCGCAACTGAAGTTTCAAGATCGACCTGTTCTGAGTGGACAATCGGAAACCTGAGATGGAATGCGGTCCCCACTGCTTTCCGACTGCGAAAGCTGACCTCCCCACCGGCTTCTTTGATGATCCCTTGGACTACGCTCAAGCCGAGGCCTGTGCCAGATTCGGGTTCCTTGGTCGTGAAAAAGGGCTCGTAGACAGTCGCGCTAATCCCCTCTTCAATCCCTGTCCCTTCATCCAAGACATCTACGATTGCAACATTTGTATCCGGGTCCACGGCGAGCCGGATCAAGACCATCCCACCCTTGGGCATCGCATCCCGAGCGTTTGCCAATAGATTTACTAGAACCTGCTCGAACTGCCC
This sequence comes from Planctomycetota bacterium, assembly GCA_047611405.1. Lineage (GTDB taxonomy): Bacteria > Planctomycetota > UBA1135 > UBA1135 > JBLFWN01. The sequence goes on along the minus strand of JBLFWN010000232.1, from coordinate 3,810 downwards.
CGACTCGAGCGCGACCGTAGCCGTGGAACACTCGACCTTGAGATCGACCCTTATGTTTGGGCCGACAACGCTCTTGAGAATGTCGGCAAAATCATTCAAGCACGAGACCAGCTCAGACTGTTGCTTTCTGACAGGGTTTCGTCGACTCAACGTCAAGAGTCGGCGTGCCATCGCGGCACCCTTCTCGGAGCTGACCATGATTCGTTTCACGTCCTGCATTTCTTCAGTCGAGAGGGTCACTGACTGCTCAAGTAGAGATGCTGCCCCCATGATCACTGCCAGGAAGTTGTTGAAGTCGTGTGCGATTCCGCCGGCGAAATTACCAAGCGCCTCAATCTTCTGGCCCTGGCGTAGTCGATCGAGCGACTTCGAGAGTTCGAGCTGAGCCGCATTACGCTCCGTAACGTCTGTGAACAGGATCAATCGAGTAGCATCTTCTTGGCCGACTCGAATCACCTGCCCCTCAACCCTAATTTGTTCCCCGTCTCGCGAAACTAGTATGGCATCCAGTTTCGCTCGTGTCCCAATGCCGTAAGTGCTTAGCATTGCTTCCTCAAGGACTGTGCGTGAGTTCTCACCAACCAGATCGTGAATCCGTGTTTGATTGAGCGTGACGGAGAGTAGGTCGGCGGCCGCAGGATTCACGAATAGGATCTCGCCCTCTGCGGCGATACGAATAATCAACTCTTGGGAGAGATCTACATACTGCTTGAGCTCGGCCGCACTCTTACGCTTTAGATCTAGGGCTCGCTCGTTCTGCTTCGACGTCACATTCACTTGCTGGAGCATGAACATGTAAGTCAACACCACGTCGTGAGGAGCGAAGTCAGAGATCTCGAGACCGGATGTCTCTATCTCTTCAATGGAACCAAGCCGCGGAGAACCCAGGTAGATGAAGCTGTCCTCCAGTCGGTAGAAAGCTCCCATTAGCACGAAGTCCTTGCTTCCTATGTACTGTAGAAAAATTGATTGTCGTAGAAACTCAGAGATACTCTCGCCGGTCAACTCCATCTTCGGACGGAGGGCTAGAAAGGAATCGGATACCTGGAGGCCTATCTCACTATCCTGAAGCCGATCTCTGAGCGTGCGACCGCAACTTATGAGCGCGCCGTCGAATCCAACCTCAATAGAGAAGGGAAAGAGGTCAGCGACCGCTTCACGACTAATCATCCGAGATCAATTCGAAAGATGTCGTGAGGTGCACCTTCCGCTTTGCGTGCCACGATGGAGATCTCGACCTTCTGCTGAAAATGCTGCCCCAGACCAAGAAGCAGTCCGCGAACGAACTCGGTCAATCCGTCCCTTTCACTTTTATAGATCACACTTATGCTCGCATCGTCCGCAGACTCGACCTCAAAGGACGGCTGCCTGAGGTTCGTGAACGTCGCGGCCACCTGCATGTGCATCAGGTCAAGGTTGCCGAGGAATGTCTGCAAGGTACGACCGCCAAAAATCATCACTCCGCCGTAGTGCTTGACCGCAGTTTCAAGAACCCAATACTGACCGAAATCAACTAAGAAATCTGCCAGATCGAGATCTAGGGTCTCGCAAGCAGCTCCAATCAGGCCAAGGGTGATCTCGTCGTCGTAAGCCTGCATGGTTACGAAGTGCTCATCCGTGACCCCAGCGTCTGCAAGCACTCTTTGCATGGCAGCTTCGCCATATCGGGCAGCTACTAGATCTCGTACCGAGCAATGAATCAGTCCGTACATGGTGAAGTCCTTATAACTTGCGCCCGTTCGGCCTTCGTGAAAATTTTGACCCTATTTTTATGCTAGTGGAATATCAAGGGCCCGTCAATGCAGGGGCTTCGGAGTCGATGCTCTGAGGTGTCCGTCGTGTGGCACGAGGCGTCGGATGATTGCCCTCATTACCGACCTGCTCGTCGCCCGACGCATCTTGAATCACCTAGGCCTCGACGCCGACCTCCCCCAGCTGGCCTCTGCCCGCTCTCCACCGCAGCCGTCCTTCGCCTACTGACGGCCCCTGACACCGTCATCTCCTCACCGGGCGATATCCCTCGCGGAGTCTCGCACCGGTGTCAGCGCATTGGCCCGGCGGCCACTCCCGACACATTTTGCCCCTACCTAGGCTCGATTCGGGAGTGCCGTCGATGTCCACGGCCTCCATGATCACCCTCGCCAGCCTCCCGAGATGCATCCACTCCCCGAGCGCCTACTCGGGCGCGTCCCTTTGGAGCGCCTATACTCTAGCAGCCCGTTGAAAAACAGCGATTCATGTCTCGGCCCCCTCGAACCGCCTGCCCGCGTTGCCAGAACCTACGAATAGCGCGCAACTATGCGTAGAACCTGGCGCCTTGTCAGTCGATTCGAGGGAACCAATCCATGAATCGCTGTTTATCCACGGGCTGCTAGGGGCCCTTCGCGCCAACCCCTTTGGCCTACACGATGTTCATGGAAACGTCAGCGAGTTGTGCAGGGATGAGTATGACGCGCGGTTCTACTTCAGAAGTTCCACTCAGGATCTAATGTGTCCATCGGGTCCAGGAAAACATGCTCTCGTAGTTCGGGGGGGGGGCAACCACACCTCGTTGGAAGGCAAGCAGGCGGGCAATGACTTCAAGGTTCGGATAGCCCCGGGAAAAGCTATGGATTGCGCAACGACGAAATGGTGCAGGACATTCCCCGCACCGACTTGCCGGCGGACCTCGACATCCAACCCTGTATGCAGTTCCAAACGCAAAGCCCGACTGGAATGGCTGTCGTGACTGTCGTCGCCGTCAATGGTGACCAAGTCAAGATGGACGGCAACCACCCGTTGGCAGGCGTTGCTCTCAACTTCAACGTAAAAATCGTCGAGGTCCGTGAGCCCACAGCGGAAGAGTTCGAGCACGGCCACGTCCATGGGCCGGGTGGGCGCAACCACTAAGCGAACGATCTCTTGCGCGACGCCCAGGGCGGCGCGACGAGATCATCTGTAGAGCGACTTGGATCCCAGAGTGCCTAGCTCGCGACTCTCGCGCGACCGGTGATCCACTGCTGAGCATTCGCGAAGAACACTTCGGCGAAGAGTGCGCCGTAGCAAATGCAGAGCATGGCAGCGGCGAGGCCTCTCCCGATTTGGGATGGGTCGGACAGTTGTTGCAACATCTGCATCACTGACAACAGACTGCCTAGGGCACCCGACATCCACGCGAGGCGATATCCCCGTTGGAAGACCTTGCCGAGCGAAGCGACTTCATCGACATCGAGTCGGCTCATTCCTCGCATGCTCGCGCTCAGAGCGCGTTTGACTCTTCCGGGACCAAAGCTGGCGATGAGCCCGCCAGTTATGAAGAAGAGCACGAAGATCAGCGAAGGGATGTGGATGAAGTGCACTGGGTTGGGTCCGGTGAAAACTACGAGCCAGATTAGGCCCAAGGTGATGCCGATGCCGGCGAGCTTTGAAATCGGATTCATGGTGTGTTCCTTTGAGTACTCGAGCGTTAGTTGAGGGGCAGGGCCCATGCGTTCTATCGCTGCATGCCAAGCGAGATCTTCGGAGCAGAATTCCTCGCGCGCCAAGTCGAGTGTCGTGAGGAGGTGATCCTCTAGCTCTTCGACTTGCCAATCGCGCAGATAGCCACTCGCCTCTAGTTCTCGACGCCAGTCCGCAATCCGTTGTTCTGAGTTGTTCGTTGGCTGGCTATGCATTGGGCGCCCTCCACAGTTCGTTCAGAGTCCGATTGAGCGTCTCCCACTCAAATCGCTCCGCAGCGAGTGCCTCGAGCCCGCCGTCGGTGATTCGGTAGTAACGCCTACGCCTTCCAGAATCACCGGTTCCCCAGTGCGCAACGATCAAGCCGTTGCG
>JBLFWN010000231.1:0-5608 GCA_047611405.1 Planctomycetota bacterium | reverse complement strand
ATGATCGTGTTGAAGTTCTTGTCATCCCAAGCGAAGACGAAGAAGGCAACGCCCAGCCCCATCGTGGCAATGAACACGATCGGCTTCGTCAGCACGCGACGCCATTTGAGCGTCGCGAACAGCATCAGCGTGGTCGTGATCGTGTAGCGAGTGGGCTCCGCAAACCAGTTGGCGAAGTCCTTGATGTATTGGCCCATCTTCGAAGATCAGGGGATCGGAGAGCTGCGTGTGATCTGGAGACTGTGAAATTCGCCCCAGCCAGGTGGCCGGGACGAAGTCTTGGGTCGACTAGAGCGGTCCTGAGATGCCGCCATCTTTCCGGACACGCCAGAAGTGAACGGCCATCAGCGTCGCTGCTATGAGTGGGATGCCAAGGCAATGTAGGACGTAGAAGCGCAAGATCGCGGCCTCGCCAACGAAACGTCCAGCCAGAAGGCCGAAGCGAACATCGTCACCGGCATGGATGAAGTCCAAGCCACCGAAGCTGATCAGGGCTGCGCCCGGACCTTCGTGCCCAATGAAGGGCGTCGCGCGAGCCATGTTCGTACCGACGGTGATGGCCCAAACGGCCAGCTGGTCCCAAGGCAACAAGTAGCCCGTGAAGGAGAGCAGCAATGTTAGCACCAGCAGGATCACGCCGATGTTCCAGTTGAACTCGCGGGGCGGCTTGTACGAACCGGTCAGGAAGACGCGGTACATGTGCAACCACACCGTGATGACCATCAAGTGCGCGGCCCAGCGGTGGATCTCGCGCATGATCCCGATCGGAACGTGTTCACGTAGCGCGAAGATGTCCTGGTATGCCAGCTCAGCAGTTGGCCGGTAATAGAACATCAACATCAGTCCGGTGATCGTCTCGATCAGGAACAGGAAGAACGTTAGCCCTCCCATGCACCAGGTGTACGACAGCCGAATTCCACTACGCCGCACCTTGACTGGGTGCAGGTGCAGGAAGAAGTTCGACAGCATCGCCAGCGTCCGGTTACGGGGCGTATCCGGATAGCCGTGCCGAAAGACAGACCTCCAAAGCTGCGTCTGCGTGATGTAGGCGATCAGCTTGTCCATCAGGACTCGATGAGGGGTTGGGAGCTAGGGGTCACCGGTGTTCGCCCGCGCGGGACGAAAGTTCGCAGTCGAATTGCGAGGGCTACCGGAGTTCGAGTGAAAGCGTGAAGGAAGAGCTGTTGCTACGTGAGCGAGCTCAACCCTTGTAATTGAGGAAGGCGCCGTCCATGGACCACTGGCCCTTCTCTTCTTGGTACTTCTGGTTCTTGTCGATCAACAGCTGGCCGTCGGCGGCCTCCGTGACCTTGAAGCGTTCGAGCGGGCGAGGAGCAGGGCCCTCGACGTTGACGCCAGATTTAATGAAGCCGCTACCGTGGCAAGGGCACTTGAACTTTTCTTCCGCCGAGAGCCAGTTCGGTGTGCAGCCGAGGTGGGTGCAAACGGTCGAGAGGACATAGAAGCCATCCGACTCGCGCACGATCCAGACTCCGTTCGAGGCCTTGTAGCGCGTGTCGACAGCGTCGACTGCGTACTCCGAGGGGAAGCCGGCTTTGAACTCCTGGGGCGGTTCAAACTGAACGTTCGGAAACAGGAAGCGCAGGAGCGCTCCGGATCCGAGCGCCATGGCGCCGGTGAACATAATCCAGGCTCCACCCAGGACGCCAATAAAGCCCCTACGGGAGACCTCGCCGCGCAAGGGTGCGCGGATGGCCTCGGCCCCAGCGGGGGACGAGTTTTCTTTGGGAGCGGCCGGTGCTTGGGACTCCGGCTGCGGCTCGGTCTTGTCAGCCACGGTGCTTGAAGTGGGTTGCTGTGCGAGAGGGGCAGGGGCCCCGAAATTGCTACCGCATGGATCGGTTAAAAACGGACTCAGGGTGACCTTTAGTCGGCCGCTCCGGGCTTGTTTTCCCCCGCTCGGGCAAGTTTAGCGTTGGAAAGCGGACGATCCTCTGCTCTAGGCACCTCAAGTGGGGTTTCGGGCAGGGAGCATCGCTTTCGTGACTGGGGTTGGCAAGCGCTTTTCGCCGCATCCAGCCGCATCCGTCTCGGGTTTCGACGCGCCCTCCTGGAGGATTCCGCGATTCAGTTCTCGAGCGCGCGCAGCGCAGCCTCGCGCAAGCCCAGATCTGGGTCCTCACGTAGCGCTTCGAGTCGCTCACGAGTGCCTTCCACGGTCATGCCCGCCAGCACCTTCGCTGCCTGGACGCGCGAACGGCTAATGTCCTCGCCGCGGCGATAGCGCTTTGGATCCCGCTCGTGCTCCGCCGAGTACCTCTCCGCATCGAGCATGTCCCAGAGGATGTCGCTCGCGCGCTCGTGCGCCGGATTCAGTTTGCCGAGGGAGACCGCTGCATTCCCACGGACGACCCAATCATCGTCTTCAAGAGCACCCTCCAGGGCAGCCTGGACCCCGTCTCCCTGCAGATTCTGCAGCGCGACAGCCGACAGAGCGCGGATTCCCGCGTCTGAGTGCAGGATCAGCTCCAGCACACGCGGCAACGCGCGCTCGTCCCCGATCTGCCCTAGATTAACCAGTGCACTGAAGCGCAGCTTGCGGTCTGGATCCTCGTCGTCCGTCAACTGCAGCAGAGCCAGCAGCACATCAACGCCGGTCTTATCGCCTAGCGTGACCAACAGGACGGCCAAAGTTAGGCGCGTCTCGTATTCATCCTCGTCCATTTCGGCCATCGCCGAGCGGACTTGGTCCAGGAAGCCTTCTTCCATGGGCCAGGGCAGATCACTGCCGTCGCGCAATGAGCGGTCGTTCTCATCGACCTGGCGGGCGAGGTTCCAGAGCGCTTGGGTGCGCTCGTTGGCTCCGCCGGACACGACGCGTGCCAGGTTTTCGGAGAGGCTCTTCTCTTCGCCTGATATGAGGCCAAACATCGAGAAGACCAGCACCAGCGCGATCACGATCCCGGCAGGGACGATGATCAGGGGAACCCAAAGGTTCTGGTACGGGCTCGAACCCTCTTCGGAGTCGGGGCCGGGGGCAGCGGGATTTTCGTCGGGAGCCGACTTAGGCGGTATCTCGGTCACGATGACGATGCGATCGGAGTCAATTGATTCGGGTCAGAGGGACAGCGCAGGATACTGCGCGGGTGGCGCCGTTTCTCCGAAAAGACGGGCTCTCCCACTCATAGACTATGTCGTGGGCAAATTCCCCACAGGCGCCGTCACCCGGACACCTCGGCGGGGGCACCTGGGCGCCTCGGCGGGGGCACCTGGGCGCCACCGACTAGGTGACTGAGCGCCGGCGCTGCCAAGGCGCCGGGCGGCATGAACGTCAGAACGAGGCAGCCGCCGCCGCGCTGCCCCGCTGGCACTCGACCGCTCAGCTCTGCGTCAGCAGGGCCGGGATCATGATTTCGCGCAGGCGGCCCGGTCGCGGCAGGGGTCCAACCAAGGGGCGCGCATAGTCGAGGAAGGCAGCGCTGACCGCGTTCTCGCCATCGATGAACTCGTCCGGCATCTCCTTGGTGTCGCGCGCGACATCTTTCAGTGCAGCGACCTCGTAGCTGGCCTCATAGGGATCGTTCGAATTGCGCTGAATGACAATCGTGCCGTGAGCAGCCGATCCGTTCGTGGCTGCCTCGACCGCACGCCTGCCGACCTCGCGTGCTTCGCGCGAATCGACTTCGGAAGTGAAGCCGAAGAAGGAGCGCTGCAAGTAGCCAAAGGTGTCGGCGCGAACGCGCAGAGGCTTGCCGCCCGGTCCCTTCAAGCCATTGCGAACACGCGTGGCCAAGATGTCACCGAGAGCACCAGATCCGGACAACTGCTTGTTGCCGAAGGCATCGGTTTCGAGGCTGGCCTCTTCCGCGATCAATGTGCCCGAAGCATCGTGAATCCCTTCGGAGGCAGCCACCAAGCAGCGGCCGTACTTACTGACAACTCCGTCAATATCACCCAGGAAACGATCCCATTCGAAGTTTCGCTCGGGCAGGTAAATCAGGTGCGGGCCGTCTTCTTCGTGATGACGAGCCAGCGCTCCCGCAGCGGTCAACCAACCTGCGTTGCGCCCCATGATCACGTCGATCTTCACGCCTGGCAGCGAGCGACTGTCCTCGTTGTCCCCCATCAAAGCCATCGACACGAAGCGCGCCGCGGAACCATAGCCCGGGCAGTGATCGGTCATGCGCAAGTCGTTGTCGATCGTCTTCGGCACATGGAACAGGCGCAACTCATAGTCATCCTCCATCGCCACCTGATTCAGGATGTGCGCCGTCTCGGCTGAGTCGTTGCCACCGATGTAGAAGAAGTAGCGGATGCCGTGCGCCTTCATCACCTCGAGCGCACGCACGCACTCTTCCTTCGTCGGCTTCTTGCGGATCGAACGCAGGCCGGCGCAGGGTGTTTGCGCGACCGCCTCTAGCGTCTGAGCATCCTGTTGCGTCAGGTCGATGAACTCTTCGGCGAGCACACCCCCGATGCCGGACTTCGCACCGTAGACGGCGTCGATGTGCGGGCTCTCAATACAGGCTTCAATCAGGCCGACCAGGCTCTGGTTGATAACAGCGGTCGGTCCACCGGATTGCCCAATCAGGGCCTTGCCTTTGGGTGCAGTCATGGTCGCGAGCCCGGCGTCCGGACCCGTCGCTTTCGAAGGGAGGTAGAAAGTGGAGGCGGCCAGGAGCAGGCCGATAGGCCGGAGATTCTAGTGACCCGGACGGAAGATCGGAGCATTCGGTACAGGATCGAATGCGGCTTGATGTGGAAACATCGATTGATATACTCCCCGACCTTCCTGGCGGACCGTCGCCAGCTTGTTTCCTCTCCCGTCGGCACAGAGCTGACACGTCTGCCGGAATCAGGTGCCCAACAGGGCTGGGAAGGACGCCTTGAGTGCCCGGGTGGCGGAATTGGCAGACGCGCTAGACTAAGGATCTAGTGGGGTAAAACCCGTGCTGGTTCGATTCCAGTTCCGGGCACCATTCTCTCCCCTCCCACGGGGAAGAGGTCTAAGCGGAAGCTGACTCCCGTCGTGGCGTGGACCGCTTCGATCCGAGCGGATGAACGAACAGCACTCAATATCCGCCTGCGGCGTGGCCGCGTTCGGGAGAGTGCTCAGTCGCCGTTCACAATCGCAGCTCAGGCAGGTGGGCAAACGCACGCCGGTAAAGTTCCTTGCCTAGCAGCCTGTTGAAAAACAGCGATCCATGCATCGGCCCCTCGAACCGCCTGCCGGCGTTACCAAAACCCACGAATAGCGCGCAACTATGCGCGGAACTGGCGCCTTGCCAGGCGATCCGAGGGAACCAATCCATGAACCGCTCTTTTTCAACGGGCTGCTAGGCGGCGTTCGGCCCAGCGCCCTTCGAGCCCTTCTTCGCTCTCGGTGGAAAAATCCAACCGAAGTCCAGCAAGCACCAGCCCGCGCGCGCTGACCCAAGCCTGCCGGACGACGTTCGCCTTTTCCGCAGGAGTCATGCCCAGGTAGTGCGCATCCATCAGCTGTTGTGCTTCGGCTGACGCATCTCGCGGTCGCATATGGCTGAAGATCATGGATCGAGGATCCCGAGTCGCAATCCAGCCACGGAAGTTGATTGCGAAGCGCCACCTGCCACCTATCTGGGGCAACAACCGATGAGAAAATACCGGA
>JBLFWN010000230.1:0-5638 GCA_047611405.1 Planctomycetota bacterium | reverse complement strand
TTCTTCAACGCGACCTTGGCGGCAATCGCGGGGTCGATGGCCGGGGCCTTGGTCGTGGGGGCCTTGGTTTCCTGGGCGCTCAGCGCGGCCGAAACCAGACAGGAAGAGATGACGAGGAGGAGGGTGGTTCTCATGGCGGCGTATCAACGCACGATAATCCAGAAAGCTTCTCGATGGCCGCTCAGGAGCTGAGTTCGGGGCGGGAACACCTGAATGCTGCCCGGTGTCCGGGCGGCGTTCCGCGTTCCGCGCGAGTGCCAGCTACTCGGCGGACGGCTTGTCGGCTTGTTCGCCGGTGGTGTCGTCGCTGGCGGTGTCGCGACTGCCTGCGTCACTACTGCCCACATCACTGCTGGCATTGTCACTGCTGGGGCTGTCACTGCCGGGAGTATCACTGCCAGCGGTGTCGTTCGCCGCGTTAGCAGCAGACTCCGGTGCCGACGCGTCGTCGGTCGTCGTGCCTTCCGTCGTGGCTTCCGCCGTGGCTTCCGCCGTGGCTTCCGCCGTGCTTTCCGCCGTGGCTTCGCCCGTCTTCTCAGCCTCCGGCTTGAGTTCGTCCAGCAGCTTGTTCATGCGGATCGCCGCGCCGATGCCTTCATCGAACAGGAACTCCAGGTGCGGGACCGATCGTGTGTGTAGCACTCGTGCCATCTCACGCTGGCAGAAGCCACGCGCGCGGCCGAGCACGGCTGCGCTGTCGCGCTTGGCCTTCTCTTCTTGGTCCGAACCGGCGAGCACCGACCAGTAGGCCTTGCAGTGGCTGAACTCGGTGTCGAGTTCGATGCGCGTGATCGTCACCATGCCGAGTTTTGGATCGGCGAGGTCACGATGGAGCACCTCAGCGAGGCGCTGTTTGATTTGCTGCTTTAGGCGTGCGAGACGGCGTTCGTTCATTGCTCTGGTTTCTCAGGACCCACTAAATCAGGTCCTCTGCTCACTCCGATTCTCGCCAGGCTGGCGAGAGGATCTCGAGCCTATGGTCGATCAGCGAACCATCGCGCCAGTCGCGCAGTTCGTTGATCAAGTGGTCCATGGACGAGTTTACGTGCTTGTTGTCGCTACCCGCGACGACGGCGCCAAGGGTCGCAAGGGTCGCGATTTCTTGGTCTTCGAACTCAGTGATCGAAACGTTGAAGGAGCGCCGTAGACGATCCTTCAGGCTCTTGATGACTGAGCGCTTTTCCTTGAGCGATACCGCGTAGGGGATCTCCAAGGTGAATTGCAGTACTCCGATATAGAGCATGGTGCGTTGCTGCACGGCTCTGGCGATTGTGGTGTTTGCGCTGTAGCCGCGACCCTCGACAGGTCACGGCCAGTAGCACGTCTACTTCGAATCGCCCAGCTTGCGCTTGATGAGGTCGATCTGCACGAACTCGAGGTTGTCGTCTTCCCGCAGATCTTGGAAGCCGTCGAGGGTCATGCCGCACTCGAAGCCAGTTTTGACTTCCTTTGCCTCTTCGGTTTCCCGACGAAGGCTTGCCAGCTTGCCGTTGTAGATGACCTTGCCACCGCGAGAGAGGCGCACGATCGCGCCGCGTCGAGCGACACCGTCGATGACGCGACAGCCAGCGATGATGCCGAACTTCGAGGACTTGAAGGTCGCGCGGACTTCGGCGTGGCCGATGACCGATTGCACTTCTTGTGGTGCAAGCACGCCTTCCATGGCGTCCCTGACCTGATCGAGCAGCTCGTAGATGATCGAGTAGTAGCGGATGTCGACGCCCTGGACGTCAGCCAACGCACGCACGTTGGCGTCCGCAACCGTGTTGAAGCCAACGATGACGGCACCTGAGGTTGCCGCGAGGTCGACGTCGGCCTTGTTGATCCCGCCGAGGCCGGAGTGCACGATGTTGACGCGCACCTCGCTGGTGGCGAGTTCGTCGAGGCACTTGCGCACCGGCTCGAGGGAGCCCATGGCGTCCGCCTTGAGGATCAACTTGACCTCCTTAAGGGTGCGCTCAGCGAGCCTGGCCGAAAGGGTTTCGAGCGTGACCGCCGAACGTTCGGCGCGCGACAGTTCGCGCACGCGGCGTTGACGTTCTTCGACGACTTCCTTGGCCTTCTTGGCGTTCTCGACCACGAACAGCTTGTCGCCCGGGCTCGGAATACGGTCGAGGCCGAACATCGTGATCGGCGTCGCCGGTCCCGCTTCGGTCAGGTTCTTGCCGTGGTCGTCGATCATCGCGCGGATGCGCGAGAAGCTTTCGCCACAGACAATCTGGTCCTTGAGGCGCAGCGTGCCATCGGTGACCAGCAAGGTCACAACGATGCCCTGCTCGGCTGATTGCTTGGCTTCGACGACGATACCCTTAGCCGGTGCATCCGGACGGGCGTTGAGGTCGAGCAGTTCGGCTTCGAGGTGCACGCGTTCGACCAGCTCCGGCAGACCTTGAAGGGTCTTGGAGGAGCATTCGATCATGCCAATCTCGCCGCCGAAGTCTTCGGACTGCAGGCCCTTGACCATCAGCTGCTGCTTGACCTGCATCGGGTTCGCCTGCGGCAAGTCGCACTTGGTGATCGCAACCACGATCGGGCAGTTGGCTGCCTTGGCGTGGCTGATCGCCTCTTCCGTTTGCGGCATGACGCCGTCGTCGGCAGCGACGACGAGCACAACCACATCGGTCAGCTCGGCACCGCGTGAACGCATAGCGGTAAACGCTGCGTGGCCGGGCGTGTCGAGCACGACGATGGCGAGGCCGTCGTCGTTGACGACCTTGTAGGCGCCGATGTGTTGGGTGATGCCGCCGGCTTCGTGGCCCGCGATGTCACTCGAACGCAGCGCGTCCATCAACGACGTCTTACCGTGGTCGACGTGGCCCATGAAGGTCACAACCGGAGCGCGTTCCGCAGTTGCCTGGCCTTCGCTTTCTTCGACGAGCTGTTCGATCAGCTCGTCCATGGCAGCCTTGGCGTCGACGACCTTGATGTTCCGCTCGAGTTCCATCGCGATGAGTTCGACCTCATCGTTGGTCAACATCGAGTTGATGTTCTTGCCGCCGATTTTGAGGCGGAACGCGAAGGTCGTGATCAGATCATTGACCTTGATACCGATTGCTTCGGACAGAGCCTTCATCGATACGGGCTCTTGGACTTCGATCAGCTTCGTCGGATCGATCGGCGTCGAGATGCGTCCCTTACGTGACGGACCACCACGTGAATCGCGGCCACCACGTGAGGCGGGGCCACGGCGGTTGCCGGGACCCATCTGACGCATGCTGCCACGCTGCTGCATCTTCTGCAGGGCAGCACGGCGAAGGTCACGCGGCGCGGCGGGCGCCGAACGGCGGGTCGCGTCGCGAATCGTTTCTTGCGGCAGTTCGATGCGACCGAGCACGGTCGCTTTCTTCTGCGGCACGAGTAGCTTGCGAACCGTTCCCTTCCCGGAAGCTGGCTTCTCGCTAGCCGGAGCAGCTGGTTGCTCAGGAACCCTCGTGATCGGCATCATCGTGGGGCCCCTCTTGGGGGCTGGTGCCCGCTCCATCTGGGTGCCTGCGTTGCCGGCTGCTGATGCTGCCGGAGTTTGTGCGGCTGGGGCCGGAGCCGGGGCCTGAGCAGCCGGGGCCTGAGCAGCCGGGGCCTGAGCAGCCGGGGCCTGAGCAGCCGGGGCCTGAGCAGCCGGGGCCTGAGCAGCCGGGGCCTGAGCAGCCGGAGCCTGAGCAGCAGGGGCCTGAGCAGCAGGGGCCTGGGCGGCAGGGGCTTGGGCGGCAGGGGCTTGGGCAGCAGATGCCGCTTCGGCCTGCTTGGCGGCCGGAGCAGCGACGGGAGCAGCCGGCTTTGCCGGGGCCTTTGCCGCGGGAGCTTCCGGTGCCTCAGGCTTCTTCGGCGGCGCGACGGCCGCTTCGGCGATCGGGGCCTTCGCTGCTGGGGCTGCTGGAGAGTCTGCTACCGGTTCGATCGCAGCAGCTTCAAGCGACTTGCGTGGCGGTGGGGTAGTTGCTTCCGGCTCGTCGAGAATCGGCGCGCTGGGGAGGCGGCGCTTGGGAGCCGGAAGAGTCTTCTTGGTGAGGGCTCCCTTCTTAGGCAGCGCCTTCTTCGCAGGCAAACCGTCGTCTTCTGCAGCCGCACTAAGCGAACGCTTCTTGGGTAGACCGTCGGTGTCGCCGCCCTTGGCTTCAGCGGGCTTACGCCGCAGACCTTGAGCGGAGAGACGCGCTTCGACCATCATCATGTCGGCGTCGTCGAGAGCGGTCATGTGCGTCTTGACTTTCTCGAAGCCAATCTCACGCAAGAGCTTCGCCATCTCCGGACCCTTCATCCCGAATTCTTTGGCCAGTTCGAAGACTCGTACCTTTTTCAAATCGCGTTTGCTCCTCAGTCAAGGCCGTTAAAACGGCTAGGCAAGACTGGTTGGTTCTGTGCTCTTGCGTGCGTGGTGGGTTTGTAAATTCAGTCGCGTGATGAGTGCATGCGGCAGCTGTAGCTCGACCTATTAGGTCGGGCTGTCGGCGGTGCCGGCATCTCCGGGGGTATCCCCAGATGGTGACTCATCTCGTGGTGTTTCTTCGGTCGGTGCATCTACAGCCGGTGCATCAGCAGCGGGTGCATCAGCAGCGGGTGCATCAGCAGCAGATGCTTCCGCTTCAGCTGCTTCTACGTCTGCTTGAAGGTCGGCTTCTACATCGGCAACTTCGTCGGTTTCAGCTTCTTCCGCTTCCGCGGCAGCTTCCTCGGCGGCGCCATCATCGGCGACCGATTGTTCCAGCTCGGCGCGCGTCATGATGTCGATGTCCCAACCAGTCAGTTTGCTGGCGAGGCGAACGTTTTGGCCCTTGCGACCAATCGCTAGCGATTGCTGGTCTTCACCAACGATCACGAGCGCCTTCTTGACGTCGTGGTCGAGCGTAATGTCGCCGACTTCGGCCGGCTTCAGCGCGTTGGCGATCAGCGTCATCGGTTCGCCGTTCCAGCGAATGATGTCGATGCGTTCGCCGTTGAGTTCGTCGATGATCGATTTGATTCGGTTGCCACGGACGCCGACGCAGGCGCCAACGCAGTCGACCTTGTCGTCGCCAGAGTCGACCGCCAACTTGGTGCGGTAACCCGGCTCGCGCTCGATGCGGCGAATCGTAATCGTGCTGTCCGCGATTTCCGGGACTTCGAGTTCGAACAAGGCGCGGACGAGGTCGCGGTGGGTGCGGCTCAAGATGACCTTGACGCGCGGCCCGACCTTCTTGACCTCGAACACCATCGCGCGAATGCGTTCGCCAACGTTGTAGTTTTCGCTGCGGACCTTTTCGGAGCGCGGCAAGATGCCTTCGAGGTTGCGACCAAGGTTGACGATGACGGTGTCACCTTCGAAGCGCTGGATGTTGCCGCTGACGATCTCGCCGAGCTTGGACTCGTATTCGGCGTAGATGACGTCACGCTCAGCTTCGCGCACCTTAGAGATGATCGCTTGCTTGACCGACATCGCGAAGATGCGGCCCTGATCTTCCATCGAGACTTCGTAGTTACAGACGAACTCACCGGTCTCGCGATCGAGTGTGATGTCGACATCGTCGACGCCATACTTCTTCGCAAGCGCGTGCGACATAGCATCCTCGATGCCTTCGATCAGCGCTTCCTTATCGATCTCCTTGTCGCGAGCGATGGAGTCGATGAAGCGGAGGATTTCAGCGTGGTTGGCCATTCCAGTGCG
>JBLFWN010000229.1:0-5738 GCA_047611405.1 Planctomycetota bacterium | reverse complement strand
ACCGGCGCGACTGGTGGCATTGGTCGCGCGATTTGCCTGCGCGCCATTCGCGCGGGGCGGCCGTTGATCCCGTGTGGCCGCGACCGCGAAGCTCTCGACGAGCTCGTCGTGGAATTGACGGCTGCGCGTTCGGATGCCGGCGATGGAAGCGCGCCTGCTATCGTGCCGCTCGCCTTCGATGTGACCGACGAAGAATGCATGCAGTCCGAGTTGATGCGAGTGCATCAAGAGCTTGGGGCTCCGATCGACATCGTGTTGAATGCCGGGGTCGCGATCAGTGCGCCCCTGACGCGTAAGGATGGCGAGCGTGACCTCTTCGCATTGCACATGGATGTCAACTTCCACGGCCCGAGGCGACTGGTCGAGTTGTTGATTCCCGGCATGGCGGACGCCTGCCACGGCCGTGTCGTCGCGATCGCTTCTTCTGCGGGCTTGCGAGGCTATTCGTACGTCGCGGCCTACAGCGCGTCCAAGCATGCGTTGCTCGGATTCATCCGCAGTGCATCCCTCGAGCTCGAGGCAAAGGGCATCGGCTGTTCGGCCATTTGCCCGCACTACGTCGACAGTCCGATGACAGACGCGTCGGTCGCGCGAGTCGCGCGCAAGACTGGCCAAAGCTTAGCTGCGGCACGCGCGTACTTCGCTGCCGAGAACCCCGGCGGCCAACTCGTGCGTCCGGATGAAGTCGCGCAAGCGACACTTGAACAACTCGATGCGCAGCAGACTGGAGAAGTCCTCGAGCTGCTCGGCGGGGGCCGGCGCATCGTCGATGCTCCGCGCGCTCTGTCCGTCGTCACCCCGGCTCAATTCGAACGTAGGTCATGAAACTGGATGCAATCCATCCCGCAGGCTGGGCCAAAGCCAGCGGGTATTCGAACGGTGTGCTCGTGTCCGGCGCGGGCCGGACCTTGTACTTAGCTGGCCAGATCGCTTGGGACGAAGAGCAGCGCATCGTCGGTGAGGGCGACTTCGGCGCGCAGTTCGAGCAAGCGCTGCGCAACGTCGTCACAATCATCGAAACTGCCGGTGGCAACGCGCACCACTTGGTTCGCTTGACGATCTTTGTTGTGGACAAGAAACAGTACATGGCCAACCTGCGCGAGATTGGTGCCGCGTATCGCGACTTGGTCGGTCGCCACTACCCCGCGATGTCCTTGGTCCAGGTTGCTGCTCTGCTCGAAGAGGGTGCGCTACTCGAGATCGAAGCCACCGCCGTTCTTCCCGAAGCCTGAACTCCGCCTTGCCATGAATACCAAGCATTTCGATTACTCCGAGGCAGATGGCGTCGCGACGATTCGATTGAATCGGCCCGAGCGCATGAACGCGCTGACTTTTGATTCGTATGCCGAGCTGCGCGACACCTTCGCGGCTTTGGCAGATCGAGACAGTGTGCGTTCCGTGCTGGTGACGGGCACCGGACGCGGTTTCTGTACCGGTGGGGATGTGAAAGACATCATCGGCAAGCTCTTCGGCGTGTCGGACGCCAAGCTGCTCGAGTTCACGCGCATGACGTGTGATCTGATCGAGAATATTCGCTTGTTGGAGAAACCCGTCGTCGCCGGACTCAATGGGACGACTTGTGGAGCCGGAGCCGTCATCGCCGCCGCCTGTGATGTGCGCATTGCGAGCGATACCGCCAAGATTGCGTTCTTGTTCACCAAGGTCGGTTTGTGCGGCGCGGACATGGGGGCGGCGTGGCTGCTGCCGCGCATCGTCGGTCAAGGGCATGCGACGGAGCTCTTGATGATGGGCGATTTCATCAGCGCCAAGCGGGCCTATGAAATCGGGTTGTACAACCGTGTGGTTACTGCGGACGAGCTGCAACAAGAAGCAATGCGCTGGGCGCGCCAATTGAGCGAAGGTCCGAGCATGGGCTTGGCAATCACGAAACGCATGCTGAACCAGGAGGCGTCGATGACGCTCGCTGATGCGATGCAGACAGAGGGCTGGATTCAGGCCGAGTGCATGAAGCATCCGGACTACCTTGAGTCTTATGAAGCCTTCATCGAGAAGCGCGAGAAGAACTTCGTTCAGTACTGGCCCGGCCATTCCGCAGCAGACAAAGCAGGCGAGACAGTCGTATGACGGCGAACAAGGCACTCGCAGACCTACACGAACGTGCGCAAGCCTTCGCCTTGGGTTGCGCGGATGCGGTTGAGGCACTCGACGAAGAGGCCTCGGCTCGGCGCGCGATCGAGTTCTTGGGGGCAGGCGATTGGTTGCGTTGGACCGTGCCGGCCGAATTCGGCGGCGCGGACAACGAGGGCCTGACAGAGGCGGATGAGGTTTCGGTGCGCGCGTTGTGCTCTATTCGTTCGGGCTTGGCTTATGCGTCCGGAATGCTGGATGTGATGCTAGTCATGCAAGGGCTCGGTTCGTATCCGATCGCGCGAGCAGGGCCGGCTGCGCTGCGCGCGGAGGTGTTGCCCATGGTTGCGCAGGGCCAGCGCCTGGCGGCCTTTGCATTGACCGAGACGGGCGCAGGTTCGAGCCTTGGCGAGGTTGCGACTCGCGCCGAGCGCAACGGCGATGGCTGGCGCTTGAACGGCAGCAAGACATTCATCTCGAATGCCCCGGTGGCCGACTTCTTCTCGGTCCTCGCACGCACCTCGGGCGAGCCGGGTGACGGCGACTCGAACGCGCTGACGATGTTCTACGTCCCCGGGGAAACGCGTGGCCTGGAGGTTCGGCCCTTCGAGGTCATGTCTCCGCACCCGATCGGCGAAGTGGATTTCCACGACCTGAACATCCCCGACGAGTTTCGCTTGGGCGAGCTTGGCAGTGGTCTCGATCTTGCGCTGGCGACACTGGCACGCTTCCGAACTTCGGTGGCAGCAGCTGCCTGCGGCTTCTCGCGCCGTGCGCTACATGAGTCCGTGCGTCACCTCGAATCGCGAAAGCAATTCGGCCGACCCCTGTCAAGTTTCCAAGGCTTGCGCTTCGACTTGGCGGAGATGGACACCAAACTGAGTGCAGCGCAGTTGCTCGTCGATGCCGCAAGCTCGGCGGTCGACGCAGGTGAAAGTGGGACACGCGAGGTTGCGCGGGCCAAACTGTTCGCGACCGAGAGTGCTAGTTGGATTTGTGATCGAGCTGTTCAGCACCTGGGCGGCCTGGGCGTGCGGCGCGGAGAAGTCGTCGAGCGATTGTTTCGTGAGGTGCGGGCTTTGCGTATCTACGAGGGCACCAGTGAAGTGCAAAAGCTGATCTTGGCAAAGGAACTGCTCGCTTCGCTGCGGACAACCGAGACTAAGCCCGTTTGATCGAGGGTTGGATCTCGATCTCCAAACTGAATCCCCACGAATCTGTCTCGCTGACTAGACTACGGATACGCCATGCCCAAGCTCGACCGTCACGTCTTCATTTGCACCAACGAGAGATCCTCGGAGAACCCGAAAGGGAGCTGTGCACATGCTGGCGGCGCGGAAGTAGCGAGCCGAATGAAAGCCCGTTTGCACGAACTCGGCCTGAAGAGAGTCGTTCGCGCCAACAAGAGTGGCTGCCTCGATCAATGTGCTCAGGGTGTGAGCATTGCTGTTTACCCCGAGGCCGTCTGGTACGGATCCGTTCGTCCCGACGATGTCGAGGAGATCATTCAGCAGCACCTCATCGGCGGTGAACCTGTTGCGCGCCTGCAACTCGCCGATGATCAGCTAACGGGCAAAGGCCTGCGCGCTCGTGACATCGCCCTTTCGTCAACCGCTTCCGAGAGAACCCCCAGTAGTGGTGAGAGCCCCGGCGCTCAACCCGAGCCGAACCAACGCCCCCCCGCGAACGGCTAGCTGATACTACCAGCAAGTTCGATGATCGATGACGCGCCAGGAGCAACGGCGTTCCATCTCGTGTCCTCCCATTTCACACAGTGCAATCTGTCGTGACAGACCTGGCAGTCGCAGACAACAATGGAACGAAGTCACCTCGAGGAAGAGGCGCGTGCCCTTCTCCGCCAAATCGTGGAACGACAGGCCTACCGTCAATTGATGGCGGCCAACATCCGAGGTCACGGCCTCCAGTTCCTGCCTGGACTGGACGCAAAAGTACACTTCACGCGTGAATTGGATCTGCACCTGAATGTGTTGCGCGAGGTCGAGCGCATCTATCAGGAACTCGGTGGGGGAGACCTGCATCAGGCTGTGCGTGAGCGCATGTCGCGCATCCCTTATCCACAGTCGCGGCTCGAGCTAGCGATCTGCCTGGCGCTTACCTTGCGTGCCGAACGCGTCGCCGCGCGGGTCTATATGGGATGCGCGCACAAGGGCTTCGGGTCTGTCGCGGCCACCTTGGCCGAAATGGGGCACGCGATGAGTCGACTCGAAGAAGATCTATTCGTCGCTTACTGCGCCGAGGAGCGACACGGACCCCAAGCGCAGCAGTTCTGGGATCGTTGGTTGACGATCTCGCTGTTTTCGCTCGGAAGACCTGGCAGTCGCGGAGACACCCGCGCGGTCGCGCTGAAACTGCGCACGGCCTATGTCTCTGATGTGGTCGGGGCCTTTCTTAAGGAAGCGGACCCGCTGCGCAAGTCGTGCCGCCTGGCCTGGCCCGATGTGGTCGAGTTGGGCGTCGAACTCCCGCCAGGCTTGAGCACCCAGCTCTCGGAGAGAGTCGCAACGCGCGCGCTGGGGTAGGGGGGGCGGCATGCGGCCCCAGCGTGGGGTTCGTGGTGAGGGGGTGCGGGGTGAGGGGCTGCGGGCTGCGGGCTGCGGGCTGATGCGATACCTGGCAAGCCCTCGATCTCGCTCCTGGCACGGCCTCAGCTGGAATTGTCCTCGGACGTGAACTCCTGCCGGGTAAGATCCCCTACCTTGCCTGCGCCCTTCATTCCTCCCGGAGGGCCGTACAGGCGTGCAGATCCGACCGGAGCTCATTCCCCATGTCCGCCAGCAAACTCAATCTCTTCGACCTCTCGCCCGGTAAGACGCTTCTCGATCGCTACTTGATCAAGCGCGCGCATCGGCAGAGCGGCATGTCCGCAGCGTTCGAAGTCGTCGATTCGAAGGATGACAGTCGCTGCGAGTTGCAGGCTTTCCCCGGGAGCTTGTTCGAGGGACAGGAGCAGGCGTCCGGCTTCGTCGAGCGTATCTCAGCTTGGAAACCGATCAACAACGCCTCGGTGCTGGGCCTACGCGAGCTGCACTTGATGGGCGACAGCTCCGTCGTGCTCGTCTCTGACTTTCCCCAAGGCCGATCCTTGCGCGGATGGTTGAAGGAGAGCTCGCGCATGGCCGTTCACAATGTCGCGCGCATAGGGCTGAACCTGCTCGAAGGCTTGGGAGAAATCCACGCAGCTGGACTCGTGCACGGTGATGTGAAGCCTTCGACAATCTTCTTCCGCGAAGATGAGGATGATGCCGTGCTGCTCGACGGCGGGATCACTCCCGGCCTGTGGGCCGCCAAGCACATGGGCACGCGCACTGCCCTGATCGGGACACCGTACTACGCACCGCTAGAGCAATTCAGCGGCGATGCACCGGATGTCTCGGCGGACCTCTACGCGATTGCGACCGTGCTGTACGAGACGATTACCGGCGCCCTTCCTTGGTCTGGCAAGAGCTTCGTGGAGGTCTTCCAGTCGAAGATGATGGCCGAGCCGCCGAAGATGGCGATTCGTGCGCCTGGTCTTGAGATCGAGCCTGAACTCGAGCGTGTGATCGCGATCGGCCTGTCCGCCGAGCGCAGCAAGCGCTACATGGAGGCCGAGGCCTTCCGCGACGCTCTGTCGACTGTCGCTCTCTCTT
>JBLFWN010000228.1:0-5816 GCA_047611405.1 Planctomycetota bacterium | reverse complement strand
TGCGCATGGAAGCAAGGCGGACGACGCGGATCGATCCCTCACGGCAGATCACAACGACACTCAACAAAACACGAATCGAAACCTTGACCGAGGAGGGCCTTCTCATGGAAGGAGTTCCAAGGGGCCTACCCTGGCAACGAGGCGCGGATAGGCGATCCAAAGGGCCTGCAATTGTAGCGAGGTCGCGGGGTACTGGGCACAGAAGCTGGGTCACAGGCCACCGTGGCAGTCGAGAACCTCTCGAACAGCCGGATTTCGTCCTCATGCACCGCCCGAGTGCGTCGTCTCGATCAAGTTCGCGAACTCCAGCTACATCCCCCCCAACTGGCCGGCACCAAAGATGCCGAGATCGCTGGCCCCGGAACCGAGACCCCCGTCAGAACTCGAACGCCATCTGCGGGGGCGCGCGCGCTGCCGCGACTGGCGGAGCCTCACTGGGCAGGCCGAGGTGACGCAAGATGCGGCGTGCCACTAGCGTGTCGGTGATGAGCGCGATCAACCGGCGCCGTCCGCCGCAGTGCTCGCAACTCAACACGTCGACCCCGAACACGGCCCTTACAGAATTACCTCGAGCGTGTGCCACGGGCCATGAGGGAACACGAGTTCGAGGACGGCTCAACCGGACGCCGATGCCTCTACACCCCCCACTCTATTCGGGCGACCACCGCCACCCTGCTGCTCGACGCTGGTGAAGACATTCGTGATGTCCAAAAACTCCTCGGGCACAAGCATGTGACCGTCACGCAGGTCTACGACAAGAGACGCCGCGGAACGAAGGACAGCGCTTCCCATCGCCTGTCCGTGTAAGTGGAATGGACCTTTGACTCATCCACCGGCCCGCAATCATCGATACATTGATTCGACGGATGATGTTAGGAATTCCTGGCTCGTGAGGAGCTCAGAGCCTTCGAACTCACCGTCATTGTCGGCGTCGACTAATAGCGTCCACATGACACCATCTTGTATCAATCCACCAGGACCCGCCTCAGAGACGACGCACTTCCTAACACCGTCGTGCATGCAAAAGAACAAACCCGTGGCGTAATCCAAACGAGGCAGTGTGCTTGTATTGTACAACAGTTCTGGGTCCGGTATTGGGCTGACATCAAGTCGCAGCCGATAGAGCTTGCCGCTCTCGAAGCCAAGCAACAGCAAGAATCTCCCTTCCGGGTCCACTGCCAACGACCTAACCGGCTCCATCGTCCCGCGATAGAGTTCCTCCTTGGGCCTCATTGTCCGTTTTGCCCTCGAGAATCCGGCGTGGGGCTACTGCCGGAGCCAGGGCGAGCTCAAAGACGTCGGGCGCTGCGTCGCGTCGACCACGATCGCGAACGTACTGAAGGAGAATGGGATCAAGCCCGCGCCGGATCGCCCGTCATCGTGGCGCACGTTCCTAAGGTCCCACTGGGGCGAGGTCGCAGCAACAGACTTCTTCACAGCCGAGGTTTGGACCTCCCGTGGGCTGGTGACGTTCTACACGTTGTTCGTGATCGATCTGAAGACCCGGCGCGTTCACATCGCGGGCATCACGGTGAAGCCGGACGCTGACTTCGTGGCACAGGTCGCTCGGAACCTAACGGACGTCATCGACGGTTTCCTGCTGGGGCATCGGTTCCTGATCTGTGATCGCGACACGAAGTTCACAGCGCAGTTCAAGCGCATCCTGAAGGACGCGGGAGTCGAGGTCGTGCTGACTCCGAAGCGGGCGCCGAACTGCAACGCTTTCGCGGAGCGGTTCGTGCTCTCGATCAAGTCGGAGTGCCTCGGCAAGATGATCTTCTTCGGCGAGCGCCGGCTCCGTGAGGCGATCAGGGAGTACCTCGAGCACTACCACGCCGAGCGAGCGCACCAAAGCCTGGGCAATTGCCACATCGAGGCCAGCTCGGTGGAGGGCGGCGAAGTCATCTGCGACGAGCGCCTCGGTGGCCTTCTGAAGTGCCACCGACGCGCAGCCTGACGAAGGGCTGCGGTTGGGGCGAAGAGTTCAACGGTACCGGTCTTCATTGATGGACCGGCGTGGTCGTTTCACGGCCGAGAAGATGCCCCGCGGGTGGACGGAAGTCCTTCGGTGAACGCCGATTGCGCCACGGCCGAATATTTGGATACGACGGGCACGCCGCATCTTGCGTCACCTCGGCCTGCCTAGTGGGGCTCCGCCAGTCGCGGCAGCGCGCGCGCCCCCGCAGATGGCGTTCGAGTTCTGACGGGGGTCTCGGTTCCGGGGCCAGCGATCTCGGCATCTTTGGTGCCGGCCAGTTGCGGGGGATGTAGCTGGAGTTCGCGAACTTGATCGAGACGACGCACTCGGGCGGTGCATGAGGACTAAACTCGGCTGTTCGAGAGGTTCTCGACTGCCACGGATGGCCTGTGACCCAGCTTCTGTGCCCAGTACCCCTCAACCTCGCTACAATTGCAGGCCCCTTGAAACGGCGATCCGCAGTGCCGATACTTGCAGCGGCCTGGGCAATGGGCTTGGCCGCCGAAACCCATGGCAGGCCCCTTGGAGTTCTTATCCGCTGGAAGTCCTATCCGTAATCGGGTTGCAGCAGGGAGAAACCCGGTTCTTGGGTGTTCTACGAGTGCAGCGGTGTGACTTGCATTGGGTGCGCAGCTAATCAGTGATGATCGAATCCCCATACCGCTCTACCGATTCCTTGCCCCCGCTTCGACCCAGTCCAGGATCGACTCTCATGCGTTGCCCCATAGCTCTCCTTGCCCTAATTTTCCTGATATCTGGATACGCCAGCGCTTGGCCGATCCAGGAGCAGGCCCGTACGCACCGCAAGCAATTCACAGTTGGGGGCGACCGCGCACAGATCGAACTGTGGGAGCAAGAAGGAGGCAGCGAGCCTGGGCCGCGCTATCGCATCACTCTCGCGGATGGGCGCGACTCCCAGCCTCGCCCCGCGCGGCATGAGGTCGCGCTACGCCGTGAACGCTTTGATCCGCTGCGGGAGGAACCGAAGTTCACAGCCTCGCTCTTTGGTAGCGCGCTGGACTACGCGGGATCGATCCACATCGTGCAGTTCGTGACGCAGCCACTCGCGGCATACGAAGAGGAACTCGTGGCCCTTGGTGCCACGAGCCTGCGCTTCTTACCGCAGCAGGCTCAGCTTGTGCGCATGACGCCCGCCGTGCGCAAGCGGGTAGAGGCTCTGCCCTTCGTGCGCTGGATTGGGCCCTATCATCCTGAGTATCGGCTTGCACCTGAACTCCTCTTGGGGTTGGAGCGGGAAGAGCTCCCGGCAAACGGGCGCTATCTGGTGCAGCTTTTCGAGCGAGGTCCGGAGATGGCTCGCGTCGTCGGTCAACGCATAGAAGCGCTCGGCGCGAGTCCCATCACTTTGTGCGCGGACGGCTTCTTCCTAGGAGCGATACTCGAAGCGGAAACACTGGCTGCGTTGGCGAGCTGGGACGAGGTGCTCTATGTCGATCGCTGGGGCGAGCCTCAAACCATGGTCGCCAAAGTACGCGTGGACGGTGGCGCCAACTTCATCGAGGCTCAGTTGGGTTACACCGGACAAGGAGTACGGGCCGAAGTGCTCGACCTCGGCGTCTTGGCGACACATCAGGACTTCCAGTCTCCTCCGCCGATCATTCACAACAGCATCGGCATCCCGGATCACGGCACTTCCGTAGCCGGCATTGTCTTTGGCGATGGAACGGGCAATGCGCGGGCGCGCGGAATCCTGCCCGACGCGCAGCCGATCTTTGCAGGTGTCATCAATGGGGCGTTCGACCTGCAGACACAGCTCTCCGAGCTCGGACAGCCTCCCTACGAGGCTGTGTTCCAAACGAACAGCTGGGGTTACATCGTTGGTCCGGCCTACGACAACTGGAGCACGATGGCCGATGATGCAGTCTTCCTCTACGACGTGACACTGCTCTACGCGCATGGCAATGGCGGCAACAACACGGAGGTGAACAGCTTCGCTTGGGGCAAGAACGTCGTCTCTGTCGGTGGTATCCAGCATCTCAATACGCAGACGGTTGCGGACGATCAATGGGCGCAGTCCGGCAGCACGGGTCCAGCTGAGGATGGCCGCATCAAGCCCGACTTGGCGCACTGGAACGACAGCATCCTAACGGCTGATACCGGGGGGGGGTACACGCGAGACTTTGGAGGCACGAGCGCCGCAGCTCCGCAGACTGCCGGCTATTTCGGGTTGATGTTCCAGATGTGGCATGAGGGACTGTTTGGAAACCCTACGGCTGCAAGTGTCTTCGCAAGCCGTCCAAAGGCATCACTGGCCAAGGCGTTGATGATCAACACAGCGCGGCAATATGACTTCAGCGGTCTGGCGCACGACAAGACGCGACTGCACCAGGGTTGGGGGCGTGCCAACGTGCAGCGTTTGTACGAGAAGCGCGACGGGCTGTTCCTCGTCAATGAAGACGTCGTGCTGCGAAACTTGGAGTCGGCTTCATTCGTGATCGATGTAGCTGTTGGCGAGCCAGAGTTGCGCGCGACACTCGCCTTCCTCGACCCGGCGGGAACGACATCGGCGGCACTGCACCGAATCAATGATCTCTCACTCCGGCTATCAGCCCCGAGCGGCCTTCGGTATTGGGGGAATCACGGACTCGCGTCAGCGACGACGTCTGTCCCGGGTGGGAATCCGAATACGATTGACACGGTCGAAAACGTCTGGCTGGAGAGTCCAGAGGCCGGGAGTTGGATCGTCGAGGTCTTTGCACATGAGGTCAACCAAGATACTCATCTCGAAACACCGGCAGTCGACGCCGACTTCGCGCTTGTGGTGAGCGGCGTGGCACCTTGTGCTTCGCCGATCAACTACTGCGCAGCGACCCTCAATTCGGCGGGCAGCGCTGCCATGATGGGCTTCGCAGGTAGCCAATCGATCCTCGCGGGAGATTTCACGCTCGAGACGCACTCGCTACCTGCAGGGACGTCCGGTTTGTTCTATTTCGGCGCTTCACCCGCGAATGTGCCGCTAGGCAACGGCTTCCGGTGCGTTGGTGGGCAGCTCTTCCGATTGCCGGTCGTCTTCAGTGATGGCGTGGGATTCGCGAGCCTCGATCTCTTCTCGGCAGGGTCAGCTTTAGTGATCGATGCCGGAACGACTTGGAACTTCCAGTTCTGGTACCGCGACCCGGCCGCAGGCGGGAGTTACTTCAACCTCTCCGATGGTCTCTCCGTCGAATTCTGCGAGTAGAACTGTACGGGTCCGGCCAGCCCATGGCCCCGCACGCTTGAAACCGTGAGCCAGTGCTCTGGCGAGGCGTTGGTGCATAGACCAGAATGGGGCGACAGCTCCGCCTTCTCCATCGGTTTCAGGGTTTGATCGGGACCGATGTCGGTCGACCGAGTTCGATCATCCTGTTCAGGATGTTGCAGGCGACCAGCGCCTCCACCTTCATGGCTCCCGGATGGCGAGCACGAAGCCGATCCCCGATGATCGACTTGAACCGGAAGAAAGCGTTCTCGACGGCGCCCTGGCGGTGGTAGCCGGACTCCTTCTTCCATCGTCGCCTCCCAATCTTGTTCACTTCTCGAACCGTCCGATCACGAGCTGGCGCTCGCGCCCCACGACCCGACACGACGGCGTTCTTCGTGGGTGGAACGACGGCCCTCGCCCCACGCGTTGCGGCGGCCTCGTAGATCGCGATCGTGTCGTACGCGGCATCGGCCGTGACGCTCTTGACCTTCCCCTCGACCGCGTCGATTAGCTCGAGCCCCGTCACCGCGTCATCGGCATGCGCTTCGGTCAACACTTGCACGACGATCGCACCTCCCCCATCGACGCCGAGGTGGAGCTTCTTCCAGCCGCGCTTGCCCCTCCTCCCATGCTTCG
>JBLFWN010000227.1:0-5967 GCA_047611405.1 Planctomycetota bacterium | reverse complement strand
CGGCATCGTTCGAGGCCGAAAGTAGCGCAACGGCACTGATGCCTCTAGTTCGGCTGACTCTGTAGTCGGCGCGCCGCAATCGTGCGTTCCATCTCCGCTCCACCCGGCGCATGCCAGCTGTGCGTCATCCCAGGAACAACCTCGATATTCATCTCGTCCAGCATTCCTGCCTTCTCCGCCAATCCCATGAAGCGCTCCACCGCTCCCTCTAGGTGGTAGTTGTCCAGCTCACCGGCATAGACATGAATCTTGCCCGCGAGGGATCCTCGCAGCTCCTCCCACTGAGTGAGCAAGATGTCTGAGATGTCGTACTTGCGCCAGTGCTTGGCGACTTCGTGATCGATGACACCCGTCTCGACATCGAACACGCGGCGTGGCTTTCCGTCTGCACCGAGCGGACTAAAGGTCCCTTCGAAGGAACGAATCTGACCGCCGGGATTGAGCACATTCTCGCGGCGCACGAATTCCTCGTAAGTCAACGTGACCTTTCCAGCGCTGCGTGCAAGCGGACGCGGCTCACCCTTCTCATCGACGTACATATTGCGCGCTGTCCCGTCGTCGAGTGGCTCGTATAGATTGATCTGCTGGAAGTCGAAGAAGTCAATCGGGTCCGGCACGTGACTCCAACAACCCGCGAACTCTTGCGGATAAGCCACTTGCAACCAAAGGGACGACCAACCGCCTGAGCTCCCACCCGTCACATAACGCTGCTCGGCGCCCGCTCCACCGAACTTTGCCTCGAGCACCGGAATTAGTTCGTAAACGAGCGCGTGGCCCCACGGCCCGATGCTCTCCGAGTCGCAGAAAACCGAGTGGCCATAGAGGTTGTTCGCGTCGGGCACCACGATGATGCACTCGTCGAGAGTGCTGCCTTCGGGCGCGCGTCTCCCCCAGCTGGCGATGCTATTGGCTGTGCCACCAAAGCCGGTGATGCTGTAGAGCACGGGGTAGCGCTCACCCTCCTTATAGTTGCGCGGCAGACGCACGCCCGCTTGCATGCTGTATTCGAAGCCGTGGAAAGCGGAGAGGGCGGGGCTGACGAATTCGAACAGTCTTGTGCGCTCGGTTTCGGGAAAGCTTCCGTCTTCTACAACATGATTGAGCCGCAACTCGACCGCGGATTCGGAAGCGGGGTAGTAGCTGATGTCGATCACATCGCTGAACACATCGCCAGAGCTGAGTCCGGCCTTGCGACCAGTTGGACTGCGGCGAGCAATGACTTGAACCCGCCACTCTCCCGCTTGAACTTCGGTCCAATTGGTGGGCGAGTTGGCTGCGGCAGCAGCCGGCGTGAGAAGCAGCTCACCCTTAGCTGCGGCAACCTCGAAACGCAGCAGTGGAGGCGCTCCGAACCAGGCGTGCATAGCCTCGCGCGGCTCGCGCCCTTCTTCGAGACCGGCGAAGGCCACGAAGACCTCTCCGCTGAAGGGGCCGTCGAAGACCTGGTCATCGAACTGAACTTGGAAGCGGCCGACTTGCGCGTTGGCGAGTGAGAGCTGCGGCACCAGGGACGCAAGCAGAGCGATCGCAACGAAGCGGCGGAGCAGAGTGTTCATGCCGCCCAACCTAGCAGAGCCAACTTCCCATCCTAGAGAGGAGCCCAATGACCAGGACCTGGCCGCGGGATGTTGCTCTAGTGGATGCTCGCGATTGGGGAAACGCTCCAATCTCGGAACACCTCGACGCCTACCTCGCGGCTCCGCTCCCTGGCCGCAAGGGTGGGCGCAGGACGAAGAGGCGGCTCGACAACATCCGCCGAGACGTGACGAACTCCGCTCATGGCTTGGGGTGGATCTCGCTGAGCAACGTTGACGCCGAAGAGTTCCTGCAGCATCTCGAACATCTCGGCGGGCACGGAATCGGCGGTCAGCGCCGCGCTGACCTGCTGATGACGTGGAAGAGCTTCCTGAACTGGTGCGTCTGCGATGGCCGCCCGTCTGCACATCCGTTGACGTGGAAGCGGCCCAAGGCAGGTCGCGACCTTCGCAAGTCCTGCAGCTTGTCCAAGCACGAGCTTGATTCTCTGTTTAGAGCTGCCCTCCGGCGCCCCCTTCACGAGGCCCGGCTGATCCGCCGTGGGTCGCGCCAGGGACAACTCGCTGCGCCGGTCACGCCCGTGAGGTGTCGTGAGTTGAGAATGGTGGGTCGCGAGCGTGCGCTGGCCTACAGGCTCAAGGCCCTGACCGGCTTGCGATCCGAAGAGGCCGCCGCGGTTCGGATAGGCGACGTGCCGTTCGGCGAACACCCAGCCATCCACCTCGACGGCAGCCGGACGAAGAACGGGCGAGAGGCGGTCATTCCGCTTCGGAGGGACGTTGCGGAAGACCTTGCCGAGTGGATCGCCCTCCGACTCGAGGAGGAGCGCGAAGTCGCCGCCCGTGAAGGTGAGCCGGCCCCGGCAAGTCTCGATCTGGATCGCGCACTGCTTCGAGTCCCGAGCTGCCGTGTCTTCGCCAGCGACGCCAAGCACGCGGGACTGATCTCGACTGTACCTGGGGAGACAAACGAGCCGCAGGTCTATCCGCCAAGACCCTGACGACGATGTTGGAGGACCTGGGGACATCCCAGAGGACCATCAGCGCCGTTCTACGTCACGCCGGCGACACGCTCGCGCAAAAGGTGTACGTCGATCGCCGCCAGCTCGACCTGCGTCGCTGGTTGGACGCTCTCCCGGTCGGCCCGCTGCACGGCGAAGAACCCACGAGCGGGGCAGTGAGAGACAGCGACTGTGAAGCCCTGACCCGGGGAGAGGCCGGCAACAAGAAGAGTAGGACCACTGTAGGGCCACCTGCCGCCAATCCCTGCCAACTCATGACCACTCCTGACACTGCGCGAACAAGACCCGAGGCAGGAATCGCAGGCCCGAATCGGCCCCAAACCCACGAAAAAACGGCCTCAGAGGCCGTTATCATGCAATCCGAAATGGAGCGGCTGATCGGATTTGAACCGACGACATCAACCTTGGCAAGGTTGCGCTCTACCACTGAGCTACAGCCGCATGGTGGCTCGTAGGCTGGTTTGCCCACGGGCCGGGAGAGGAAACATATATCGCTGCTGGCTGATAGCAAGCCCGAGATTCGAGTTTTCATGCAAGAGCGAGCAGTTCGTGGCGCATGCCCGCGACAAGCGCGTGTAGGCAGTCACTCTGGAGTCTGGATTGAGGACACGATCAGACCTGAGATGTAGCCGATTGCGACGGCTGTGGCCTCGGACATACGGCAGCCGCGGGCGAGCTCGACAGCCAGCCGTGTGGCCAGGCGACAGCCCGAGCCGCGGATCCCGGTGCTAGGGTGCCGTGAGTGCTCAAAGGCGTGCACAGCGCCGCCAGGGACGAGCAGAAGGTCGCGCATGGGGTCGCCTGCACCGTGGCCGCCCTTCAGGAGCACGGTGCCGCACTCGGACCTTGGCACGCGAGTGATCCACTCCTCTGGATTGGCGAGTTGGTGGGCATCGTCACGATCATCAGGCACGGCATCGACTCGAGTTGTGTCGGAGGCACTGATATCGATCGAGACCATCGCGTCAACCGAATCGCACGCGCCCGTCGACTCACCTTCACCCAACGTCTCACGCTCTTCAATCGAGCCACTCGCGCCGGACCACTCACTCCCCCGCATCAACGCCAGCGCGCCGTCCGACTCGCTAGCTCTCATCAGTTCACACGCTTCCGGCAGATTTGGTGTCAGCACGAGAGCTCCTCGCGCAGCCCACGCGCACAGCTGCGCAACCCCTTCCTCATCAAGAAAGCGCCCACCACTCGTCGGCCCCAAGACCGGGTCGAGCACGACGGGCATCATCGGCGCCAACGCGCGTACTTCCGTCACGAGTTGCTCAGCCGCTCGCACATGCTCGAGTCCTGGCAAGAGTCCAAACTTGATAGCACCGAATGGAGTGGCGGCACTGATATGCTTCGCTTCAGCCAAGCCCTCATCCTGCTGATCGCCGATCTCGGGCCACGCCGCCGCGCGCACGATCCGTCGCGCCTCTTCCAACCATTCACTGGCGGCACGCGCACCTAGCTCAACCAAGCCCGCGTCACTCTGCACCGTATGCGCCGTCGTCACACAGACGACATCGGCACCAGCAGCGTCTGCCGCTTCACGATCGGCCACAAGCCCAGCTCCCCCACTCGAATCGACGCCGGCAATTACAAGCACACGCGGACGACACGAATCATTTCGCGGCACGGTGCTCACTCCGTAAGCAAACGGCCTTCGGGCGGAATACCGTCCTCGTCATCGACGCCGATCACGTTCAGCGCGTTCTGACGCAAGCGTCGTTCGACGGCTTGCACGGTGCTTTCCAAATCGTCTTCGAGTTGGATGCGTCCACCAGCGATGTGCCCGTGTCCACCAAAGGAGCCTTCTTCGCCCAGAACCCGGCTCATCAGCGGATAAGCCTTGCCGAAGGCATAGTCCGTGCGAAGCGACAGTACATAACCTTCTTCATAGGCACCGCCGGCAACGACCCAGCTGCAACCTTTCATGCGCAAGAAGAAGTCAGCCATCTCGGCTACGGACTCGGGGTTATCCACCTTGCCGAGGAAGGCGATGACAAGCGCGCCATGGCGCCGCGCCAACTTCAACGCGCGATGCAAGTCGCGGTAGTAACCTTGCGGTAGAGGAGGATGGGCGATGTCCGCAATCATGTTGCGATCGCCGCGACGGAAGCACTCGTAGTAGGCCTCCTCATCCAGCGGCGAGGAGTTGCGCGACAGGTCGGCCGTGTCGTAGCGCACTCCGCAAAACAATGCGGTCGCAGTCTTCTCGTCGTAGTCCACGCGCGCGTCGCGCAAGTACTCGTAGATCATCGACGCCGTAGCGCCCAAGTTCAAACGCACATCGTGATGCGGCACTTCAATCGCATCGCCAACGGGCGGAACATGGTGATCGAAGACGGCCAAGACCGGGCAGTTCTCGGGCAACACTGTGTGGCCGAACTGCGGCTGCGTGTCGACTAATGTCGCGCCTGCGAAGTCGGTAGGATCGATGCCTTCGTAATCGGCCAGTGACAGATCGAGCGCGCGCACGAGCGCAAGGTTCTCGGCGCGGTGAATGCGGCCAAGCGTCGCTACGACCGGCTCGAAGCCGAAGCCATCGCGCAACAACGAACGCAGTCCTTCACAAGCGCCGAGCGCATCGGGATCGGGGCCGCGGTGCGTCAGCACCAGGAAACGCCCACGCGCTTTCTCCGGCGCCGCTTCGGACGCGCGTTGCAACACGCGCTGCAGGTGATGCACCGGGAGCAAGCCCGGGAAGGTCAATCGATCTTCGGGGGCTGCAGCATCCGAATCCTCGCTCGCTCCTCCGTCAATGTCGGCTGACGACAATCGATGACTCTCGAGTGGCATGGAATCACCTGGGAACAACGGGGCAGGGTCACTCATTGGCTTGGGCAGGACCACCCCTCATCGACCGGATGGGGTGCGGCCCTACATTGTCACCTGGCCCCCCCCTGTGTCGGCAAGCCCTCGCTTCCTGAAAGAGGGGGCGAGAACGCGCCTAAACCATTACTAGCAAAGAATTAATGTAAATGCTAACGGGAGGGCTTCCTACAGGCCCTGATCAATCAGGAATCGGACTGCTGCCAACAATTCGGCCCGACCGTGGCGCGAGTTGACCTCGACCACTCGCACCGTGTCACGTGGGATGTACTCGGACACATGCTTGAAATCGACCTCGCCCAGCCCCGGAGGCATCTCGGCCTCGTCCGTGGACGCGTCTTGCAGATGGATGCCAAGCATGCGCGAGGAGAAGGCGTCGAGCCAGTCGCCTTGAGACGGCAGCCCGGCGCACTCGCGCTGGTGAATCCTGCCCGTATCGTGCCAGTAGCCGACCTGCTCTTTGGCCAAGTCGGACAGCGCCCACTCCATGGCCTCGAAGTTCAGCAGATCGTTAAAGTGCAAGCCCGGCTCGAGCGCGATGCGTGTCTCCGGGAATTCGCGCCGCAAGGTGTGCAATGAGCGAC
>JBLFWN010000226.1:0-6012 GCA_047611405.1 Planctomycetota bacterium | reverse complement strand
CGCAAGGTGCAGCGTGCTCTCATGCAGTTCTTCGCGCCAGAGAACTACTTCACGGTGCACAAAGCGTTAACCGAAGCGGGCCGAAAGGACCTGATTGGCTCGAGACCGGAGTGCTTGATCTCTGACAAGCCGCCGAAGGCAGCTTTCGCGTCGAAACACGGCAGCCCTGGTCAGGCTCGACCGACCAAGAACCAGGGCCGGCGCGCGGCGAAGGCAAATAAGAAGGGGCCCGCCTTCCCGAACGACCGCTCATACGACTCGTAGGCCCGACTACAGATCGTGGCAAGGGCTCTTTCTAAGAGAGATCAAGCACGATACTGGGGACCAGCACATTCGTAGTCTGAGCCTCGCGCTCGACGCAATACGATTTCGCCACCGGGCACATCTCAGTGATTCGTGTCACGCTACCTTGCCTCTGCCGAGGTCGATGCCTGACCAGGACGGAACACGGGTGCTCTAGTTCGATCCCAATGATCTAACCGAAGCCCCGGCGGTCTGCCGCGCCGTCCTTCGTAGGCTGCGGGAGCACATCGAACATCGACTCGAAGCCTCGTTCGATGAGGGTTGCGTGTTCCCCGAGTCTGATCGCTGACCGGTCGGGCAATACAGTGTGCGACACTGTATTGCGGGGGGCCTCATGGTTGGAGGCGATAGTAATGGTGGAGGCGACGGCTAAAAGGATCGAACTTTTCATGGAAGGTGCCGTTCGCCTGGTTCAGAGAACCCTAGAGCAACGACTGGTCGCATAGCTCCGTCGAGTGTGAGATGACTGTTTTCCTGGGTTCGCTCATTCAGGATGCCATCCACTACAGAATGATCAGCCGCTGTGTAATGCTTAGCCGCGTGCAAGTAGTCAGCAATAAGAGAAAGAAGGCGCTAGGACGCTGGGAGTTGCTGGCTATTGCTCTGGGGGGCATGGTCGGCGGCGGCATCTTTTCAATCCTGGGTGTTTCCGTTGCCAACATCGGCAATCTCACGCCCCTCGCAATCGGAATTGGGGGTGCCCTCGCACTCGCCGCCGCCCACTCCTATGTGCAGCTTGCGAAGCTGTACCGGGATGAAGGCGCCACCTACTCCTTTTTCAAGCTGACGTTTCCCGGTTCCCCCATGGGGGCCTCGTTGATCGGGTGGATCGTAACATTCGGCTACATCAGCACGCTGGCCCTCTACGCCTTCACCTTCGGCGCCTACATGACAAGCGCCTTCGACGTTCAAAATCCGGTCCTCGCGACGAAGGTGACGGCCGCTGGGGTGCTGGTCCTATTTGCAATCCTCAATCTAGTCAGCGTAAGTGGAATGGGAAAATCGGAAGACCTGATGGTCTACACGAAGCTCCTTCTTCTGGGCCTGATCGCGGCTGTCTTGATCCGTTCCGGTGACGTGTCCAACATGACACCCATCTTTGATCACGATCTTAGTTGGTCCATGATCTCCATGACGGCCGCTATCACGTTTGTGGCTTTCGAAGGGTTCCAGCTCGCGATCCACGCCACGGAAGAAACGGTCGAACCCGAGCGCGACATTCCCTGGGCTATCTATGCGGCTATTGCGACCGCAACGGTTATCTACGTCCTACTGGCCGTGGCCGCCTTGATGGCGATTCCCAAGGAGGAACTCATCCTCAACAAGGAGTCTGCCCTAGCCGCTGGCGCGGCACACGCAATCGGGCCCAGCGGACGAGTGATGGTAATCCTCGGCGCGGCTCTGGCCACATGTAGTGCAATCAGCGGCACGGTCTTCGGCGCGTCTCGGTTGATGGCCGTCATCGCGCGCGACGGTTTCCTCCCAGCATTCCTTAGCCGCAGGCAGAAGGACCACATCCCGGGAAACGCAATCATCGTAATGACACTCACGGCCGTGCTTATGGTGATCGTCGGAGGGCTGGAGGAATTGCTGGAGTTCAGTAGCATCACATTCATTGTCGTCTCGCTACTCATGGCCTACGCCAACTTCGTCAAGCGCAAGCAAACCGGGACTCATGCCGCTCTCGCGATCGCCATCATGGCCTTCCTGGCTGTGGGCTTGATCGCAATACTCCGCTACCAGTGGCTGTTCCACCCCAGGGCGCTTGCCATTACTTTCGGCCTCTATGCTGCCTTGGGGATCGGATCAGCGACCTTTTCCCTGCGTCACAAAGATGTGGCTTGATTGCTGGCCGGTTGCGAAGAAACATGGCCAAGCCAGCCCTATACCGCCCCTTCAAATTACGGCTAAGGGCCTTCCGAGCGGCGTTGTTGCAGGATTCAAGATGAAGCGAGAGCTATCCCTCCTGCGGAGGAATCAACAAGCCTAGGCCACTGACTTCGGTCGGCCAAGCGCCAGCGTCGTGTTCAGCACCTGGCACCCTATCGCGACTTCGACCATTTGCTCACGCCGATTTAGCACGTGCAGCCTGTCACCCCGCATCGACTTGTACCGAGTGAAGGCGTTCTCGACCGTGCCTTGGCGATGGTAATCAGACTCCTTCTTCCGCCGTCGCCTGCCGAGCCAATTCACCCGCTTGATCGTTCTGTCACATACAGCCGAGCGCGGTCTTCGTAGCGAAAGAGCCGCCGATCGAGATGGGCGCAATACGACTCTTGCTCCGCGTATGTTGGCAGTGTCGAGCATCGCCACGGTGTCGTACCCGGCATCGCCGGTCACGCTGGAGCCCCTCCCCTTGACAGTCTTGATGATGCCGATGCCTGTGCTCACGTCGTCAACAGAGCTGTCGGTCAAGACTTGCGCATGGATCTGGCCGCTGCGGTCAACGCCTATGTGCAGCTTGTGCCAACCTTGCTTCCCGCGACCTCCGTGCTTGGCATCCGGCTACTCTATTACACCGACAATAGAGAGCCCTGTGATGTCGAGGATCAAGTGGATAGGCTTCTTTGAGTTGACGAGCCCAAGGTCGATTCTGAGGCTCTTGCTTCGCCGCGATAGAATCGTGTGGGCTGCGCGTCAGCTCGCCGAGGCATTCCCCGGTGATGGCTGGAAGCCACGGTTTCTTCAGCGCGATCGCGACCGGATCTTCGGCTGGGCGTTCCGTCAGAAGGTGAAGACGCTGGGCATCGAGGAGTTGATTTCGGCACCTCGCTCGCCGTGGCAGAACGCGTTTGTGGAACGAGTCATCGGCACCCTGCGACGCGAGTGCACCGATCACATCATCCCGTTGAGCGAGAAGCACTTGCTGCGAACGATTCGGGAATTCGTCGCCTATTACAACGAGTCGCGCACTCACTACTCGCTCGGCGGGAACTCGCCGATAGAGCGAGAAGTTCAAGCCATAGGGGAGGTGATTGCTAAGCCAGTGCTCGGTGGGCTGCACCATCGGTACTCGCGAGCAGCGTAGAGCACAACCCAAGAACGAAAGTCGAAGACAGTGGGGGGAGGTGTGTCATCTCGGTGATCACCACGCCCCTCGTCCTGTCAGAATCGCCCTGTTGACGGCCCCAACAGAGGGTGTTCGGCAATTTCAGTAGGGACAACGGGCTGGGCGAGATCTTCACCCTTCTCGATTTCGACCACCAACAGTTGGAAGCTCCCGTCCCCGACCTCCAGCACGATGCCTTCGATCTTGAAGTCCTCGGAGCGACTTCCGGAGTCGTGGTCTTCAACTTCGACCTTCGTGGCGATCACGATGCCATTGGCGCTTAGATCTCCATCAATTTCCAAAAAGGAACTACCGACGACCAGATCCTCGAAGAAGTCCGCCTCGCTCTCGTAGGTGTCGCCCTCGTGGTCACGCAAGCGGACGGACTCGCCCAGCTCGACTGTTACCGATCCCAGTTCATGCTCCTGGTCACCATCGGCGTAGGCGGTCAACACCATCATTCGATTGGCGAACGAGAAGCTCGTCACGAGGCCATGTAGTTCATCCAGCGGCTGATCCGTACTCCCGTCATCGAGCTCCGCAGAGCCGGTCGCATCGAAGACCATCCCATCGACGTCGCCCGAGAGGGACTCCGTCAGATCCACGTCGAGTAACAAGCGTGCGTAGTCTTCCTCATCATCCACTACGAGCGGCGAATCGAATTCAGCGACCAGAGTCGAACCGTTCGTCGTGACCGGAACGCTCGAGCCGTCCATAGCCATCGCGGAAACAGAGGCCGGGTCGAACTGCAGTTCGGCAGACTCATATGTGCCGAGCGGCATGCCCGCACTGCTCAACCAGGTACTCGAAGTCTGCAATCCGAGCAATTCGACCGTCGTCGGCTCATCGAGCAAGTTGTCCGTTCGCTCGCCGTCTGCATCTACCAGTCGCAGCGATTCGATCTCGACACTGAAGGCGGCGAGTGAGTCTACGGGTGCATCCATCACGAGGACGTCCAAGCTTGCCTCGGCGCCGCTACCGCCTCCGCTTCCTCCACCCCCCCCCGCTGCTACACGCGCTCGCGCCGGCAAAAATGGCCAAGGCCAGACTTTGAGAAAAGAGGGCGTGCTGGGTGGCATTGCGTATTTCGTTTTTCATCAGGTTCTCTTTCTGAGTGTGCCAGTTGGTTCCGACACGCACCCTTATCGACGGCCCATTATCGAAGTTGCATTTTTCATTCGAGACTCTTCGCTCCTTCGGCGGCTAGTAGATCGGCAGGTAGGTTTGGAAGCTCTCAGCCAACAACTGGAGCGGGCACCTGGAAAAGATTTCCGGGTGCCCGCTCGGTTCTAAAGCAAACGCGCGAAAGCGCTTACTGCTCGAAGGTCACCGTCAACTCTCGTTCTATCAATCCGCTCTGGAGCGAGAGGGAGTCAGCGCTGGACGCACCGGAGCGATAAACGTGGTCCAACGGTTTGGATCTGCTCTGAACCTGAACGTTCACTTTCACGCGTTGGTCCTGGACGGGGTCTTCACGAAAGCAGGGCCCTTCGCCTCCCCAGTCTTCTTCGCAGCACCAAGGTTCGAGCAGCACGACATCGCCCGCCTGCTCGACACCATTCAATCCCGCCTCCTTCGGCTGCTGCGCACCCGGGGCCTGTTACAGGGCCCGGGGGACGTTGACACGGGAAGCGATACTGAGCCCGACTCCCTCCTCCCCTTACTCACTGCCGCCTCTATCCAGGGACGCGTCGCTCTCGGCCCCGAGGCTGGCAAGCGCATCGAGCGCGCAGGCGAAGAGCCAGCCGGCGCAGACCGCTTCGACTCGGGGGCTGACATGCTATGCGCCAACCGAGACGGCTTCTCCTTGCATGCCGAAGTCCACGTGAGACCAGGCGATAGAGTCCGACTCGAGCATCTCTGCCGATACGTCGCACGCGGTCCGATCGCCGCTGAACGCCTCTCCCTCTCACCCGAAGGCAAGGTCATTCTCGACCTGCGCCGCCCGTGGCGTGACGGCACAACTCATTTCGTGTTCGACCCACTCACCTTCATCGAACGCCTCGCAGCCCCCGTTCCACTTCCCGGTGTACACCTTGTCACCTATCACGGAGTGTTGGCGCCCGCCTCGACATGGCGAGACATGATCGTGCCTAACCCGCCATCGCCAGTCGATGAACCCGACGAGGCATTGCAAGCAACGCATGCACCGGGTGCGTTTGACTTGAAGGGCATGAGTGAGAGTAAAGGAGCTCATCCCTCAGCCACCCCCTGCACACCTGGCACACCTGGCACACCTGGCACCCAAAGCTGGCAGGTCTCCTGGACACCGACCTCCCCAATCGGACTCGACGGCGCCGCGCCTCCATCTCTATCCCGCAACCCTGATCGTTACAGCTGGTCGGAGTTGATGCGCAGAGTATTCTCAATCGCCAACCAGGAAAGTACAGCTGCACTGTGAGCGCTGCGGTGGAAGGCGCAAGCTGATCGCCTTCATTACTGAGCCTCCAGTGATTCGCAGGATCCTCGGTCATTTGAAGCTCCCAACTGATCCACCAACGGCAGCTCCAGCAAGACCTCCCCCACACCTGGAGTTTGAGTTCTAGACCGTCCGGCCACGACCGGGTCGAAGCTGACGAGCAGCTCGTTTTTCGGAGCGGTGCTGGGGGAGGATTGTAGGCTGTCGGCTCGTAGTTGACCTGTTGATCGGACTGATGAGG
>JBLFWN010000225.1:0-6028 GCA_047611405.1 Planctomycetota bacterium | reverse complement strand
ACCACTTCCAGCGGCCCGCGTACCAGACGCAGTCCCTGCCCAAGTAGGGCGTCGACTCGAAGCGGGCGATGGTTGCCCTCCTTCGACAAGAATGGTCGTTTCGGAGGGCTACTCCGGGTGGCTTCTTGCATTAGGCTGCTCTAGCAGCCTTTTGGAAAGGAGCGATCCGCGCAACAACGGTCCTCGAACGCAGCTCTGCGTTGCATCAAGGCCCCAAATGATGTCAAACCATGAGGGACTCAATGCGCCTTGATCTGCATTCGATGACCGGCAGCGTGCGAAGCGCTTCTTTCCAACAGGCTGCTAGCCCAAGCCATGCAGGAATCGGAATTGACTAACGCCAGTACAGAGAACGCGAGCGACCAACCAGGAACTGGTGGTCGGCGACTCGCTCCTGTGATCATGGCACTTGTCGGACTGCTGCTGGCATTCCATCCGACGCTCGCTTCCGGTTTCGAGCGTCTTCAGATTCGTTCGGGCGATCCATCGCTGGTGCACTACATCCTCGAGCACAGCTGGCAGTGGATTCGAGGATCGGAGCTGTCATCGTCCTTCTGGAGTCCACCTTGTTACGCGCCCTTCGCGAACGTCTCGGCCCATAGTGATGTGATGCTTGGCGCCGCTCCGGGTTATTGGGTATGGCGCATGCTCGGTTTGGCGCCCGGCCTGAGTTTCCAATTGTGGATGATGCTCAGCCTGACGCTCAGCTTTGTCGGGGGGCATCTGTTCTTGCGCAGACACGTCGGTGCGTCACCGTGGGCGGCGGCCGTCGGCGCTTGCCTGATCGGCTTCGGCAGCTCGCGCTTGGCGAACTTCAATAGCCCGCAGCTGTTCGCGATCTATCCGTCGATTTTCGCGCTGTACTTCCTGGGCAACGCATTGTCTGCGACTCAGACCGGCCGCCGGCGCTTGTCGAGTCGATGGTTGCTTGCATTCTTCGCCGCGGTAACCGCGCAGGCGTGGTCGGCGTTCTATCCCGCCTTCTTCTTCGCGATCGTGTCCGTCGCGGCTTGTGCAGCAGCCTTGCTTGTACGAGACGCACGCGGTGCCGTGATCGCGTTGCTTCGTTCGCAAGTTGTGGCGTTGGGCATTGGTCTGGCCGTGACTGCAGCCGCGCTGATTCCCCTCGCCACACACCATCTCGACGCAGCCCAGAACGCTGGCTTGCGCGAATGGCCCGAAGTCGCGCGCGCGCTGCCCACTTGGGCCTCCTGGTTGTACACCGGTAGTGATCATTGGTTGTACGGCGCGCTGGCGCAGGTCGAAGCCTTTCGATTCACGAGTGCCCAGAGCCAACACGCCAATGGTGCCGGGTGGGTCACGACGCTGCTTGCGCTGACTGCGTTCTGGCGCATGCGCCACGTACCGGTACTGCGTGTCATGGGTCTGACGACGCTCTTGTGCGTCGTAGTGACGACTCGTTGGGGCGAGGCGGGATCGCTGTGGCAAATCGCCTACGATCACGTTCCTGGCGCTGGCGCGATGCGCTACTTGGCCCGGCTCGGCAACTTCCTGGTGATTCCAGCGGGCATTGGAGTCGCGTTGTGTCTCGATCAACTGCGCGAGCGTCGCGGCTGGCCGCTTGCGATCGCACTGGCTGCCATCTGTGTCGTGGAACAAGGCCACACGCAGCGCTCACGCGACGAGCAGCAGTACCGCGGCTACATCGAGCGTGTCGCGAGCGCAGTCCCGTCCGATGCACCCGCCTTCCTTCTGACCGTTACGGGGGGGACGCCAGGCAATCCGCGCATCGCTGATTCCTACCGACGACAAATTCACCTGCTGGCTATGTGGGCGGCATGGGAAATTGGCGTTCCGACGGTCAATGGCTTCTACGGCCTCGACCCCAAGGGTTGGCTGTTCTGCGTCTCCAACGCCAGCAATCAGCGCCAACTCCAACTCTTGGGCAATGCGTGCGCGACGCAGGCGCCGGCTGGAACGGTCCATATACGGCTGTCTTCGGAAGAGGTCCCGTTCGACGGCTTGCAGTAGGGCTCGCGCCGGTTACTCGTCTTCGTCCGAGCCGCCTAGATAGCCCAGCTCGCGCAGGTTTTTCTCGAGCTCGGGCGGCAAGCCGGATGCAGCTTCTGAGCCAGCGCTCGAATGTTGCTTCTCGAGTTCGTCAAGCTGGACTTGCAGCAAGGCAGCTGCTTCCTCGGCTTCCTCGCGCAGGTCCGCATTCACTTCGAGCACGTTGCTCGCTTCCGCTGGATCGCCAAGCATGTCCCAGAGTCCGATCGACTCGCCGTTAGTCCGCTCGTAAAGGAGCTTCCAGCGCTCGGACCGTAGCGAGACCACCTGGGTCGCCGAGCGTGGCTTGAACAGTTCGGCAATGGCCACTGAATCCGAGTCCACAGCGGAGCCTTCCATCTCCGGCACGAGTGACTGCCCCAACACGTTGCGCAGCTTGCGCGCGCCAGCGAGATCCAGAATCGTCGGTGCGATGTCGATGATGCTGCTGATCCGATCAAGCGATTTCCCAGCCTCGACAGTGCCCGGGTAGCGAATGATCAAAGGGATGTTCAGCACCTCTTCGTACAGAGTCTTGCGATGACCGAAGAGGCCGTGTTCGAAGAACTCTTCGCCATGATCCGCGGTCAGCACGACGATCGTGTCATCCGCAAGGCCCAGCGTATCCAAGCGTTCCAGGATCTTGCCGACATGGTGATCCGTCCATGCGATCTCGGCATCGTAGAGCGCCAGCAAGTGCTCGCGGTCGCGCTCGCTCGTGCCCTCGTCACCAAGCTTCCAGTCACCCGAGAGGTTGCCACCATCGACGGGCCCGGCATAGTCCGAATCGAACTTTGAGGCGTAGGGCTCGGGCGGAATGAAGTCGTAGTGAACATCCCACATGTGCACGAACAAGAAGAAGGGATCCTCTCGCTCTTGTCCGAGGAAGGCTTCGACTTCCTCCAGGATGCGTGGGCTTGTGATGTCTTCGTGCGACAGGCGGTTCGCACGGAACTGGCCCGCCGGCGCCGCTCCGGGACCAGGGGTAGAGTGCGAGCGCAGGTTGTCGTCGCTATAGATTTCGAAACTGGCACACGAGCGGTAGTGATCGAATCCTTGTGCCAAGCCAAAGCGAGGATGCAGGTAGGGGCCGCTCCACAAACCGGCTGTCGCGTAGCCCTCGCTACCCATGGCTTCCGCGAGCGTTGTGCGACTCGGCGCCAACACGCGCGAGTTGCGGTCACATAAGTGCACGGAGTCGGGCAAGGCCGTGAACAGCGACGCGTGCGCTGGCAAGGTCCACGACGTGCTGCTCGACACCTGACGGAAGAGCGCGCCCTCGCGCGCCAAGCGATCGATCGCCGGACTCGTGTCGCGCTCGTAGCCATAGCAGCCGAGGTGATCGGCACGCAGGCTGTCAATCGAGATCAGCAGCACATTGGGCCGAGTCGGTTCTGGCTCGTCCGAGCAAGCCGGCAGACAAAGTGTCAGGGCGGCTAGGCACAAGCCGGCCGTCAGCGGATGTTCAGTGGAGTCAAGCAAAGCGTCAGGATCTGGGGAAGCAGCGGATGAGCATCTTAGCAACCAGCCATAAGGAGGCCGGTTCATGGATTGGGTTCTCCAGATTGAACGTCAAGGCGCTCCGTTGCGCGCATAGTTGAATGCTATTCGTGGATTCTGGCGACGCAGCCAGACGATTCGGAGGGCCCGAGAAATGGATTGGGGTAATTACGGCGGGGCTGCCAGCATCGGTCTGGGGCGACCGAGTCGCCGGGGTGAAGCTCGGACCAACGGCCAACTAGCCAGCTTGATATCATCGCAAGCGCTATCACGACCCAACTCATTCGAACGGTACATCGATGTCCTATATGCAGTCCGTGCTCAGCTTGTTCTTTGGTCTGACGGTCTTCGTCGCGGATGGCCGCGCTCAAGACGGGTATCGCCTCCCCCCGCAGGAAATCGTCGACATCATCGACGCCGAAGCGGCGCCTTCGCTGCGCATCAGCCCGGATGGGAAGACGGCACTCGTGATCAAGAGGGACTCCTTGCCGAGCATTGAAGATGTCTCGCGTCGCATGCTGCGGCTGGCGGGGATGCGCATCGATCCTGAAACTAACGCGCGCCATCGGACGAGTTTCGATCGTGGGCTGGCGGTCAAAGACCTCGACAGTGGCGCTCAGCACTCGATCAAGCTGCCGAAGGGCGCCAAGCTCGCATCGGTCTCTTGGTCGCACAACTCGCACTACTTTGCATTCACACTTGTCGTTGCAGGCGGCAGTGAACTGTGGGCGACGAGCATCGAGGCGGACTGTGCGCCCATTCGCTTGTCGAAGCGTCTGAACACAGTGCTGTCCGGCCCGCGTTGGATGCCGGACGGCGTGACGATGATCCTGTCGGAGGTGCCCGAAGATCGAGGAGAGGAGCCGGCAGTCGCACGCGCTCCGCACGGCCCCAACATTCAGTCCACATCCGGCGCGACCTCTCCACTGCGTACCTATCAAGACTTGCTGTCCAACGAGCACGACGAAGCGCTGTTCGAGCATTACGCGCGCAGCCAACTCGTGATCGTCAAGGTGAAGACGGCGGAACGCATGCAGATAGGCCGGCCCCGTCTGTATCGCAGTGTCGATCCTTCGCCGGATGGGAATCAGTTGCTAGTGACACGCATCCAGAAGCCCTACTCGTACTTGATGCCGTATTACAGCTTCCCACACACCGTCGAAGTCTTGGACCAGTTCGCCAGGCTGCTCGCGACCATTGTCCGCGTGCCGCTGGCAGAGGGCATCCCAATCCAAGGTGTGCGTACCGGGCCGCGCGACGTCGGTTGGCGACGCGGGGTGCCAGCCAGCTTGGTGTGGACCGAAGCCTTGGATGGCGGCGACCCGAATATCGAGGCGCCGCATCGTGATCGCTGGCTGACGTGGGACGCGCCCTTCAAGGGTGAGGGCAAAGAACTACTGCGGCTACAGCAGCGCGCGCGCGGCCTCAGCTTCCTGCAGGATCCCGAGTTGGTATTGGCCGGCGAATACGATCGTGACCG
Source organism: Planctomycetota bacterium (assembly GCA_047611405.1). Classification (GTDB taxonomy): domain Bacteria; phylum Planctomycetota; class UBA1135; order UBA1135; genus JBLFWN01. Next base: position 1,038 of record JBLFWN010000225.1, on the reverse strand, counting down.
GCGCTGGATACGCACTCTGCTCTTCGATTTGCGTACGCCGGACGCGGACACACGTGTAGTCGAGGACCGCAGCATCCGCGACCGCTACGGGGATCCGGGCACGCTCTTGAACGAGCTGGACGAGCAAGGCCGAAGCGTCCCGATTCAAGACGGGTCCTGGATCTATCGCGCCGGTTCCGGGGCTTCGCCTGAGGGACTCTTGCCGTTCTTGTCTCGTCAGAACCTAGATACCCTGGAAACAGAACAGCTATGGCGCTGCTCGCAAGGTAGCTATGAGAGTGTTGTCAAGCTCGTTGGGCATGGAGGTGAGATCAACGGCGAAGCTGCCTTCGTCACGCGACACGAGTCGACGACTTCGCCGCCCAACTACCGCCTGCGCAGGTTGAATGGCACTGAGCCCGCAGCCTTGACTGAATTCCCGGACCCGACGCCGCAGATCCGTGGCGTCCACAAAGAGCTCGTGACCTATGAGCGCGCGGACGGCGTGCCGTTGAGCGCCACGCTTTACCTGCCGGCCGACTACGAACAGGGAACCCGCTTGCCTCTGTTTGTCTGGGCGTATCCGAGGGAGTTCAACGATCCCAAGACGGCTGGACAAGTCACGACCAGCGCAGCGCGTTTCACGCGCATCTCTGGATCGTCACACCTCGCGCTCGTGACGCAAGGCTACGCGGTTCTCGACGCGGCAACGATGCCCATCATCGGCGACCCCAAGACGATGAATGACACTTTCCGCGAGCAGATCGTCGCCGCTGCGCAAGCAGCGATCGACAAGGCAGTCGATATGGGCGTTGCCGATCGCGAGCGCGTAGCGGTTGGCGGGCACAGCTACGGTGCGTTCATGACGGCCAACCTGTTGGCGCACTGCGATCTGTTCCGAGCCGGCATTGCCAGGAGTGGCGCCTACAACCGGAGCCTGACCCCCTTCGGCTTTCAATCCGAGCGGCGCACGTTCTGGGAAGCGCCCGACGCGTATTTCAATGTCTCACCCTTCATGCACGCGGACAAGATCAACGAAGCGCTGCTGATGATCCATGG
>JBLFWN010000224.1:0-6174 GCA_047611405.1 Planctomycetota bacterium | reverse complement strand
CCGGAGCGATTGAGCTCCGGTGGGTTGCTGCTATTAAGGGTGATCGAAGATCGGATCGTGCGCATCGCTCAGGTAGCTCATGAACGACATGCCTATATCCTCGAACTGACAGAGGCGGAGCCTCTGCTGATCTGTTTGAGGTTCATCGGCTGACTCCAACGAGACGAAGGTCTTCGAAGGAATCATCCCCTTTGCATTACTGAGCAAGGGCACATGCCCTGGCGCAACCGAGTCGAAACTCGCCCTACCGTCCGTGCCAGTAGGCTGCTCATGCGGAGGAGCAGTTTCACCCACGCTGCCATCGGCTAGCAGTGTGTCCCGCGATCGTTGACCCAAGGTGATCGAAGCGTTAGCGATAGCCCCCCCCTGCTCACTCACTTCCTCCCCATGAACTCGCCGGCTTAAACGCAACACTCTCGGTATCGCTCTCAGATCCTTTGTTGATCGTTGTTGGCGCGAGGAGTCTCCGTCGTGCCGGTGTGCTTGGTTGTAGCGCGTTCGATTAGAAGAATTTTTGTGGGGAGGGTGGCGTTGGGTTTGTGCTCTACGCCTTTGGGAACTACGCAGAGTTGGCCAGGGGTAAGGACTGTGATGGAGTCGCGGAAGTGGATTTCTAGGCGGCCCTCTAGGACAAGGAAGAACTCGTCTTCGTTGGCGTGTTCGTGCCAGACGAACTCGCCGTCTAGGCGGGCTAGTTTGACTTGTTGGTCGTTGATGTCGGCGATGATGCGCGGGCTCCAACAATCGTCAAATGTGGCAAATTTTTGGTCTAGGTCGATGGCTTCCATTGGGGGGGGGGCGTTGCTGTTGTTGTCTTGGGTCCGTACCTAATTGGTCTAGGCCTGGGAGCTCGGATCTAGGGGGAGGAGGAGGCTGAAGGTAGCGCCGTTTTGGCTGTACTCAAGCCGCAGGTCACCGCCTAGGTCGCGGGCTAGACTGCGCGAGAGGGCTAGGCCTAGGCCTACTCCGCGGCCGCCTTCGGCTAGGGCGCGGCGGCCGCGTTCGAAGGCTTTGAAGATGCGGGAGCGTTCGGGCTTGGGGACGCCGGGGCCTTGGTCGCTTAGGGCCAGGCGCAGACGGCCAGATTGGCTGGTGATGTCGAGTTGGATTTCAACGCCTTGGTCGGATGCGCCATACTTGCAGGCGTTGTCGATCAGGTTCAACAGGACTTGGCCGACGGAACCGGGATCGGTGGTGAGCGCCGTGTCGCGCAGTTTTGGTGGGAGGTTCCACTCGAAGAGTGCTGTGGACTCGAGGGCGTGGCGTTCCAGCATGGGTAGGCAGGAGTTGAGCAACTCCCCCACTGTTGTGCTCTCACGGTGGCGCTTGACGCTTTGGTCTTCGAGACGCGCGTGAGAGAGCACGTTTTCGACGAGGCGTGAGAGACGGCGCGATTCGCTTTCGAGTGTCTCTAGGTATTCGCGGCGAGTGTCTTCACCCTCGACCATATCCTTCGCGAGCATTTCGGAGTACATGCGGAAGGTCGTCAGCGGTGTGCGCAGTTCGTGCGTCACCGCAGTCGCGAAGCGTGTGCGTTGATGGCCTTGGGCGATGGTGCGGTGCAGAGCGAAACCAACGGCAAGGACGGCGGCGAGGGCGAAGGCCCAGGAGACGAGAAGGGTCGAGGCGGCGTGTTTGCTTAGGTCTGCGCCACCGAAGGATGTCACGCGCGGCGGAGCGGGGCCGGGATCGAAGCGGACGGGCAAGGTCGCCAAACGATCCGCTGCTTGGTCAGGCTGGATATTTGTTGTCGCATCGAATGCAGGCATCGGGCGAGCGCGCTCGAGCTTGCTGTTGTCGAACAAATCGCGCACTTGGTCCAAGAGCTGAGTACGCACTCCTTCCCAATCGACGACGAAGCCTTGATAGGTACGCACGCCCTTGACTTCACTCTCGCGCACGCAACACAACTGGGCGCGCTCGCCATTTTCAACCCAGATAGCGACCAGCGGTGTAACGCGATCTTCACCCTGGACTGCGCCGAAGTAGGAGCCTGCTTGCTCGCTAGGCTGCTCCTCCAGCGATAGCTGGTTGGGACTGACCTTGCGATTCTTCTTCTGCGTCATCCACTGCGTCTTGTAATTGTTTTGGTTGCGCAGATTGAATTCTTGCGTCGAGCGCGAAGCGTCCTGGTCCGAGGATTGAACCAGCCGGACTTCCTTCGAACCGTCCTGCACGGAGCGGGCGACATTGGAGTCATTCAGAAGTATCGGCAGCTCCGCTTGCACAGACGCCAAGCGCTGGCGGATGGTGTCGGTGGAGAGAGTGGCCTGCAACTGCTGCAGGCGCGACTGAATCTCGACGCCTTCGTCATCAATCCAGCCTCTTGTCAGCGCCAGCTCACGCTCGTCTCCCAACGGCAATTGCGGAGAGCCCCAGTTGTCCCCAGCCCGGATCTCGAAGTGGAAACTGGCGAAGTCTGTACCTCCAAGTAAGAGCGGAGACGAAACGCGCAGGCCTGTCGTGCTCGACGGAAGCGGAGTGAACGAACGATACTCCTGCGGTTCGCGCGCCGCTTCTCGAGCCAGCTGCGTACTGACCCAAGAATCCATGCGCCACAAAGCGAGCCTGACCGCGGCGCCGCGCTCTGCGTCCCCGCGCGATCGACTTTCGAGCTCAAGGAAGGCAGACGAGAGCAATGCCAACGCAAATAAGGCCGCGCTCGATGCGACCCAATAGACGAGCCACCAGATGCGGTCATTCTTCTTCATGCCTGCACGACCTCGACCGACTCGCCCAGCATGTAGCCCTTGGCTCGTACCGTGACGATGAACTCGGCCCCGGATTTGCCCTTGCCCAGTTTATCGCGCAAGCGAGCGATATGCATATCGACGGTGCGCGTCTCGATGCCGCGTGGGTCCAGGCCCCACACGTGTTGCAGCAGCTCCTCGCGCGAGATCGCTCGGTCGCGGCAAACGGCCAAGTAGCGCAGCACGCCGGCTTCCCGCTCCGTCAACTGGCGTGGCTCTTGATCCTCGCGATCAATCTGCGAGCGCTCCATCTGCACCACCGTCTGCTCGATGCGCAGTTGCTTCACATCTTGCGGGCGCTCCGCAGATCGCCGCAAAACGGCCTCGACGCGTGCAATCAACTCCGTCGAGCTGAACGGCTTGACGACGTAGTCATCCGCGCCCTCGCGCAGGCCGCGAACTCGATCCTCTTCCGCCCCACGCGCGGTCAACATGATCACCGGAAGGCGAGGTCGACTGCGCCGTAACTCTTGCAGCAATTGGAAGCCATCAGGCCCGGGCAACATCACATCGAGCAAGCACAAATCGATCGAGGAACCCAACATCGGCGCTCGAGCCAAGTGGCCGTCCGCCGCCTCGATCACATCGAAGCCGGCAAAGCGTAGGCTGTCGACCAAGCCGCGCCGAATCGCGTCGTCGTCTTCGACGACCAGGACCTTCTTGCGTGTTGAGCTCATTTCGATTTCATAACCGGTAGGCAGGCTTCGCTTGCTCCGCCCATCATTCGCAAACGGGCGGGCATTCTCCAGGGAGCGCGCGTGACAAGCGTCAGATTCAGCAGGCTGTCGTTCGCGTGGCGGCGAGCGTCATGGGTCCTGGCAGCTAGCAGAGACCCGAGAGGACAGATGGCGCGCGATCGGCCCGTTGATAAGAGTAATCATCTCATCAACAGGCAAGGGCTGCACTTCAGCAGGTGGGAAGACTCAAGACTCGAGCGGCCTTAGCTCTGGCCGCCTTCCTTCTTTGGCGCGGGTGTCTGCTGTCCGGCAGGCCTGCTGCCGGTCTGTTGGTTGCCGAGAGACTGTGCACTTCCGCCAGCACTCTGGGCACCACCGGTCACCTGCTGCTCCTGCTGTGTAGGTTTGATCACTCGCTGCCGAATGGGAACGACTCGCTGCTGTGAGTTCCCCGCCGACACACCAGTTTGCTGAAACCCCGCGGCGCGGTTCGCATTCACGGGTCGCGGCAGGGGCACCCTCAACTGACTCGAGCCGCCAGCACCAACGGGAGTGTTGTTCGTCGCGCCCACAGTCGCGGGAGCACTGCCGGCAGCAGGCGCCGTCGAACTCGCCGCGTTGGCATCAGAGGCTTCACGCGTGACGGCTGTAGCACGCTGCTTGAAGCGGAAGCCCTTGGCAGTTGCCTGAGCTTGCACGCCGCGGCGAATCGTCGCATCGAAGCTGTTCTCGTCGCTCTCATTGCGGCGCAAGCGTTCGCTTTCCAACCATGCTGAGCGCTGCGTCGACAGATCCTGGATCTCTTCCTGCACCTTCTTACGCTTGGTGTCGCAGCCTTTGATGTGGGTTTCGAGTTCAACGACAGTCATCACGCGCAACTCTTCGGGCAGTTCCTTCTTCTCGAGTTCCTCAATCTTGACCGTGCCCTCATTGTATCCGTCGATCAGGTCCCAGCTATTGCGATACAGCTTGCCGGCTTTCGACTGTGCGCGCGATGCAGCTGCGGCCGAGTTCAAGTTGACGGCGTTCGAGTCTTGAGCACGTTGGTTGATCCATGCCCACTGACCCTGAGCACCGATCGGAACATAGGTGCCATTCAAGTCGCCGGACAACTCGGCCAAGCGGCCATCGAAGGGCGAAGCGATGACATCGATCTGCCCGGGATCGATCGCGGCATAGAAGCCGTCCGCCAAGCGAGCGACGGCATTCCAACCGGCGGCATCCGCATCGACGGCCCCACCGCAGTACAGCGTGTTCACTTGGATGCCAGCAGCAATGGCCGCCGAAGAAGCATCGCCCGCGAAGACGACTTGATCTTGCTCTGCAGACTCGTTCCCGGCTACGACCATCACCTTCAGCGCGCCGGGCTCGCTTGTCCAATCAAGCTGCGTGCGCGCGGCCTGCACGACGCGTCCGACCAATTCAGTCCCGCCATTCGTCTTGAGCGCGAAGAGTTCCATCGAAACCAGATCGAGATCGTCCGTCAGCGGCTGAGCAATGCGCACCCAGCCCTGGCTGGGATCATCGCCATCGTTGCCAAAACTCAACACTGCCACGCGCAGTCGGGGTTGCGGTTCGGCCAGCGCGAAGTCGTTAACGATGGTCCAGATCTTCTGGCGCGCAGCGTCGATCAAGTTGTCCATGCTGCCTGAAGTATCCAAGCAGATCGCAAGATCGATTCGATTCGAGACCGCAGCGGGCAGCATTGTGCTCCATGCGGCCGTAGCTTGCTTACCATAGACGACCCGAGTGGCTGCCCCGTGCTGCTGTGCCGTTGCCGGCGCCTCTTCCTGCGGGATAACGGTCACCTCCTGCATCAGGAAGGGTGCGGCCAACAGGCTGCCCGTAAGGCTCATCCAGTTCGGGATGATAGATGTGATCAAGTTCGCATTCATGTCTGATTCCTATGTTCGTAGTTCGTCTGTTCAGCTATTCGAAAGTCCGTGGAGGCCTCGCCTCACCTCGAAGCATCCGTGTTCTGGATCAGGACGGCTTCGCCCTTCACTCGCAGCAGGATTTCGCCGGGCAGCGAGAGCCAGCCCTGACGTCCCTGGCGCATCAAGTCGTTCATGACCAGCGTGTGCTCGATACTGCCCAGATGAATCACGCGCGGCTTGAACTGCGCGCTATTCGCATCTTCGTCCCCCACCAAGGAGGACTCGATCCAGCGCTGACCGCGCTTCAAGAAGGCGCCATCGGCCATCTGCTGCACACCCGCAATCTCCATCTGCTTGCCGCTCGAATCAATCTGACGGTTCATATAGTTAGTTAAGGCCTTCTGCTTACCAGCCCACAGGTTCTGACTGCCCCATACGGCGGCGTCACCGCTGCGCGGCTCGATCGAGCCCGCGCGCAGATTGTCATTGGCCTCCATCAACAGATGGCCCCAGTTGCCCAAGTCCGTGCCTTCGCGCGCCAAGAAAGATGTGTACTCGGACAGCACTCCATAGCGCGTCGACAGGCGCACGACCTCTTCCGCAAGCTCGGCGTAGCGCGGATCGGCCAGCACTTGGCTCGAACTCATCTCACCCGCTCCCGCTTGTCGCAACGCGTCAATCAAATAGGCAATCTTGCGCGAAGCCCACAGTCTGGGCACGACGGCATTGCTGGTGCTGGACTTCGCCATATCGAAGTCGTACGTGAAGCTGCGCGGCTTCCCACAGAAGGTACCGTTCATGCGCAGCTTCATTGGACGCGGGGCGGTGTACATACCAAGCAGCACCAAGGACTCGCCCTGGTAGAAGTCG
>JBLFWN010000223.1:0-6263 GCA_047611405.1 Planctomycetota bacterium | reverse complement strand
GACGCGTTCCTTGGGCCAGTCCACAGCGACTAAGCCGCTGGTTGGCACATCGACTGTCGCGCATCGATCGAGTGGCAATCCCAGTGCTTCGCATATCGTCACACGCAGCACCCATTTATGCGCGACAATCGCAACAGCTGCCTGCGCCAAGCGAGCGTGATCATCCAATGCGGCGAACACTCGTTCGGCCAGTGAGCTCAAATTTTCGCCACCCGGTGGGGCGGTCGTCCACTTGGATTCGGCGAAGGCTTGCCATTCGACAGGATCGGAGCGTTCCAGCTCGGACGCATACTTGCCGGCCCATTCTCCTCGATTCAGTTCGCGCAAACGTGGGTCGTCGCGGCGAGACAAGAGTCCCCCATCAGACGCATTTTTCGCGACTCGGCGTATGTGCTGTGCCGTGTACTCTGCGCGCTCGAGTCCAGACGAGATCACCCCCGAGAGCGCTCGCCCAGCAAAGAGCGACGCGACCTGACGGCCTTCGGCTTCGCCCTCGGGTGACAGCGGAACATCCAGGTCACCATAGATCCGGCCTTGCCAGTCGTCGGCGACCCGGCCATGGCGGACCAGGTAGATTCGCGTCCACGATTGCATCAGCGGATCCTAACCGAGAGACCGCCCCGGGCGGTAAGCATGCGCAGGTACACGGGTCCTGGGCACGCCGAAAGGTTCTTGGGCGCGAAAGCTCGCTCAGAGGAGTGCGCCGGGATCGGGCGATTCGGTAGACATCGGCAGCTCTGTGAATCTCCCGCGGGATCTCCCACAGATTCTTCCGGATGAGGACTGCCGCCTTGCAGTCACGACAACGTGCCTGCTACGTATCAAAAGCTGCGTCAACAGCTTTGCCACAGGTGATCCATATAGATAGGCTCCTTGCCGTTGCCTCTATGGTGAACCAGCGCGTTCAGGTAGAGCCGCACAGATTCTCGAGCCGCTGGGGCATGACGCCCCCCCACCGCAAGTAATAGCCCGAAGTAATGTTGAGCTGGATCGGACGGTTCCTGAATTCGTCGATTGGTAAGAAGGTCTTGATGGCCCTGACGGGGCTGTTGCTGATCGGCTTCTTGATCGCTCACCTGGCTGGAAACCTGACGCTGTACGCGGACGACACCGGAGATGCATTCCGGGCGTACGAGCACGCGTTGGAGTCGAACCCGCTGTTGCCACTGGCTGAGATCGGCCTGCTTGTGCTCTTTGTCACTCACATTGTGCTCGGTATCCGAGTCTCGATGGAGAACAGAGAAGCGCGGCCTGAGCGCTATGGTATGCGCGCCAGCATGGGCAAGCGCACGCCCGGTTCGGCCACGATGCTGATCACTGGTTTGATCATCGCGTTCTTCCTGGCGATCCACATCAAGGATTTCCGCATCGCAAAGGCGCTCACCGAGAACTTGGATATGGCCCAGGCGGTCAAGGATCGCATGGCCACGACTTTTGGTTGTGCGATCTACCTCATCGGCGTCGTTGCCGTCGGTGTGCACGTCAGCCACGCCTTCAAGAGTGCGTTTCAAACGCTCGGCCTAAGCCATCCGCGCTACACGCCGCTGATCGAGAAGATCAGCCTGATCCTTGGCGCGATCCTATTCGTGGGCTTCGCATCCTTCCCGATCATCCTCGGCCTCCGTTGACCGACGGCAATATCAGATGAACACCAAACTCGACGCGAAGATCCCCTCGGGCCCGATGGCCGAGCGCTGGTCGAAGCACAAGTTCGACCTGAAGCTGGTCAATCCCTCGAACCGGCGCAAGTTCGACGTCATTGTCGTCGGCACAGGTTTAGCCGGCGGCTCAGCCGCGGCGACGCTGGCGGAGATGGGCTACAATGTGAAGTCCTTCTGCGTGCAGGACTCGCCCCGGCGTGCACACTCGATTGCTGCACAGGGTGGCATCAACGCGGCCAAGAACTACAAGAACGACGGCGACTCGGTCTACCGCTTGTTCTACGACACGGTCAAGGGCGGCGACTATCGTGCGCGCGAAGCGAACGTCCATCGCTTGTCCGAAGTCTCGCTGCAGATCATTGATCAGTGCGCGGCGCAAGGCGTGCCCTTCGCGCGTGAGTACGGCGGCCTGCTCGACAACCGATCCTTCGGTGGCGCGCAAGTTTCGCGTACGTTCTATGCCCGCGGCCAAACGGGTCAGCAGTTGTTACTCGGAGCCTACGGCGCGATGATGCGTCAGGTCAGCACCGGCAACATCGAGTTGTACACGCGGCGCGAGATGGTCGACCTGGTGATCGTCGACGGCATTGCGCGCGGCATTATTACGCGTGACTTGACTACTGGCGTGTATGAGCGCTGGGCTGCCGATGCGGTATTGATGGCCAGCGGCGGGTACGGCAACGCCTTCTACCTCTCGACGAATGCCAAGAACTCGAATGTGACGGCCGCCTGGCGCGCGCACAAGCGAGGCGCCTTCTTCGCGAACCCGTGCTACACGCAGATCCACCCGACTTGCATTCCGGTCTCCGGTAGCTACCAATCCAAGCTGACGCTAATGAGCGAGAGCTTGCGCAACGACGGTCGCGTCTGGGTACCGAAGAATTCGGACGACGCGCGCAAGCCGAACGAGATCCCTGAGAACGAGCGCGACTATTACCTCGAGCGCAAGTATCCGAGCTTCGGCAACCTGGTTCCGCGCGATGTAGCTTCGCGCAACGCGAAGCTGGTCTGCGACGAGGGTCGTGGCGTGGGATCGACGAGCCAAGCAGTCTACTTGGACTTCCGTGACGCCATCTTGCGCAACGGCAAGGACACAATCTCTGCGCGCTACGGAAACCTGTTCGACATGTATCAGCGCATCACTGACGAGGACCCGTACTCGGTGCCGATGCGGATCTTCCCGGCCGTTCACTACACGATGGGTGGCTTGTGGGTTGACTACAACTTGGAGTCGACGGTACCCGGCTTGTTTGTGCTCGGCGAAGCAAACTTCTCCGATCACGGTGCGAACCGGCTTGGCGCGAGCGCGCTGATGCAGGGCCTGGCCGACGGCTACTTCGTCGTCCCAGCCACAATCGCGAGTCACTTGGCCGGTCGCGTGCTGGGCAAAGTCACGACCGATCACGATGCCTTTGCCGAGGCCGAGGCTTCATCCCGCGATCGCTACGAGAAGCTCTTGTCGATCAAAGGGTCACGGACGGTAGACAGCTTCCACCGCGAGCTCGGATTGATCTGCTGGGAGCACTGCGGCATGGCGCGCAACAAAGGTGGTTTGACGGCCGCTCTCGGTAAAATCGAGCGCCTGCGCGGCGAATTCTGGAACGATGTTCGCGTGACCGGTTCGCCGGACACGATGAACCAGGCTCTGGAAGTGGCCGGCCGAGTGGCCGACTTCATGGAGTTCTCGGAGCTGATGGTGCGCGATGCGCTGCAGCGAGAAGAGTCCTGCGGTGGACACTTCCGTGAAGAGCATCAGACGGACGACAACGAGGCTAAGCGCGACGACGAGAACTTCAGTTTCGTCGGTGCTTGGGAACATAAGGGCGAAGGCGAACAAGCCGAGCTCCACAAAGAAGAACTGACCTTCGAAGAAGTGAAGCTGACCACGAGGAGCTACAAATGAGCGGCGGCCATGGAGACAGCGCACCGATGCGGGTGACGCTTCACGTCTGGCGCCAAGACGGCCCGGAGGCAAGCGGGCACTTCGACACCCACGCGCAGGATGTCAGCCCGGATATGTCTTTCCTCGAGATGCTGGATGTTCTGAACGAAGACATCACAGCTCACGACGGAGATCCGGTCGCCTTTGATCACGATTGCCGCGAAGGCATTTGCGGCACGTGCAGTCTGGTCATCAATGGCCAACCGCACGGGCCTGATCGTGAGACGACGACATGTCAGCTGCACATGCGCCATTTCAGCAACGGGGATGCGATCACGATCGAGCCCTTCCGCGCGAAGGCCTTCCCAGTCGTGCGCGACCTCGTCGTCGACCGAAAAGCTTTCGACACGATCCAGGCAGCTGGTGGCTACATCTCGGTCAACACGGGATCCGCGCCGGATGCGCATGCGGTCCCAGTGCCGAAGGTGAACGCCGACTTGGCCATGGATGCGGCAGCTTGCATCGGGTGTGGCGCCTGCGTCGCTTCCTGCAAGAACGCATCGGCCATGTTGTTCGTCTCCGCCAAGGTCTCGCAGCTTGCTTTGCTGCCACAGGGCCAACCCGAGCGGACGTCGCGAGTTGTCTCGATGGTCGAAAGCATGGATTCGCTGGGCTTCGGCAATTGCACGAATGAGGGCGAGTGCGAAGCGGCTTGTCCGAAGGCCATTTCCGTGTCAAACATTGCGCGCTTGAACCGCGAGTACATTCGCGCTTCATTCTCGGGACAGTAGGCCAGCGCGCATCGGTGAGCGGCTCATCGAGAGTCGCCTGAAGCGGCGCGCAGGCCAGCACCTACGAACTGCACGACACAAGGGCGAGCGTCTCCGATGGGGGACGCTCGTCTGCCGTTAATGGACCAACTCGTGCATGCTAGAACGCAGTAGTGGGGCGTACGCTCAGCTCTCGACGCCGCCCAAGAATGCGATCATCCCGGGCCGTGCGAGCACTTGTTCAGGTCCCCCATCGCGTGATCCATGCAACCAGCAAGGCACTCGCTCACGCCGAATACGATCCACGAGCGAGTTCAAACCGACGCCATAGCTTCCGCGCGACAGCAACAACAACGGCGACGCAAAGCAGCGCATCAGATGCAGTGCGTGACCTGGATCGCGTGCTTCCCATGCTCCGATGCCTCTTTCGGCAAGCGCTTCGCGCCAACGCGACCTGCGCGTGCCATCACGATCACACAGGATGACTGCGCGCCGGTCCGCTTCTGGCACGGAACGCAACGTGACTTCGAAGCGCGTTCCGCTGCCCAGCGAACTCTCGACGCGCGCTTCTGCATCCAAGATCTCGAGGTTCTCGAGGAAGGATGTCGTCCCGTAGCCTGTCCCGGTCGCGCCGCTCGTACCCGCGCCGAAAAAGGAATGCAGGCCGTCCGAAGACATACCCCGCCCTTGGTCGGTGACGGTCAGCACCACACGTGATGGGCCGTCGCGATTTGCGCTCGCCCGAACCTCGCCACCTTCGGACGAAGCCTCGATCGCGTTCAGTATCAGGTTGCCGATCAAACGCTTCAATGCGTCTCGCTCACCCAGGATCTGCAAGCCAAGCGGGCAACGCACCGCGACACCGACATGATGCGTACCGCGGGCGACGTCGGCCGCCGCGGCTGCTTCATCGATAAGGCAGCGTCGCACATCGATGGGCTTCGGTGTCGAATGCGTGCGCGGCTGCGACAGCGTGTCACGGCACATGTCACGAGCATCCGAGAGTGTGCTCTTCAGCGTATCGATGTGGTCCAAGCCGCCACTTGTCAGACTCGCCTTGGACAACTGCAGCAACGCGAGGTTGAGCTGGTTGCGCAGGTCGTGCGTCATGGTTGAGAAGCGCTGACCGACTTCGATGGCGTGCGACTGTTCTTCGCGCTTCGCCGCTTGGCGATCATCGCGCGCCACGCGATCGATGAAATTCACGAGCTTGCGCAAGTCGGCGGCATCCCAATCAATGGGTTGCTTCGATTGAAGCCGAAGACTGCCGCCGTCCGGAGCGGTGCAGCGAACATAGACCTCATGGCCCATACCAGCAGCGAGCCTGGGTGACCGGCGCCGATCGATGGCGTCGAGCTGATGCACCTCACCGGCTTGCAGCTCGCGCAGCAGCTCCCAATCGACTTCGACACTCTCACGTCGCGCCGCCGGGTCGGCACTCTCGCTAAAGGGGATCCACTGGAGGCGCGTCAGGCCGAGTGGCTTTGCAACGCGCTCTAGGCACTGAACGAGCCGCAGGTCTTCCTCCCCCACCAGTTCGAGCGCGATGGACAGCGCTTTGCCTGACGCGATCGCCCGCCCACTGCTGTCCGGCCCCATCTTCGAATCGGCTCTCGAACTCATAAGACGCAGTCTGCCTTCTGGAAGTGTCGCATGACAGCGAGCGCGGCCGCGGCTTGGACTTTCTCGCAGGCCTTCCCCTAGTGGGGCAACACTGTTTCGCGCTAGGAACACCGGTGGCTGATACGATTGTTGCTGCCGGAGGCTCGCCTGCTTTTCGAGAATCCTTGGGTTCCTAATACAGCCCCAAGGTGAAGCTAGATCGTGCCCAAATGCCTATTAACGACGGCTCGAACTCCCAATTGTGACTCGAGCGGCATAATCCCCCGGTACGCTCCCCCAACAAACCATATGATGCCTGCAAGTCCAGGGGGGCCTGGCATGGCCCTT
>JBLFWN010000222.1:0-6518 GCA_047611405.1 Planctomycetota bacterium | reverse complement strand
ATTCCTCCACGATTAGGGCTGCGGCAGCCCTAATCGTGGAGGAATTGTCCGGGCTCTGTACTCCCCGTGCACGGCCTAGCGATGGAACAGTACGATCTAGATGCACCGGGCCACGAAGAGTTGAAGCAACGCCAAGAGTACACCCAGACATGACCGCAAAGATCACCAGAAGACAGTTCGGCGGGCTCGCGGCATCAACAGCGGCCTTCAGCCTCATCCCCGGTCGCGTGATGGGGGCAAACGAAAAGGTCAACGTCGCCATCATTGGATGCGGTGGCATGGGAGGAGGCGATGGCCAAAGTGTCTTCCGGACCGGGCTCGTGAACATCGTGGCCCTCTGCGACGTGGCCCTTGGCACGAAACACACGGCAAGTATCGAGAAGGCATTCCCGGGTGTCCCGAAGTTCAAAGACTTCAGAGTGATGTTCGACAAAATGGAGAGTGAGATCGACGCCTGCACGGTTGGGGTGCCGGATCACGCCCACTTTCCAATCGCTATGCTCGCCATGTCGCTGGGGAAAGGGGTGTATGTCGAGAAGCCTCTCGCGCACACATACGATGAGATCACCCGCATGATGGCAGCCGAGAAGAAGTACGGCGTCGCCTGCCAGATGGGAAATCAGGGACACTCTGGCGCGAACTACCACCAGTTCAAGGCCTGGAAAGAGGCTGGTGTCATTAGCGACGTGACTCGCGTTACCGCCTTCATGAACTCGAGCCGCCGGTGGCACGGATGGAAAATTGACGAGTACCAAAGCGGTGAGACTCTGCCCGAAGGAATGGACTGGGATACCTGGATTGGGACGGCAGCGGAGCATCCGTTCAGCGATACGCTTCATCCTGGGAACTGGCGCAGCTGGTACGACTATGGAAACGGAGCCTTCGGAGATTGGGGACCGCACATCCTGGACACGGTGCATCGATTCTTGGACCTAGGCATTCCCAACAAGATCAGTGCCGTGCACCGCGACGGGGTCAAGAACCACATCTTCCCGTTGGCCACGACGATCAAGTTCGACTTCCCTGCCCGCATCAAGGAGCCAGCCTGTTCCATCACCTGGTACGACGGAACTAAGAACAAACCCTCACGGCCTCAAGAGCTTGACCCCGATACCAAGATCGGCAATGCGGGCAAGGTGATCTACGGCAAGGACCTCACCTTCATCGGGACCTCGCATGGAAGCCCATTGAGCATCGCTTCTGCAGCGAAGATGAAAGAGCTAGAGAAGGATCTGCCTGACTACGAGGTTGCCTCAAACCATCACCTCAATTTTATTCGGGCGGTCAAGGGCGAAGAGAGTCCGCGTTCAACCTTCCAGGTCTCGGGCCCGCTCAGTCAGATGTTCTGCTTGGGAGTCATCGCCCAGCGTCTGGGTGGCGAGCTGGAGTTCGACCGCGAGACCGAGCAAATCACCAACAACAAGCGCGCCAATCAGCTTCTTGTAGGGCCTCCTCCCCGCAAGGAATGGGAAGAGTTCTATAGGCTGTAGCTGTGACGCTGGGGATCCTTCGATCAAAGGTTCAGAGTCGCAGGCTCTGTATGCTGAACGACGGACTTCACTCTGGTCGCTGGGTTTCCAACAAGCGTCCTCTCCAAACGAGTGCACCTGACTCCTGCACAGACTATCGGCCTCGACGCATGCCCAGATGACAATCTCCGTACTTAGCACTCTGCTGGTGCTTGTGAGCAGCCTCGGGCTCAAGCAAGAGAAGGTCGACTTCAGTCGAGAGGTCCGCCCCATCTTGTCGGAGTTCTGCTTCACGTGTCATGGGCCGGACAAGGTACAGCGCCAGGCAAAGCTGCGTCTCGACATCCGGGAGAGTGCAATGGCTGTCATCGTTCCCGGTGACTCGGACGAGAGTGAACTCGCCTATAGAGTGTCGACCGGTGATGAAAGCGACATCATGCCGCCACTCGAAGCGAAGAATCCCATGTCGGCGCAACAGATAGGAATTCTTCAGCGATGGATAGCTGAGGGCGCGGCATTCGCAGATCACTGGGCGTTCGTGCCGCCGTCCAAAACCGAGGTGTCGCTTGCCTCGAAGAACGCAGTGGATGCTTTCATTCACGCGCGCCTCGCCGAAGAGGGGCTCACTCGAACCGAGCGTGCCAGCAAGGAAACCCTTGTTCGTCGCGCCACCCTGGACTTGACGGGCTTGCCGCCGACTCTGGAGGAAGTGGATGCCTTCCTCAGCGATCTGCAGCCGGGTGCCTTTGAGAGGCTCATCGACTCGCTCTTGAAGCAACGGCGGACTGCGGAGCGTCTCGCTCTGGATTGGCTCGATGTCGCGCGCTATGCGGACACCAACGGTTACTCAATCGACGACCACCGGGAGATGTGGGCCTGGCGTGACTGGGTGATCGGAGCCTTTAGTGAGAACATGTCCTACGACACCTTCATCATCGAACAGCTCGCGGGCGATCTCCTCCCCAATGCGACGGTGAGTCAGCGGATCGCTACTGGTTTCCTCCGGAATGCGATGAATACGCACGAGGGTGGGACCATCGAGGAAGAGTATCGCGTCGCCTCGATCGTCGATCAGATCGACACCGTATCCACAGCCTTCATGGGCTTGACCATGAAGTGCGCGCAGTGTCACGATCACAAGTACGACCCCCTCTCGCAGCGGGAGTACTACCAGATCTTCGACATCTTGAATCAAACGAGTGTGGGCGGAGAGGGTGCAGTGAACGGCAACACCGCTCCGACTCTCGCGCTCGGGAAGAAGTGGGGAGGACGAGAGGAGATCATCGCCGCGCATGAGCGTCGGCAAATAGATCTCATGCTGTTCCTGGCACAACTCTTTCCGACGCAACGTCGGGATTGGGAAGCCAGCCTAAGCCGGGATCTGACACCACTCGAGTCTGCATCTCGCAATCAAACGGCACACGAGGTTTTCACTGCTGCGAAAGCGAACTGGGTCTGGGCTCCCAACGTGATTCCAAAAGACGAGCTTGTGATTACACACAAGTTCACTTTTGAGGACGTGCCCGAGAGGGCGCAGCTAGCTGTCAGTTGCGACAACTACGCGACGGTGTTCATCAATGACGGGCGGTTGGAAGAAGTCGCTCCGTGGATGGAACCCTTGAGTATGAACATCGCCAAACTGCTCGTGCAAGGCGAGAACACAATTCGCCTCGAGGCCGGAAACGAGGGAGGCCCTGCTGGCCTTCTCGCCGCCCTGGTTGATGAAAACAATCGACCGATATGGAAGACGTCGAAGACCTGGACCTTTACTCGCTCTAACAAATCGAGTGAGACGCAGTCCAAAGATGGTCGTGCTCTTCGAGGGCAAATGAAGGACCTCGGGGCTTATGGTTGCGCCCCATGGGGGGTGTTTGGCTCCAATACATCTACGGAAGAGATCGCTGTCATCCCAGAGGGTGAGCGCGCCTATCTTCAGTGGCGCGGCTTGCTTCAGATTTTTTCGGAGACCTTGGATGGCGCCGACCGGACCCTCCTCGAACGGCAGCTCGCTTCCGTTCATGGCGAGCACGGATTGATCATGCAGTCTCTGAGTGCTCAGAATCCAAGTGTCATGGTCATGGACCGCGGAGAAGGGCGCACTACGCACCTGCTTGTTCGGGGGCAATACGACGAGCATGGCGAGGTAGTGACTGCAGGCGTCCCAATGGTGCTGACTGCGCCCGGTCAGAAGCCGGTTACGGACCGCCTCGGTCTGGCTCTGTGGCTTACCGACTCGAGTCATCCACTGACAGCGCGCGTGACCGTCAATCGTTATTGGCAGATGCTCATGGGTACGGGCATAGTCAAGACGACTGAGGACTTCGGTTCGCAAGGCGAGTGGCCCTCACACCGGCAACTGCTGGACTGGTTGGCAGTCTCTTTCGTGGAGAAGGATTGGGACGTCCGTTGGTTGCTGAGGACCATCATGCTCTCTTCCACCTACCAGCAATCCTCGAACGTCACGCAGGCCTTGCACGAGAGGGATCCACACAATCGACTTCTGGCGCGAGGCAGTCGATATCGATTGCCAGCGGAGTTCGTCCGCGACAGTGCCCTGCATATCGCAGGCCTTCTCTCCACGCGCGTCGGTGGACCCAGTGTGTATCCCGAGCAACCGGATGGCTTGTGGCGGCAAGTGAGCCACTTCGGCTACCCAGGCTTCTTCTCTGCGCAAGCGTACTACGCCAGTCTCGGGGTCGATGCTTATAGGCGCAGCATGTACACCTTCTGGAAGAGGTCTGCACCGCCGCCGACCCTCACCGTATTCGATGCACCGACTCGGGAGACTTGTACGGTGCGCCGGTCGAAGACGAACACGCCCTTGCAGGCTTTGACGACACTCAACGAGCCACAATTCGTGAATGCTTCGCGAGCTCTTGCGGGACGGATGCTGGAAGGGCGTGGCGAGATCAGTGACCAAATCGTCCTTGGATTCCGCTTGTGCACTGGCCGGCGTCCTATTCAGGCAGAGCTTGATATCCTGCTCTCGTCCTACGAGCACAATCTCCAGCACTTCATTGAGACTCCTGCGGCTGCTGCGGAGCTAACGCGTTCGAAATCTGCGGATGCGGCGGCAGTGGCTCAGCAAGCTGCCTCGACCATGCTCGCTTCAATCATGTTGAATCTAGACGAGAGCCTGACCCGCCCATAGTCATGAGCGAAGGCATAAAGAACGAGGGGACCGTCGGCCGACGTCAGTTTCTGCGATCGACAGGGGGCCTGCTCGGCACGGTGGCGCTCGGGAGTTTGTTGCCCTCGGGCCGCGCCCTTGCATCGCCCTCGATTCATGAGCCTGTTGACCTGCCACACTTTCCCGCGACGGCGAAGAGGGTGATCTATCTATTCCAGTCAGGCGGGCCCTCGCACATCGATTTGTTCGACTGCAAGGAGGGGATGAAGGACCTGCACGGCAGCGAGCTTCCTCCGAGTGTCAAGGGCAGCCAACGGGTGACCGGGATGACGTCAGGCCAAAAGCAGTTTCAGGTCTGTGCGCCCCTGCGGCCGTTCTCTCCGCGCGGACAGTGCGGCACTGTCATCAGTGATTTTGTCCCTCATATCGCCGGCATCGCAGACGACATCGCCGTCATTCGTTCGGTCAACACAGAGGCGATCAATCACGACCCAGGGATTACCTTTATCAATACCGGTTCCCAGGTTCCAGGACGTCCTAGCTTGGGCGCCTGGGCAAGCTATGGACTAGGTAGCGTGAACAACGACATGCCCTCCTATGTCGTTCTCATTTCCCAGGGCACTGGCAAGAATCCAGGGCAACCTATCTTCTCGAGATTGTGGGGCAGCGGCTTCATTCCCACGCAGCATCAAGGCGTGCAGCTACGCAGCAGCGGCGATCCGGTTCTGTATCTGAAGGATGCACCAGGGGTGGACCGGCAGACTCGCCGCCACATGCTCGACGACCTGGCGGCGCTCAACAAACTTCGCCACGCGGAGGTAGGGGATCCGGAAATCGAAACGCGTATCGCGCAGTACGAGATGGCCTACAGAATGCAGGCAGCCGTTCCTGATATCGTTGACCTCAAGGACGAGCCCGAGAGTACCTATGCGCTCTATGGTGAAGAAGCGCGACGTCCTGGGACCTATGCTTACAACTGTCTGATGGCCAGGCGTATGGCAGAGAGGGATGTACGCTTCATTCAGCTCTTCCACCGCGGCTGGGATCAGCACAGGAGACTCGAGGTCGATCTGAGTAGTCAGTGCCGAGATACAGATCAGGCTTCCGCCGGTCTGATCACTGATCTCAAGCAGCGCGGGTTGCTTGACGACACACTTGTGGTCTGGGGTGGAGAGTTTGGCCGCACCGCCTACAGTCAAGGCGCACTCGGAACAGGTCGCGATCATCACGGACGTTGCTTCTCTATATGGATGGCTGGCGGTGGCGTCCGAGGAGGAGTCTGCTACGGCGCCACTGACGACTTTGGTTACAACATCGTCCGGGACCCAGTTCACATACGAGACCTGAACGCCACAATCCTGCACTGCCTGGGCATCGACCACGAACGATTCACGTTCAAGTTCCAGGGCCTCAATCAAAGGCTCACCGGTGTGGAAGAGGCCCACGCAGTCAAAGCGATCCTAGCTTGAGGAAACTGAGCCCGCCCAATCGCGGAGAGTGAGTCGCCAGATCATCGGTGGGCTGAAAGTGCCCGTCTCCACTGACGCTGGAGCGTGAGGTCCCCGAACTCAATCGAGCTCGGTCCGCTTCACTAGGAGGCCGAAGGCGGCGAGTTGAGGGACCGAGCTCTTGAACGAAGCGGCGATGAGTGCGTGAGTTCCAGTTCGATGGCTTCTCCCTCCAGGAAACGGGCACGAGCAGTAGACCATCGGCGCGCGAGAGGGCGGGAAGAAGATGGAGGCCGAGTGGCTGTTCAAGGTGGCGCGCTGAATGATCGTGGCCATCCTCGCTGAAGAGGTCGCTCTGTTCTTGCGCGCTCAAATTTCATACTGGCTCGCGCGAGAGTGAAGGCGAGTACGCAGGAAAAGGATTGGGTTCTTAGTCTGCGAGTTATGTTTCGTGGATTGCTTCGGGAAAGT
>JBLFWN010000221.1:0-6602 GCA_047611405.1 Planctomycetota bacterium | reverse complement strand
GGCCTGAGCAACCGGGCGATGAAGCCAATTTGAACGAAGAGGCCAGCTCACTCGAGCAAGGTGGCCTTGATGTGTCCCGTGCAAACGAAGTTGACCCTCCAGTCGAAGACGCAGGGGCACTCGTCTCCCCCGACGGCACTCTCGAGAATCCAATCACTGCGGACGAAACCATTGCCGAGTGGCGTCGCGCCATGCTTCAGACCGAGCAGAAGCTAGTCGAGGTGACAAGTATCGTCTTTGATCCGACCGGGAAGCGAATCCTGGCTGCCTTCGGCGACGGTCGCTTGCGCTGCTGGTTCACGGATCCGGTCGAAGTGCGCCGCTCTTGGGTCAATCAGCGTGAGGAGAGCGTGAGGCAAACAACGGAGCGAGACCGCTGATCTTTGTCAGCGACTCGCTCCTCACATCTCATCAAGCTCGGTCGAGATCCACCTGTCTCAGTCGGGGATCTCAGCCACAGACCCGATCACTTGCGCTGGGGTGCACCTGCAGCCTGCTGCAGAGACTGGACCATACTGTGCAGCTCGGCACCCAAGCCAACCAAGACAAGTGCGTTCGAGTCGGCGAGAGGCACCATGCGACGCGACGGCAACGCACTGAAGCGCTCCCCCATGGGCGTCTTTGCCAACTGCTTTGTGTCGACGCCCGGCAACTCGACTCGGGTGAACACGAAGAGCCCGGGATGATCGGCCAGCTCTTCCAACGTAGCAGCTGAAGCGAAGAGACCGAGCCCGCCGAGAATCACGCGCTCTCCAGCCTCTGCAAGCGGCACGATCGAGAGCGCCAAGGGCGATCCCCCGCCCGTGAACCCAAGCGCGAAACCGTTCTCGACAAGCAGGCTCTCGAAGGTTGACTGCACCTTGCCGGCGGGTATGCGCATGTCGCGCGGCAACTCGAGGCGGATCGCCTGCAGCGCCTCTCTCGTTCGCTTGTCGATCGCAAGTATTTGGCCAGTGATACGCTCGTAGTCCGCGACGAGCCCGGACAGCCCGGCGTCTCGTGTGAGACGCAGGTCTTGCTCGCATCTGGGGAGGGCGCGGATCGACTCAGCAGACGGCGAGCTCTTGCCGCTGCCGTGCTCGCGAAGCATCTCTACCAACCGCACGATTCGCGGGCCAGTCCCACGCAGGACCAAGTTCGCGGAAGCACCGGCCGGCAGAATCTGTTGCGTACTGGCATCAGTGATCAATCCTCGCATCGAGTTGCTCAGCTGCCGAACGTCCAGCCCGGGCAACGACACGACGGTAGTCGCGACGATTGCTGGGTGAGTCAACAACTCAGGCAGCTGGGACTCGGGCATGAAATTCAATGCTCCCTGGAACCTGTAGCGGTAACGCGTGTTCAGCGAGTACACGGTAGCCAAGGGAGGAGCTGCGTCTTGGTGAATGAAGAGTGCGATCTCGTTGCTAGCTAGCATAACTTCGAGTGCACGTTGCGCCGCAGGCGCAGGGATACTCGTCGCAGTGGAGAGGCCCGCAGGAGTCGAGTCCATCCGCCTGCGCAAGTCATCGCTCATCATGAAGCTCGTACCCGTCAGGCGCTCGACCTCGATCAACACCTGCGAGAGGCTCGCACCGCTTGGAATATCCAATGCTTCCGACGCCTGTGGCAGTTCGAAGTACGAACACCCTTCGCTCCGCACTGCAGGCTCAGACATGGACTGCAGGACTTCGGCCAAGCACTCGATCGAAGGTCCGAAGCCAACCAATACCATCACATCGGTATTACCGGCGGGCAACATCTGCTGCGTGTTGGCATCGGTGATCAGCGTCCGCAGCGCGTTGCTTAGCTGACGAACATCAGTCCCCGGTAGATGCACCAAATGGCTATAGAGACGAGCGGGGTGACGCAGTCGCTCGTCGTGACCTCCGCCGAAATACACGGCACTAGAACGGAAAGTGTTGCGCTTGGCTGTCTTCAGAGACTGAAGTACAAGCAGTCGAGGCTCGTCGAGCTGCGTATCCAAGATCGCAAACTCGTTGTGAATCAGAAGGTGTTCGAACACCTTTTCCGCTTGATCAGCACCACTCACAAGCGTATCGAGCAGGCCCGGGTAAGTTTGTTTTAGCGAAGACTTCGTCTCTTGATCAAACAAGAAGCGCACATCCGAGAGCTGCTCGAATTGTCGAACGAGATCGAGCATGGTCCCAGCCGGGTCGACACGCAGTTCACCGTTGACCACGGTTGGAGTGACTCTTTGTTTTGAGAACACGCGCTGGAGCTCCGCGAACTCGCCGCCTTTAACAACGCTGGCGCGATCAATCATCTTGAGCATTCGGCTCTGACCCCAGACTCCAGGGGCAAGACCGCTCAGCAAAATGTTCGACGAGTCGCCCATCGGAATCATGCTCTGTGTGTGAGTGTCCGTAATCATCGTACGCATCGCGTTCGACAGTTGGCGCGTGTCCGTATTTGGCAAGGAAACAACGGTCAAGATTCGGCGAGCTGAATCCCCTCGCGCCGCGTCCAACTCAGCCGCTGAGACAAACTCGATGCCAATGAGCTTCGAATGGGACGCGAGACGGGGCTGCTGAATGAGCAGGATGGAGTGCTCCCCGATTTGTCGCTCGATCAGGGTGAACCCGTAGTTAGCAATCAAGGCTTGGTAGCAATCATCCATCCCTCCAGGCGCCACACCGAGACCCTTTCCTAGATCGAGCTCAGCAGCGGACAAGAGGCTCTCGACCTCGGTGCGACAAATGAAAAGCCTGCCGGTCAAGTCTGCGTACTCCTCGGTCAAGTGCAGCAGCGACATCTCCGGTTCGATCCACAAAGGCTTAGAACTTCGAGGTCTCTCCGCTCCGTTCACAGCCATCTCGAGTTCAGGACCGGGGCCCATGGATGTGAGCGCGTCCATCAACATCGACACCTGATAGCCAGGCGCCGTTATCTGGATCGGACCATCGGGTTGCGGCGGATCGATCCGATGCAGGTTGCCCAAGACACCGATCATGCGCAAAGAATTGAACACCTGCCGCGCATCAGCATCGGGATTCCCGACATCCACCTTCGTTGTCACTAGCAGGGCGGGGTGCTCGGCGAGCGTACTCGCATTCACACTATCGACGTCGAGAGCGCGTTCGAGTACAGCGTCGTACGACACCGGTTCCTCAGCCATGTCGGTGATCGAAAGCCTGCGGGAGCCTTCGCCGTCGACCGTCAGCACATAGCCGTTCGTAGCCAACAGCAACTCGAACATCTGATGGGCATCTTGCGCCGGTATATCGATAGGCCCCGAGAGGTTTGCATCTCGACTCGCCAATGTCGCACGGGCGTTGCCCTTGAGAATGATCGTTTGTCCGCTGGCTTCACCAAAGGACAGCACGACATCGAGCAGACTGGTGTCGCGGCGGATTTGAAGCGGGCTCGTCGCGGCAGCGTAACCTGCGGCTGTCGTGGGCACGCCGGCTTGCGCTGAGGCAGGCGCCGCGAGTAGTGCAGTAGCGAGCAGCGCGGCGGCAGATCTGAGTTGAATTTGCATTGTGATTCCTCGTTCTGAATAGAGTCCGGTCGCGGGCATGGTTTGTCGAGCGTGCGCTGTTCCCTCGGGCTCGATGCGCGTCGTGGGCGGCACTCTTGCCACCCACTGAGGCACACGTGGAACCCCTTCAGACACCTTTACGAATCTGAGGAATTCTCCCGGCCCCTTGAGAGAGAGGATCCGTGGGCTGCTCGACCCTTCATTCCCGTCGGATTTTTCTCCACCACCGCTCTCTCGGCAGCAGGGTGCCGCCACACTGGGCCGGGGTGTCGCCACACTGGGCCGGGGTGTCGCCACACTGGGCCGGGGTGCCGCCCCTTCGCGATGAGAGGCTCTTCGCTACTCTCGGTGGAGATCTCGAACAGCTCGCTGGCTGGAGGAGCGCAATACTGCCTCCCTCAGGGCAAAGCAGCTCTCCGAGCTGCAAACGCAATACTCGAACGAAGATTGCTGAGTTCGTCCCCTGAAGGCTCCCCTGCTTAGTAGGCACGCACTGCCTTGTGGTCTATTGAGTCCGTCCTCGCATCGCTGACGAGAGAGTTCATCTCGCCTTGACCTGGATACGCCGCACTCCAAACGCTCCCCATGCGAATTGTGATCCTCGCCATCCTGCTGCTTGCTCTCTTGATCGCGACCGCTGCTGCGTCGACAGAGGCCGGCCACGAACTGCGTACAGAGACAGCCACGCAAGACGAGACGCCCGCGAAGTCCCCGTCCTGCAGGAAGTGCAAGAACGCCGGACGCGTACTCTGCTCTGAACATAAGAAGCAGGGCTGCGAACTCGAAGACAACGTGTTGTTCTGCAGCGTCCTGCACGACTGCGAGAGTTGCGCCGGGACCGGCTTCATCGACTGCAAGCACTGCGACAACACGACGGCACAGGAGTTTCTGAAAGATAAGGCGTTCAGTATCCCGATGCGAGCCAAGCGTTGGGCGAAGTACAGCGACCTGATGAAGAGGCCCGTGCGCGTCGCCGAAAGCGAGCACTTCATCCTCGTCTGGGAAGTCGACAGCATGAAGGTCGACAAGAAGCGCTTGAAGGGGCACGAGCTGTTGCATCTCTACATAGACAGGCTCGAAGCCCTCTTCGCTGACTACAAGGAACTGCTGGGTGCTACCGACCGCGACTTCCGCAAGAAGATCCCTATCTTGGTTTGGCACTCAGCGTTGGACCACAAGGAAGCCGCCGGCGAATACTGCGGCCAGATCGCTGAACGAGGCGTCAAGAAGCTAGGAGACGATCCCGTTTACTCTGTCCCGGGCGGCGTGAAACGACTCTTCAACTCTGACGAATTCCTGCATCGCAACATCGTGCACAACACGATCCATCTCTTGATGAGCCATCAATCGCCGAGCTATTGGGTCGGCTTCATTGAAAACGGCTGGGCGGATGCGGGCTTGGCGCACTGGTTCGAGGATCGGTACTGGGGCAAGTGCGACAACTACTGCTACGAAGAGGTCGCGATCAACATTGGCTTCAAGGTCGGAAAGTGGAGGCAGGCGGTGCGCAAGATGGTGGCCAATGACTCCGCGCCGCCCATGGCCCAACTCGTCGGGCACAAGACCGCGATGCTGACCTCGCCAATGCATGCTATCTCATTCAGCTACATGGACTACCTGATCAGCATGGACCCGAAGAAGGTCAATGCGATGCTCGGGCAGATGCGCGCAAAGCTGTCATCGCGCGATGCCATCAAGAAGGTCTATGGCATGAGCCTGCTGGAGCTCGAGCGTGACTGGAAGGCTTGGGTGCTGGAGACGTACCCTGCGCGTTGAACACTTCGCTCGCTTGATCTCTCGGGCAGGTGCTTCGGCAGGCGCGACAGGCTGGTCTGCACTGGACCCGGTGCCCGGACGCGCAACATACTCGACCAACAAAGTAGCCAGGGTCGTGCACGATGTGCACGACCCTGGCTTCTTTGGTGGGACGAGGTCTCGACGCAGGCGCTACACGTTCGTAGCGACCGTGCGCAGCTCTTGGCAGACCATCTCGCCGACCTCTGTCGTCGGGTGCGCACCGGTGCCGACGCCCTTCAGGCGACCGCTGGAGAGCAAGTCGATGACTGACTTCTCGATCGCCTTTTCGGCCTGCGGCTGGCCCAGGTAGCCGACCATCATGGCGCCGGCCAAGATCGCGGCGACGGGCGATGCCACGTTCTTACCAGCGTGCTTCGGCGCAGAGCCGTGGATCGGCTCGAATAGCGATACCTGTCCGGGATGCAAGTTGCCAGAAGCCGCGATGCCCATGCCGCCCTGCACCATCGCACCGAGGTCGGTGATGATGTCGCCGAATAGGTTTGGCGTCACAGCGACATCGAACCACTCCGGGTTCTTGACCATCCACATGCAAGCCGCGTCGATGTACGCGTGCTCGGTCTTGACCTGCGGGTACTCCCGCGCAACTTCCGCGAAGACGCGCGTCCAGATGTCATGCGCACGAACGGCGTTCGCCTTGTCGATCAAAGTCACCTGCTTGCGACCGTTTCGCTCGACCGCCTTCTCAAAGGCGAAGCGCACCGCACGCTCGACACCGGCGCGGGTGTAGACCATCGTTTGCGTTGCGACCTCCAGCGCTTGGTTCTTGTGCGCGAAACCATGCATGCCGGCGTAGGCGCCCTCTGTGTTCTCGCGGATGATGACCATGTCGACATCCTCCGGCCCCTTGCCTTTCAGCGGGCAGAGAGACTCGTGGTACAGCTTGATCGGACGCAGATTGATGTACAGGTCCAGCTCGAAGCGCATCTTCGCGATGATGCCGTACTCGATCTTGCCGACAGGCAGACGCGGGTCCCCGATCGCACCGAGGAAGATCGCGTCCATTCCCTTGGTCTCCTCGAAGGATTTGTCCGGGAAGATCTCACCCGTATCGAGAAAATGCTGGGAACCGTAGGGATACTCGGTCTTGCGGAAAGAGAAGCCGAAGATGTCCGCAGCTAGGTCGGTGACCTTCATAGCTTCACGGGTCACGTCGGGGCCGATACCGTCTCCACCGATAACTG
This sequence comes from Planctomycetota bacterium, assembly GCA_047611405.1. Taxonomy (GTDB): domain Bacteria; phylum Planctomycetota; class UBA1135; order UBA1135; genus JBLFWN01. The sequence continues at coordinate 122 of JBLFWN010000221.1, read as the reverse complement.
CGATGTCATATTGGCTCATGTTGCGTTCCTACTTTGCTGATCGGCTACTGCCGAATGGAGGGGCTGCCTGCCTTGCTATTACCCGGGATGCCGCGTGATATACGGTTCGGTCGAAGCAGGCG
>JBLFWN010000220.1:0-6694 GCA_047611405.1 Planctomycetota bacterium | reverse complement strand
CGCATGAGCAACTTGTCTGGCGAAGGACGCCAGAAGTTGCTCGCGCCGCGAATCATGCCTGAGTAGCGGTCGAAACCACGATCCAAGGGCCAACTGCCCTCAAAGGTTCCGACATGCCACTTACCGGACATATAGGTTCGGTATCCGGCCTCGCCCAAGACCTCCGCGATCGTCGCGGTGTTCGGACTCAGACTCCCGCGATAACCGGGGTGCCCTTTGTCATCCCATTGGGCGACGCTCTCGCTGGTCATGTGTCCGATTCCAGCTTGATGCGGATAGAGCCCAGTCAACAACGAGGCCCGCGTCGGACAACAGCGAGCAGCGTTGTAGAACTGCGTGAAGCGCAGACCTTCCTGCGCCAATGAGTCCAGCTGCGGAGTATCGATTTCACCTCCGAAGCAACCAAGATCACTGAAGCCCATGTCATCGGCCATCACGATCACGATGTTCGGGCGCTGCGGCGAGATGGAGACGAGGGTGAGCGCGAGTGCCAGGATCATCGTGACAGCCTAGCGAGTGGCAACCGGCCGCACATGACTGTGATCGCTGAGACTTCTGAACTGCCAGGCATCCGTGTTGAGGGATTCGAGACATTCAGCCAATCGAGGGCAACTATGGAGCACTTCGCAAGTCCTGTTAAAACCGAGGTCATACCGACCTCGATTGGAGGCCCTCTGTCGATATCCGCACCACCTTTCTGCCCACGCCCTGACGGCCGCAACCACAAGTCGCCCCAGCCACGCTTCTTTGTGTACTTTGGCACCTACCCGGCCAAGTGTCGCGCGCATCGGGTTCAGCGCTACCAGTGCAAGACTTGTCGCTCAACCTTCTCGAGGCAGACCTTCCGTACTGACTATCGCGACCACAAGCCGCACCTGAACTCCTTGCTGTTCCGGCTCGTATCCTCGGGAGTTGGTACCCGGCAGTGCACGCGCTTCATCAACATCTTCCTTCGGTGCACGGACTTCAAGCTGGGGAGGCATGCGCGGCACCGGATTCAGAGTCTCATTGAGCCGCTCACCGGCACCGTCTCCTTCCACTTGGATGAGATCGAGGCCGATGAGGGCAGGCGCAATGCTCGCCCATGGAGCGTGCCGATACTGCTGCTATCTCATAGTCGCTACATCATTTGGGCGGAGTTGGCTCCAATCCATCCGCGCGGCAAGATGACAGAGAAGCGCCTGCAGGCCATCGCCAGGTCCGAGGGGCGGCATGGGCATCGCCTTGATCAATCACGGGCAAGCCTAGTGCGGACGTTCCTATACGGGGAAGCGATCGCAAAGAGGGCGGACAATATTGTGCTGTCAACGGACGAGAAGTCGAGCTATGGCGGCTTGGCCACCAAGGCCTTCGGCAAGCGCCGGCTCGACCACCGCAAGACCGATAGCAAGCTCATGCGTGACACGCGCAACCCGTTGTTCGCGATCAATCACGAGGAGGCAGTGATACGCGATCTGATGGGTCGGCTCAGGCGAGAGTCGTGGCTCGTAAGCAAAAATCGTTGCTAGCTCGACCTCGCTCTACAGTTCTTCTGACCAAGCCGAGTCACAAACGGAAGTACTCAAGCTGTTGGCCCCCGCTCATCTGCACGCGGATAAGGTGCACGCTCTGGCGGATGACTGATTCGAAATTGCCCGCCTCGAAGCATCCGATGCATTGACTCTGGAGCCCGTCTCAACGGGATAACTCGTACGACACGTCACACGTGGCCTGCGCCCGCTCGCGAAGACAGGTCCCGATTCGAGCACGGCGGGTAGCCTGGGGATAGCACGGGCTTCGCGAGATCGTAGATGGTATCGATCCTTCCATAGTGAGTGGGGTCGACAGAGGTACGCGCCTACTCGAACAGGCGCGTCCTGATGCGCTGTTGCACATCCTCTGACAATCCCATGCGCGGCAAGTCCGCATCAACAACCCTCCTTGTCGCGTTCCCACCAAGGAAAGCATTCGCTCGCGTCACCGCAGTCGACTCGAGCAGCTGCGCCATCGTCGGATAGAACTCCTGGAGCTCCGTCATTACCGAAGGATCCGCCTGCAGGATGTACTTCTGATGGTAGTCCTCAGCCAACGTGAATCCGGTGTGAGATTCGATAGCGGTTGCGACGGCTTGACCGCGCTCAGCCGCGATGCGCTCGGCCGCCTTGCGCGCTGACGCTTGCTGCTTGTCGCCGTGCGTGAAGATCGCCGATCGATACTGCGTGCTATAAGGAGCACGGCACGCGTTGTGCGTCGCGAAAAAGTTCTCCAGCAAGTCCGCATAGCTGATCAGCGTCGGATCGAAATCGATCTCGATCGCCTCAGAGTGATCACCGATAGAGCGATAAGTCGGCGCAGCCGTCATTCCGCCTGCGTAGCCGACGCGCGTGCGTAGCACACCTTCGAGACCCCCAAACTGGGAGTCAGGCCCCCAGAATCAGCCAAGCGCAAAGGTGGCCGTCTCGTACTTCGAAGGTACGACGCGATCCAACTCGGTTCGGGCTGAGTTTATCGGAGTGTTGGCGACTGTTCGTGCCGCTGAACTTGCCGTCGGGTTCTGTGCTTCGATTGAGCTAGCGTCTGAATTCACGGTGGATATAGCTTGGGTTCGAGGGGCGTAGACGTCCCGGTCAGTTCGCGGCGCCGGATCGGAGCCGCAGCCAGCAGCAATCCACAGCAGGCCAGCAAGCGGGAGAGTTCTTCGAGTGAAGTCCATGCTCCAGCATACGCAGGTACGCGGATTCGGTGACCGGCCCCGGCTGCAATCGTGCTTCGACGAGTGCCTGAGACACATGAGATACCTGCATGCCTCGCGTTGATTCTCGGGACTCACTCCAGTGTAGGTGGCAGCCCCGGCAGCGTTGCGGAGTGTCCGCAATCGCTCGCGGAAGAAGACAATGTGCACCTCAGAGAGAGCAGAGCCGGGTCCGGACGGCACCGGCTTCTGACGCGGACACAGGTGCACCGCTCCCCATCTAATACCCTTGCCGGCCGCTTTTTCGGCTCTGCACACCCGCGGCACGGTCTTTGAATATGCATCACCGCTCGTGTCGATCGCCTCCACAACCACCACGTGTGGCGGAAACAGACACGCGCACGTCAGGGCTCCGCAGGCCGCCGCTACGGTTCGATCATCCCCATCAGCTCTCGCCCCCGGTTCCGACCATGGGGTTTGGGTCGCGTATGTCACTTGGACGCAACAGTCCACCTAACGATTCGGATGATGAAGATGCAACGACAGTATGTCGGCCTGCTGGCTACGGCCACCGCGCTCTTACCTCTGGGATGTGGAAGTGTCGGTCAAGGCCATACGGGCCCGACACCTGCCGACATGGAGCTCGACCAGATCTCGAACGGATTCGGACAACTCGTTCCGCACCGCATCTTCGAGTTGGACGAGGAAGAACTACCCACCTCTCAAATCGTGTCGATCCGCTCGTTCGAAGATCTGACGCAAAACCTGCGCGGCTCCAACCGAATTTTGCCAGTCACGCAGTGGTCCGCGACCGCGACTCTGCCTGACGGTTCGCCGGGCAACCACTTCATCTTTGCCAAGTTCAAGCGTCCGATCGACATCGCGTCGGTCTTGGATCCAACACCTGGAGGCGTCTCGAACTCGGGCTTGACGGGTTCGCTGACCGTCGTCGCAATCGATCCCATCTCCGGTGACACGATTCCTGTTCGTGGCCGTGCGTTCGTGAATGGCTACACCTATGCCCTTCCGCTTGACCCCAATGCTTCCATCCCGACGCTGACTTTGCAGCGCTGGGTCGAGGTGCTCGGCAGCCAGACGGCCTTCCCTCGCATCAGCGCTCGCCGAGTCGATAGCCGTGGATCAGACTTCAGCGAGAACGATGCGGATCATGCCGACACAGCGCAACCAGGTTTGGGCTTCCCCGGATCCGAACAAGGCGCCTCCTTTCAGGGAGCCATCGACTTGGTCGGCTCCGATACGCTCGTGTTCGTCGTCGACTCCGACAACGACTTGAGCGGAGCCACGAGCTACGAGACCTTTCCGCTCGATGTGCAGATTCGGATGCGCGTCGGCACAGCCGTCACGGCCGACAATGGTGCTCGACTCGAGAGAACCGCTCTTGGATGTGCAACCGTGGGCAAGGATGAGCTCAGTCCGGAAGTCCGCAAATCACCACCGCCTTTGAATGATCCGCTCGTGACACCCAAGAACGGCGACATCGATGTCGACCCGCTCAGCAATATCATCATCGAGTTCACGGAACCCGTGCAACCGCTCGATGTCGGTGACCTCGACGATGGCACGCCGCCCTCGATCTCATCATCGGTCTTGCTCGAGTTCGGCCCATCGGCCCGCCGCACGACAGTGCCCTTCACCGTACGCCCAATCAGCGTGTTCGACTTGTCGACCTACGAGTTGATACCGACCTTCAGCTTCCCCGGCTCGGGTCCGGATATGGCTCAGTGCGGAACCTTCAGCACGATCGACATCACCATCAATCCGGCGACTCTGCACGACCTGTCGAGTGACCCGTCGCTCAATCCCGAGACGCCCGGCAACGCGAACCAGAACATTCTGGGCGGCATCAGTTCTTTCTTGACCGGAGCCGGGCCTGGAATCGTGAACGCGCCCGTCACGCCCGACGCGATCTATCTCGGGCGCACAGGTGCCGTGCCCGGCCTATCCGTCGTGGACTTGAATGGTTCCGGAGCGGGCACCGGCAACCCGTCGTACAGTCAGGAACCCGGAGAGGTCAACGAGGGTGATTCAAACTACCCGAACAACCCGAACTTGAAGTTTCAAGGCGCCCAGATGCGACCACCCTTGACGCCGGGAACTTGCACGATTGATGGAGGCTCCGCTGGAGCGTTGACCTTGACTAGGGACAGTTCGTTGATGGACCTGGTGCAAGGGGCTCCCGCCGTGACCGATGTCGCCGACATGATGATCGGTCACTCCTTGGATTCAGCCTTCAACAACTCGCCCTTCCCCTTTGGTTGCCAGTCTGGCGGTGGGTCCCTGTGTACGCTCGATGGATTGAAGATCATTCGCCCAGCCTACAACGGCGGTGCGACCGTCAATCCTTCGCAGACTCTTCAAGTCGCAGCCATCAACCCCGGCTCGGAAAACATCGTGGCTTGGGCACCGCACCCCAATCCCCCGCCGCTGGTGTTCCCGCCGCTGTGCGTCTCTCCCTTCCTTGGTGGAGAAGAGCCGACTTCGGTCGATACTACGACGATCGTAGGCTTGAGCAACCTGCTCGCGCCCGGTGACGCCTTTGGTAACCCCGAAGCCGGCTTGCCGCCGGGGGGTCTGTTGACTCTGGAGCAAAACAACTACTTCCTCGGCCCTTCGCTGCCTCAGCAGACGATTCAGTCCTGTGCAGAGTTCCAGATCCGTCAACAAGTCGGGCAGTTCCTGTACGTCGCTGATCGCCAGCGCGCCGAAGTGCTCGTGCTGAATTCGAACCGCATGAGTGTCATCGATCGCATCCCAATTCCGGATCCGACCGATATGGCGATGGGAACAAACCTCGACTTCTTGGCCGTTTCCAACCAACAAGCCAACACAGTCAGCTTCATCGACATCAACCCCAATAGCTCAACCTTCCACCAAGTCATCAAGGAGACCGAGGTTGGTGAGTCTCCGCGCGGAATCGCGTGGGATCCGGGCAACGAAGACATCTTGGTCTGCAACGAGCTGGCAGGCTCGATGTCGATCATCTCGGTCAATAACTTTGAAGTACGACGCGTGATTCAGGCGCAGATGAATCAACCCTTCGATGTCGCCATCACGCCGAGGCAAGTCAACGCCTCGCACGGTTTCTCACGCGGAGTGTACTTCGCGTACATCATGAACCGCTCGGGCGTCGTCGCCTTCTACGAGTCTGGCCCCAACGGCATCAATGGCTGGGGCTTCGACGATGTGATTGGTGTCGCGCCGATGGTCTTCCATCACCCCAAAGCGATTCAACCCGATCACACAGATCTTCGCTCGGCCGTTTGGATCGCCCACGAAGGCCCGATCAATGTCAGCGACCAATCCTCTGGATTGACTGGGATACCGGCTGTCTCCAACCTCGAAATCGAGAGCGCGTTGCAAGCTCAGATTCCTCTGAACATCAATGGCTTCTTGACACCCGGCCTGCGCGACATCGTGCTCGCGGTCAACGTATCCCTCGGGCCCGAAACGCTCAGCGGGATCCCGGTCGACCTCGCCTTCGACAACTTACGCAACTTGACCGGCCTGCAGAATGTGCACACGGACTTCAGTGCCGGCTCGCCAAGTCCCGTCAATGGCAAGAACCTGGTGCGTTACAACTTCGGTGCGACGCTGCCGACGAACACGCCACGCTTCATGTTCGTCGCGGTGCCGAACACGCAGGGCTCGAGTGGTGTGATTGACGTGATCGAAATCGGTGCCGCTGGCTTCCCAAACATCGATGTGAACGCACACAGACCGGGCCGCCAATCGATCGAAGCTGCGAACACACTCGTCGTGTGTGACTTCTTCAGACAGTAGAAGCGGACAGAGAGCTTTGGCCTCCGTGCCAATGCTAATTCCATTTACATCAGGCGCCATTCCCACTCTAGTATCCTGCTCCAGTGAGAATGGCGCCTGCTCGTGCGGTCAGAGTTGTCTCGCAGTACAGTGCTTCCGGCTTCGAATCGGAGGGTAGTTCGAAGCCCCTTCCCGAGACTCAAGGAAAGGAGCATGGCCGAGAGAGATCAAGCACGCGCACCC
>JBLFWN010000219.1:0-6792 GCA_047611405.1 Planctomycetota bacterium | reverse complement strand
GCCGGGTGTGCTGAGCCCACCCGGCCGTTCTGATATATGACGCTTGTGTTCCACGTGGAACACTGCTTCGGTCACGGTTCGCTAGAGCTCTTCGCTGGGAGCTAGGGTGCTGATGAGTCTGTCGAGCTCAGCACGGTCGTGGTAGTGAAGAACAATCTGGCCCTTGTATCCACGGGCCGCATTCTTTATTTGGCAGCGTGTGCCAAAGCGAGTCTGCATCTTGCTCTCGATATCAGTAACCCAGGGAACAATTTTGTCCTCGGGCTTGGCCTGCCCTTCCTGCTCCTCCGAGCGATTGGTTAGTAGTTTGACCTCTAGCTCAACTTGCCGGACGGAAAGATAATCACGAACCGTTTTCTCGAACAGCTTCAACATCAACCTAGTGTCGTCGCCTAGGCCGAGGAAAGCGCGTGCATGACCCATACTAATCATGCCTTTGGATACGCCATCTTGAATGGGCGGTGGCAAGTCAAGCAAGCGTAGGTGATTCGCGACCGTCGAACGCTTCAAACCGACGCGATCAGCAACCTCTTGCTGTGTCTTGCACAAGCGATCCATAAGGTCTTGATACCCGCGTGCCTTCTCCATCGCATCAAGATCCTGCCGCTGGACGTTCTCTACGATGGCGAGCTCAAGCATGTCCTCGTCAGAAACTTCGTCCCGCACAACAACGGGAATGCTATCTAGCCCGGCCAGGGCTGCGCTTCGCCATCTGCGCTCGCCAGAGATGATCTCGAATCGTTCCTCACCGGCAGAGCGCACACAGATGGGCTGTAGGATTCCATGGTTCTTGATGCTCGCCACCAATTCACTCAGATGCTCCTCGTCGAAGCGAACGCGAGGCTGGTGGGGATTGGGATGGATCTGAGCGAGCGCTATTTTCCGCTGCCCTGCCTCCGCCGCATCGACGATAATCGGGGCCGGCTCCGGTTGCACCGCTTCCGGTATTGCGCCTCCTCCGAGCAGTGATCCTAGTCCTCGTCCGAGTCGTCGCTCCATCAGTTTCGCTCTCTGTTTGAATGCCTTGGCTGGGTCTGAGGATCACACCTTAGGCCACCATATAGGGTAGTCCAAGGAGTGGAGTCGAGCCCCAATTCCAACAATTACGGTGGTCGTGAGTGGCCAGTGTTCCACGTGGAACATGACCGAAATAGCCGTGCGCCGGTCGCTCTGGAACATAGCTTTCGCCTGGGTTGCATCCCAGAAGCCAGCTGAAAGTAGACTCGAAAGAGCGCTAGCCATGAAGCATAAATTGCTCTAAACTACTGCAATGTACATACTTGCGACTGCGAAATGGACTTGGGTCCAGCTCGTCCAACGGCCATGGTTTTGGCTGTGGGGCGTATTCGCGTTCGCTTGTTGGCCAATCATCACGACGCTGACACCACTTGGAATCGTCAGCGAAACACAGTCGGATGCACGCGCGCTATACGAAGTTGCATTTATAGGCGGACTGATCGGGAGCATGCAGGGCCTAGCCACAATCGAAGGCATAGGGTGGATCCTAGAATCGAGGCCGACTCGCCAACGAGTCGCACTGAGCTTGTCGATCTTGGGCTCGAGCTGCGCCCTGATCGTGCTGTGCACTCTGATGCCCGCGCTATTACTGGGCCACGCGCGCATGCTGATGGTAGACGGTTGGGCCCTGGCAACGAGCATCCTCCACACGGTGGCGTTGGCCTCCTGGCTCTCAGTGCTGCCTATGCCAAGCGCCACGCGCATCGCAGCCCTGCCCCTCATGGCTTGGATTCTGCCCGCTGTGCTGTCGAGCCGACCAAGCATTAGTATTTGGTCAACGTATTTGCTGGATGCGCATGCACACCTGACCGCACTCGTCGATGAGACTGTTTTCAAAGGATCTAGCTGGAAGCAGTCGTGGGCGCCGATCATAGGATGGCCCGCCCTGGCGCTGCTCTGCTGCCGACCGACCGACTTCTTCCATGCGCTACGCGATCCTAGGTGACATCCACGCCAACTTGAGTGCCCTAGAAACCGTTCTCGGGGCTATCGAGAAGCTGAACGTGCAACGCATCCTGAGCGTCGGCGATGTCGTCGGCTACGGAGCTGCGCCGAGGCGTTGCATACGCATCCTTAGGGATCTGGACGCTGTTGTAGTCAAGGGCAACCATGACGCCGCCTGCGTGGGGGACTTGGATATGACCTACTTCAACCCCTACGCGCGCAGCGCCGCGGAATGGACCCGCGAAGTGTTGGAAAATGACGACATCGCTTGGCTGAAATCATTGCCGATGACGATCGATCTGGATCACTGCTCGGTGGCTCACGGCACCTTGAGTCAACCCGAACGCTACGACTACATCCAATGCCCGCAGGATGCGGACCCATCACTGGATGAGATGCAGCGCAAGGTGTGCTTCGTCGGTCACACGCATGTACCTGTGACGATCATGCGCTACGTCGACGACCCCTATCGAACCGCGTATACGACCGAGAGCGAAATCCATATCAAAGAAGTCGTGCGCGCCCTCGTCAATGTAGGCAGCGTGGGTCAACCGCGCGACGAGAATTGCGATGCGGCTTATGCCATCTACGATACTGATGAGGGCATCGTCACAATTCACCGTATCCCCTATGACATCGAGACTGAAGCGAACCGCATTCGCTCAGCGGGTTTGCCGCCGATGTTGGCAGACCGTTTGTACCTGGGCGTCTGATCCGCACCGAAGCAAGCCGGAGCGATGGCTCGCCGTGAGCAATGCGAAGCAAGCCAACGCAAGCTTGTGCACATCAGGTCGCGCCACCTGTTAGCAGCTGACGCCACAGCACTACGAATCGAATCAGATGCGCAAGTAGCCTAGGTTCGGCGGCAAATCATCGAGACCGCGCTCACCAAGGTCGTTCTCGAACAACAGCTGAATGTCGCGCAAGGGTTTGGCATCGCCACGGAAGCGGAACTTACGCGAGTCTGGATTCGATCCAACGATCACCATCAGTTCCAAGATTGAAGCGGCATTGCAGGTGGCTGATGAATCCTGTACTTCCATCTCGACCGGCGTCCCGTAGTGATTGACGATACTGACGATCAACGAAGCCGGGCGTGCATGGAGCATCAAATCATCGCTCAACTCGACCTCGAGCTCCTGCAAGTTGATGTAGTTCGGAAGCAAGTCCTCCGCGATCTCACGCCCGTTGGCCATCACACGCACAGCCCATGCCAGCAAGATGTTCAACGTCACATCGCGTACATCATCAGCGTCTACCAACTTAGCAATGCCAAGCGCGCCCTCGTGCTGACGCGTCTCACCCTCGTGGCGCTCAATAAAGTGCGTCAACAGGGTTGCGACCTCCAGCAGATGCAGCGTCATCGACACATGACCGCGTAGCAAGACCAGACGATGGTCACGAGCCTCGAGCACCGTGTTCTTGATGTAAGTGTCGTAGGCAGACTGCAGGTTGTGCACGGTCGCTTCGTAAACGCGTGCCTGCTCCTCGCTGCAGTGCTTCGCCATGAACTCACGACGCTCAGTCTCGGTCTCGAGCCTGTGAACTCCGAGGTCCTCCAGCATGGAGTTGGCCTGCAGGAACTTCGACGCAACCTCGGCAATGTGGTGCTCTTCATCAACGAGGTCCTCTTGCCCGACGTTATGGGGCAAGCGGAAGCGCGGCTCCACGCTCTCGAGTGACTCGACCGGATAGGTACCCGACACCGGGTCGAGGCCAAGCCCAGCAAGCTCCTTCTCCGCCGCAGCGAGCAGCTTGGTCAGGCAGCTGCAGATAAACAGCCGAGCTTCGGCCGTCTCTTTCGCCAGCTCGTCATGCTGGTCCGAGCGCATCTTCTCTGCCACGCGATAGCCATCGGCACGACCTGCGAGGTGCTGCAAAGCGAAGCCAGCCAAAGCGAAGCCGCGCAGGGAGGCAATCTGCTCGGTGAAGCCGTGATAGTTGCGGTTGCAGCGCGCGCCGTAGTCGTCCAGGAAGCTCTCAAGCTCCTCCGCCTCGTAGGCCAGCTGATAGAAGTGCCGCTTCGTCCACGAACTCGCTTCGGCCTCCATCAAACAGGCGCTCAGGCGACGGAAAATGGCCGATTGGGAGGTCAACAGGACAGCAAAGTCCTGTTCGGGGAGCAGTTTTTCGAGTGAAGATCCAGACATGCGCAGCTGGCACGGCCCATGGGGGAAGTCGGGCCAGACACACAGCCTAGCAAACGGGGAGCCTCGGCCGCCGGGAGATGAGGCACGCGAAGTGGCGTCGGGCTGGGCTCCGCCGGTAGGAGTAGCCCGCCGGGGGCGCGAAGCCGCGCGCTGCAAAAGACAGCTTCAAGAGCCGGTACGAGTTTCGTCACGTGATGGGCTCAAGACTCCGTCCGGCCGTGGTCGAAGCAAGAGCATCTTTGGCCAACAAGGTCTTTCTCGCCCCAACCCCACACGACAACGGAGGGCCGCTATCTCTGCCGAACGCTGCCTGGAGACCTATCTCCACGAAATCAACGAAGTCGAACTTCTCAACGCCGATGAGGAGAAGGAGCTGGGTCGTAGAATCCGAGAGGGTGATCCCGCCGCTCGCGAGCACTTAATCCGAGCCAACCTGCGCCTGGTCGTCAGCATCGCCAAGATCTATTCCGAACGCGGTCTGCCGCTGCAGGACCTGATCGCCGAAGGCAACATCGGCCTCATGAAGGCCGCCGAGAAGTTCGATCCCGATGCGGGCTGTCGCTTCTCGACATACGGAACATGGTGGATCAAGCAATCCATCAGGCGCGCGTTGACGAACACGGTCAAGAGCGTCCGCGTCCCCGGCTATATGTCGGAGATGATCTCGAAGTGGAAGAGTGTCAGCATGGAACTGGCCTACCTCCTGGGTCGCAAACCAACCGTGGACGAGGTCGCGCAAGAGCTCGACATTCCGCGCGAGAGCTGGCCGCTGCTGAAGCGCACGATCGAGTCCTGCGCCGGTGGTGGTCAAGTCTCACTCGATGTGCTGTCCGCAAACCAAGAGACCGTCGAAGATCCACGCACCCAGAGCCCTGACGAAGTCATGGTCCGCACGGACCTGCTCGACCGCCTCGGAGCACTGCTGGATGTGATGGATGAGCGCGAAGCGACGATCCTCAAGCTGCGTTACGGCCTGGAAGCAGGCAGCAATCCAATGACGCTGAAAGAGATCGGGCGCGTCGTCGGCCTGACGCGTGAGCGCGTGCGCCAAATCGAGCATGAAACCCTCCGTAAGCTATACGGTGTAATGGGCGACGACTGATCGATTTCGTATCACCGATACCGCTGCTCATGACAGAGCAGCCGCGGTACGATGGCGCGAAGTGAACACGCCCCAAGATAACGACGCGAGCGGCACGGCCCTCGCCACATGCCCGTTGGGACCTCCCTTAGAGGGAACGGCGCTCTACGTGCACCTGCCCTTTTGCGCGGCTAAGTGTCCCTACTGCGACTTCTTCTCGGTCGCAGGCGAGGGCCACGACGTCGACGCGATGATCGATGCGATCCTGAGCGAGGCCGAACGCCGTGCACCGGCAAATCCTCGCACCGTCTTCTTTGGCGGGGGAACGCCCTCGTGGCTAGATACGAAGACACTCGAACGATTCCTCAACGGCCTCGATGATCTGACCGGCTTTCGCGAGAGCGCCGTCGAGGTGACCGCCGAGTGCAATCCAGAGAGTCTCGATCTGGAGAAAGCGAGCTGCCTGACATCGCTCGGTGTGCGCAGGTTATCGATCGGCTTTCAAAGCTTGGACGCGAAGACACTCGAGCTATTCGGTCGTGTGCATAAAGTCGACGATTCTTTTCGCGCGTTCGAAGCGGCGCGCGCAGGTGGCGCAGAAGCGATCAACATCGACATGATCTATGCCGCTCCCGACCAGACCGCTGAGGCTTGGGCATCGGAATTGCGGCGCGTGCTAGCGCTGAAACCGGATCACTTGGCGGCCTATAACTTGACCTACGAACCGAACACGGCTTTCGGTAAGTGGCTCGACGAAGGACGCATGAGCAAGACTCCGGACGAGTTGGAGCTTGAGATGTTCGAAACCGTGCACCGCATCACGAAGGAAGCCGGGCTGCACGCCTACGAAATCTCGAACTACGCAACGCCCGGGCAAGAGTGCACACACAACCTCAACTACTGGCACAACCGAGCTTATGTCGGCATAGGGCCTTCGGCCGTCAGCAAGATCGGCCGCCGGCGCGGAGGCAACAAGCGCAGCATCCCGGGTTATGTGAAGTCCACGAAGAGCCAGACTGAAATCGAGTGGCACGAGGAACTCGCGGGCCCGGCGCGTCTCGCCGAGACTTGGTGGCTGACTCTGCGTCTACGTGCCGGCGTCGAGCCAGCGGCAGCGCGCCGACACGCCGATTGGGGATCCGACCCGGATCGCGACCCAGCAGTTATGGTCGCTCAAGAGCTATCGAAAGTCGGTTTAGTCGAGGAGTGTAACGGACGCTGGATCCTGACCGCCGCTGGGCTGCCCCTGGCAGACGGAGTCGCCGCAGAGTTCCTGAGCCGAACGCCCAAGAAGGCAGCCGAGTTGGGTCTCGAATAAAACCCGTGCTGGCAAGCGCCCGCGGAGCCCGTCCCCGCAACTGACCGCGCGCTCGCTGCCCATCCAAACGGCGCCTCCCCCGGCACAGGAGCCGCTGCATGCAATTCTTCAGCAGACGGATGCGGGAGAGTGATTTTGGATTCAAATGGGGTCTATCATCACTATAAGTGTCATTTACAGCGGGTCTTTGGTGTAAGGACTCGTACGTGTCACTCCTCAAGGCGCAGACCGGCCACATTCCTACGGTGCCCCCGGAAGCCTCTTTCCCCATCGAGCAGCCC
>JBLFWN010000218.1:0-6814 GCA_047611405.1 Planctomycetota bacterium | reverse complement strand
ATCCTGGGTGAATGAACTCACGAGTGCATCCGACGTACAAGACCAAGTATCGCGTAACCAACTGGGCCGAATACGACCAGAGTCTTGTCCAGCGCGGTGACATCACGCTGTGGATCACGCCCGAGGCTATCAATGCTTGGACGCCGAAGTCGTCAGTCCGACGGGGCGCGCCACGGATGTACTCGGATCTGGCGATCGAGACTGCCCTGACGCTGCGTCTCGTGTTCCGGTTGCCGCTACGCCAAGCCGAGGGCTTCTTGCGCTCCCTGCTGGACATGATGGACCTGAGTGCTAGAAGCACCGGACCACACGACCATCTCTCGCCGAAGCAAGGAGTTGAAGGTGAAGCTAGAGCCGGTCAACTCGAAGAAGGGCATTCACCTGATCATCGACAGTACCGGGCTGTCGATAGTGGGGGAGGGTGAATGTGCTGCTGCAAAGCATGACAATCGTGGAAAGCGTGGTTGGCACAAGTTGCACATCGGAGTTGACCGTCGCGGTCAGATCCACGCGCAGGTGCTGACCGATAGCTCTGGTGATGATGCGAGCACTGGGCTCAAGATCATCAAGAAGACCAGAGGCAAGCTGTCGAGTGTCACGGGCGACGCCGCATACGACAGTGTTGCTATCTACGATGCTGCCGATGCGCGCGGTGCAAAGGTCTGAACAAGACGTTCGCGCTTGGGCGACCGACTCCGGTATCCATGTTGTGGACATCTTCGAAGAGATTCAGCCCCCATTTCCGGTTGCACGCCGCCCCTGACTAAGAGCCTCTTCGAATTCTATTCACGCTCGAATTGACTCTGCGGCCCTGACGGTCCTCAGTCTCGGTCCTTCCCAGATCATCCGACCGTCGCGCAGCACGCAACGGTCGGCCTTCGCTGTTGCAAAGAGCAAGCTCAGTCGGGCCTTCCGATCAGGGCACGTACGACACGGCGAGCGCGCTCGTCAGGTTGTAGGCGGCTCCGCACGGGCCGGTTGCATCACGGTACCAGGCCTGCCAAAACCAGGTTTCTCCGGCGTCGATGCCAGCAACCGAGGGGAACCCCAACGTTCCTGAGTAGGAGAGAGCCACGAGCCCAGGACCGATCGTCACTTGTCCTTCGAGGCCGGTGTTTTGCACGGGGTTGTAGCGAATGATCTTGATGCCCGGACCGCCGACGCAAAGGAAGCCATCACCAAAAGGCAGTTGATGAGTTCCTTCGGCAGCGATGAACAGCGCGAACTGGTTGGCCGGCAGCCCCGTCGCAGTCAGCGTCAAGTCATCCGCGAAGACGCTGGACGAGCCAGCTGCTCCGACGATGCCCCCCTCGCCGGTGGAATTCGCACAGCCTGCAGAGTCGGTGATCTCGTTTCCGCAGGGACAGTTGTTCGTGCCTTCGCAGAAACGGTCGATCGTGCTGCCGCAATCGGGACCGAGGATCTCGCCGGTACGGCACTCGTTGCCTTCCTTGAGCAGGAAGCCTGTCGGTGCGGCCTGGCGAACGCCAGCGACGACGAATGAAAACTCAGCGTATCCACTACAAGGCGCGCCAACGTCCCACTTGAACACGTCGCGATCCAGATCGCCGGCACCGAACCCGCAAGACGGATCGCCCTGCCCGCCGCTCAGCAATCGCCCCCCTGGCTCGGAGTCCAGAATGACGATCGGGTTCTCCAAGCAAACGGGGATCGCAATGTCGCTGTGACTCACGTCCGAGACGCCCGCACAGCTTCCGCCGTTCGCACCGGGACCGGTGATGCGGTATGCAAACACGCTGTTACCGTCGGCGTTGATGACCGGAAACTCGTCCGAGACGCCGGGGATGATCTCAACCGTGAAGCCGGTCGAAGTCTCGAAGCACCTCGCAACGGCTTCTTCGGCGGGAGTGCAGACGCCATCGGGCTGATCGAATGGAGTCGCGCTCGCGATCGATGTCAGCAAGATGGCGGCTGTGAGAGTCGAGAGAAGAGAATGGGGGGAGTCAGCGCCCCTCGAGGAACGAATGGCTGAGAACTCTTGGTGACAATTCATGGTTGCAGATCGATGGATTGGAGAGAGATGAGTCAGAGGGAGTGTCGCTGGCATTGCCCCAAAGCAGTTGGAGCGCCCCCCCGGGGGGGGGGGGGGGGCCGCGAAATTTCCAGCAAAAACGATATATAACTGGAGCAATAATGGCGCAAAAAAAGAACTTGTATTCTGCCCGCACGGCTAAGGAAGGTGTCCCTCCCGATAAGCCTAAACCTGCCCCTATGCCCCTATGGCCCTCTGGGGCCTGTCCCTCCCAAAAACCATGAACCAGCCCTTGAGGCCCGTTCGAGGGGGCCTCAGGACAACCAGCATCGTGGCCGGTTGCGCGATCAGTCGTTGGTGATGATCATCCGAGCATCCCCCACATCGCCTTGATCGTCAACCTCCTCAGCCTAGCCGCCAAGGACCGCACGCAGCTCGTCCTTGAGAATATCGCGCTCCGTCATCAGCTCGCCGTGTACAAGCGAAGCGTCAATCAACCGAACATCAAAGACGGCGATCGCATCTTCTGGTTGACTGTCATGCGGATGTTGAAGGAGTGGCGCGACGCACTCGTATTCGTTCAACCGGCCACGGTCGTGAGGTGGCATCGAAAGGGCTTCAAGCATTACTGGCGTAGGAAGTCACGCTCGAAGCCTGGTCGTCCTCGCATCGCGATGGAGATCATCCATCTGATTCGGCGCATGTCGACTGAGACCGTGACATGGGGAGCACCACGACTTGTAGCCGAACTCGCCTTGCTGGGTCACGAAATCGCAGAGTCGACAGTTGCGAAGTTCATGGTCAAGCATCGACCGAGCCAACCGAACCAGCCTTGGAAGACCTTCCTGCACAACCACATGCCGGAAACCGCTGCGTGTAATTTCTTCGTCGTCCCCGCGGTCACTTTTCAGGTGTTGTACTGCTTCATGGTGATGTCCCTCGACAGACGGCGCATCCTGCATGTGAACGTCACGAATCACCCGACGGCGGAGTGTACGGCTCGACAGCTAGTCGAAGCATTCCCCGGCGATGGTTGGGCGCCACGTTACCTCCAGCGCGACCGTGACAAGATCTTCGGCTGGGCGTTCCGTCAGAAGGTGAAGGGACTGGGAATCGAAGAGTTGATCTCTGCGCCGCGCTCGCCCTGGCAGAACGCATTTGTGGAACGAGTCATCGGCACGCTTCGACGGGAGTGCACCGATCACATCATCCCATTGAGTGATCAGCATTTGCTCAAGACTCTTCGTGAGTTCGCCGCTTACTACAACGGGAGCCGCGCGCACCAATCACTAGTTGGGAATTCACCCATCGCTCGAACGGTCCAGCGAAGAGGGGAGGTGATTGCGACGCCAGTACTCGGTGGGTTTCACTATCGGTACTCGCGAGCAGCGTAGAGCACAATCCAAGAATGTAAGTCGAAGGCGATGGGGGCGAGGTGTATCAATTCGGTGCCCACGAAGCTCTCCTATCCGCTAGAGTTGGTCCGTCGAGGACGCCTGCTGAGGGCGTTCGACGTTTTCAGGAGGGACACGCCTGCTAAGGATGCGTGGCGTTTTCGGTATTGACAGGCTAGTTCTTCACTGTGGGACTCTTTCATTCCTTTCACCTCGCCAGTCTCCTGGCGCACACCGAGACCGAACACTTTCCGCCGGTCACCCTCACGACACATTCCGCCGCGAGCTCTCCTGCAACCTTCACGTAGGCCCTCTCGTTCTCGATCCAAGTTCGATGAGTTCGATAACCTCGGTGAGCACGCGAGGGGCTTTCCTTACTCCTGCGTTGGATCTGCGCCCAACTCAAGCAGGCTACGTCGCGCAGTAAACCGGTGAGCCGCGGCGGGCTGGCCTTTGCGAGTGTGTTGTGCCTCTTCCCTCTGGTCCTTCAAAGGCCGGAAGAAAGAGGACCAAGGGAGCGCCTCTCGACAAAAATGCCGGCGGCCCCGATAGCGGCCTGCGAGCAGGGAAAAGGAGCCGATGGTGTCCCTGACGAAGCGAGCCTAGCCGTGATAGAAGCGCTCCTCGACAATCTTCCCGTCGCGCCAGCGGCTGCGGGAGACCTGGGTCATCGACACTTCGTCTCCGGCCGTGGAGCGGAAACGCAGCGTCGATTCGACGAAGGTGATGTCGCCCTCGGATGCGATCGCGTGCACGTCGTACCCGTGCACTTCGGCGATGCTGGCGATGAAAGCGAGCTCACGCTCGCGGTTGGCCGCGTGTCCTAGGACGGGCTCGTTCAGGTTCTCTTGCATGGACACGTCGTCGGCGTAAAGCTCGTCGAAGGCCTCGAGCAACTCGCCGCGCGCGATACGGGCGTGAAGCTCTCTTGCGAGGGCCAGAATATCGGTGGTGGTGTTCATCGGATCGTCTTCCTTAATTCTCAGACAGTGACGGGGCGAGGTGCGACATCCACCGCAGGGATGGGGCGCAGGGCGAGGCGCCCGGAGCCGGAAACGGCCAGGGCTAGGGACAGGACGGCGAGCGTCAGCGGATACTCCATGCCGCCGGTCTGGCTGTTGAAGCCGGTGTGCGCACTGAAGGCAGCGACGAACATGGTCCCCGCGAGACCGAGCGCGGCAGGTCGGGCAAAAATGCCGAGCGCGAGCGCGAGGCCGCCGAATAGCTCCGTGCCGCCTGCGAGCACGACGCTGGCGGTGGGGAATGGCATGCCGAGTTGCTCAAAGAATCCGGCGGTGCCCTCGATGCCGTAGCCACCGAATAAGCCGAACAGCTTCTGGCTGCCATGGAAGGTGAAGACGACAGCGAGCATCAATCGGGTGAGCAGCAGGCCGGCGTCGGGGGAGGCGGGGAGTTGCTTTAGTTTCATATGTCTGTGGTGACGGTAGTTGTGTAAACAGGTATTGGTGAGGGGCGAGTGCCCGATGGGGGGCGAGGTTTGTCAGTGGAGGAGCTGGGCCAGCAGATACTCGAGCTGGCCTAGATCGTTCTTTGACAGTTTCTGCATCTGCTGATCGTGAAGCGCGAGTGTCGGCTGGTTCAGGCGATTGCATCGCTTCCGGCCCTCTCGGGTCACAGAGACGAGCACGACGCGCCTGTCATCTGCGCTGCGCATGCGCTCGACGAGGCCCTCCTTCTCCATACGATCGAGGAGGCGGGTCACGTCGGGGACACGCTGGATCAGGCGCTCGCCCACGAGCTGACAAGGGATTGCTTCCTTGGCTCCGATCAGGATGCGAAGGACGTTGAGTTGGGTCGTCGTGAGGCCCTGGGCCTTGAAAAGTTGCTGGAAGTCCGCAGACAAGCGATCCTGGACGCGAGCGATTGCCAAGTAGGCGTCGCGGGAGAGTTCAGGTCGCGTGCGGCTCATGGGTAGTATTATCGGTGTGACGATAGTTGTTGCAACAGCTAAATGGAGATTTTGTGTCTCGCGTTGCCGAGTCAGTTGCGAATGAGCAGGTCGCAAGGGCGTTGGTGCAGTATTCTCCCTCACAGTAAGCCCTCAGGACCGCCCAAGAGCGCCTTGATCAAGCACGGGGCATTCTTTGCCATCCTGGGTGAATGAACTCACGAGTGCATCCGACGTACAAGACCAAGTATCGCGTAACCAACTGGGCCGAATACGACCAGAGTCTTGTCCAGCGCGGTGACATCACGCTGTGGATCACGCCCGAGGCCATCAATGCTTGGACGCCGAAGTCGTCAGTCCGACGGGGCGCGCCACGGATGTACTCGGATCTGGCGATCGAGACTGCCCTGACACTCCGTCTCGTGTTCCGGTTGCCGCTACGCCAAGCCGAGGGCTTCTTGCGCTCGCTGCTCGACATGATGGACCTGAGTCTCGAAGCGCCGGACCACACGACCATCTCCCGCCGAAGCAAGGAGTTGAGGGTGAAGCTAGAGCCGGTAAACTCTAAGAGATGCGTTCACCTGATTGTGGACAGCAGCGGGCTGTCGATAGTGGGGGAGGGTGCGTGGGCCGCTACTAAGCACGGCAATCGCGGAAAGCGTGGTTGGCGCAAGCTGCACATCGGAGTTGATCGTCGCGGTCAGATCCACGCGCAGGTGCTGACGGACAGCTCGGGTGACGATGCGAAAACCGGGCTGGAGATCATCAAGAAGGTCAGGGGCAAGCTGTCGAGTGTCACCGGCGATGCTTTGTACGACACTGTGGCGATCTACAACGCATGCGACGCGCGCCGGGCAAGGGTTGTCGTTCCGCCAAAACGATCAGCGACCGTTTCGCGTCGAAGACCACGGTCGGCTGTACGGGATAAGACGATCAGGCTAGTGAGCAAACTCGGGAGGCGGCGATGGAAGAAGGTGTCGGGCTATCATCGACAGGGCACCGTCGAGAACACTTTCTCACGCTACAAGGCGATGCTCGGCGACAAGCTCCATGCCAGAGGTCTAGCTGCACAGAAGGCGGAGGTTGCTATCGCCTGCAAGGCGCTGAACCGCATGCTCCGCTTGGGAAGGCCCAGGTCGGTGCCCATTGCTCTCTGAATTCGGCCATGAAGGGAGACTTGTTGGACCAGATTGCTTTCTGCACCAACGCCGAATAGGCCGCGCATAGCCGCGTTCATCCACCGGACCCGTTGATACCAACGCGAGTTGGCTGAAGGGCCAGTGGATGGACGTGTGCTACTTGCCTGATCTCAAACTGGACCTGAGTCGAGGCGGGACAGGGCGTGAATCTCAGGCACAGCGCCTGTCGGGCAGTGACCTCGGATGATTCCTATGGAAAAGTGGCGTAGTCATCCTCCCTGATCCGTTTACTAGCGGAAGCTCTGCCCGCCGGTCCCTGCCTTCCACCCAAACATGACCTCAGTCCCTTCGCCCGCAGATGCCCTGTACGCAGAGTTCC
>JBLFWN010000217.1:0-6854 GCA_047611405.1 Planctomycetota bacterium | reverse complement strand
TGCTGTTGTCGAGGGTGAGCCTGATTCGCCAACCTTGAGCCTCGAGTCGCCGGGCGATTGGAGGGGGCCCGTTCGCTTCAGCTATCGCTTGAAGGTGCTCATGCGTGGGACGGAACTCAGCCGGCGTCATGGCTTGCTGCCCAACCGAGGCGGTGGGTACTCATTCGGCTCCTCATTGAATGCGCTGCTGCGTCCAACGTTGGCTGGAGATGAATTCGATTGTGAGGTCACAATTGAACTCGTCGCGGCGCAGCCCGACGGATGCATCGTCACGGGATGGGCAGGGCGTGCCAAAGGTTCGCAACGCGCGTCCCCCGATGTCCCGTGGGGCAATTCGTACATTGCCTTCGGCGAACTATCGGCTGTGGCTATGGCACGAGCGGGAGAGCTGCAGGTCGAAGTGTTTCAGTTAGGCAGAGCTTATGACACGGCCGAGCATGCGGCCGAAAGGCTGTGCGTGTTGGCGCCGACGATCGCGCGCCACTTGGATTGGCCCGCTCGCAACCCTTCGCGCGTCTTCTTGTCCAATGCGATGAGTGGCAGCATGGGGACCAACTACGGCTTTCGTGTGAATGTGCCGACGGATGCGCGGGAGGGTCAGGTCGGTGCGCGGAGAGCTCTTCCTGGCGAAGAACAAAATCAGGCCAGCAATCGAGTAGACGAACAGGGTGTCGCTGAAGAACAGGAACACTCCGTGCAGCAGGCCCATCACGCTGAGCAATCCGAGGCGTCGCAGATACATCCTCTCGAATTGCCGACCGGATGCTTCAGCGCGCTTCATCTGCAGGACCAATCCCATGCCGAACAGCGTCGAAAATAGCGCAAAGAACTTGGTCTGACAAAGCCTCGTGACGAGCGACCAGGCGGCAAGGTCGAGCCCGCTCTCGCCCGTTGGATGGGACGCCCGGTTTTTCAGCCTTGCCAGGTACGGCAGGTTCACAACGAAGATGCCGAACAGCGCAAAGCCGCGCAGCACATCCATCGAGACGAACCGCTTGGACGCCGGGGTCGCGCCAGGGGGCTGCAGGGGGGAGGCTAGGGTCATGGGCAATTCGAGGTGCCTGGACCCTCACTCAAAGGCGGGCGGCGCGAGTATTCGGCGCGATTTACCTGGGGGCGTGGGCACAGGCTGGTGCGCGAGTGTTGCGAGTGATTCGCGCCGGACCCGACTCTCGGGAGCGCAGGCCCAGGCGCGAGCCTCCCGAAGGGCTCCTTGAGTCGACTGGCAGCCCGGGCCCCAATGGCCTGCTAGGAGCGCTGGCCAAGAATGGTCTGCGAGTTCGAATCAAGTGGCGCCTGACCACTGACTATTCGGAGCTTCGCAGATACATTGCGCGGTTGGACTCCCCTCATCTCGCCGCAAAGTACTCCTCCAAGCGGCGACCTCCCCAGCTGTAGCCATGAGCCAAGAACTCACAGATAGCCATCTTCAGGACTGGAACAAACGCCTTCTGCTCGCGGAATCAGCGCTACCCATTGTTGGGCGCCTGTTTCGCGACAAGAACGTGATCGTCATCATGTGTGGGCGGACTCTGTTTGAGAAAGCGCCCATCGACATCCTGCGCGAGCACCGCTGGGTGCGACGGGTCGAGGAGAGCGAGCTGTCGATTTGCGACACTTTCCCTCTACTCGAGCAACTCGAGTCGTTGAATCTGCGCCCCTGTCGTGTCGATCTTGGCAGGTTGACGGTGGAGTGGATTAGGGCAGGGCGGAAGCAGGAACCTGCTGAGTTTTTGCGCGAACGACTACAGGACGCAGAAGGCCTTCCTGAAAAAATCCTCGAAAAGCCGCAGGATGTCGTGCTGTATGGTTTCGGTCGCATCGGCCGCTTGCTCGCGCGGCTCCTGATCGAACGAACGGGAAGTGGGGACGCGCTGCGTCTACGCGCCATCGTCGTACGCAAAGGAGCCGATGACGACCTTCGCAAGCGAGCCAACTTGCTGCGACGCGACTCGATCCACGGCCGCTTCTCTGGCACGATCCAGATCGATGACAAAGAGAACGCGCTGATCGCCAACGGTCACTTTATCAGAGTCATTTACTCGAGTGCGCCGGACAAGGTCGACTACACGCAGTACGGCATTCAGGATGCAATCGTCATCGACAACACCGGCAAGTGGCGTGACAAGGAAGGACTTGGTTTGCACCTGCAGGCCAAAGGCGTGAGCAAGGCGCTGTTGACCGCGCCGGGCAAGGGCGACATCAAGAACGTTGTCTTCGGCGTCAACGACGATGTCATCACGGATAGCGATAGCATCATCTCGGCTGCGAGCTGTACGACCAACGCTATCACCCCCGTACTTCGCGCAGTACTTGACGGCTTCGGCATCGCTGGCGGTCATGTCGAAACGGTTCACTCGTACACCAACGACCAGAACCTGATCGACAACTACCACCCTAAGACGCGCCGAGGGCGAGCTGCAGGGCTCAATATGGTCATCACGGAGACGGGTGCTGCCAAAGCTGTCTCCAAGGCCATTCCGGAGCTCGAGGGCAAATTGACGGGCAATGCGATCCGTGTACCAACGCCGAACGTCTCGCTGGCGATCTTGAACTTAGTGCTCGAGAAGGAAGCCTCGGTAGAGGAGCTCAACAGCTATCTTCGGGACGCTGCGTTGCACTCGAGCCTGGCGCAGCAGATCGACTATACGGACTCGACCGAAGTGTCCTCGAGCGACCTCGTGGGCTCGCGCTACCCGGGCATCATTGACTCCAGGTCCACCATCGTCAACGGCAATCGCTGCGTGCTCTATGTCTGGTACGACAACGAGTATGGCTACAGCATGCAGGTTGTGCGCGTGGTGCAGAAGATGGCAGGCATAGCCTTCGTCACGTTGCCGCGTTCGTGATTGTCCGTAGGGCGACGCGGCTAGCGTCAGATTGACACTTGAAGGTGTCCTCCGCTCCTATTGGCTAATCAATGCTGCTTGGCGAGGCATACGAGCGTCCTCACGGACGACTCCGTATGCCAAGCAACTGCTTCACAGCTTGGGGCAATTCCTTGCCCTCCGATTGCCCTCCTGCAATTTGAAGTTCACGGGGTCGGAGTACCAAGGCCTCTGAAGGACGAGGTTCAAGATCGGGCGAATGCAATCGCTACGGTTTGCCAAGCCCTGATGGAATAGCCTCGAGTCCATCAAGTAGCAAGATCCCGATGCTAGCCAAGGATCAACGAACGCACTCTTGTCATAGGCGCTGGAGCTCTTGCTGTGACTTCCTGGCCAAACGCGTGTCGTGCCTGCCGTCGGAGTCAGATCGATCAGAGGCACGATCAAGGCCATGGAATAGCTTAGAAGCTCCCATTCCGCTAAGCAGCTATGGGGTTCGAGATGCGTCACCGCAGGAAGGCGTCCTTCGAGGAGTTGACAAGAAACCATGTCGGCAAGAAGCTCAGAATCGTCTTCGATGGTTTGATCCTGACCCACATTGCGCAGGCCTTGCTCGGCGGCGGCATCATCAACGGTGGATCGGGTGGCTTCACTGAAGATGAGGTCGCAGAGCTGGCGGGGCGCATCCGAGCAATCGGAGGCGACGTGCCTGCGGTGCCAACTAGGCGAACACCGGCCTTGCCGCGCGTGCAGCAAGCTGCCCGCGCGGACGCGCGTGTCATCGGTTTGCACGCGCCAGTATTTCCCCTCGGCCTGGGACTCGTTCTGGCGCAAGTATTCACGCTCGGACAGTGTTCTTGCTTCGCTTGGTTTCTCTCGTCACTCGTACACGAGCTGGGTCACTCTGCGGTGTCCTTGCTGACCGCTGCTCCGTGCTTCCCTGTCATCCGGCTCGATGGTCACGCAATGGCGCTTTCGGGCTCGTTCAGCTACTCGTTCGCGGTTGCCGTCTGGATCGGACTCGCTGTACTCGCCTGGCACGTGTGCGATGTTCGTGTGTACTATCTGCCTCTGCTCGCATTAATTGCGCTAGGCGCGTTCGCGACCTTGGTCGCGGGGCGCGAGACTTTGATCTTGCTGATGGGCCATGGTGGAGAGCTCGTCTTTGCCGGCCTGTTCTTCCTCCGCTGTCTGGACACATCGGATTACGAACGCGGTGATGATCAGTGCGCGCTGTACTCGGTTGCCGCTTGGTACCTCGTGCTCTCGAACGCGACGCTATTCTTCGGCCTCGCGACGAGTCAGGCTGCTGTCATCGACTACTACGGCAGCGGCTCCCTTGGGCTCACTAACGACTTCGATCGGCTCGCGCTCGGCATGCTCGTTGCCTGTGCGGGAACGTTGCCGCTCGCGTGCCTAGTGCACCGCTGGCGCCCGCGCAGTTTGGCTCTATGAGGTATCGGAGACGGGAATGAATGCGATGGCTTGGTCTTATGGACTATGCATCGAGATCTTGCCACGCTCTTTGCGAGGCTGAGCCAAAGGAAGCGAGGCCGGCCGGTACATTTGTCACCTGCATAGGTTGCCGCTCCACAAATGAACGCGGCCCCCCGAGCAAGAGAGCTCGGAGGGCCGTTGAAGCTAAGAGCGCGGACGCTCGTGCTCTCATCTATTGCCTACGGCTGGAAGGTTAGCTCAAGACCGTCGGACAGGTCGAAGGCTGCGCCACCGGCGCTCGGGTCGCGGAACCAGGCCTGGAAGTTCCAGGTCGAGCCGGACGTGATCGCCACTGCCGCGTAGGGGGGCATCGTGTGGTCGGCAGCGTGCGTGAGCGCCCCGCCTGTGATCGTTCCAACCGAGTAGCGAGCCAGGTTGGCTCCACCCACACAGCGGGTGCCGTTTCCGAACGCCGATGAGATCTGGTTAGCACCGTAGTAGAAGATACCGAATTCACCTTCGGGTGCCGGGCTCGCGCTGAGAACCAAGTCGTTCGCAGTGACGCTCTTGCTACCTGACGCGCTAATGACGGCGGCCCCACCGGTGGAGTTGGCCGTGCTGCTGCAGTAGCTGTTGCCAAGGCCCGTGTCCTCACCGAAGACAATGTTGTCGTAGATGATTCCGGAAGCCGTGAAGTTCGTTGCGTTCGTCTGGAAGCCAGTTTGGAAGAAGTCGCCGACGTGGTTGGCGTCGATTGTCAGCGAGATCGAGTGCGTGCCCCAAGTGGTGGGCAGGTTCGTCGTGTCGACGAAGGAGTACCCGTCAAGGGAGAAGACCTGGTTGTCGATGACCTTGATGAATGCGCTGGCCGTTGAGTTAGGGACGAGGTCACCCAGCTTGGCGTCGAACTGGAAGGTGAAGGTCTTGCCTACATCGGTTGCTCCGATGATCTGCTCTCGGAAGACGTTCGATTCGATGGTGTTACCATTCCCATGGTCGCCATTGTTGTAGTCACTGTAGGTGACGAGCTGCTGGGTGCCCTGAGCCGGTCCGCCTTCGCCGGTCGTGATGGCGCTGAAGCCGGGGCCACCGTTGGGGGCGCCGAAGGGACCGTAGCCGTAGAGGTAGCCGCCGTTACTATCGAAGACGTTGGCGAAGACCAACCAGCCAGCGGCCGCGAGCGCGCCGCCATCGGCCATGTTGAGGAGCTCGAAGTCTTCCGTGTAGGATGAGAGCTCGATGACGTTCGTCGTCGACATCACGGTGACGTCGTCAATAAAGAGCTCCATCTCGCTACCTATGTCAGCACCGGTTACGACGGCGAATTGCAGGGTGATACCACCGCTGACATCACCACCTGCAGTGGCAGTGTAGTTGAAGGTCTGCCAAGAGCCGGTCACGGCAATGGGCGCGCCGCCGAGGAGCACTGCGGAGGAAACTCCGCCGCCGCTGATTTCGGAGAAGAGCTCAGCGAAGGCAACCCCACCGAGTACGCCAACGCCTTTTGCGGCGAAGGAGATGTCGATCGTCGCGCCAGGTGTGACTGTTCCGATGCCGATGTTGGCTTGCTTGACCACGTGGGCCGATGTACCAGCGCTGTTGTGGATCTCGCCGGCCCAGCTTCCGCTGTTGGCATCACTCGTGACGGCGAATGAAGAGCTTGCTGTGGGGAAGGACGTCCAGGAACTCGTGTCCCCTGTCTCGAAGTCACCATTGACGGTCAGGTCGCCAAAGGGGGCCGCTGTCGACAGGTTGAGTGCAGACGTGCCACACAGCACGAGCAAACTGGGGAGAATGAACTTGTTCATGAGAGTTGAGTGATCGCGTGCTGGTCGCGAGGGGGGGGCGGACTGCAGCGAATCGATTCGCTGCATCTGCCGGGCTTGGCAAGAGAGTGAGGGGTGATGATGAGAGTCATCCACCCGTGGCCGTCGGCCTTCCCAGGCGCTCGGCCCAGGGGGGGATCGAGTGAGCACGAAAGCTCCTCATGATCGATCGTATGAGTTGGCGACTAACAGGGTTGTTCAGCCGGCAATCAATGTGTCGAACTTTTCACTGACCCTTAATCTTGCGCGTCGTCGTTCATCAGCGGCAGGCACTCCCGCGGCGCTGGCATCGAGGAGGACAACCACAAGCTCAACACCACCTACGTGTTGGGGTGGACCGTGCTGCGAGGGAATTCACCGATGATCCGCGCCGGCCACTTGACGCCAAATGTAATGGACGTGCTCGAGGGGCGGGCTAAGCCGAGCTTGACGGGGCCGAAGGCCTACGGCGTTGGTGCATATTCCAACCACCAGGTGCGCTCTCAGAGCTGCTCAGGCCGGATTCGTTAAGAAGCGACGTGGGATCGACATCCTAGGGTGATGAACTCACGAGTGCACCCGACGTACAAGACCAAGTATCGCGTCACCAACTGGGCCAAGTACGACCGTGCTCACGTCCAGCGCGGTGACATTACGCTCTGGATCACACCCGCAGCGATCAAAGCATGGAAGGCCAAGCCCCTGACCAGACGTGGCGCTCCTCGCAAGTACTCTGACCTTGCAATAGAAACAGCACTGACACTACGTCTCGTGTTCCGATTGC
>JBLFWN010000216.1:0-7070 GCA_047611405.1 Planctomycetota bacterium | reverse complement strand
GAAGGGCGCGGAATCGCCCTTTCGAAGTCGAGAGAGCGGATCGCGTTCGAAGTCCCAGGTGTCCTTCAACGTGTGGCCAAACGCACGAGGTCAGCCTCGGTTCAATCGCTTTTGGACGCATCCGGCGTCGGACGCTTGGGGAGCCCTTGCCCGCAGTCCCGAATCGGCCGAAATTTTGCTTTGGCGTCCGGGGTCGTCTGCGAACCCGCATCTGGGGCCTCAGGAGCACGTTCTGGGGCTGCCAGGCTTGCAGGCAGGGCCTCGAGCACCCCTCGCAGCTGAGTCCCCATCGCGCCGGATTGATCCCCCACGACGCGCAATTCGATGCGGCGAGTCTCGGAATCGACGTGCGCCAAGCGGATTTCGATCCGTGTTTCGGGCAGCCAGCGCTCGACTCGCTCGGCCCACTCGACCGCAGCCACGCCACCCGCGTCGAACCATTCGCCGCCACCGTCCTCGAGGAAGTCGATTTCACGCCCATCCATCCAGGCATCGAAGTGGTAGAGCGGCAGGCGTCCGCTCTCGGTCGCTTGCATCAACTGATAGGTCGGGCTCTGGATCGATTCCCGGATTCCCAGCCCACGCGCGAGGCCACGCACCAGGCAGGTCTTGCCGGCACCTAGCTCGCCTTCGAGCGCCAATACGCTGCCCGCGGGCAACCAGCGGCCAAGACGCTCGCCGAGCCCTTCGGTTTGCTCCGTGTCACGCGAGACGTACTCGCGCGCGCCCTTCGATCCATCTTCAACGCTGGCCATGACGCCATCCTCCTCTATCCCGATCAGGACGCCAAGTGCGGAGGCTCGCGCCTGGATCTGAACCGGTCGAAAGCAGCAATCCACTGCCTTTACGCACGCTTCCGATGCGATGCAGTCCCAGCCCGCGCAGCTCGAGCCGCGCCCAAGCGGCCTGCGGCAGGGTTGCGATCAGTTCGTGGTCCTCCCCATCGTGCAGCGCATGCCACAGCGCAGAGGAGCCCGTTAATCGAGACCGCCGCCGAGCGTCGCGGTGAACCGGGACCTCCTGGACCTCGAAGCGCACGCGGGATGTGCGCGCCAAGCGAAACAGGTCCCACGCCAGGCCATCGGAGACATCCATCATCGCTGTCGCTCCTGCCTCGAATAGCAGCCTTCCTAACTCGATGCGAGGCTCGATACGCAAGTGGCGCCCGAGCAAGCTACCGCCGACCGGCCCGGTCAGAAGGATGGCTTGACCCATTTTGGCTCGGTCGCGACCTGGAGCTCGCTTGCGACCAGGAAGGCAGCCTGTTGCGTGAACAGACAGGGTTAGCGGACCTTCGTGGCAGGCCAGGTCACCCCCCACCAATTCGGCGCCGACTGTTTCGGCTGTGCGTGCGACCGCTTGGATGCAAGCCCGCAGCCATGGCTCGCTGACTCGCTGAGAGGCCGCAATGCTCAAGCTCAGGTGTGCAGGCAGGGCCGCACAAGCGGCTAGGTCGGACAACGCGCGACCCGCGGCTTTACGACCGACAAGGCCCGCCTTCTCGCCCGGCTCAAAGTGCACGCCTTCGATGGTTTGATCCGAGCAACTAACCACCCGACCCGGCAGCGGCGCAAGAACCGCTGCGTCACTGGCCGGCGATCCAACCAGAGAGCGGGGCTTTGCACGACTTGCCAGCCAGCGGTGCAGACGATCTTCCTGCCAGGCCATGCCATCATGCTAACCCGATTCAGGTGCGAGACTCGCATGTCAGCTGTTCGTTGCGCGCAACGAGTTTTTCGAAGCCCCTCCGCGCGACGAAGCGGATTTGCCTATCGTCCAAACAGCGCCACATCGCCTCCCCAACCCCGATCACGACAATGGCACAGCCCACGCTCCTCGGACTTCTTCTGCCGTTCCTGTTCTTCCCGAATTCAGCCACCCAAGAGCCTGAGCCTGACAGCCCGCAACCTGCGACCGTGCGCGCAACCCAGCGCGACGTCGAGCGTAACTTCGAATTGAGCGGGCGCCTGATCCCTTCCAATGCGCAAGAGCTCGCGTTGTGGCCCGATACCTTTCAAGGTCCGTTCCGCTTAGCAGAGGTGGTGCAGCACGGGACCTACTTGAACGCTGGCGATCTTATTGCTCGCTTCGAGTCACGTGACTATCGCGAACGAGTGGCCGATGCAGAGCGTGCACTGACTTCGGCGCGACTTGCGTTGCAGGGACGCGTGGAGCGCGCCAAGGTCACGAAAGAGGAAGAGCAAGATGCGCACTTCGACGCGCGCTTGGCTGCAGAGCGCGCCCGCATTGCCTTCGAAGGTTGGACTTCGGTCGAGCTGGATTTGAAGCGCCGCGCTGACTCCTTGTCTGCCCAATACACGCAGCACAACATCGATGACCAGGTCGACGAGCTGAAGCAACTCGAAGCGATGTACTCGGATGACGAGTTAGTCGAGGCGACTGAAGAGATCGTGTTGTCGCGCTCGAGGCGCGACCTGGCTCGCTCTCGCTTCTCGCAATTGATGTCCGAGGACCGTCGCATCTACGATGCCAATTTCCGTACCCCGCAGGCGACCGAGGATCACCAACGTGCGCTCGAACGTGCTGATGCCAAGCTGGCTCGCCTTGCGGTACATCAGGCCGCTGCTGCGCGCGAGCGTACGAATGCGCTGGATAACGCAGAAGTCGAAGTCGAGAAGAAGCGTCTGGCATTATCGCGCTTGCGTGCAGACGAGAGCTTGTTTGAACTACGTGCACAGCAGCCTTGCTTGTTGTTGCACGGCGGTGCCAACGACTACAAGCCGGGAGGGAAACGTCCTGATCACAAGCGCGGCTCGGCCATGGGCTTGCGCACGCCGCTGTTTACTGTCGCAGACCCCGCAGGTCTCGCGGTCGCGGTCTCGCTGGATCAAAGGCAACGCGTCGAGCTGTCACCGCGATCGGGTGTGCGCGTCACGATTGATGGTCGTGATGATGAAATTGTCGGCACACTTATTTTCCAAGACTTCCCAGGCCCTGATGGCTCCTTCGCCGGAAGTATCGCACTGCAGAATGTAGGCACGGGAGTCGTCGCTGGCATGACTGCGAAGGTCACGGTGTCCTCGGAGACGCTTACCGCTGTCGTCCTGCTGCCGCGTACCGCGGTCAGTGGAACGGGCACAGAGGCGCACTGCTGGAGCTTGGATGCTAAGACAGGAGAGTATCGCCGCACCTCGCTCGAATTGGGTCCGATCGATGGCGACGAAATCGTCGTGCGCGGCGCGATCGAAGCTGGCGCCAAGGTGCTGGTCGCGGGAGGCGGAAAGTGATCTCGATGATCAAGACACTGCTTGCTCTGTCGATTTCGGTCGCGCTCGGCACGAGCGTGTTTGGGCAGTCTTCCCCGGCAAAAGAAGGGCAAGAACAGCAGCCGACGAGTGAACCAGAGGCAGCGTCTGTATCACTGCGCGAGCTCGTAGACGAAGGCATTCAAGGGGCGACGCAATGGCTGCTCGAGAATCAGCAAAAGAGCGGTGCCTGGGGGTCTCATCACAGTCCGCGTCCGATCGAGGTTCTGGCAGATATTCCCGGTTCGCACGATGCCTTCCGTGTCGCGACAACTGGATTGGCCGTAACCTCGCTGCTCGACTCTCCGGTTCGTTCGGATCAGATCGACAACGCGATCGATCATGCGATCGATCACATCATGGGCAACTGGAACGTGCGCCGTGTCGATGGCATGGAGCACTACAACGTCTGGACTTTTGGCTACCTGCTGGAGGCCATCGGCAAGTTGCTCCAGGTTCGACCCGATCATTCTCAGGCAGGTGACCTGCGCCAGATAGGCGATGCGTTAATCGAGAAGTTGCTTCGCTATCAGGACCTCGATGGAGGTTGGGGCTACTTGAGCCTGGCGGGAGTGAAGACCTACAAGCCGTCCTTCACCTCGATGAGTTTCACGACCGCGACGATCTTGATCGGCTTGCACGAGGCGAAAAAAGCGGGGCTAGAGATTCCGGAGCGCATGCTTTCGCGCGCTTTGAAGCAGGTGGATTCCTGTCGCACTCCGCTTGGCTCGTACACCTATGGCAAGTTATGGAACCGATCGCCTGCGCGTGGGATCAACGACGCCAAGGGCGGCGCGTGCCGCACGCCGCTTTGTGACTTTGCACTGGAGCGCTTTGGGCACGAGGTCGATGATCGCAAGCACATCACCAGTTTGAACAACCTGCTGATTAAGCACGCGCGCTTCCAGAAGCTGTCGTTGAAGCGCCCTATCCCCCATGAAAGTTGGTACGCGATCTCCGGCTACTTCTATTTGTACGGGCATGCCTATGCGGCCTATGTTTTGGACGAGCTGCCGTTGAAGGAGCGCGAGCGACTCGCGCCCCCCTTGGCGGAAGCCGTGCTGCATTGCCGCCAGCCAGATGGCTCGTTCTGGGACTATCCGCTATACAGCTATCACAAGCCGTACGGGACGGCCTTCGCCCTGATCGCGCTGACACGGCTTGACGAAATCGAGTGATCTCTTTTGGCCGCGCGATGTGCCTCGTGCCGAGCGTGGCACGTCAGGTGTGCTGCTGCGTATTGCAGTCGACCTGACTGGCTTGCCCGATCTCGTTGGTCCCCCATTCGCCGCCTATCGCTGCGGCGAATCACTTGCTGGTTAGCTTATCGCATGATTCGATTCTGTGGCGGCTTGTCAGCCGTATGCCGGCTCGGCAACTATGCGCTTTGCGAGCAGACGTTGAAGTAGCAGCGCTAGAATGGCCAAGCGAACAGGACCCGTGCCTGTATCCGCTCTTCCGGAATCCAGCCCATTGTTTCGGAACTAGCGCCCGGACAGTCCGGGTTGTCTACGCGTATCCAGAAGCGACGACCGCTGTCGTGTAGTTCGGAGCGATCGACCAGCCCGAGGTACAAAGACTCCTGCTCGTCCGCAAAGAAGACGACATCGCCAGAGTCGAACTCACCCGGCCAACGATCAAGCAAGAGTGGAACGCCGGTGCGATAGCGTAAGACGGGACTGCAGCCGGTTTCGGGCAAGGTCAGGCTGTCGAATCGGAAAAACAGATACGCTAGACAGCCAAGACTAATCAGCCAGGATGCACGCTGCAGGCGTTTCTGTAGGAGTCGAATTTTGGTCATGATGAAGAGCTAGCGCTCAGCTCTAGACAGCATTCGCTTCGAAGTTTCACTTCAATTGAGCCAGCTCGGGATGCCGCTGATGATGCTCGCTAACGTCTTGCCAGGCGCGAGCGAGGGTCAGCAAGCGCTCCTCGTCGTAAAGATGCCCGGTGAAGCTAATGCTGCGCGGTGTTCCATTGTCACGGAAGCTACAGGGCGCGACCAGCGTCGGATGGCCGCTCAAATTGGTCATCGACAGGATGCCGGCTTCGAAGCTTGGGTGAACAATGGCGTCGAGACCGCCCATTGTTTTGTCGAATGATCGCATCAAACGCACCCGCAAGCGCTGCGCCATCAAGTACTCGACTGCGGGCACGAGACGCGCTGCGCGAAACACATTTGGCCAAGCTTGCTGCACTTGACGCACGAGTTCATCGTCTCGCCCCGAGCGAGTTAGTTCATCGAAAGCCGTGGCCGCTTCGACGCTGAGCCCAATCAGCATCGCTCCGACAGGATGCTCCGGCATGTCGATCTCGACTAGCTCGACTCCCAAGGATTCCAAGTCATCCAGCACGGATGCCAGAGGGCCAAAGCCTTCGTCTATGCTGCCGAAGACTCCGCGCGGAACGCCGATACGCCAGCCTTCGACGCTCGCAGTGCGCGCAGCTTCAAAGGGCAAATCCTTGACGCTCGCGTCCTCTCCATCAGGACCTTGAATCGCTTCGAACACGAGCGAACAGTCGAGCGCGCTGCGACAAATCGGGCCGAGCTTGTCGAGCGTCCAGCACAAGGTCATCGCGCCACTGCGCGCCACACGACCGAAGGTCGGACGCAAGGATGTGTTGCCACAACGATCCGAAGGCGACACTATTGACCCAAGGGTTTCGGAGCCAATCGCAAAGGGAAGGGCGCCTGCAGCGACTGCCGATGCCGACCCGGCGGAGGAGCCACTCGAACCCTGCTCGGTGTTCCAAGGGTTGCGAGTCTTGCCACCAAACCAGACATCGCCCCAAGCCAGCGCGCCAAGTGTCAACTTAGCGACGAGAACAGCGCCCGCCTCATCGAGCTTCTTGACCACAGCAGCGTCGCTCTCGATGTGTTGATCGCGAAAGGGCTTGGCACCCCACGTCGTTCGGGCGCCGGCGACGGAAAGCAGGTCCTTGGCGCCCCACGGAATACCGTGCAGCGGGCCGCGCCACCTTCCCTCCGCCAATTCCTCATCAAGCTGCACGGCTTGTGCCATGGCTCGCTCGGGCAGCATCGTGATGACACACTCGAGGTTGCTATCGAGTCGTTCAAGTCGCGCCAAGAACATCTCCGTCAGCTCGACGCAACTAACTTGCTTGTCGCGGATGAGCGTCGAAAGAGTCGCGATATCCGCAAAGGCGAGCTCTTCCAATTCGGCCGGCCGAGTCGGTTTCCGGACAAGCTGCCAAGCCGGACGCGAAGTCTCGTCCCTAGGCAAGCGCTCGCGCAGCTTCATGCCGGGCAGGACGGGATCGAAGACCAACGCCAGAGGCTCTTGATTGCCGAGATCACTATTCCGGAGCTCGCGCATGAGGCCCAGCGCATCGACCACATCCGGCAGCATCAGCTCGATCTCGTCATGGTCGAAACTGAGTCCGATCACGCGCGCAGCGGCTGCCAAGTCTTTTGCTTCGAGTTGCGTCCCCTTCTCTTGCGGAGCAGTCGGGTCAGCCGAGGTTATTGCCTCGCCTTCGTTCTCTGAAGAGCCGTTTGTGGGACGCAGGCTGTTCGAATTGGTCATCACGGATGTCAAACCAATAAGCAACGCGAGGGAGGAGAGCATAGTTTGGTCCTAGTCGTGTGCGGTCCTGATACGTTTCGAAGCCGCAGCATAACGCATGCGCTGCTTACGCGGTCAGTAGGACTCCGGCTCAAAAAAAGTCAGGCCCACAGTGGCTACCCGCACGGTCATCGGTCCTAGGAAGTAGCCAAAGCCTTCGTGAGCTAAGCGAGGCAGCTCAAGCGAAGATCAGCAACCCTATCGCCAGCAACGCGCA
>JBLFWN010000215.1:0-7210 GCA_047611405.1 Planctomycetota bacterium | reverse complement strand
GCGCAGCGTCCATCCGATGTCTAGCAATGGCCAGACGATCGAGGCATTCAGACACCACCAGGCGCAGGCGGCATGAGGGCATGGTGCTTTCCAACACGGAAGCATGGCAGTTCAGAACCGTAAACCACACCCCTCCAAAACTCGGTGTCGTGGATGGGGAGAGCGTAAGGTGTTGAGCGAGGGGACTCGGAGGGTGTGCGCTACCACTTCGGGGACTAGGTGCGGAGGAGTGTCCGGCGCCGTATGACTCAAACGACAAAGAGCGGCGCCGCGCAGTTGCGCGACGCCGCTCGTCATTCGGTTCCATGTGACTCACGGGCAACAGCCAAGGCTGGTTGCACGTGGACGTTCAGGCGATCACTGCGTGAAAGTCACGCAGTAGCCGTCGGAGAGGTTAAAGGCCTCAGCCATCGCCGGGTCGCGGTACCAGGCCTGGAAATAGCGCGTCGCGCCAATGACGACTTCATCGCCGAAGGCACCGGTGTTGTCCATCGCGATGCTCAAGATGCCGGCCGCGCTGGCCTGCACCACGCCCGAGCGTACGACAGGATTTGCCACGCAACGGATGTGCGAGGTTCCCGCGAAGGGAGCGAAGTCCTGGGCGGGGCCATGGAAGAAGACGCCGAACTGGGGACCGTCGACCGGGGCGGCCACGAGTACCAAGTCATTCTCGCCGATCGAAGCCGATCCCGTTGCCGAGATGTGCGCCGGGAAGCCGCTGCCGTTTTCATCGGCCTGGCAGTAACGCGTACCCGGCTGACCGGGCTGCGAGGAGATGATCATGTCGTAGTTGTTGCAACCGCTCAGGAAGAAGTCGACTTCCAGCTTCAACGTCACTTCGCTGCCGGTGTTGTTGACGAAGGAAACTTCCTCATTGTCGCTGGCAGTGAAGCCCGTGGCGAGTGTATTGCCACCACAAGCGTCGTACAGGAACAGGTCCAAGTCGCCGTCGGCGTGCGTGAACAGAATCGTCATATAGCTCGTCGAGAATGCGGGAACCGCGATGTCGTAGAAGTCGCTGTCGGCGTCGGATACGAAGAGGCCCGTGGCACCGTCGCCAGCCGCGACCGCCGAGGCGCAGTCGTCGTTGTCCTCAAGACCATCATCGTTAACGGGACCGCAGGCGTCGTCGACGAGGCCGACGACGAGGTTGTAGTCGGCGCAGTCGTTCGAGGTGCCGGCGGGCCAAGCAAAGACCATGATCACGGCATCGAGGGCACCACCGCTGGAGTTCGTCCACGTGACATCTTCGTTGTCGCTAACTGAGCCGGAGCCATCAAGTTGCACGGTGCAGTCGGCGTTATAGAGGCGCATATCTAGGTCGCCCTGGGCATTGCTAAAGAAGGCCGTCGCATTGATCACCGTTGCGTCCGGGACGCTGACTCGGTAATAGTCGACGTTGCCCATGTTGGCGGTCAGGTTCTCGACGACGCCGGCGCCGTTGAGGACCGTGGCGCTGCTGCAGTCGTCGTTGCCGGCTGCATCGTAGCGATCGTCGTTCGGACAGTTAGCACACTCGGTGCCGTCCGCGACGCCAAAGACTTTGAGGTAGTGGCTCGCGAAAGGGTTGGCCGGGTAGCCGCCAAAGAAGAGGCAAGCCGCCGCTTCGAGGCCGTCAGCTTCGCGGTAGAAGAGGTCCGCTGCGTCGAGGCCACTGCCTTCGCCGAGGCCACCGGCGGTGAACACCGTGTCGTCTCCGATGACGTTCGGATCGCCGCAAATCATCGCGCCGGCTGAGCCGCTGATGCTATCGAGGAACTGCACCGAGTAGCCGAAGAGGTCCGCGCCATCGTTGGTGCCTTCCCCATCGCCCGAAATGCAGATCCCTAATCCGGTCAGGTCGAGCATGACCGTATGGCAGCTTAGGGTACCCGGTGTCAGACTGCCCGGAGCACCTGTAACATCGATGAAGATCGTCGCGGGAGTGCTGTCCCCAAGACCGCTGCAGCCGGCACCAAACTTGTCGACGATACCGATCACGAAGTGCGCGCCTGCGCCGCCGCCGGCTACTTCGAGTTCTTGTGTGCAGTAGCTGAATTCAACGCCGGTGACTCCGTAACTGTTCTGGGTTCCGAGAGGAGCGATTGAACTCAGGCTGGGTATGCGACCTTCGTCCACATAGGTATTGCCTGCGGCCATACCGCCGTTGAAGAAACCGGAAGGTGCGGTGTGATTGAAGATGACATCATCAGCGGGCAAGCCTTCGGTGGCGGGACCGTAAACCCAGACACCTGCCACTGCGTGGTAGACGCCGGAGAAAGTCGGAGTCAGAGCGGTCTCGAGATCACTCGAGGCGTTCTGTTGACCAAAGGATGTGCCGCCAAGAAGAATGGCGAGGAGAGCGATTTCTGATGAGCGATTCATGAAGGGCTTTCTGCTTTCACGGAAGTGGAGCAAGGTGAGTACTAACTGCTTGGACGCTCCGCTCAGGGATTCGATCGAACCCAGGGCCGGGCGCACAGCTGCATGCTTCTCAGGAGATGCATATAGTGTATGTGAGACCCTGAATCCTGCAACTGGACTGTAGCGGAGAGGGCAATACCCGGTCCGCCGCAAATTATCGCACTTTGGGATATCTCAACTCTGATAACCCTCCAGGGTTTCCCCGAAGTTCTCTATCAGCTCTTAAAATTCAGTCTGAATGCGCACTCTTTCGATTCCCGAATACGCACGCTCTGTCCGGTGAGAAGCTGCGCTCCGGCTCGAGGAGTCGACCGCAAGCGACCAGTACCACTGCGCCCGTAGGCCGAGCACCAACCGCCAGTTGAGCCACCCTTCAGCTCAGTGTCGCGGTGGGGACTCCAGTTGCCCGAACCACCCCCCGTCCTATCCACAAACTCGGCCGAGCCCGGAGTCGGGTCTAAAAGTGCAGAAAACGAGGATACACGTCGTGACGAGTCGCTCGCTCCAGGCCGGTCCGGGCGCTTCCTTCATCCGCTGTAGTTACGGCGAGCATTTCGAGCTCTCCATAGCTTCATGAAACGGCCTAGCCGGGGATGGCGCAAGAGCAAGGCGAGCAGCGTCGATCCGGGCAGTGAAGGCTTCCCAGAACGTTAGTCTTCTCCCCGCCAATCCCGCCTACATTGCCGGAGTCCAAGTAACGGCTCCGGACTTCAGCGAGCCGTGCGGACGACAAAAGTTGCAGTGACACCGCAGCAGTTCCAAGTGGTCGTCGAGCGTCAGCAGTTTCCTCGCGTGGCATGGTGAGCACCGACTCAGGTAGGCCGAGCCCTGTCGGATTGTCAGGTTCAATCGTTCGATGAATACCGTGTTCAGCTTCTTCGAGTCTTCCGACTACTCTAGCGCGTTCTCGATCCGCCACTCGGGGCCAATGAAAAGTATCGTCCCGAGCTTGACGACCCGATTTCGCCGGATGCTATTGATGACTTGGCCCAACACACAGGCGCCCCAAAACTTTGTGGATTGTTGGAGTGTAGAACTTGAAGCCATCTGTGGTGATGAGCGGAAAGTCTGGCTTGCGGCTGCTGTTCGCAACGCTCCGCACGAAACGCCTTGTGTTACGAAATGTTCTGGGGACGACAAGAGATGAGAGCCTGAACCGCGACCAGACTTCTATTCCAGCAAGTGCCCAGGTCTGCTGTCTCCGGCTCTGAGGAAATGTCGCCAGCTCATCAAATGGAAGTTCTACCAACTCAATACCGCGTGATTCATTTGCATTGAAGCTGCGAGTTCGAGCCAGTGTGCAACGGTGTCCCGTGGGATCCCTTCTAAGCGCGCAATCACCGACTTGCTCACGCCCTCTACCCTTCATCATCGCGACGCAATCAAAACTCCGCATGGGACGCTGGGGCCGCGTGTATTGGGTTCCAGTTATCGCAACGAAAGTCTTGCCAGATGCCTTGCACCTGTACCGACGGCGCCTCCCCAACTTCACCTTCGAGTATCCATGCAATACGATGTTGCTCGCGCGTGCTCTACCGTGGAACCCGCACAGCTCGTTTGGCAGCTCACATGCCTCTTGAGACTTCCCTTCATCTGATCTCTCATGATCAGCAGAGTCTATGTTGGGCATAACTCCTTCAAGCGAAGGGAGCTACGCTTGGGTCGTAACAGGGGATGGCGGAAGCACCCTGCATGTAGGCCCGAAGTACGACCTTTGCCCCCCCCTCGAGCCCTCTTGCCAGCTGTGAATCAGGCCGGCCGACTGCTCTTGAGCAGCATGTAGCCCGTACTCGACAGGCGCTGGGACAGCTCGTCGATTCGCTCGCACTGCACGCACAGCGAGATGTGTTCGAGGCCGTCTTCGTAAGGCATCCGAATCATGGCGAGCACCCTCGCACCACATGCGATGCAGATTCGGAGCAGCTGATCCTCAGCATCGATCGGTGAACGTAGCAGTAGCCTTTCGCCACCCGAGCGGGCATTAAATCCGATCAGCACTCGGAACAGGTCTGACTCGGTGATGATCCCAACCAAGCGCTCGTCGTCGATAACCAAGAGACCGCCAATGCGCTTGTTCAGCATCAGCTGAGCCGCAAATTCGATCGAGTCATTTGGGTGCACACTAATCGGTGTCCGGCTCTGAATCTGTGCGACCGGCGGATCGGGGCTGTACTGAGTGACCCCGCCAGGAAGAACACGCAATAGATCCCGCTCCGTGACGATGCCACTGAGTTTGCCATCGTGCATCACGGGCGCACGCCGGATGCCATGCAATCTCATTGAAGCCAGTGCTTCCGAGCATGGTGTGCGAGCTGGAAAGGTCACGAGATCCCGGCTCATGTGAAATCGAATCAGCATAATAGCTTGTGGCCTGTGGCCGAATCCTACCTCGAGAGTCCTATCCAAGGTTCTCTGCCGACACATCGGCCGAAGGTCGACTTCGGCTCGATGGGCAGATGTACGTAGAACGTCTCGTCTCCCGCTCAAGGGAATGAGTCAATGAGTGGCGCCGACGCTTTGCCCAGAAGAACCGGCACAGGCCCCGGTCAAAACTTGACGTTGAGATCCAGCCGCAACCGCCAACGCTCGTCGTCATCCGCCGGATCATCCGCCGGCTCAGACACGAGTCCCCACAAGTGCAAGCCCACATCCGCCGTCAACTGACGATTGACCCCAAAGACATGACTGCGGTGCCCGGTCGTGAACACGAAGTCGTCCTGAGCGAAGGGAGAGAAGACTGAGTCGCGCTCGATGTCCTGCCATTGGTAGTAATACTTCGTGTCCCCGCTCTGCTTCGTGCTTCCGAGCGAGATCCCTGCGGCCCAGCCGTCGGCTTGGCCCATGACCGCGTGACGGTTGTGCACGAACTCACCACTGAAGGTGATAGGCGGACCAAGGCCCGAGTAGCCTATGCCTAAGATCAAGTTGGCGATTCCGAAGTCAGATGCAAAGGTATCCGCCATGCCATCCGCATCGAGATCCAAGGTCGAGTTCCCCGAATTATCGTCGAGCAGGAGCAGGCTTCCATCGGGCTGCAGATCAGCATAGTGGTAGTAGCTCGCCGCGAAGGTGGAGCTCAAGTCCTCACCGAAGTTCTCGTGCAGTGTGCACTGCGTCAGCAGGGCGTGGCTGTCACTCGCTCGTGAATTCTCCGACAGCACAATACCGGCGACCGTCATGTCGACCCGATCCAAGCCAGCTACATTGTGCAGGCGCTGTCTCAAGAGGATCCCCTCAGGCTGCACGTCGGCATCCCACACGAGCTCGCCATAGACTTCATTGCGATAGAAGGGCAGGTTGAACTTCCCGGCCGTCAGCTCGGATCCCTCGAGTTCGTCGGGACGCCAGGTCAAAAAAGCCCGATCGAGACTGAGCTCGATCCCATCATTGGCGGTGCCGAATGTGTGGTGCTGCGAATTAGGATCGTCACGATTGCCCGTAACGACACGTGCGCCGGCCGTCAACTCGTCGTCGATCTGGTAGTTGACTCCAAATCGCACGCGCGTGCGTTGCCTGCTGCGGTCGCGTGCCATCGGCAACTCGAAACTGGACTCTTGGCGTAGACGCAGGTCTCCGTAGAACTTCAAGCCTTCCACGCCAGCCAGCTGCATTGGCGCAGTATCGATTGCTGCATACAGCGGTAAGCGACTGCGTGGCCCGCGATAGGCGGCACGTTGGACCGTCACTGCGTCAGGCGATGCAGCCGCTGCGATGTCGTGCTCCCGCACGACAGGAGCCGCAATCAAACCCTCAGTTAATCTGGCAGTCGATTGAGCTGTCGCCCGACATGCCCACAGCGGAAACGACATGATGCAAGCCGCTCCAATCCACCTCTGACCCAGCGAGGGGAATCGGCTCAGTTTGCTTCGCTCCTCAATCACGACCCACCCCCCATCAGCGAGGCAACATCGAGTTCGGTCGTCTTCGTACTCTCGATCGTCACAAAGAATTCGGGATCCGGCCCATCCCTGGCCGCGACACGCACCAGATAGGTACCTGCCGCAAGACGGATCCTCATCGGACTCTCGTCATTCTCGCCGCGATGATTAGTCACGCTGCGCAGAAAGCTCCCGCCTCGCGTGTGAAGCGAGTAGGGCTGATGCGGGTAGTAGTACAACCCGCCGTCGTAGTATGGGTAAGTCGGTGTGTAGACGATCAGGATGCCCGTGTCATCGTGTGCACTGTCTCCACGGACGGAGGCACGCACGCGCTTACCGACGAAGCTGCGCATGACGACGGCCTGGCCCTCACGAGACTGCGTCCAATCAACGAATGCCGCAAGTGCTGGTGGTGCATCCATCCAGAGTAGGTACAGCGGCCGAGCAATCGGATAGTCGAAGTTCGTGACACTCGGCTCGGCTCCGTTGACCGCGATCGCGCGTACGCTTTTTTGCCCAGCGAGAAAAGAGAAGCTGATCGTTCCGATCGCGCCAGGATCGCCGGCAACTGAATCCAGCAAGGCCGCGTCGGGTCGAATTCGTTCACAACCCTGGTAGTTCGAATCCGGCAAGACTGCGTCGCGGAAGACTTGGCTGGTCGCCGACTCGGCGCCGACGACGAAAGCGTGTAGCTCCAAATCGGGTCCACCGACCTCGGTCCAATTTTGGACTTGCCCAGTGAAGATGCGCGCCAAGTCCTCGCGACTGAGTCCTTGCACCGGGTTCTTCGCATTGACAACTACGGCGATCGCGTCACGTCCGATCAATGTCGATCCGATACCAGCACGAAGCACCTCCAGCGAGGGAGCGCGCGATATGCCAGCCAGCAGCGTGCTGCCCTCAAGGATCGCACGTTCGCCGCCGTCACT
>JBLFWN010000214.1:0-7336 GCA_047611405.1 Planctomycetota bacterium | reverse complement strand
GCGGCGCTATCGTTGTCCTCCGGCAAGCGCTTGCCGAAGGTTTCTGTACGGACCACGGCGTCCGCCGGCCACGAAGCGATCTCGCGACACTGCTTGGCATCGTAAGGAGCTAGGTGCTCGATCACGGCTGCGCGGCTTTGCAATTTAGGACGGCGCGTTGCCTCCTCTGCCATCGCGGCAAGTCGCTCGCGCGTGTCGGCCACGATGGCGGACAAAGTTGCGGGCTCTGCCGCTCCCAGTTCGACTAGACGACGGGCGTTCAGCAGGACAGGGTCGCGTGACTCGACGTACTCGATCTGCTCGAGGTTGCGATAGGAGGTCTCGATGTCGCTGCCGGCATGGCCCCACAAGCGCTTGCACTTTAGGTGCAGGAACACGGGCGCCTTTGCGCTGCGACATGTATGAATGGCTAACTCGACGCGATCCCAGATCTCGTCCATCTCGCCCTCTGCATAGAAGTAATGCAGGTAGCGCATGTTCTCGAACATATCGCCAATCCAGCGACGAGGTGTCTCGACCGATATGCCGCGTCGGTTGTCTTCGCACAAGAACACAACCGGTGTCGGGTTGCCGTGTCTATAGGCGTAGCGAGCCGAGTTAATGCCGGTCATGGCCGTCGCGTGATTGGCAGATG
This sequence comes from Planctomycetota bacterium, assembly GCA_047611405.1. Classification (GTDB taxonomy): domain Bacteria; phylum Planctomycetota; class UBA1135; order UBA1135; genus JBLFWN01. The sequence continues at coordinate 6,702 of JBLFWN010000214.1, read as the reverse complement.
CATCGCCGAACGAACACAGTACGAGGGCGTCGGGACTGTCGTCGAACTCGGTCTCGACTCCGATGCGGCGTCCACGGCACATTGCGAAGGCTGTGCCCACGGCTTTGGGCAGATGAGATGCGATCGTGCTGGTCTGCGGCGGGATCCACAGCTCGCGACTGCCCCAGACTTTGTGCCTGCCACCCGCGATCGGCTCGTCGGTCGAGGCGCAGATTCCGAGCAAGGAATCAAAGGCGGCCGTCTGACCGTCGGCCTTGCGCGCGCGCGCCATGACCAGAGCCCCGGACCGGTAGTGCAAGAAGCACGGGTCATCGACGTTCAGTTGTGCGCCGATGATTGCGTTCTGCTCGTGCCCGGCGCTAGCGATGGTGTAGAAGCTCTCACCTCGCTTCTTCAACTCGCGCGATTGCACATCGAGCTGGCGGCTGATGACCTGATCTTCGAAGATCGAGATCGCCGTGCGAGCTGTCAGCGTGCTGCCAGGGCGCACGGGGTCATCGCCACCCAGAACATGCTTAGGCCTAGGAGCGGAGCGGAGGTATTCGTCGAGATTGTTCTCGACGACTTCGACGCGATTGAGACTCAACGGATTTGTTGGGTGGGGGACCCACGAGCCCGGGAGGGGACGCAAGAGCGGGACGCGAGGCTCGCGTTCCGACGAGAGGCGGGGGATGATACACGGCCTCGGCAGTCACGACTTTGCTTTCCGCGTGGCTTTCCACCAGTCGGCGTCCTCTCGTGCCCGCGAAAGCGGGTCGTCCTCCTTGAGGCTCTTCCCGCCTCCCCGATTCCTCCCTGAATGCCCTCCCTGCTTGCGGAGCGCCGACCCACCATGAGCCTTTGGGATCGATTGAGCCGTCTCGGACGCAGTTCACGCACACCGAGCGAGGAGGAGCTGACGGAAGAGGATTGGGTGAAAAATCCCGAGTCCTGCCGCCGCATCGCCGATGGCTATCACCATCAGACCAAGCATGGGTTCCATCGCCCCGCGGTCGGGCCGTACGAGTTGGATTGGGCTACGCAGCCGGATCCGTTCCGACGCTTCGAGGGTGCGCCGCTGGTGTCGTTGCCGATTCCGGCCGATGGAGGGGGCCCGACTTATCGCGAAGCGTTGGTCGAGGGGCGAGTCGAGGCGGCCGAACTCGATGCGATGTCGATCTCGCGCTTGTTCTTCGACTCGATGTCGATCTCCGCTTGGAAGGAAGCCGGCGACACGCGTTGGTCGCTGCGCACGAATCCATCGAGCGGTAATCTGCATCCGACCGAGGCGTACTTGATCACGCCGCGTGCATGCGGGTTGGGTGAGGCGGCTGGTGTTTATCACTACGCGCCGAAGGAGCATGGGCTCGAGATGCGGGCGGAGTTGGGTGAGGGGCTGGCGGGTGCGTTGCCGGATGGAGTGCTGCTTGTTGCGCTTACCTCGATTCACTGGCGTGAAGCTTGGAAGTATGGCGAACGTGCGTTCCGGTATTGCAATCACGATGTGGGGCATGCGATTGCGTGTTTGTCGATCGCGGCTTCGGGGCTGGGTTGGCGGCTTGAAGTGTTGGATGACTTCGAGCGTGACCGGCTGGGGGCGTGGCTTGGTGTTGCGTCGCAGGTGGGGCCGGAAGCGGAGTGTCCGGATGTGTTGATGGTGCTGCGCACCAGCGGCGGTGCGGACAAGGAAGTGGTGTTGCCGCGCGACTTGGATGAGGCTTTTGGTGGGGCGGTGTGGCAAGGGCGCGAGAATGACCTCTCGCCCGATCACGTCGAGTGGAATGCAATTGAAGTCGTGGCGAAAGCGACGCATGCGTTGCCGCTTCAGTTCGAGAGTTGGGCGCGGCGGCCTGCTTTGGCTGAAGAGGGCGGTGCTGATGTGCCGCTGCGACTGGTTGTGAGGCAACGGCGTAGTGGGTTGGACTTCGACGGTAAGACGGGGATGTCTGCGGCGGATTTCTATACGTCGATGCGTGCGACCCTGCCGACGGAGGGGCGTGTGCCGTTTGGTACGCTGCCGTGGTTGCCGCGTGTGCACTTGGCTGTGTTCGTGCATCGCGTGGATGGGGTGACGCCGGGTTTGTATTGGTTGCAGCGTCATGGTGAGGAGCGGGATGCGCTGCGTGGGTCAATGCGTGACGAGTTCTTGTGGGAGCCGCCGGAGGGGTGCCCGGAGGACTTGCCGTTATCGCTGTTATTGCCGATGAACTTGCGTAGTCAGGCCGTGTCGGCTTCATGCACGCAGGAGATCGCGGGTTCGGGTGCGTATAGCTTGGGGATGATTGCGGAGTTTGAGGAAGTGTTGCAGGCGCGCGGGGCGGCGGCGTATCCGAGGTTTTATTGGGAGGCGGGTGCGATTGGGCAGGTGTTGTATTTGGAGGCGGAGGCTTGTGGGTTGCGTGCTACGGGGATTGGTTGTTACTTCGATGATCCGGTGCATTCGATCTTGGGGGTGAAGGGGCACGGGTTGCAGAGCGTGTATCACTTCACTGTCGGTATGCCGGTGGAGGATGGGCGGTTGACTGCGTTGCCGGCTTATGAGCGGGGGGAGTAGGGAGTGTTGGGGCGTTCGGTGATGCTTTGGTCTGGGAGGTTAGGTAGGGATGGGGCGGAGACTTGTTGGGGGTGTGACTTGTGGTTTCGTGATCTGTATCGAGCCGGTCTTCTTTCGCGATATTGGTGATTGGCTCCGGCCGCATCTTGAGCTCAGCAGGCCTTCTTGAACTGGGTGGGGCGGATAGTGCGTGACTCTAGATCGGTCGTGGCGCTCACACGACGGTGTGTAATGGGACGACTTGATTTCGGCAGACAATTCATGTTCGTTTGGGTTTGTCTATATGGTCTGAATTGCTGAATAGAGACCATGCCTGTCATGTATTGGCGTATTAGGTTGTAGTTATTAGTCATCTCGGGGACTGGTTAGGTAGCGAGGAGGCTATGACTAAACGGCAATTTGCAACAGCCCAAGGCTTCCTCCGGTTCGACCAATCACACGGAGGGTGGCGCCCCGGCGCCGGCCGCAAGAAGCGATGTCTTCGCAATGGAGGACGAAGGGTCGCGAGCCATCAGAAACGCGCATGCTTCACACCCTTCGACACACTCCACGTGACGCTGCTTCGACCCTGAACCAGAGCGCCACCTCCAACCCACACGTCAACGGCAGCCAACCCCTCCGCCGCCACCCCACTCCAAACCGCCCCTTCCACCACAGCATCCAAACCGCCGGCTCACCCTCACCTATACAAGAATCCCCCCAGACCCCAAATCCACCTTCCCCCGCGCCCTCTTCGCCCTCAAACTCCACACCCCGCCACGTCCCAACCCCGCCAGTCCACCCACAAACGATGCTACTCACCACGACTCTCACGCTGTTGGCCTTAACCGCCGGCGTTACATCCGCAGCATCACCCACACTGGCTTCCGGCGCGGAACGGAAGATCACGAACGTCTTCGAGCGTGGCGAACGCGGATACCACACCTTTCGCATCCCAGCACTCGCTCACTGCAACGATGGCACGCTGCTCGCTTTCGCTGAAGGCCGCGTCACGGGCGGCGGAGACTCCGGCAACATCGACCTTGTCATGAAGCGGTCGGCCGACAACGGCTTGACCTGGGGCGCTCTCCAAGTCGTCGCCGACTTCGGTGATGGCACCATCGGCAACCCCTCCGCAGTCGTCGACCGAGCCAGCGGTGCCGTGATCCTACTGCTCACTGCCTCACCCGACGGATGCCACGAAGGCGACATTCGTTCTGGCAAGAAAGGCGTACGCGATCCCTACGTCATGCGCTCAACCGACAGTGGCCGGCGCTGGACCTCACCCCGCGCACTCAACGAGGAAGGCGATCGCCCCGACTGGCGTTGGTACGCAACCGGCCCAGGCCACGCAATCCAACTCACGGAAGGCGCCCATGCCGGCCGCATCGTCGCACCTGCTAACCACTCCGCATCGGGAGGCAGCGGTAACGACCAGCTCGGCTCGCACCTCCTGCTCAGCGACGACGCCGGCATTACCTGGCGGATCGGCGCGGTAGACGACTCGCACGTCGGCGACAACATCATCAACCCGAACGAGTGCTCCGTTGTTGAGCGGCCAGACGGCTCGTTGTACGTGAGTGCCCGCGATCAACATGGAACCAGCGAGGCAACGCGCGCACATGCAACTAGTACAGACGGAGGCGAGAGCTTTGATGCAGCGTTCCGCGCAACTCCATCGCTCGAGGGGCCTGTCTGTCAGGGCTCACTTGAAGGCACATCTGACGGAAGCATGTGGTTTATTGGTCCGAGTGATCCGAGCGCTCGCAAACGCTTGGCTCTGCGTTGGTTCTCTAGCAGGGGCCGCAATTGGACCGAGGCCGCTGTCCTGTATGAAGGGGCTTCCGCGTACTCCGATCTAGTAGAGATCGGCGAGTCGAACTTTGGATGCTTATTCGAAGGTGACAACTACGAGTGGATCGGGTTCACACCCATCACGGTTCCCACCGGCTCAGGGAGCACTGCTGGCAAGTCCCACGATTGGCTCTCCCTCTTCAACGGCCAAAACCTCGACGGCTGGACACCCAAAATCAAAGGCCAGAAGCTCGGCGACGACTCCCTGCAAACCTTCCGGGTCAAAGACGGCCTCCTGCAAGTCAACTACGACAACTACGACCAATTCGAAGGTCGCTTCGGACACCTCTTCTTCGATAGCCACTTCTCGCACTACAACTTCCGTGTCGAGTACCGCTTCGTCGGCGAGCAAACTCCCGGCGGCCCCGGCTGGGCTTGGCGCAACAGCGGAGTGATGATCCACGGCCAGAGCGCAGAGTCGATGACCCTCGACCAAGACTTCCCGGTCTCTATCGAAGTCCAGATGCTCGGCGGCGCGGACACCGGCGAACGCTCGACCTCGAACCTGTGCACGCCCGGCACGCATGTCGTCTTCGGCGAAGATCTCGTCAAGCGACACTGCACCAACTCTAAGTCCAAAACCTACCGCGGCGACGAATGGGTCATCGCCGAAATTGAAGTGCGCGGCAACGAACTGATCCGCCACACAATCGACGGCGTATCCGTGCTCGAGTACAGCAAGCCACAACTCGACCCCAGTGACGGTGACGCGAAGTCACTGATCGTCGACGGCAACGTGATGCTGACCGGCGGCTCGATCTCACTCCAAGCCGAGAGCCACCCGCTCGAGTTCCGGCGTGTCGAGATTCAGGTGTTGGAAGACTGAAGGCTTGCGCCAGCTTCTGCTCTTCGAATGCGCAGTATCGTAAACACCTCGACCGCAACAGCCACCACCGCAATCCCGACACCAATCTGCCAGCGGTCGACAAGTCGCCAGCTTGCGATCGCGAGGCCGGTCATCAGCAGGCCCGCGGCAAACAGTCGGCCCGTGAAGTCGTCCGACCAAGCACTGGCCAGTTCGTTCACGGGTGTCGATAGCGGAGGCGCCTCGACGTAGCGCTGCCATGAGAAGCGCATCGACAAGAAGGTCACCACAGCGGCCGGAGGGATCAAGCGCAGCGCGAGGTCAACCGAACCTTGGATCGCGACGATGCCGCCGAGCAGCATGAACAGCGGAACTAGAAAGCGCAGGAAGACTGCCTTGGCCGCGGCGGTGCGCTCAGTGGCCTCGCTTATTGGCGAAGTGTCGATCAACCAGCGCGCTTCCGGCGTCGCGGTCGCCGGCACGTGGACAAGCAGGAACGGCAGATAGATGCCCGGACTGAAGGCCAAAATCGCCAGCAAACCCTCGCCTTTGACATCACTCGGATCGGCACCGAGCAGCAAGAAGGCCAGTGGAATAGCCATCAGCGGATAGGCGCGTATGACGAAGTCGCGTTCCGTCGGCAGCGCGTCGTAGACCAGGTCGAAGCTGGCGCGTTCTTCGCGGGCTATCCAAAAGCTCGTCGCGAGCTTGCGCAGCGGGGCCAGCAGCATCGCCAGCGGAGAGCGCATCGCCGCGCCCTTGGCCGAGCTCGGGAATGGCGCTAGCACAAGGGTTGCTGCGGCGAGGACCGTGGCAACACATGCCACCCAAGCAAAGGTCGCCGCATCACCAGCGAAGGGCTGATCGAGCAACACGCTCGCAAACCAAGCGGGCGGGTAGATCAGCAGCGACAAGTTGGGCGTCTCGAGCGCGGCAAGGTACGGCAACAAGCGCAAGCCTGCGATGAAGCCGACGATCACAAAGCAGAACACGATCGTCTGCACCAAGACCAAGGCCGACTCAGCGCGCCCACCCAGAACCGCTTGAATCGTCAGCAGCACTGCTGCTACGAAGTAGGTCTGGGCCAAACCGGCGAACAACAAGGCCGCACGCCCAGCGATGCTGATCTCCTCCGGTGCCATCAGGATCACTGGTGTTAACGACCCGAGCGCGAGTCCACCGAGCAAGATGACGATGCACAGCACGCGACCCGCACGTAATTCGCTGGCCTTGATGGGTTGCGCACCGATCCAATCGGCGGCGGTGTCGGCTCGCAGCAGGGGGCCTAGCTCTCCCAGTAACGGCAGCGTGGTCAACGCTAACGGCAGCGAAAGCCCGAGGATCCCGTACGCGTACGGACCCAATTCGCTGCGTGCGAGAGCACACAGCACGCCGGCCAGCGAGGCGTGGAACAACAGAGGGGCAATCGGGAGGCGGCTGGCGCCGTCACCCCACCAGTCTCCGGCCAACAAGGCGCGCGTGATCGCAAGGATGCGCTGCATCATGCGAGCATGCTGCCGTGACGCGCGGA
>JBLFWN010000213.1:0-7362 GCA_047611405.1 Planctomycetota bacterium | reverse complement strand
CAGCAAAAGTGTTCACCAAGGCCAATCTTCAGTATGGAACCACGCCGTTCTTTGCCGACCGTCTTAAAGAAGTGCCGAGATCCATCAAGGCGTTCTCAAAAACGCCAGCTTGTATCACCTATCCGCCGCAGTTAGCCTCTCGAGTCACTTTTCCTCGTAAGCACTCCTTCCCCCCATCCTTAAAGACCGTATGAGTTACAAGATTACCTTAGTTGCCGCCCTATTCGCGTTATCAGTATCTTCTTGCAAGGGCCCCGAACAGGGAATCGGCATGGGAGGGGCGGACCTCGAACTCTCCTTGTCCTTTTTCTACGAGGACGAGACCGACACAACGATCAAGGAAGTAGGTGGAGTCCCGCCGACTAGTCCCGACATCGATGACACTACGTCGATTGAGATCTTCTCCCAGATCTCCAAGTTCATATCTAAGAACATCAGTCTGGGCTTCACGACTACCATCAACACCCGGGACACAAAGGCAACCGACGGCGACGACAATGCTTTGGATTCTTTGGACCTGCTCTTCTCTCCACGATACTACTGGTCGGTCAGCGCGGATGAGTCGATGGCGGTCTATGTGGGGCCCGATCTCGGTTTGGTCTATCAGGACGTCGACAACGCGGGTACCGACGATGACTTCGACCTCACGGCGCTGGCCTACGGTGCAACCGCCGGCTTGAAGTTCTACGTGGGCGACAGCTTCTCACTATTCACGGAATTGTACACGCTCTACTACGACCGGTCGGATTCCGACGGATTCGAAGCGGACATCGATCAGCTCGGCCTACGCCTCGGTTTTAGCGTGTTCCTCTAGCAATTTCGTCCATCGGTACCTGCGGCGATCAGCTTGCACCGGCTCGCGAACCGGTGCAAGCTTGAGCCGCTGCTGGGCCGTGCGCTCGGTCGCGACTGATCTGCTGTGTTGAGCCAACCATTTCGAGAACTGTTTCCTAACCATCCGACATGCTCCACTCCCACCCGCTAGCCATTCGCCTCCTCGCTCTCCTCCTCTGCGCCTGCGCGGCCTGTGCCGCCCCGTCGTCTCCTTCGTATCGCATCAACCTAGCGGACGTCGACGACGCAGTTGAGAAGCTGATGGACGAGTTCGAGACCTCCGCGTTCCTCAAGGAGGTCCGCGCAACAGACACCCGGCCCGGGATCGCCGTGGACCTCCTGACCAACGAGACGGACCAGCGGGTTAACACGGACCGCATCCTGCAGACCTTCGAGAGCCGTGTGCTCGACCTGCGCGCCTTCGAAGTAGTCAGCTACGAGAACGCGGCACGATTCAAACAGGCCCTGGCGGATCAGGCGATGGACTGGTTCGACGCCGCGTCGATACCCGAGGCTGGCAACCTGTATGGGTTTCGCTACATCATCGGCGGCAAGCTGTTCGGGGAGACGGAACGGCAAGGTCGCTCCAGCACGACCGAGTACCGCCTCGTGCTCAAGGTTCTTGACGTTGAGCGAGGCGTGGTCGAGTGGTCCGAAACCTTCGATATCCGCAAGGTCCGGTAGGCGGTGGCGCTCAAGGATTCCCGCAGCGTGCTCGCCCTGCTGTGCCTCTTCGCCACCGGTTGTGTGAGCGATGGGCGCAACCAGACCCTGCAGGAGGTAAGGGAGCGGTACGCCGCAGGTCAGCTCGAGGAGGCGCGTGTCCTGCTCGACGAGTTCGTGGCCAGCAAGCCAGCCGACCTCCCGCTAGCGCTCCTTGAACGGGCACTGTTGCTGCAGCGTCTCGGCGACTTCGAGGCCTCGCGCGACGATTTCCTTGAGGTGGACGAAGAGTTCGAGGTGATCGACTTCAGTGGTGAGCCCGGAGACGACTTCGCGCTGCTGCAGGCTCGCCCGGGGATGGCCGAATACCGCGGGACTCCCTACGAGAAAATCCTGCTGAACACGTTGAACATCCTCAACCACCTGGCCCTCTCCGACCTCGAGCAGGGGCGAGTTGAGGCTAGGCGCGCGATGGTGATGCACGACAGTGTGGTCGACTACGAGCGACAGCAGCAGTTCGAGAGTCCCCTCACCCAGCTGCTCTACGGACTGTTGTTCGAGGCTTCGGGGAGACACAACGAAGCGCACCTGGCCTACAAGAACGCCTACGAGCAGACCGCTGCGGAGTTTCTGGGGCCACGCCTCATCCAGTCTGCCCGGGAGACGAACAACAGCGACCTTGTCCGCTGGCAGACGGAGTTCGAGGAACTGCCGGCATCTTCGCCCGAGGGAGCGGGGACGGTAATCGTGGTTTTAATGAGCGGCTCTGCGCCCGTTCGCGAGCCGACCGTCCTTCCTGACCGATCGATTCGCTACGCGCACCTCGTCCCGCAGCCCCGCTCTCACCAGGCAGCAGAGGTCCGCCTGGGCGACGAGTCCGGGGTGCGCCTCGTGAGCATGCTGGACATCGAGACTCAGGCGATGGACTACTTCGAGCGCGTCGAGCTCCGGACCCTTTCCGGGGCCCGCCTCGCGCGCTTGCAGTCCCGAGGGAAGAGGCGCATGTTCAACATTGTAGATACCCGCAGCTGGACCCTGTTGCCCGCGGAGGTCCTGGTCGCCGTGGTCTCCGCGCCCGCCGGGTTCCATGAAGTCGAGCTGTCCCTCGAAGGGGAACAGCCAAGAGTATTGACGCGGCAGGTGATGGTGGAGGAGGCCGGCTTCGTGGTCGTGCCCTTCTTCGTACCCGACTGAGAGCGGAATGCCGCTCTTAGCTCGCTACCCACCGAATTTCGATTGAGTGGTCCCCCGCACTCCCACAGCTCTGCTTTTCCTCGGCGGATAGGTGATCCAAGTTGGCGTTTTCATAGACGGCTTGGTGGGTAGCGGCGCTAGTTTTGGATCGTCGGCATGGAAACTAGTAGTCCCGAACAGTTAACAGGCTTTGGACGATGGAGTTGCTGCTCCGAATCATAGCCACTCAACAGTAAGTCTATAGAAGAAGCCTAAGGCGACCTCTTTTAGCCCGCCCGTCAGTCTCTGCTTCCCATCGTCAAAACGCGAATTCGGATTGGGGCGGGGCCCTTGCGGGTTGGATGGTCGGTGGGGCACATTCGAGTTCTAGGTGGGACAGAATTCGCACGATGACGGTGCGGTCCATGATCACCGACATCAGGGTTCGCTGGCGCCGACAGACGGGACAGCGCAGGACTTCCAGACTAAAGACTAAGGCATGAGCTGAGCCATCAGATAGCGGTGGGAGTTTTGGACGCTGAAGCGTGGGGCTGACAAAAACCGGGCTGAGGTTGGTGCGGCACCTTCGGGGAAGCCATGGATGGTGGTGTGTGACCCCGTAATTCGGTGCGGCTCGGTATAGTACGGAGATGACCTATTCGCGCTCAGAAGAACACGACTCTGGTAGTGCCGCTGGCGATGATGTCGAGCAAGCTGGCGCCAATTTGGGTGACAGCTCGACGCCCGGCGAGGGCCTTGGCGATTTGATCGACCGCTACAAGCTGATTGAAGAAATTGGCGAGGGCGGGATGGGCACGGTTTGGATGGCGCAGCAGTCCGAACCTGTGAAGCGTCAGGTCGCGCTCAAGATCATCAAGCTCGGGATGGATACGCGCGAGGTCGTGGTGCGATTCGAAGCCGAGCGTCAGGCTTTGGCGATGATGGATCATCCGCACATCGCCAAAGTGTTGGACGGTGGTGCGACGGTCAGTGGGCGACCCTTCTTCGTAATGGAACTCGTGAAGGGTACGCCGATCACCGAGTACTGCGACGAGGTGAAGCTCGACCTGCATGGGCGACTCGAACTCTTCGCGAAGGTTTGCGAAGGTATCCAACACGCGCACCAAAAAGGCCTGATCCACCGCGACATCAAGCCCGGCAATGTTCTCGTCACGCTACAGGATGGCGAACCGGTACCCAAGGTGATCGATTTCGGGATCGCTAAGGCGACTAGCACCGAGTTAACTGAGGCGACCATGCTCACCGAGCATGGCCAAATGCTCGGAACGCCCGAGTACATGGCTCCCGAGCAGCTCGGCATGAGTGGCCGCGACATCGATACGCGCGCGGACGTGTACTCGCTCGGTGTCTTGCTCTACGAACTGCTCACGGGCACGAAGCCGTTCGATATACGCACTGTGATCGAGACAGGCTACGACGAGTTGTTGCGCACGATCCGTGAAGTGGATCCCGACAAGCCCTCGACTCGCATCACGAAAGTCGGGGAGAGCGCGAGCTCCATTGCCACGAATCGACGGGTAGACCAGAAAGCTCTCGGCAAGGGCTTGGGTGGTGACCTCGACTGGATCGTGATGATGGCGCTTGAGAAGGATCGTACACGGCGCTACGAAACCGCGAACGGTCTCGCGGCGGATGTGAGGCGATTCTTGAGTCAAGAGCCGGTCGTCGCTGCGCCGCCGAGTGCGACCTACCGCGTGCGCAAGTTTGTTCGGCGGCGAAAGAAAACCGTGGTCGCAATCGCAACGATTGCCATTCTGCTCATCGTTGGCTCCATCGGCACGGGCATCGGCTGGCTCAACACGAAGCGTGCGAACCAGAAACTCGGTCTCGCGCTTACCGAGAAGAATGATGCTCTTGCTGAGGAAGCGCGCCAACGTGAGCTCGCTCAGGAAAACGAGACCCGTGCTCGCAAAGCCGAAGCCGACGCACTCGTCGAGGCGGAGCGCGCGAAACTCGCCGAGGCCGAGACTGCGATGCGCGCGGCGGAACTCCTACAGGTCGCGGACTTCCAAGCAGCGCAGTTGAGCGAGATCGATCCGGAGCTGATGGGGGTACGCCTTCGCCGAGCACTGATCGACGCGGCACCGCCCGAGCGCCGGGAGACCTTGACCGCGAACCTGCCGGGCATCAATTTCACGAGCCTGGCGCTTGGCACACTCGAGGCCAACCTGTTCGAGCGAACCCTCGAAGCCATCGACGCCCAGTTCGAAAACCAACCCACGGTCCAGGCTCAGTTGCTGCAAACCATGGCCGAGACCCTCGATAATCTTGGGCTATTTGATGCGGCTGGCGCTCCCCAGGAACGAGCCCTTTCGATCCGGCGTTCGTTGTTGGGCGACGACCATCCGGACACGCTACATTCGCTCAACTACATGGGGACACTGCTTCGGTCTCGGGGGGAACTGATCGATGCGGTGCCCTTCTACCGCGAGGCGCTTGAAGGCCGGCGCCGCGTATTGGGCGACGATCACCCGAGCACGCTGGAATCTATTCACTGCATGGGGCTGGTGCTTCGGAATCAGGGGAAGCTATCTGATGCAGAACCCTTCTTCCTCGAAGCGCTCGAAGGTTATCGTCGCGTGCAGGGTGACGATCATCCGAGCACGCTGTTGGCGATTACCGGTGTGGGGTCCCTGCTGAATGATCAGGGGAAGCTGCTCGCTGCAGAGCCCTTCTACCGCGAGTCGCTCGGAGGTCACCGTCGCGTGTTGGGAGACGATCATCCAAACACGCTAAGTACGATCAACAGCCTGGGGCTACTACTTAAATCTCTGGGGAACCTGGCTGAGGCAGAGCCTCTTCTGCGCGAGGGACTCGAAGGTTATCGTCGCGTAAGGGGCGACGATCATCCGTCCACACTGAGTTCGCTCAACAGCCTCGGGCTTCTGTTTCTTGATAAGGGGAGGCTGACTGATGCGGAGCCCCTTTTACGCGAAGCGCTCGAAGGCTATCGACGTGTGCTGGGCGACGATCATCCGTCCACGCTGGTGTCGATGCTCAACATGGGATCTCTGCTCCAGGCTCAGGGGAAGCTGTCTGATGCGGAGGCCATTCTTCGCAAGGCGCTCGAAGGTAACCGTCGTACACTGGGCGACGATCATCCGAGTACGTTGATTTCGATCAACAAAGTGGGGGCGCTGCTTTGGGATCAGGGGAAGCTGGCTGAAGCGGAGCCCCTTTTCCGCGAGACGCTCGAAGGTCACCGTCGATTATTTGGTGACGATCATCCGGCTACGCTGAATTCGCTCAACAGCATGGGGGCGCTGCTCCAGGTTCAGGGCAATCTGTCAGATGCGGAGCCCTTTCTTCGCAAGACGCTCGAAGGCAACCGTCGATTATTTGGTGACGATCATCCGGCTACGCTGAATTCACTCAACAACATGGGGACTCTGCTTTTGGCTCAGGGGAAGCTGTCTGGTGCGGAGTCTTTTCTACGCGAAGCGCTCGAAGGTCGTCGTCGGGTGTTCGGTGACAATCATTCGTCTACGCTGAATTCGATCCACAATCTGAAAGACGGGTTGCAGGAACGCGTCACGGTGGCCCGTGCTACCGGAGGCAAGGATGCACTGGCAGAAGCGCAGGCTCGCCTCGGAGCATTCCGACTCGCTCTCGACGATCACGTCAGCGCCGAGCAGCTTCTGGCCGAGGCTCTCGACCAGTTCTTCAGAGTGCTACCCGAATCGGACCCACGCCCACGGCAAGTGCTCAGTGATTTGGGAGCGTCGATCGCCGGACAAGGGCGAAACGCCGAGGCGGAGTACCTTCTCCGAGAAAGCGCGGAGTGGATGTTGGCCAACTCACCGGCGTCTTCCGCTTTGGCAGACGAGCGCTATGCCGAAGCTGGGATCGTTACCCCGGCGATCGTGGTGCAGCGGGTTGTCGAGTTCTACGAAGCGTGGCACACGATCGAGCCCGCGGGTGGTTACCAGGCTAGCGCCCTTGAGTGGCGCGAGAGGAAGAGGGATTGGGAGCAGGCGACCGACGAGTAATCTGGAGAACCGCGATTCCCGCGACGTCGTTATTGAGGGCTTCGCAAAGCAATCGACAAGCGCAAGCATTCGCTTTCCCACTCCACCCGGAGGATCGACTCTAAAAGGTGTCGTAGCATTGAACCGACACCTTACGATTGGCCTCGATCTGGGATCTGACAGTACCACTGCGCGATTTACGGAACCGACGGAGAGAAGGTGGAAGCTAGCTGAGCGGATAAGAATGGGATGAGAAGGCCAGTCCCCTTCAACGGAGTACCGTGAGGTCTCCAATTCTTAGACGGGCTCGAAGCCCAAAGGGAAACTGACCATGAAGCATGATACTGAAAACGAGATGACTATTGGAATTGATCTTGGAGACCAGCACAGCCACTTTTGTGCGCTGGACAGCACTGGCGAGATTCTCGAGGAAGGCCGCCTGAAGACCAGCAAGGCCGCATTCGAACTGCGCTTCAAATCCGCATCCCCGATGCGGATCGCTATCGAGGCGAGCACCCATTCCCCGTGGGTCTCCATCTTGTTGAAGGAAGCCGGCCACGAAGTCATCGTCGCCAATCCGCGCAAGCTACGGATGATCTTCCAGAGTGACTGTAAGAACGACCGCTTCGATGCGAGCCAACTGGCGCGCGTGGCGCGCCTAGATCCGAAGCTCTTGTACCCGGTCGAGCACCGCAGGCACCAG
>JBLFWN010000212.1:0-7365 GCA_047611405.1 Planctomycetota bacterium | reverse complement strand
TATGTCTGCGTTCAGGTTCGAGATACCGGTGGGGGTATGACGCAGGAGACGCAGCGAAGGATCTCCGATCCCTTCTTCACGACGAAGTCGGTTGGCCGCGGTTTGGGTCTAGTCGCCGTGCAAGGCATCGTCTGGGGGCAGGATGGAGCGATTGCGCTGGAGAGTGAATTGGGCCAGGGCACGGCCTTCACTCTCTACTTACCCTGGGTGACGATCGATGACTCCGACTCCAACAGTTGTGAGGACGAGAGCCCGGATGTTGTCAATGCTCACATCCTAGTGGTGGATGACGAGATCGCCGTGCTGGACATTTTGGCGAGCACTCTAGAGCGCGGCGGCTATCGCGTGAGCCGAGCCAGCGATGGTCAAGAAACGATCGACTTGTATCGATCGATGGCTTCCGAGATCGATTGCGTGTTGTTGGACCTGAGTATGCGGCGCCTCGATGGGGTCGAGACATTCCAAGCCATGCGCCAGATTCGGCCGGACGCGAGAGTCGTGCTGAGTAGCGGATTCTCCGAGCGAGACATCAAGGCTCTCTTTCAAGGCGCGCCCTTAGCCGGAGCCATACGCAAGCCAGCGACCATGCCGGATTTTCTGGCGACGATTGCGAGCGCTCTGAGCCAAAATTCCGCATGAAGAGGATTCCTCAGCTGCAACCACTTCTGCAACGATAAAGCAAAAGCAGACTCGTTCGTAAGGCTGCTGCTTGCGGATTTAGGATCCGCGCTGCCGGAACCCGATATGGGCGGCAATGTGTGGAATTATTGGCATCACCGCCAGACGAAGTAGCCTCCCCAGTGCCTCCGAAACTGAGTTTGCACGCATGCTGCGTGTCTTGGAAAACCGAGGTCCGGATGGTTCTCATTCTTGGCGTCACGAAAACGTTGTGCTCGCTCACCAACGGCTTGCCGTTCGTGATCCCTCGTCCGCAGGGAAACAGCCTATGCAGACGCCGGATGGGCGCTTTCATTTGGCTTACAACGGAGAGCTGTACAACGATGAGGATCTAAGAAGTGAGCTGATTAGAGAGGGCGCCGTCCCAGGCGGCTTCCGCAGTCAGTGCGACACGGAGACAGTGTTGTATGCCTTCGCCCATTGGGGCCCGGACTGCTTCGCTCGCCTGCGTGGCATGTTCGCGATCGCAATTTACGACTCACAGGAACATGCGCTATACCTGGCGCGTGATCCGCATGGCTTGAAGCCCCTGTATATCCACCATGGATCCCAGGAGCTGACCTTCGCTAGCGAGATACGCGCGATCTTGGCTCATCCAGGCATCGAAGCGCGGCCGAATATGCCGATGGTCAGTGCCTACCTGAGCACCGTGCGTTCCGTCTTGGGTCGGCACACGTTGTTCCGTGGCATTCAATCGATCCTGCCCGGTGAGTACCGGCGCTATGACGCGATGAGTGGGAGGCTCCAGGCACGGAATTACTATCATGCGGCTGCCGTCCAAGTTGCGGACTGGGATGAGGACGAAGCGACCGAGACCGTGCGTCAGGTGTTCGAAGACTCCGTCAAGCGGCACATCACTTCGGATGTACCGGTCTGTGCTTTCCTGAGTGGTGGACTCGACAGTTCGATCATCTGCCGGCTCTTGTCTGAGATCCCGGACTCGACTCTGAGTACTTGGTGTTCGGGTGGAGCCAATCAGGCTACGGAGCAAGACGATGACTTGGGCCATGCACGTCGCATGGCAACCCGGCTCGGAGCCAGGCACACGGAAGTGCACATCGATCAGGCACGCTTCAACGAGGACTGGCCTTGGATGGTCGGTGAGTTGGGTGTACCGCTTTCTACCCCGAATGAGGTTGCCATCCACGCCGTCGCGAAAGACATGCGAGCGGAGGGCTTTGTCGTGGCCCTGAGTGGCGAAGGTGCAGACGAGTTGTTCGCGGGCTACGACTTCGCGCTCGATGCAGCAGCGCGCTTCTGCGCATCGAAAGACGACATGCGTAGCGGCGGTCAATTTCAGTTCGAGTCCGCTGTGTGGATGCCCGATAACGTCAAGGAGCATCTGTTCGGCGCGACGGCGTGGAGTACGATGGAGCAAGATGGCTTGGTCCGCAATCACTACGACGAGATGTTCGAGAGGTCGCATGAAGAGGCCGGTCCCGACGCGGACCCAATCGAGGCGCACCTTCGATTCTTGCGGCACTCGAATCTGACCGGCTTGTTGCAGCGCTTCGACACTTCGACCATGCTCGCTTCGATCGAGGGGCGCACGCCCTTCGCTGACACTGCGGTGTTGGACATCGCGGAGCGTTTGCCCGTCGGGTTCAAACGCATCGACCCGCATGCGAACCAGCACGAGCTGGCTCCCGCGGGTGCGATGCGTAGCAAGCGTGTCCTGCGCAGCGCCTGGCAGGATCGGCTCCCGCGCGAGGTACGAGAGCGACCCAAACAGTCGTTCCCCTTGCCGTTCGAGACTTGGATGCGCGACAACGCAAGCGTCCTCGTGACATCGCGATTCATGCGCGAGTCCTTCGATCGTGACCTATGTGAACAGATCTCGATCCGACCCGAGCAGTACTTTCAATTCGCCTGGCCGCTGATCAACATCGGCTTGTGGGCTGACAATTGGTGGTAGAGGAGCGCGATTGATCTAGCTGGGGAGTTCTTGTCTCAAGGACTCCGTATCATGAACAGGTGCAATTATCCCACCTGATCCTGGCTCTGCTGAGCGTCCAATCCGTCCACAAAGTACGGCAAGATCCGCCGCCCGACGATCGATTCGAGAAACGGGTTCTGGCGCGCGGGTTCGCGCGCCCGATGGAACTCGAGGTGGCGCCCGATGGCCTCGTGTTCTTGATCGAAGTGGAGGGGCGCGTCTCGGTCTACGATCCGGTCAGCGCCGAAGTGCGCACGGTGCTCGAGCTCGCCGTCTTCGCCGAGCAAGAGAACGGCTTGCTCGGATTGGCGTTGGATCCTGAGTTCGAGCGAACGCGGCACATCTTCCTATTGTACTCGCCGCCCGATTTCGTCGGTCAGCGCCTCGCTCGTTTCGATTGGACTGGAGAACAGCTCGACCCCACCAGCGAGGTCGTCTGCTTCGAGTTCGCAGAGCAGCGTCGCGAATGTTGTCATCATGCCGGATCGCTCGAGTTCGGACCGGACGGATGTTTGTTCATCGCAACGGGCGACAACACGCATCCACATGGTGATTCGCATGGATATGCGCCAATCGACGAGCGCGCCGATCGCTTTCCGTGGGATGCGCAGCGCTCGAGTGCGAACTCTGATGTGTACGGCGGCAAGGTCCTACGCGTACGACCGCTGCCCGATGGCAGGATCGAAATCCCAGAAGGCAACCTATTCCCTGATGGCGAAGGCGGTCGTCCTGAAATCTATGCGATGGGCTGCCGCAATCCGTGGCGCATTGGCGTCGATCAGCAGACGGGTTACTTGTACTGGGGTGAGGTCGGTCCCGATGCTTACGGAGATGGAGAGCGCGGGCCGCGCGGCTACGATGAAATTAACCAAGCGAGAGCCGCGGGAAACTTCGGTTGGCCTCTGTTCATAGCCAACAACCTTCCGTACGCCTGGGTCGATTTCGATACGAATGCGGTTGGACATCGCTTTGATCCAGCCAAGCCGGTGAATCGCTCGCTCAACAACAGCGGAGCGCGCGTCCTGCCGCCAGCAATGCCGGCATGGATCTACTACCCGTACGGAGACTCCGATGTATTCCCGCTGCTGAACGCTCCCGGCGGTCGAACAGCATGCGCGGGGCCTGTCTACGACTTCGATGCTTCCCTCGCATCTGCCACAAAGCTGCCGGCATGGTTCGATCGCGGGTTGTTCGTGTTCGAGTGGTCACGGCACTGGATCAAGATCATTCACTTGGACGAGGACTCGAACATTGCCTCGATCTCGCCTTTGCCGGGCGGCTTCAACTTCAAGCGTCCCGTCGATATCGATATCGCTCCCGACGGAACCCTGTACGTGTTGGAGTACGGCGAGACCTGGAATGCGAACGAGGACTCCGCGCTCGTACGCATCGACTATCACCCCGGCAATCGCCCACCTATTGCTCGTGCGAGCGTCGAGCCTAAACTCGGGGCCGCGCCGTTGAGGGTGCACCTCTCTGCCGCCGAAACGATCGATCCGGATGGAGACGCGTTGACGTATCGCTGGAGCGGAGCTGGCGGCGTCTTGCTGGGCGAGGGTGCCGAGCTCGACATCGAGATTGTCTATGAGGGAGAGCATGTATTGGCTCTCGACACGACCGATGTGCATGGCGCGAGCTCGCGCACGAGCGTCGGCGTCCTTGTGGGAAACACACCTCCGGAGGTCCGCTTGGCTGTGCCTCGTGACGGTGGCTTCTACGATGCAGGCGAGGCCTTTTCGTGGGAGATGCAGGTACGTGATCTTGAGGATGGTGAACCTGGCGATGGTGATCCTCAGTGGTGGGTAGAAGGAGCAAGTCTGAAGGCGCGCTTCATCGCTGGCGCTCCGCCGAAGACCGATACGCATGACGAGCATCCCGCCGTCTTGCGTATGCGCGCCAGTGACTGCTTCAATTGTCACGCGATCGAGCGTCGCGTCGTGGGTCCGGCCTTCTCCGAAATCGCTGAGCGGTACCGGGCCGATGACGAGGCTCTCGAGCGAGTTGTTCTGCGTGTTCGCGATGGCTCTGCAGATATATGGGGCAGCCAACCAATGTTGGCGCATCCGGACCTGACCCCAGAAGCCCTACGCGAGATGGTGTCTTGGGTGTTGTCGCTTGAGCCTGACAATGCTCTGCGCGTTGAGCAGGGATTTCGAGGTCGAATCGAGACGAGCGCGGCCGAGGCGAGTGGTTGCTGGCTACTGGAAGCTTCCTTCCAAGATGGTGGAGGCACGCTTGAAATGGTTCCAAGCCTGACAAGCCGAGACCGTGTCGTCGTACGTAGTCGGCGGATTGAGGCCGAGCACTTCAGCGATCGGCGCGGCACGAAGAGCCTTGCTTCCGAGAGCGCATCGGGCGGCCACTTCATCGGTGACATTCAACACAGCAACTACCTGCGCTTCGATGATGTCGACTTGGCTGGTATCGCTGAGCTTCGGATCTCTGTCAGCTCGAATGGCGCGGGAGGCCTGATCGTCTTGCGGCGAGGCGCCATCGATGGTCCTTCGCTGGCGAGCGTCCGAGTCGAGAACAATGCTGCCTGGGAAGACTGGCACACGCTAACGCAAACGATTGATGCGTTGCCCGGCAAGGCGGACCTGTTCCTCGTCTTCAGCAAGGACGATAGAGAAGGCGCGCTGATGAACGTGGATTGGTTCGAGTTTTGGCCGAGCGCTGCTCCAAACCAAAAGTGAGAGTGTGCTGGAGGCGGCTTACATCTATCGGGGATCAACCTGAGAACTGAGGCGAACTCACGATCAGCTCTCTCTCGCTGCGTGATGAAGAGTTCGGAGCTGAAACTGCCGGTAGGGGCGATGTGAATGGTGACGGTGTTGGAGACGACGCCATCGGCCCCCGCTACTCGGGCCCGGGGCGTGGCCGTCAGTCAATTCGGGATCTTCTACTATGGCGCGAATGCATTGCAGGTGCCGTTCGGAGATGGCTATCGCTGCATCGGCGGTGCCACGAACCGCACGTCTGCAATCAATTCCGGTGCAGATAGAATCTCACGCTTGGCACTTAGGCTTCAGGGCTCGAGCATTTCGACTGGAGCAACGACGCGCTTTCAATATTGGTTCCGGGATCCCTCGACGGGCGCAACGGGGCGCAACCTGACGGATGCGCATGCGGCGACCTTCGTTCCCTGAACAGATTCATGCGCTGAAGGCTCGGGCTGATGCGAGCTTCGCGGCTCGCGTGAAGTCCTGTTCAGCACGCCGAGACGAGGCCTTTTCGATACCAGCCTTCCGGCTTCCAGGCTCGAGGAGCCCGTATCGGGCTGGCCTTGTTTCGAGTTGGCCTTGGCGTCGCAAGGATCCAGCGAGCGGAACTCATTAGAGGCCGATCAGGTCGCTAGGATTGAGTCTGCACAGCTGACATAACGATCCCCGGCCCGCATACCCGATCCATTCGAGAGTCGCATGAGAAGGTCCCGCTCGAGTCACGCCGCTTCACGTTGGAGCATCCACTGCCTGTTTGCATTCCCGCTGCTGCTGGCCATGCAGGAACCGGCAAGCTTGGAGATCCGAGTCACCTCACCTCCGACCGAACTGAAGCTCGATCCCTTCTACGCTAAGTACATCGACGCATCGGGCTATCCGATCGTCGCTTCGGCTGCGGTCAACGACTACGCCTTGCTCGAAGCTGCGTATCTGGTCGACATGATGCTCGCTCGCCGCCCCGATGTGCGTGAAGCCATGGTCGCAAGTGGCTCGCGACTGATCGTGATGGGCCACGGAGAGTTCACTACGGATATGCCCGAGTACAAGGACATGACGCCCAAGGATTACTGGGACCGTCGGGCGCGTGGATTGGGTGGATCAGAAACAGACCCCGTGTGCAGTTGCGCGGAGGAAAACCTGTTGGCCTTCAAGGGCGATCCCTACTGGAGTGAGAACATCCTGATTCACGAGTTCGCGCACAACATCCACCTGCGCGGCATGGTTCGCGTCGATGACACTTTCGACAGCCGGCTCAAGGACGCGTTTAATACAGGAATGGCGGGCGGACTGTGGGCCGGGAAGTATGCCTCGACGAATCATCACGAGTACTTTGCCGAGGGCGTCCAGTCGTGGTTCGACAACAATCGAGAGCCCGATCACGACCACAATCATGTGAACACTCGCAAGGAACTGATCGAGTACGACCCCAAGTTGGCGGCCATGTGTCGAGAGGTCTTTGGTGACACCGAACTGGTGTACGTAAAGCCGACCGAGCGATTGACGGGTCACATGCAAGGCTACAAACCCGAGGATGCTCCCCAGTTCAGTTGGCCGAGCCACTTAGAAGAGAGTGGGCGTGAGATTCTGGAGAAGGCAAGGGCACGGGGTAAGGAGTGAAGCGCGAGGACTCGGATGCGTCTGAGCGAGTGTGCTGTGCTATGTGCCGTGCTCGTCGTCTCGCAGTGCACTCTCAGCTGATTCACGCGCCGGTCGCCCAGGCTTTCGAGTAGCGAGACAGGCGGGGATCGCGCGTTTAGCCATCACTCTCATTGCCTGCTTCAGCGCGGTGCGCGCAATGATCTTGGCCTTGCAATCTCGCGCCGACGCAATTGCTCAGGATCGAGCCGGCGTCTATGCGCATGGAGCCGAGCGCGAGTTCGGGTGGCAAGCGTCTGTAGCGGGTGCGGCCGCGGGCTACTCACATGGAGGGAGCGCTGGTGGGACCGCTGGTGGCTCGTGCTGCCGGTCGTCTTTGCTATCTCTTTGTTGCTCGAAGGGCAGGCGTGGATTGCGGCGAGATTCTCAAGCGCT
>JBLFWN010000211.1:0-7392 GCA_047611405.1 Planctomycetota bacterium | reverse complement strand
AGCGTTGGCGCGCGCGATGTCGCCGCGCGCTTCGTTCTCACCGGTGACGGCCTTAGCGTTGGCATCTGCGACCCGAATACGCATCTCGCGCTCTTGGTCACGCACAAGCGCTTCCTGCTGATAGACGGCAGCCTGCTCGCCAACGGTGCGCTCCTTCTCGAGCTCAGCGACGCGAACGGCGCGCTCTCGCTCGGCGTCCTTGGTACCAATGTCGCGATCCTTGTGCGCGGCAGCAACCATGATGTCCTTCTCACGATTGGCCTCGGCGACACCGATGGCACCCTTACGATCCTGCTGGGCCACGTCGATCTCGGCCTGCTTGATCGCGATAGCCGCGGCCTTGCGACCGATAGCCTCGATGTAACCGGACTCGTCCGTGATGTCCTTGATGTTCACGTTGATCAACACGAGGCCGATCTTATGCAGCTCCGGTTCGAGCGAACCCTGGACGCTGTTCAGGAACACATCGCGGTCCTTGTTGATCTCTTCGATACGCATCGAAGCGATCACCTGACGCAGCTGACCAAAGATGATGTCTTCGGCCTGCTTCATGATCTCGCTAGTCGACAAGCCAAGCAGACGAATCGCTGCGTTGTGCATGCCGGCCTGGTCCGTGCCGATGGCGACGGTGAAGACCGACGGCACGTTGACCCGGATGTTCTCGATCGAGAGCGCACCCTCCAACGGAATCTCGATCTGCATCGGATCCAGCGAGAGGTACTCGTAGTCCTGAAGCAAGGGCAGCACGAAGGCACCGCCACCGTGCAAGGTGCGCGACACCTTGCCCGAACTGGTCCGACCGTAGATCACCAAGATCCGGTTCGACGGGCAGCGCTTGTAGCGTCGCGAGAACGCGATGAGCAGTGAGAAGAACACGACCGCGAATGCGATCGCTGTGAGCACCCAAGGTGTATTGGCGCCAAAGAGCCCCTCTTGAGGGATGAGGAGGGCAAGCATTGTCATGATTTCTCCGATTCCTGTGTGTGGTCAGTCCAGAGGACCGACTTCGAATGTGCCTTCAGTTGTCATGCGCAAGATCCTGCACTCTGCGCCCGAGGGCAACTCGGGCCCGGCGGTCAGCGCATCGAACTGCATGCTTCGCCCCTGAAGATTGACTGTCACTTTTCCTTTGCCGGATCGCTCCGCGGGAATCCGCAGGTACACCTTGGCGGTGTCTCCAACGGCGCCTTCGGGATGAATGTTTCCGTCCGACTGCATGCCCTTGAAGAAGCGCATGATCATCGCGACCATCAACATGACGGAAGAGCCTGCGCCGAACGCAGCGCCGATGGTGGCGATCGGGTTCCATTGCGATGAGGTGCCGCCCCATCCGACCAATCCGAAGAAGGTCAGGAAGCCGGCCATTGCGCGAATCGAGAGGAAGTTCAGACCCACTCCACCTTCGAGGTCATCGACATCGATATCCGGATCGACATCGGCACCGCCATCGCCCAGACCAAAAAGGTTCAGTCCGGTCTGACCCAAAATGACCGACCCACCTGCAACCGCGCAGGCGATGTAGATCTTGCTCATGGTCCAGTCGCTGAGGTTGTCACGCCCCCAGGCAAGGATCTGGTCCCAGTATTCTCCCATTGAATGGCTCTCGTTCCGTAAGTCGTGGCAAGAGCCCAGTGCCCGCGAACGACCTCCCCCGTGAGAAGGAAACGGACGGCTGGGTAACTGGGCCGGTGATCGTACGGGACGTCAATCTAGATATTCATTCCCGACAGGAAAGCGGTGTGAGGCCGAAATGTTCGCGGCCTTGCTCGCGCGCTCCCAGCAAGCCGCCTCAAAACTGCGGTTCGAGCAGTGCCCGCCATCGAGCGCAGATCAAGGCGCATTAGGTTCCTAGTGCTTGCCCGACCTCAAAGAACAGGGCATTGGGGGCCGTACTTCATGGCAGGGCTGGGTTTGAGGACTGGTGCTGCACGCATCGCTGCTTTCAACGGGCTACTAAGAGCCTCTCGATCCACTTTCCAACCATGTCGACCTCGAGGTTCACCGCATCGCCTACCCGCGCACGCCCCAGGCTCGTAAGCGCCAATGTGACCGGGATCACGGCCACCTTGAATTCACAGCCCGTGGGCCCGACAACCGTAAGGCTGATGCCGTCGATCGTGATGCTGCCCTTCTCTATTAGGTAGTGCGACAGCTCCTGCGCCACCTCGAATCGAAACTCGCGGCCTCCATCCCCGACATCCTCGATGCCAAGAATTCGCCCCTCGCCATCGACGTGCCCCGACACCATATGGCCGTCCAGTCGCTCTCCGAGCCGCATCGCCCTCTCCAAATTTATCTCTCGGTCCGGCCAGGATTTCTCGCTCGCCAGCGTGCCGAGCCATGTGCGCTCGAGCGTCTCTTGCGAAAGATCGAAGGCCATGTCGGCCCCGGCCGCCCCGTCCGGCAGAATCGCACCGGACGCAGGATCCAGCAGCTCGGCGACGGTCAGGCATGCGCCGGAGACGGCGATTGATTGGCCGCGTCTGACCCTCCAATCCTCCCTAGGGAGCTCAGCGCCCGTACTCGGCCCGGATTCGGCACTAACTTCAGAGGGCGCCGGCAGTAGCAGCCGAGCACCGGATCCTTGAGATTGGAAGGCCCGTATGGGCACGCTGCATTCGACGATTCCGGTGAACACGATTCTGTGGCTGGGGCTTCAGCGGGAGAGAGGCTCGGGGATAGGTGGCGGAGCGCCGCCGGGGGGGCGCATTCTGCTTGACCGCACCCCGAAGCACGACTACTCTGCTGGGCCTTTTCCACGGAGGGGATGTGCCGCTCTTTACCATACTTACCCTCTTTCCCGAGGCCCTCGCCGCCTACCTCTCGGTAGGAATCGTTGGTCAAGCCCGGGCCCGAGGACTGCTCGATGTGCGCCTGGTCGATTTTCGCGACTGGACGCGCGACCGTCACCGGACTGTCGATGATCGCCCTTTTGGAGGCGGTCCCGGCATGGTGCTGAAGCCCGAGCCCATCACCGAAGCGATCGAGTGGATCGAAGCGCGTCACGGAGAGCATCGCAAGATTGCCCTCTGCCCCGCTGGTATCCAGTTTCGACAACCCCAAGCCGCAAACTGGATGGCTGGCTGTTTGAACGATCGCCCGCTTCTCTTGATCTGCGGTCGGTACGAAGGCTTCGACGAGCGGCTCTATGACCTGCACCAGATCGAAGCCTGTTCGATCGGTGACTACGTGCTGGCCGGCGGTGAACTCCCCGCATTGTGTGTCCTCGAAGCGTGTGCGCGACTGATTCCAGGCGCGCTTGGCGACGATCGATCCGCACGGGAAGACTCCTTTCAAACCGAGCGAAGCGAATCGGCAGCCACTGGCCTGCAAGGATGCGCTCCCGGAGACCTGGGTCCTCTCGATCACCCGCACTACACGCGACCGCGCGTGTACCGATCGCTAGCGGTCCCGGATGTCTTGCTCGGCGGCGACCACGCAGCCATCGCAAGCTGGAGAGAGGCACAAGCCATCGAACGAACACGAACGCGCCGGCCTGATTTGGCGCGTTAGACCCGGATTTTGGAGCTCTTGCCCGGCAAGGTTCAGTTTCAAAGACAGATAGTAGATAGATGTGTCAGCTGCGCTCACGCGCAGCGGCAGCCTACGAAGCCGCCGCGAGGCGGAGACCGAACAACTGTGACGCGGATCGATCGTCGATCCAACTTAGTCAGAACAATAGACCGTAGATTCCAGCGAGCGTGCAGCCCCGAACGAGTCGGGAACACTCCAGAACCTCAGACAGCGACATGCATCTGATCGATCAAATCGAGCGCGAGCTCGGGAAGCAAGACCTCCCCTCCTTCAACGTCGGCGACACGGTCGAGGTGCACTACCTCATTCGTGAAGGCGACAAAGAACGAGTGCAGCTCTTCACCGGCACCGTGATCTCCTTCAAAGGGCGCGGCATTCGCCGTACGCTCACCGTCCGCCGCATCGTGCAGGGCGAAGGTGTCGAACGCACCTTCCCCGTCCACGGTCCGCGCGTGAAGGACATCGTCATCAACCGTCGTGGCGACGTGCGTCGCGCGAAGCTCTTCTACCTGCGCGATCGCGTCGGCAAGAAGACGCGCGTGCGCGAACTGCTCGGCGAAAAGGTGCGTCGCGACCGCGAGACGGAGCGCACCCGCCGCCAGGCAGGTCAGGCTCAGGCCGACGCAGCTGCCAGTTCGACCGACGACGGGGAATGATCCCCCGCTCCGATTACCACGCGACTTCCGGCACAGCCGGGAGTCGCACCTGCCGTTAAAGGCCGCAGGGTTGTCGCGCTCCTCCATCGACTGATTGAGGTCGCGCACAGCCCTGGACTCCATCCCATCCGTCACATCCCCCCTCGCAGTCAGCCCGAGTCTCGGACGACTGCACCTCCAAGATGTTCGAAAACGTCGGTCGCAAGATCACTCTGATCCTGTCCTTGCTAGCCATCGCGGTAGTCGCGCTGATCGTCGGCCAGCTTCGCCTCGGATTGGACCTAGAAGGCGGCACTCGGATGGAGTACCGCCTGCCCTACCAGGACGCTCTGGACGAAGGCACGATCACCGCGCAGGAGTTCGCGGACAAGCCCGCCCTGACGCGCCAGATCGTGACGATTTTCCGCAACAGGGTCGACCCCAGTGGTGTCCGTGATCCGCAGATCTACCCGGTCGGCGACGATCGCATCGTGATCGAGCTGCCCGGCAATGATTCGGGCGCCCAGGAGAACATCGTCGGGGTGCTCGATCAGGAGCTGCCGAAGAACGTCTCGACACTCACGCTGCAGCAAAACGCCGAAGTCATCGCGGACTTCCCGAGCAGTGGCGGCACGATCCAAATCGGCAGCGAGAAGATCTACTACATCAAGCGTGAAGGAACCGTGCTACGGAACCTGAAGCGTGGCTACGCGGAGACGCCGGAAGAGGTGCACATAGCTGGCACCGAGGTACGCCTGATCAACGCCGACCCGTGGCGAACCCTGATCGAGAACGTCGGCAACCTGCAGTTCTTCATCGAAGCCGAGCAGGCGGACCTGCAGGGCTCTGACTTGCAGACCGAGCGCACGCGCGCGACCAGCTGGAGCACGACCAACTCCGACACTTCGCTCGATGCCTACAACCGCCTGCCCTACAACGGCACGGATACGGGTGGGCCAGCGCCGCGCCTGAAGTGGTACGCGATGCCCGACGACGGCACGCCGCGCGAAAGCCGCATGCGTGGCCTGATCATCAGCGATAACGAGAACTGGCGCTTCTCAGGTGAAGCCCTCAAGCAAGTCTCGCTCTCGCGTGACGATTTCGGTTACCCGGCCGTCGGCTTCGAAATGGCCACGACGCGCAAGACCGACTTCACGGACTTCACGACTAAGCACACGCACAAGCCCATGGCGATCGTCATCAATGGCGAGATCGTCACGATGCCGACCATCAATGGAACGCTCCCCGGGGGCGGCATCATCAATGGCGGAGCAGGCGGCTTCAAGCTCGATGAGGTCAACGACCTGATCACCGTCCTGAGGTCCGGCTCGCTGAAGATCAAGCCGATCCTCGAGCACCAAGAGCGCGTCGGTGCGACGCTGGGTCGCGACTACGTTCGTCGCGGAGCATTCAGTGTCATCCTCGGCCTAGTCTCTGTGCTCTTGTTCGTGGTCTTCTACTACAAGCGCCTGGGTGTCTTCGCGGCTGTCAGTTTGCTCGCGAACCTATTGCTGTTGATGGGCGTCATGGCCTTCCTGCAAGCGACCCTCACGCTGCCCGGCGTTGCTGGCATCATCCTGACCGTCGGTATGGCGGTCGACGCCAACATCCTGATCTATGAACGGATTAGGGAAGAGGCACTGCGTGGGCGCAAGCCATTCCAAGCGGCACAAGACGGCTTCAAGCACGCTTTCTCGACCATCGTCGACGCCAACCTGACGACGCTGATCACCGGTCTGATCCTGCTGTACTTCGGTTCGGGTCCTGTCGCTGGTTTCGCGACGACGCTCTGCTGGGGAATCATCACGTCGATGTTCTCCGCCTTGGTCATCACCAAGGTCCTGGTGCACCTGCAGCTCGAGAAGGGTGTCGATAGCTTCAACATGGTGCGTTGGATCGCCGACACCTCCATTGACTTCATGGGGAAGACGAAGCTGACCACGATGATCTCGACCGGAGTGATCGTGTTTGGCGTTGGCCTCTTCATCTCGATGCCCGCCAAGGAGAAGCTCGGTATCGACTTCCTCGGCGGTGTCACGATGACGGTCCGCATGCAGGAGCCGCAGTCGGTCGAGACGATTCGTACGCGAGTCTCTGCGATTGGGGGCACGATCGGCGAATCCTCCGAGGTCAAAGAGATCCTCGCATCGGAGAACGGCGACAACATCTACAACCAGTTCCGCATCACCTTCAAGACGCCTTCGGCTGAGGAGTTCGTTGGCGGAGACGACATTCAGAGCAAGGAGGGCCTCAAGGACACCGTCGAGAGTGAGATCCAAGAGAAGCTCAAGGACTTGCTTGAGAAAGGTCCCTTCGAGGTAACTGTGGGCGCCGCGGGTGCGACGACGGGCGCGGTGTACTTCAACGAGGTGCATCCTGAAGATGCGATCACTACGAAGCTCGGAGAAGTCGGCCTGTCCGATGTATCCCTGAACCGGATCATTGGCCCGACGGCAGCTTGGTCGTTCACCGGAACAGCCACCCTCGACAAGACAAAGGCCGTGCTCGGCAACGAGATCGTCGCAGCCTTCTCCGACAAGCCGAACGGCGCGGGCGGCACCTTCGAGTTCGCGCGCTCCATCCCCTCCAGCTCTGTCGTGGGTGCGCAGGTAGTTGCCGAACTGCGTGACAACGCGATCTTCGCCATCCTGCTCAGCCTGTTCGCGGCCGTCATGTACATCCGCGTTCGCTTCGCGGAGTACTCCTATGGCTTGGCTGCTGTTTGCGCCCTTGTTCACGACGTGCTCGTGACCCTCGGTGCGTTGGCGGTGGCGCAAAAGTCAGGACTGATCGAGGCAGAGATCAACCTGCCGATGATCGCGGCCTTCCTGACCATCATCGGTTACTCGCTGAACGATACGATCGTCGTGTTCGACCGCGTGCGGGAGAACCTTCCGCGCATGAAGGGCTCGATGTCCGACATCATCAACAGATCGCTCAACCAGACTCTGGCGCGAACGGTGCTGACTTCGGTCACGACCTTGATCACTGTCGTGATCCTGCTCGTGTTCAACTTGGGAAGCCGCAACGTGCTCGAGGGCTTTGCCTTCGCGCTGATGACGGGTGTCCTAGTTGGAACCTACTCGTCTATGTTCATCGCTAGCCCGGTGCTCCTCAAGTTGGAGACCAAGCGTCAGGCGGCCGCGGCCGCGGCCGCAGAGTCTGATCAGGACGAAGCCGCCTGAGGCTCCGAGTCCTTCTAACAACGGCCCCCGGCTAGCGA
>JBLFWN010000210.1:0-7465 GCA_047611405.1 Planctomycetota bacterium | reverse complement strand
ACATTGAGGGTACTGGCCGCCTGTGTTGCTTCAGTTTCGCCGTCTCTTGCATCTGATGCTCTACCAGGAGCTCCTGCTCGCGATGGCATTGCGTCAGCACGACAATTAAGGCTGTAGGTACCTCAACGAAGCGGCGCCACTTTTCGTCCTCCTTCGAAGATCGAAGTAAGCACTGAGCGCAAGAGTTTCGACGCTTGAGTGTGAACTTGATTGTCACCTGATGCGGGTTCGCTGCGGAATTCCCTCTGATGTAGATATCCGCAAAGGGGCAGGCACGGATCTTGCCCATGTAGCGGCGTACCAACATGCGTTCCGCGATCCGATTGGCCAGGAGTTCTCCAAGTGCGTACTTGAGGTGATCTCGGATTGGTCCAGCGTTCCGGTATTGGAACAACAACTGACGATTGCGAAGCAGACGGCCAGCCGCTGGCACACTTCTGCGACCGATCTCTTCTCATTGCCGACCTTTTTATGATCACAACTGCCCTCCCTTTTGCCCTCTGCCTGGCTCCTTACATACACCCTGTAGCCGTAGCGTTGGGAGAGGACAGCGATGAGCGAATCCGTGCCGAGCTTGCCGCCGGGCGCATTTGGGAGGCTGTATCGATCTGCGAAGGGGAGGTCGAAACCTACCCGCGCGATCCTGACGCCTGGGGGAGAATGGGGACCCTCTTGCTCGACTTGGGCAAAGAACCGGGCTCTGGAACTGGCAACTCTAGCCTTCTGTTTGCCGACGCTGCTTCAGCCTTCGACAGGGCGCTCGAGCTGAAACCGTCGAGTCCTGCACTCTTGCCTCTAGCCTACGACGCCTACCTCTCTTCAGGTCGGCATTCGGCAGCCATAGCGGTTTCCATAAGTGCCATTGGGACGAGCATTCTCACTGAAGGCGTGGCATCACCGAAGTGGTTGGAGCGGGTGGCTAGGGCGGAACGACTCCACTTTCTTGCCAACCAGAGTGATGAGCCGCAGGCATATTCCGACGAGTTGGACTCGCTCAACACTCGCCTCGAGAACGCGAAGTTGGCATGTCCAGAGCACGCGCCTATCTACTTGGAGCATGCTCTCCTACTCAAGGAAGCCGGCCTGCAACGGCGCGCCGCCGAAGTTCTGAAGAGCGGTTTGTTCCAGTGTCCTGACGCGGTTGAGTTGCACCGCGAACTGATCAATGTTCACGTTGCCGGAGATGTTCCTGAACTCTTGTCGGCAATCTACACCGAGCTCGCAGAGGCGGCACCAGATGTGGGGCTCGTGTGGTGGTATCGAGCCTGGGTGGGGATTGTACTTGGCGAACGCGATCGCAAAGAGATGCGCTGGGGTCTTGCTGAGACGCAGCTCTTGGATGCTGCTAGATGGGCAGGGGCTGCGGCCGAATGGTCTCCTGAACACGCAAGCGGATCTCGGCGCTTGTGGTACAGGGCACAGCTTGGCGCCGCGTTTTGCGCTCTTGGCGAAGGAGAGCATACAGTTGCCAGGACGCGCCTAATGAGCCTATTGAGTGGCTCGCCCGAGCTGCGTGGTGAGCGAGACGGGCTGGGTCGTTCGCTCATCGACGGCATTGGAATCCTAGGTGCCCGCTACGTTGAGATGATGGACTATGGTGCGGGTGCTCACCTGATGAGGCTCGTCGCGGATCAACTGCCCGGCGAAGCACAGTGGTGGAACAATCTCGCCTACATGAGCCGCCAGCACGCCACTTATGTCGAGGGCAGTGAGGGAGTCGATGCCGCTCGTGAAGTCTTCAGTCAGAGTTGGACAGCCTACGTACGGGCTATTGCACTCGACCCTGAGAATGTTCGCTACCTCAATGATGGCGCCCTGATTCAAGTCTATCACCTACGCGATGATCTCTCACTGGCCGAACAGATGCTGCTGCGGGCTGTCGAACTCGGTGAGGCACAGCTCGCAAGTCTTGTTGAATCTGCTACCGAGGATGTGCGATACCCTCTCGCGCTCGCCGTTGGAGATGCCTACGAGAACCTCGGCTACCTTCACTACCATCTGAAGTTAGATATGGAGACCGCACTGGGCTACTTCGAGCGCTCTCTGGCGACGAATAGCGGAGCACGGCCTCCTGTCGCAGCTCACTTGGCAGCCCTGCATGGAGAGACGGAAGCCATCGAGCCATATATCCTGCATGGTCCGTCGCCAGAGACATCGGTGCGCGCTCTCCAGGTGGGTTGGGAAGTTTCCTTCGAAGGCGCTCGCTCGCGCGCTGGGCGTGAGCGTCGGCCGATCTTCGTCTACTTTCGTGGCGAGTCCCTCACTGGTCTAGACGGTGATTTTTGGCTTCACCTCCTTAGGCGCAATGGCATGTCGCAGGCACTCGCGCAAGCCGTTCCAGTGATCGCGGATTTCGCGCGCCACACAGCGGATGATCGACGAGTCGATGGAACACTCGTGCAATGCCCCAACTTTGGAGCGATCTGTTGTGGGGCACACATTCGTGCAGCTAAGGAGTTCGCGCAGTTTTTCGCTGAACAGAACGACGGACGAGCACCCGGAGCGGATGAAGAAGGCTACTTCCTCCTCGCATCCGACGGCACGGGCATCGAGTTTAACGAAGCGCTGTTCGATCAGATATTTGCGGATGGCATTGAGATCACCGAGCCTATCGCCCTTGGCCTCGAATCTCCGCGGGTGGGCGGCGATGCTCACCGGAAGCGAACCGAGTTTGCGGTCACTGCATGCGGTGGCGATGAAGAGGCATTGAGCCGACTGTTCATGAATCCGACGGCAGTCGACCGAGCGATCATTGAGTCGTTCATCTTTAACGAGGCCGCCCCGCGTGTGGGAAGGCAGCGACTGTTAGCGACGCTGACTCAAATTGGAAGTGATGACGCTCATGCGCTCCTCTCGGCTTGCCTGCACCAGTCAACAGATGTGGAGCTCCAAATGTTGGCAGCTGAAGAATGGACGGATGTCGCTGACTTATTGCTACTGAAGCGTGCAATCGAGTGGGGGAGACAACCCGTCCGTCAAGCTGCTCTCGAACAACTGCGTGACCTCTCCACGGATGTGAAAACTGCTCGTTACCTCGCCGTGGTAGGTGATCGCCCGAGCACTTCTATTGGGAGTTGACCAATGAAAAGCGTCAGCGTCGCACTGCGCGGCGCGTGCCGCCACCGTCGCGAATGAAAGTAAGAGATTTCGCCACTCCCCCTTCGAGGTCGAATACCAAGTAACCGTCTTCTGCGAGGAAGCGGTGACCGACCGTATGTAGAAGTATCTCTGGGTTGCCCCCGAGGGTCAGGTTCAAGTGCCCGGACTCCGCAGCTAAACTCAGGCTAAAGCGGGCATCGATGACATCGTAGTCGCCGGAGTAGACAGCGGCCTGCTTGTCACCGAGCGGCGGCACGGTCTCGTGTCCCATGTCTTCGACGGGAGCTTCGCCATAATTCGGGCCCCACAGCAATAGGGCATAGTCCGGATCAATCGTGACTGATGTCGGAATTGCGATACCGTCAAGCTCGAAGCTTTGCTCCGTCCCGTGAACGTGCACTGGCCGCTTGACAGGGGCTCCCACTTCTCTCTCAACCAGCACACCAAGCAGGAGGTCGTAGGGCTCACCCGCCTGCATCTGGGTGATTGCGAGCGATAGGCCATCATCCAGTGCCTGCGCAGAAAGTGTCCGGGAAGTGTGAATTGCCGATTGCTTACGCGTTCACGTATTCAATCGCATGACTTGGCCCACAGACCTGTGGCTAGTCAGGCACGAATCAACCGTATGAGTGTCACAACGCCGGGCGTCCGTGCTTTGGCCGATCGAGCGGTTTACGCTCGATTCGGCTTGTCGAAGGCCAGGCAGACCTGCCAACCATGAACCGGGTAGGCGATCGTTGTCCGGAAACCACGGAACTCCTCGGGCTTCCAACCGAAGCGCTCACACAGATGCAGCAGCATGGAGGAGTAGGTCGGGACTTCCTCGATACTAAAGCGACTCATGTCGCGGCCCAAGATCTCAACCGACTCCTGTACCTGGACGCGATCCATGTCTCGGCTACGGTCGTTCACATCGGCAACTCCGTCGTAGCCGATGTCATAGATTACCAACTCGGGCGCCGTGCCAGGGAAGGCATCCACGTGCAGGATCGTGTCGAAGACGAGCTTCGCGACGGGGATCGCTGGCTCGACAAAGAAGGATGTCTGGCGACCAATGTCCGGGTCGGCGTGTCTGCGAATCGCGGCAGGGTGGTGATCGACGACGAACATGTCGACCGCTTCGCGTGGCCCCAAGAGATCATCCGGCAAGGTGTACTGGATCGTGTCACCGACGGCTCGTGCTTCGAGCCGAGCAGGCGGATTGACGCAGAATGAGTCGAGAGGGACTACACCCAAAGTAGGCAGGTCCTGGTCTCTTTCCTCTTTCGATTCTTGCGCTCCGCGATGGCGATAGCTAAATCGAATTGTGCCGCCTGGGCGCAGACGTTGCATCGCGACCGCAGCCGTTAGCCAGGTCAAGTCATGCTTCTCCGAGTCCTCTGCCGTTGGCTTGACGATTGCTGCGCCGAGCCAGAGATCAGCCTGCACTCCCTTCAGCTGCGTCAAGCCCTTGAAGACGGAGTACTTGCTTGCCATCTCCAACTGTTCGCGAGCACCTGGCAGGTTTGAACTGATCAATGCATCCAAGGCCGGCCGCGTGCCCGCCTCTTCGCGGATCAGTTGATCGAACTCGCCGATGGCGGCTTCGGCGCGTTGGGCAACTCTTTCGGGAACTCCCCGATCAGTTGCTGTGCGCACGACACGGCGCAGAGGCTCAGGGCCTGGTACGTCATGCAGCACTTCGAGGGCATCTGTCTTGGAGATAGCCTTGAGAATCTTCGATGCCACGGCGCGATTGACTCCCAACTCTTCGGCTAGTTGTCCCGGCCGGTGAGGGGATCCGGGTAGAGCGGAGAGAATGGCGGCGAGGGTGCTCGAGAGCTCAGTGCCCACGCGCCGCAGGCGGGCCTCGAGGCTGCTAGGGCTCGTACGAGTGGATTTGGTGCGGGGGGGGCTCACGGCATGAATTGTAGGCCTCAGACGCCAGAAGGGGAATGATATATATTTGCTATAAATAGCAGTTACCCTGCTGCGAAAGAGATCTATCAGCCCGCAGATAGTCCCGTTGAAAATCACCAACCGTCATCCCATATGTCACGAGCAGCCACCATTACCCACGCATTTCTCCTCACCGCTCTCGCCCCCAGCACGTGGTCGCAGACCACCTATCAGTACACCGACCTCGGCACTCTCGGGGGAATCGACTCCGCTGCCCTAGGTCTGAATGACCAAGGGCAAGTGGTTGGCTGGTCGGCGATTGCCGGCTGCATGACGAGCCAGGGTCTTCCTTGTCGGCACGCCTTTCTCTTTGAGAACGGAACGATGACCGACATCGGTGTTCTTCCTGGTGACGAGGACAGCGTTGCTCGCACGATCAACAATGCGGGCACGATCGTCGGCACCTCTGAGGCCAACATCATCTTTGGCTCGGGTACTTTTCATGCGGCCATATGGAACGCCGGAGTCATCTCGCCTCTGCCCGACTTGGGCAGTGGGATGAGTTGGGCCAACGACATCAATGAAGCCGGCGTGATCAGTGGCTGGGCTCCGGATCCGAGCGTGAGCCGCGACCGTGCCGTGACCTGGACTGGTGGAGCAATCTCCAACGTGGGCGAATCCGACGCACACACCTACAACCGCGGCTACGGCATCAATGCGCTCGGGTCACTCGTAGGCTTCGCCTGGGATCTCTTCAGCCCAAACGACTCCATTCTCTTTGAGGGAGGCAGTTGGTTAACGATCGGCGGCGCGGGACAATTCCAGAACTCGGAGGCATTCGATATCAACGACAACAATGTTGTCGT
Source organism: Planctomycetota bacterium (assembly GCA_047611405.1). Taxonomy (GTDB): domain Bacteria; phylum Planctomycetota; class UBA1135; order UBA1135; genus JBLFWN01. The sequence continues at coordinate 1,622 of JBLFWN010000210.1, read as the reverse complement.
CGGTAAGCAGGCCTTTCCCTCGGGCAGTTGGCACCCGGCTATTTGGTTGACGCCTGGTGGCCAGGCTACAGACCTTGGTCTTCTGCCCGGTTTTGATTTGGGTCAGCTGAGTGGCATTAACGAGTCCGGCCACGCAGTCGGTCGCGTCTACACGGATAGCAACCCGGAAATTAGCCATGCGGTCTACTACGACGGCGTGCAGTTGATCGATCTGAACACGCTCTTGCCCGCTGGTGTCAACGCGCTGTTGGCTGACGCGACGGAGATCAACGAGGACGGAGACATCGTCGGGCGCGCCGTCGTGGGCGGGGCTTGGCACGCTTTCCTGCTCGAAGTTGATTCGGCCGGCGGCAACTACTGCACGCCGACCGTGAACTCAACCGGCTCGGCTGCTGGCATGTCGAGCACGGGTTCGACCAGCATCGCCTCCAATAGCTTCGGGCTGCGCGCCGAGCCCACTCCTAACGACGCCTTCCTCTTCTTCTACGGCCAGACTCAGGTGCAGGTGCCCTTCGGCAACGGTGCGCGATGTGTGGGCGGCAACCCGACTCGTCTCGGTGCGCCGCAGTTCTCGACCGGAAACGTCGCCGAACGCACGGTTGACCTGGTTGCGGAGGGTTTTGCGCCGGGCAGCATGAACTTCCAGTGTTGGTTCCGCGATCCGACAGGCGGCGGCTCTGGCTTCAACCTTTCGGACGGCTTTGAGGTGGTGTTCCTTCCCTGATAGGGACTGAGTTTTTTAGAGGGGGCGCGCAGATTGAGCCTCTGTGGCGCCTTGCAGTTGTTCGGTGGAAGAGCGCTCGAACGACCAGGACAAAGAGCCTCTCTCGACCCATGATGCGCCAGCCCCGGGAGGGTGGGTGCCTCCCTCGCAGTCAAGCCGGGCAGGCTGTTCGGCTGTTCGGCTGTGAGGGACTTGTCGGGACTCGGAGCGTGTCCGCTGCAGGCATGGAGTGCGGCATTTATCGCTTGACAGCCAGCAGCCTTGATGCGTATCAGCAGTGCGCCGCCATCGACGCCGCGGATTGACTACGTCAGCTAGATGCTTCCCTTCTGGTGCAGCTCAAGAGGATTGCTTGGGTTGCGTCAGCCAGGCTACGGTGCTTGGGCCAGGTACAAAACGGCTAAGGGAGCAGAGCTCTGTTCCTGGCTCGGTACCTTCCCTCTGAATGGCAGTGAGGAGTTCACTCGCTACTCTGAACAGGCCTTGCTGAAAGCAACCTGCAACTTGGAGCAGCATGTGCCGGGAGATCCGCAACCAATTCAATCCTGAGATTTGCCGTGGTGCTGCTCGCGAGTAATGTCGCGACAGCAGGGGAACCCAGGCTCAAGTACACGACCACGGACGAGCCTGAGGTCGGCGGTCCCAGGGGGCTTGGCGAATCGATGCCGTACTGACGGGCTTGGACCCTGATGAAGGCAGCGTTGGCTTTCAGGCGAGCGGATGGGGCTGGCCGGAAGGGGAGTCTCATCTGGAAGTGATCGCCAGCGACCCTGCTGTTGTCGAGGGTGAGCCTGATTCGCCAACCTTGAGCCTCGAGTCGCCGGGCGATTGGAGGGGGCCCGTTCGCTTCAGCTATCGCTTGAAGGTGCTCATGCGTGGGACGGAACTCAGCCGGCGT
>JBLFWN010000209.1:0-7539 GCA_047611405.1 Planctomycetota bacterium | reverse complement strand
CTGTGAGAAGGCCCCTTCAGTCAAGGGGCCTTCTCACAGACGGCTCCGTATCCGAGTATGATCGTGGCTATGAGAGTCCAGATCTTGGCATCTTTCGCGACTATCGCTCTGACGCTGTGCGGCGGCTGCTCTGGCGAGGCTGGCTCGGACAGCACCGGCAGGCCGGGCCCGCGGCCCAATGTCGTCGTTCTGCTGGCGGACACGCTGCGCGCCGATGTTCTCAGCGCCTACGGCGCCGAGGACGAACGCGCTCCCTTCTTGGCCTCGCTTGCCCAGAATGGGACGGTGTTCGGCAACACCTATTCGACATCGACCTGGACTGCGCCCTCTTCGGCCTCGATGTTGACCGGGGTCTACCCCGATCGGCACGGGGTCACCGCTGGCTTCCTGGCGCAATTTCGCAAAGCCGAGGATGGAGTCGACGAAGGCGAGTTAGAAGAGATGAGTCTGCTCTCACTCGCGCGCGATGTGCCCACGCTCGCGGAGCGAATGGGCAAGCTTGGCTACGCCACATACGGCCTCTCGTCAAACGTGAACATCGGTAGCGAACTCGAGTTCGATCGCGGCTTCGATCGCTTCTGGCGCTCCGAGGGATCGGTCCCGGCCGGCGGGATGAGCCGTAAGTTGCGTGAGTGGGAGACCGAGATCAAGGAAGGAGACCGACCCTACTTCCTGTACATGCACTTCAACGATGTGCATGCGCCCTATCACGTTCGTAAGGGCTACTACAACGAGGGCGAAGGGCGCGAGAAGATCGACGAGGCCTTCGAGGTCTACAAGAGCGAGCTTGGTTTCCTCGATTTCATCATTGGCAATCTCTACAAAAAATTCGGCTGGGACAAGAACACGCTGTTGGTGTTCGTCGCGGACCATGGTGAGGAGTTCAACGACCACGGGGGCGTCTATCACGAGTTCTCCGTCTACAACGAGCTGAGCCGCGTTCCTTTTCTGATCCATGCCCCCGATCTGGGTGTCAAGCAGGGAGTCGTACGTCAAAACACTTCTTTGATCGATGTGACGCCGACGATCCTGGGTCTGCTCGGCGTGACACCCGAAGAGGAGCTCGACGGCAGTCCATTGACGAGTCTGTGCCGGAGTTCAGAGAAGGCGCAGGCCAGCGACCTCGTCGATGCGCTGATCGAGCGGCCCCTGATCGTGCATCGCTATGAAGCAGGGCAACACTTGTGGAGCGTGATTCGAGAACGTTGGAAACTGATCGAGGCCGAGTCTGGCCCGATGCTCTTCGATCTGCGTGAAGACCCAGGCGAGACCAAGAACCTGGCCGAAGAGCACGAGGGCTTGGTCTCACAACTCGCCGGCACCCTCGAGACGCATCGCAGCCGGGGCTCTTCACCGGACTCCGAGAAGAAGGGCGTCGAGATCGATCCCAGCTTGCTACGACAACTGAAGTCACTCGGCTACGTGCGTTAGCCGATACGGAGCCGCACCAGGGCCTAGCAGCCCGCTGCTAGGCGCTCGAAAGGGACTGCCCCGTGTATTGGCTCGAGACTTAGAGACAGGCCGGGAGGGCGACGAGGGTGACCAGAAGGTCGTTGGTGTCGCTGACCAGCCCGAAGCACCCCATTCTTCGGGATCGGGTCAAGCCCGGCTAGCCGTGATCGTTTCCAACGCGGCGGGAGTAGCCGCCAGGACACTGCGCCGTCACCCCATCTCACATCAGGTCCAGCTCATTACAGACCCGCCCGTCATACGCCGGATCTTGCGACATCTCGATTTGAACCCTGACCCTCCACCAGTTGCGCCGGCCAGGTCACTGAAGGCCTTCGACTTCGAGGGCTGAGACTGATCGCGCGCCTGTTTCCTAGCGGCGCAAGGAGGAAGCTGTGGAGGTCGGCTTCGAGGTTACCCCGCTTGCTGCCTTCACGGGTGATCTCCAGGGGTCGCGCAGGGTTCTTAGAACGGAGGGCCGGTTCTGCTCGCCGCAGAGGGCAGACGCAGCACGAGGCGCCATGCGTCACGTCCAGGGCTCGCGCCCCTTGTATCCCCTATCCGCTTTTGGGGCTGGTCATCTCCGCCATAGGTACGTGCGCCAGTCGACTAATCTTCGGATCGCCATTGATCCACTCACCAGACCCAGCTCTACGATGCGGTACACTGCCATGATGAGGACTGAGCTCAATCCGCTTCGCCACCCGCGCCTCGCGCTATCTCCTAGTGCGAATCAAGAGCCGCTGCGAAGCAGGTGGCCTTTGGGTCGAAGGAAAGCTTGCTTCGATACCCGTTCGAAAATCGACATGGCCCCCTTACTCAATAGAGTCGAGGGAGTTCAGGAAATGGAGCTAGTTCTCACTTGATAGACAAGCGCGTCTCAAGCCAGCTCAGCCTCCGACGGCGGATCGGCCCCAAGATCGGGGAGCTTCTCGGGATAGACCGCCGCGCGCTGGCCTTCTTCCGGATCAGCTTCGGTCTTCTGCTTCTCGCTGATGTCCTCAAGCGATCGATAGCGCTCCAAGCGCACTACACGGATGCGGGAGTCCTCCCGCGCTGGGCCGCCACTTCCCTGTTCACTCCGCATCCGCTCATCTTTCGCGTTTATCTGTGGAGCGGCGAAGTTTGGATCAACGCAGCCTTCATGGGTTTGGCCGCGCTCATGGCCATTTCGTTCATAGTCGGCTACCGCACCCGGCTGGTGCTGTTGCTGTACTTTGTGCACCTGATCTCCATCCACATTCGCAACCCGATCGCCTGCCACACAGGTGATGCCTACCTCGCGGTCCTGGCTTTTTGGGCGCTGTTTCTTCCGCTTGGAAACTACTTCTCAGTGGACAGGCTGCGGCGCCCTTCAATCAAGCAACTGCCTCAGCGCTACGTTTCGTTTGGAACGGCTGCCATCCTGATTCAGATTTCCGTCTTCTACTTGATGGCTGCGGTTCACAAGCACCCGGCCGAAATTTGGCAGACAGGTCAAGCCGTCTCCTGGTTCGCGAAGCTATCGACCTATACGACACCCATCGGAGAGCTGCTCCGCGAAGTCCCTAAGGTGTGTGAGTTCGCGACTTACTTCTCGATCGCGCTAGAGGCTTTCGGCCCCTTGCTGCTTTTCTGTCCGTTCTTCACTTCCGTGTTTAGGATGGTCATCGTCGCGCTCTTCGTCGGTTTTCACGCAGGAATTCAACTCGTCGTCTATATCGGAATATTCGAGTTGATTGCCATCGTAGCGGTGTGTGTCTTCCTGCCCAACGTCGTTTGGGACCGCCTAGCCGACTGGACCCCAGCCTGGAGTCGCAAGGCGTACGCCGCCGCTCGGGCTCCCTGGTTGCGGCTCTTCACGCGACAGAACTACACGGCCGGCGATGAGCCATTCCGGCGGAGTGTGCTCACGGAGTGCTTCGCTGGCTTCTTCCTCGTGATCATGTTGCTCAACAACGTGCGAACGATGAATAATACGAACCCTATCCTTCCAGGGGGGAAAACCGTCAACCGCTACGCGCGCCGGTTAAACCTCAAGCAGCGCTGGGTCATCTTCACCTACATCGATCAGTCGTTTACTGGGTGGTTCATCGTAGAGGGTGAACTCGAGGATGGCAGCCTCGTAGACGTTTGGAACCGCAAGGATTTCGAGGGCTACCAGAAACCGGAAGGCTACGCGGAATCTTTTCCGAACCACAACTGGCGCCGCGTCTGGAGTCTCCTCACTAGGGACGAAACTTATAAACCAGTTCGCCTCCTCTTGGCCCGTTATCTCTTTGACGACTGGAACCAGAGGGAGGATCGAAAGTTGCGTCGGCTATCGATCCAGAGAGTGGAGCCCGGACCGAATGGAGAGGTCCGCACCCTAACGGTCTTTCCGCTGCTTGGACGCTGATGATCGCTTCCCCATGTTGCAGCCGATCATGGCTTTCGACACGCAGTATTGGCCGCCGTCTTGAGGCGGCCCGAATAGCGCTTTCCGCTCTAGTCAACATCGAGATGAATCGAGGCTGTCAGGCGGGTACGCCCACCCTTTTTATCCTGGCGACCGGGGTTCAAGTCCCCTCGGGGTCACCACCTTCGTTCGGCACATTCGGTTCGCCACTCAACGCGCTCTCCGAAGGACCAGAGTTCGAGCCACTCGAAGACGACTCGCTCCGCTCGGCCTCCCTGCATTTCGAACCAGAGGCGGATCGAGTCCGGATGCCGCCCGAACACGAAGTGGTGGTCGCCTTGGTGTAGGAGCCAATTGGGAGGGCCGAGTTCAATCCACTCCAAGCCCTGCTTCTGACGGTTTCAAGCTGGGTTAACCGTCATCAGCGGCACGTCATTCACCACCTGATCGAGGTGAACCGCGGGGTGAAGGAACAGCTCGGTGTGAAGGCTCCGCGACTGAACGATAATCAGCGGCGTTGGTGCGCAATTCGGCGGCCAAGTCTGAACTCAGATTCGACCAATGGCGATCTGATCGCGCTCAATGCGTCCTCTGCCATGCTGGGTCGATGAACTCGTGAGTGCACCCGAACTTCAAGACTAAGTATCGCGTCACCAACTGGGCCGAGTACGACAAGAGCCTTGTCCAGCGCGGTGACATCACTCTTTGGATCACGCCAGGTACCATCAATGCGTGGAGTGCCAAACCCGTGGTCTTGCACGGCGCTCCGCGCAGGTACTCGGATCTGGCTATCGAGACCGCCCTGACGCTGCCCCTCGTGTTCCGGTTGCCGCTACGCCGAGCGGAGGTCCGCCACACGGAACCGAGGTGCTGGCGATGTGGCGCCAGGTGGGAGTGACTGAGTCCCTCCTGCTCGCCAAGACCACACCCGCCTGCCGAACCGCAAGAGCCCATGGCCCATGTGGACTGCCCGCCAGCCTCGACAAGTCCACCTCGATCGCCGCGATCAGTGAAACAGACACTCCGTCCATTACCGGCGGCGAACGGCTTGCGGGTGCTCGAGAATTTAGGGGCACCTGAATTGCCCCCCCCCGTTTCGGTGGACACCGGACTTAGGGGGTTTCGATTCGCGTTGGTTTTGGGGGAGCCGTGCGGAGCTGAGCAACGCGAGGCTCGAGCGCCGCACGGCGGTCCGGGGGCAGAGCCCCCGTGGAGGTGGGGGTCTGGGGGAGGAGACTCACAACTTGTTGAATCTTCTCGTGGGTCATGCGGCGTCCTTGTCGACTTCTACTGGTGTTCGATAGCCGAGGGAGGAGTGCAGGCGTTGACGGTTGTAGAAGACCTCGATGTACTCGTGGATTGCCGCGCGGCAGTCGACCAAGTCTGCCCAGCGAGCATGGTGCACGAGTTCCTGCTTCAGCGTTCCGAAGAAGCTCTCGACAACTGCGTTGTCCCAGCAGTCGCCTCGCCGACTCATACTGACAGCGATCCCAAGGCTATCCAGCTTTCGATGGTAGCTGGCGCTCGCGTACTGACTCCCACGATCTGTGTGGTGCAAAAGATCTACGGATGGCTTTCGCTTTCCAAGCGCACTGGTGAGGGCCGTCTCGACGAGTTCAGTGCGCATGTGATCGGCGAGAGCCCAACCAACGACGAGCCTGGAGTGCAAGTCCAAGATCACCGCCAAATAGCCCCAGCCGTTTTGAGTTCGGATGTAAGTGATGTCGCCTGCCCACACTCGATCGGGCGCATCGACGGTGAATTGGCGATTCAAGGTGTTTGGAGCAACGGAAAGCGAGTGATTCGAGTCCGTGGTTCTCTTGAAGCGGCGACGGATCCGCCCGCGAAGGGAGTCGCGTCGCATGATTCGTTCAACTCGTTTGCGGCCGACTAGGATGCCGTCGCGGCGCAGACCGCGGTGCACACGTGGGCTTCCGTACGTCGATCGACTCGCCGAGTGAATCGCGTGGATCTGTTTACTCAGCTCGTCATCGCTCGCTTCTCGTGCGCTGGTACTGCGCCGCGCCCACGCGTACAGTCTACTCCGCGAGACTTCGAGTACGCGGCACATCAGCGCCGTTGGATAGTTGACCTTCTCCGCCATGATCAGCTCGAAGGCGGATCCAGGTCCCTGGCGAAGAAGGCGGCGGCCTTTTTTGCGAAGTCACGTTCCATCTTCAGGATCCGATTCTCGCGTCGCAGCCGACGAAGCTCATCCTTCTCATCTGTCGTCAACGCACCGTCCGGTCCAGTACCCTCGTCGATGTCGGCCTGCTTTACCCAGTTCCGCAGAACAGTATCCGCAAGGTCTAGATCTCGGGCCACCTTCGCGAGGTTACCTACCTCGCGCACCATGCGGACTGCGTCCGCCTTCTCATCAGGAGTGAAACTCCGTCGCTTCCGTCTCGGCATATGAACATCCTCGCGCATCGCGCGATCTTTGGTGTCCACGAAACCGGGGGAAGGTCACAAGCTCGCTTTGTCCAAAACTCGGTCGCCAACCAAGTTGGGCCTGAACAGTAACTTGCATCCATCCCAGCAATGGCGTTTAGGATGTGGTCGCTGGGCGAGGCGCAGCCATCCCAAGGGTCGGTGTTGCACAACTCCAAGTTGTCGACAATTCCCCGAGCATAGCCAGGATCACCGAACCACGGCCTTCGACTTCGGCTGCCCAAGCGCGAACGTCTTATTCAGCACTTTGCACCCGATCGCGACCTCAGTTTCTTGCGCCATCCGGTTGCGCGCATGAAGCCTGTCGCCGAGCATCGACTTGTACCGAAAAAAGGCGTTCTCGACCGTCCCTTGGCGGTGGAACCCGGCAGCTTCTTCCACTTGCCCCGTCCAAGCCGCTTCACCCTCTTGATCGTCCGATCCCGTGCTGCTGACCTTGGCCCGCGACGCGAAACGGTTGCTGATCGTGATGGCGGAACGACGACCTTTGCACCGCGCGCGTCGGATGCATGGTAGATCGCCACAGTGCCTTACGCAGCATCGCCGGTGACACCCGTCAGCTTGCCCCTGGTCTTCTTAACGATCTTCAGCCCGGTCTTCGCATCGTCACCCGCGCTATCAGTCATCATCTGCGCGTGGATCTGACCGCGAAGATCAACGCCGATGTGCAATTTGCGCCAACCCCGCTTTCCCCGGATGCCGCGTACGACACCGTGGCGATCTACGACGCTGCCAACAGACTCGGAGTAAGAGTGGTGGTGCCTCCAACTCGATCGGCAGCCGTTTCGCGACGAAGACCGCGATCGGGTGCAAAGTGCTGAATAAGACGTTCGCGCTTGGGCGGCCGAAGTCGAAGGCCGTGGTTCGATGATCCTGGCTATGCTCGGGGAATCGTCAGGTCACTTGGAGTTGTTCAACAACGCCACCGCGCGGCGGGACCGCCAACTCTCCTTCCGGTAGTCATACCGAACGACTCGGCCATGGTCGGAACGACTTGGAGCTTCCAATCACTCTCGACGAGCGTTCTACCCGGCGCGCTGCAAGCACTGACCAATACGGTCAGTCTCGTAATCCGTCATTGGGCGCGTCGGCCGGTTGCTAAATGCCTTGGAGCGTTCCCCCATGCCTAGCAGCCCGTTGATAAACAGCAATTCATGTCTCGGCCCCCTCGAACCGCCTGTCCGCGTTGCCAGAACCTACGAATAGCGCGCAACTATGCGCAGAACCTGGCGCCTTGTCAGTCGATTCGAGGGAACCAATCC
>JBLFWN010000208.1:0-7718 GCA_047611405.1 Planctomycetota bacterium | reverse complement strand
CTGGCTTCCGATCGTGAGCACCATCGGCTTCCGCAATTTCTCCCAGAGGGCCGTGGCATCCTCTATGCGGCCTACGGTGTCACGGCTCCTGACGCACAGGACGCGTACTGGGCACCGATGGATGAGGGCATGGCTGTTTTCGGCTTTCATCCTGAATCCGGGCGGGTGTGCAAGATTCTTGATTCCGTAACGGAGGCCTTCTACGTGGAGCCCGGGTTCCTGGCTTTTGTGAAGGACTCGAACTTGATGATCCAGCCCTTCGACAGCGAGTCCTTCGAGCTAAGTGGCGAGCCGCGACCCATCGCCGCCGACGTCGCTTCCGACTGGTCTCGGATGTTCGTGCAGCTAGATTTCGGTACGGATGGTGCACTCGTGTATCAGGAGACCAGCAAAGAGCCGGGCATGCGCTTAAGTTGGCTTGACCGGACGGGCCTGGAGGCGGCCATTCCTGCCGACCCGCTGCATGTAAGCCATGCGCGTGTGAGTCCAGATGGGAGCCGGGCCGCGATTAGCATGGATGAGCCGAACGGCGGGAGTGCGATCGTGTTGGTGAATCTCGACCGCGGCATCAGCAGCCGTCTCAATCCCCTAGGCACCTACGCGAGCGCTCCCGCATGGTCGCGCGACGGCCGGCACCTCGCGCTGCAGACCCTGGTTCGGGCTCATTTTCAGCTCGCTATGGTCGAGCTGCAGAAGGGTGAGGCTCCGCGGGCGCTGACGCACGAGTTAGGAGTGGATTTGGTGCCCGATGTCTTCACCTCGGATGGCCGGATTCTGTTCTCGCAACGCTCGCAGTCAGACAAGCAAGGCGACCTCATGTTCATCGATGCATCAGGCGGCTCACCGAAGTCAGCATTGTTATCCGGGACTACCAATGACCAGGGCACCCGCCTCTCACCGAATGGTCAGTGGTTTGTGTTTGGGACCTTCCCTGATGGCGCCGATGCCGATGGCGGTTCTAGTCTCACCGTGGGGGCAACCCTCTCGATATCTAATTTCCCTTCGACTGGGCGTTGGCCAATCACAGGTCCCGACGCATCTGTTCGTATTTGGGGCTGGATCAGCGACCGGGAAATCTACTGGCAAGACGCGGAGGGCCTGGTGTTCGTGGTCGAGCTCACTTTGGATGAAGACGGCAAGCCCCAGGTCGGTGCCCCGGAGCAGCTCTTCGAGGCAAGCTTCGATACCGCACGAGGGGACCGCATCGTCGACTTCAGCCCGGCTCGCGAGCAATTTCTCGTGGCGCGCCGGGCTGAAGCAGGATCTCGCGCACGGCTCGTTGTCGTGAGCGACTGGGATTCGGCTCCCTAGGAGCGTGTCGCACATAGCCAACTTCGCGAGGCACGCGCCCTTTTCCGCGATGCTGCGTTGCACCAAACCCCAAGTAGCTACGGTTACGAGGGTCTTGGCGCGCCTTGCCTCGCGAAAAATGGCACATGCCTCGCAAGCTCGGCTATGCGCGACACGCTCCTAGGAGCGCCGCCGTGTTCGATCGCATGACCCGCTCTTGGAAGGCTTCCGGAAGGAAGGCATACCTGTCGCTCAGGATTCCACAACAGGACCTAAATGACCTTTACCGCCGGACAATCCCTCTCCTTCTACGACATCCTCGGCCCGCTTGGGGCGGGGGCCATGGGGGAGGTCTACCTCGCCAAGGACACGCGTTTGGAGCGCGAAGTGGCGATCAAGGTCCTGCCGGAGCACTTCGCCGCTGATGAGGAACGCCTGCGGCGCTTTGAGCGCGAAGCCAAGTCGCTCGCGAGCCTCAACCACCCGAACGTGGCGCAGATATTCAGCGTCGATCAGTCAGATGACACCTGCTTTTTGGTGCTGGAGCTCGTACCGGGCGAGACCTTGGAAGAGCGCATTGCGCGCGGGGTACTTCCCATCGAGGAAGCCGTTGATTCCATTACCGAACCAACATTACCGAACCAGGTTTATCGCCGCACAGCAGGACGACTTGAGGGGCGGACCCCTCCCTGGTTCTGGAACTCCGCATCCGCGAGCTCCGCGACTCGGAGGGAGTACGCTGCGCGCTCCCGCAGCTCGGCGCGATGAGTCGCGTACAGTCGGCGCACCTTGGTCTCCGAGAATCCCAAGCGTTCAGCAATTGCCCGAAGGGTCTGCCCACAGAGGTCGCGCCCCAAGGCGACGTAGGCGACGGCCCAACCGTCACGGTCGCTCTTCCCTCGCCGAACGACCCACCTTTCGTGACCGCGCGTCTCTTCGATGATCTTGTCCAGGCGAGAGATCGCGAGGAGTGGCAAGCCGGGACGGGTGCCATCGGCGAGGATCGCCTTGCGAATCATCCACTTGCGAGTGGCAGGATTCGACGCCGAGACGATCTCGTCCCACGGATCGAAATCGTCGACGTGCCGCATGCGAGCTTCGACGAGTTGAGTGAGCTCGAGGACGCACTGCTTCGAGGTTCTCACGTCATAGAGCTCAGGGCGGAAGCGAGTGGCCTCACACTCCCTAGCCACTTCGGATTCGACCCATCCTCTCTCGAGCCACGGCGGTCCCGAATCGCGCGCGTAGTGCCGCGCGCTTCCCCACTTGTACATCGTGGGGGCCTCCACCAGGCGGGCCGAGCAGGGGTTTAGGTCGATATAGCGAACGAGGACACGCCGATAGCTCAGCGTGCGCACGGGCTTCGACCCGTACCGCCCTCGAACCAGCCTCCCATCGCGTCGACGTGAACGATTGAACCATCGCGCATGCCAGCTGAATCCTCTGCATCGCGTTCGCCAACTCTCCGTGTGGGCTACGAACGAGCAGGTGGTAGTGCGTGCCCATCAGGCAATAGGCATGCACCTCGATCTCGCCTCGGTGGACGGCGCGCGCGAGACTCGCCAGGAAGAATCGGTAGTCCTCACGCCTCTCGAACAGAGTTCGCCGTGCTATGGCACGGTTGAAGACATGGTGCCACTGGCCAGCTTCGTCTTGACGAGAGATTCGAGGCATGAGTCGCGGGAGGCCCCGCACAACTCAGACTCACGGGAAGGAGGACGGTTACAGGTGTGAGGCGATAATCCCGGCTCAACGGAGGTGTGCGGCGATAAACCTGGTTCGGTAACTTCCCACCACACGGCATCGATTGGCACGAAGATCCTCCTGATCGGTGGCAGTCGGTTCAGCACCGGTGCTAGCAGCGACACGGTCGACATCTACGATGCGGCCACTGACATCTGGACGACGGCCACACTCTGGATGGTTCGGGGTATCCACACCACAGCGATCGCGGGCACGAAGCTCTTGATTGCTGGGCCCTTGGATGCAACTGCCTCAGCCGTCGTCGACGTTTACGATTCGACGACCGACAGTTGGTCAGTAGCGATGCTCGCGGCTCCCCGGTTCGGCCACACCGGCGCATCGACCGGTCGCTACGCCGTGTTTGCTGGTGGCTGGCGAGGCTCGGCGCCTCAGACAATTGTTGACGTCTATGATTCTGTGACGGACTCATGGAGCGTTACGCACTTGTCTCAGCCAGCGGGAGCCCACGCAACCGGAGCCATCGGTGACAAGGTCATCTTCGCCGGAGGCTCGAACCAGGGTTGGTCTGACCTCGTCGAGATCTACGACTGCGGTACCGACACTTGGTCCCAAGCACGGCTCTCGCGGCCCCGGAAAGTTAGCTCCATCCATACCATCGGATCAAAGGTGATCTTCGTTGGCGGTGGCAACGCCATTGACATCTATGATGATTCCGTTGGATCATGGAGCCATGTCCAGACCAGCGGACTCATATCTGGCTTGCAGCAAGCGGTCGCTGGCGACAAATTGATCATCCCGAATCTGGTCGCCCTGCCCTACACAGGCTGGCCACTTGAATTCATGCCTGTAGCCGACGTCTACGACGCCTCGGCGGATGTCTGGTACCAGACTGAATTCTTCAGACCCAGAGAAGGCGTGGCCTCCGCTTCGGTCGGAGAGCTCGCACTCTTCGCCGGAGGCTGGCATCCCTTTCTCGGCGCAACCGACCGAGTCGACATCTACGAGGAGTTGGGCGTGGAGTACTGCTCCGCGACCGCCAACTCGACCGGGCGGCCGGCCGAGATTTTCGCGACCGGAAAGCGCAGGGTCCCGAGCGATTCCCTCGTCCTCCGCAGCGGTCCGATCCCGGACGATGTCCCAGTGACATTCTTCTACGGTCCGAACCAGGCCCAACTCGCCTTTGGCAACGGTTTCCTCTGCGTCGGGCAACCAAGGTATACCGTCGCACCTCCGACTCGGGCATTGAATAGAGTCGCCGGTGTGCGAGTTCCTACCCGACTATGGGCGCACGTTCCCGGCTCGTTGAACTTCCAATGCATCTTCCGCGACACCGCCGCGGGGGGCGCGAACTTCAACTCGTCGGTGGCTTACCAGATCGAGTTCGTACCCTAATCACTGCCGGGAAAGCTTGGACGTGGGTAGACCATGACCGCGCTCGAAAGCCACCTCTCTCGATGAGTGAACAGTCCCAGCCGGCTGAGGATCGCTCGCTATTCGAAGGGCTTCCCACCTCGTTCATGATGGCACCAATCGGCCGCGCGCGAGCCTATCGCGCACGTCCGAATCCTTGGGACTACAGGTACTCACCCCTTGAGCTGGCCAAGACCTGGAGCTCACTGCGCGCGACAATATGTAGAGACGACGAACGGTTACTTATCTCCGTCGTCATCGTCGAGATAACCAAGGCCGTGCAGTTGCTTGATGCGCTCCGCGCTGTCCACATCCTCGACATCGATCATGTCCTTACGCCAACCCGTTGGTGAGTGCGTTGGGATGCTGCTGGATTCGAAGCGATCGGAGGCCTTCGTTGTCATCCACTCGCGTACGACGCGTCCGTCCATGTCGTCGCCGAGCGGGATGCCAAACATGGCTAGTAGTGTGGGCGTGATGTCGAGCACGCTGCCGACGGGCTTCAAGTCAGATCGTTGCAGTGAGGAAATTTCCGGGGCGTCTAAGCTTGATGCAATGTCCGGGCCCGCAGCGATGAAGACTCCGGCTGGTGCGTTCGGATGTCCACCCGAACGCAGCTTGCGCACCGGCAGTGTCGGCGAATAGATCGTGTTGACGTTCAGAGGGCCCATGCCGTGGTCGCTAACGATCATCACGTTGACATCCCGGCCACAAGACTTGACCAGTTCGCCGATTACGCTGTCCAGGTGCACGTAGTAATCGAGGATCAGATTGCTCGCGAGGTCGATGTCCGCCTGACTCGGTCGGTCGCGATAGTGTTCCGGGTTGAGAAAGCGCCAGTACCTGTGGCCGAGGACATCCGAGCCGCCGATATAGATCGCGAACAAATCGAAGTCGGGGCGTGAGCGCAGCAGATCGTTTCCTACGCGGCGATAAATCTCGTCGGCGCGGATCGACCACCGGCTCTGCTGCCACAGGATGCCGGGCACGCCGTCTTCAGCACCCGGGATGTTGCTGAAGATGTCGCGCGTCAAAGCCGGAAGCTCTTCGTCGACACGACCCAGGTCCGCGAGCAGTGTCTTCTGTAGCGATGGGGGATAGACCTGGCCCGGCACGTCGGCATACAGCGTGCCCTTCCACAGCTGGCCGCCCTGACTATCCTCGCCACTGGGATCGACGTTGGTTTGAGCGACCATTACGCCGCGGATGGCCTCGGTCGGATATGTCATCCACCAACCGACCACGTTCACCGTGCGATCGTCTTCGCTGAGGATGTTCCAGATCGCCTTCGTCTTGCGGTCGCGGTTGTTGTACAGCCGCGGGTTGTCCGGATCGGTCTTCTTGTCCAGGAAGCTCTTGATGCCGTGCTTGTCAGCGACTTGGCCTGTTGCGATCGACGTCCAAATGATCGGGGAGGATGTCGGCAGCATCGACTCGAGGGTTCCGTAGCGTCCTCGCGTCATCAACGCCTGCATCTGCGGCAGCCGGCCCTGTTTCAGCAGCAGCAAGACCACGTCCCACTCAAGGCCGTCGAGTCCGATCAACACTACCGGCGCGGGGCCGGGCCGCTCGTCGCCCGGCGTATTCGGATCCGTGGAGTCCGTGCACGCGACGAAACAAGGTGCCAGGAGCAGTAGTGCAATCGCGCTCGCAAACTGGCTGCGTATCAGCGATCCACGCATCATCGTTCGGAAGGACAAGGGGTTCATTGTGCTGGCGCGGCTGGCTCTGTTCGGGGCTGCTCAGCCCACGTCTATCGTTGAAAGTACCACTCCGAGGGCTGGCAGTCTGGCCGCTGTGCGGTACTTTCTGGACGCAATACGCAGACCCGGCTTCGAGTCGAGAAGTATTGCGCGAATCATCATGGTAGAGCGATGGATCAAGGGAACGAGCGGAAGGCTGGCGGGAGGCGCTGCGAGGCGCACTCATTTCGCTGGCTTGAGTGCGTCTCCGCGCAGCTTCGCTGGACCGGCCAGAGTCATCGCCTTCAGCGCGTTGCTGGCTCTCGGTGCTTGTACGAATGATGACTCCCAGGGCAGCAACCCGGAGCCACAATCCGAGACGCAAGAGTCGTTGCGATTCCACGTCGTTGCGGATGTTCACATCACGACTTGGGCCTTGGGCGGATCCTGGGTGAACTCGAGTCGGCGCTATCAAGAGCAGCCCAACCCGCTGTCCTCCTATCGCGACCTAGGGCTGAGTCATTGGAAGTTGGCTGAAGCCACCCGCCACTTTCAGCGTGATCCCGAAGCGAGCTTCTTGGTCGAGCTCGGCGACCTGAAGTCCAGCCCGCTCGGCGGCCGCGGGTTGCCGGAGATGACCGAAGACATCCGAGACGCGTGTAGGCGTTTGGACGCTTGGGGCGGCGACGTTCATCACGTCGCCGGCAACCACGACATCCAGATGGTTTCGAAGCGCGGTGTCGCGCATGCTTCGACGGACTGGAAGGCCTACGTCGCTGCGCTCGATTTGTCAGGCCACAACCCAGGCGATCGGATGGGTAACCCCGAGCGCAATGGGCGCGGGTACTACTCTTGGACCACGGGGCAGTATCTGTTCATTGTCTTGGATGGCAATGGTGCGTGGGATGACGCGGTTGGTGAGCTGAGTTACTACAACGGCAGCGATCACTACAAGCCTGCCTCCGAGCACAGTGGCAACCCGGATCAGTGGCGACACATGACCGTTGGGATTCACCAGGAGCAGCTCGATTGGATTGCACAGGAATTGGAGCAGCACCCGGATAAGTCGGTCATCTTCTTCTCGCACCACTGCCTGGGCCGCAACGATTGGCAGGACGAGGGGATGAGCAACAGTGGCTTCTTTATTCGCAACCACGAAGCCTTTCATCGCACGATCATAGACCATCGGCCGGAGTCCGGCGCAGGCGCCGAGCACGTGATTTGCGTCTCGGGCCATGCGCATCCCGGTGTCTTTAACAACACGCGCGATGGAGTTCGCTACTTCAACGTGCGCGGCATGGTTCTGGGGACGACGAACAAGAAGGACTACGGAAAGTTCGGGGCTGGGGGCTGGGTCGATGCGGAGGGTGTCGTGAGTGACAAGGACGACGGCAGTCACCGTCCCGAGCACAACAGCTTTTGCACCTTCGAGTTGAGCGTGGATACGGACGAGGACTTGAGCGTCCGGATCGAGACCTACGACCTGCCTGACTTTCAATACTACGACCACTTCCAGCGGCCCGCGTACCAGACGCAGTCCCTGCCCAAGTAGGGCGTCGACTCGAAGCGGGCGATGGTTGCCCTCCTTCGACAAGAATGGTCGTTTCGGAGGGCTACTCCGGGTGGCTTCTT
>JBLFWN010000207.1:0-7786 GCA_047611405.1 Planctomycetota bacterium | reverse complement strand
TGGTGTCGATCACTTGATCCAGGACTGCGTTCGATTCCTGGAACGGATGGGCCGCACCAAAGGTGTGTCCCGCGCCCTCAATGATCAGCTTGCGTTTGTCCGAGGAAGCGAGGGCGTCGTGAATTTTATCCGCCGCCGCGACCTTGACCGCGAAATCAGCGGTTCCATGAACGACCAAGGCTGGAATGCTCAGTTGCTTGCAAGCCGCCAGAATGTCAAGCGCCTGGCGGTTGGCCTCCAAATCTTCGAGCGCCGTCCTATCGATGCGGTGAGCCTGCCCGGTGCGCGCGTTTGGGATCAAGATGTGACCCTTGCTCCGCATCTCGTTCTTTAACTCATCTCCAAAGCGATCCGCATCTTCGATCGCTGCCCAGGTTACGAGCGCGGCAACATCCCCAGGCACCTTGGCGTTCGCGCGCGCGGCATGCACGAATCCCATTCCGCCGCCTCGGCTATGCCCCAGGAGGCCGCCCTTACGCGTATCGACTTTGCTGAAGGTACCGGCCAAGATCGCTTCACGCACTCGCGCGGTGTCCTCCAGCTGGCGGGAATAGGTGTCCTTGGCAAAGGCCTCTTCCTCGCTGAAGGTCGACAGGTCTTCACCAATGCCGCTGCCACTGCAGTTGAAAGCTACGCTGGCCAGGCCAGCTTGTGCGATTCGGTTCTGCAGCAGTGGGCCGAAACCCCAATCCATGAAGCCCTTGAAGCCGTGTAGGAGAAGTACATGCGGGTAGCTGCCTTCTGTATCTCCTGTTTGCGGAGTCTCGACTCTGCCTCGAATAATCCGACCGGGCTCGTTTGGATACCTGATCTCGAATGCAGATTGAGTGGTCTGGATCGGGGGCTCGTGACTGGTCATGAGGTGAAGGATGGCAGGTGTACAACCTGAGGTGTGGGTGGTTCGCCGGACACACTCTTCGACATGGTGCGTCAGTGTGTCAAGTCTGTCTAGCAGCCAGTTGATGCTCGGTCGCGCCCACTTGAGCGCCGGCGGCTTTGCGCGCTAGAACAGTTCGGCTTGACCGTGCGCCTGCGTGAAGCGAGCGAGGGATGGGAAAGCCCTTACGATCTCATGAGACGCGTTGACTGGCTTGCCCGTCAGCATGTGCTGCATCTCAATACCGTTCGCGATTGCCTGGCCCTCGAAGTGATTGTTGGTGACGACATAGGTCGCGTCCACATCGGAGGCGATGCGACGCGCCTTTCCGACCAAAGACTCGAGCTCGGAATTGTCGTACAGATAGTCATAGCGATCGTCGCGCGTCGCTTCGCGGCGGAACCAGTTCTTTGCGTTGCGACCATGCAGTCGCAGGTAACCGACAGGACCGGTGACGGGATGCCAGTCCGGTGGATGATTCCATGCAGGCGGCAGGTCGATATGCGCCAAGGAGTAACCAAGGCCACGGATCTCGTGCAGGCTAGACGGGGTGAACCAAGAACTGTGCCTGACCTCGAGCACGAGTTTGTGCTCACTGAACAAGTTTCGGATCTTCGCCAGACGCCTTAGAGCACTCGCACCATGCTGGAAGGACACGGCAAACTGAACCAGCAAGGCGTCGAGTCTGCTTTCGCGCATCAGCGGCGCGACCCCTGCTCGATAACGAGCGGCATCCTCTTCCCAACCAAGCTCGCTATCCGACTCCGCCCGATGCGTGAAGCCTTGATACAGCTTCGCTGTCAGCCGAAAGTTCGGGAAGGGACGCAGCATCTCTGCCCAGCGCGAGGTGCTGCGCGCGACCGGAATAGCGTAGAAGGAGCTGTTGACCTCAAGGCAGTCGAAAGTCTCCGCCAGGAACGCTAGACCGTGAAAGCCACGCCCCTTGTTGCGCGGATAGACGCGACCTTCCCAGTCGGGATAGGACCAGCCCGCAGGACCGACACGGATCAAAAGTCCGGCTCCTCATCTAAGTGCGCAAAGGCAGCTCGTTCTGCGTTCATCAGTGACTCATGCAGCGTGCGACTGACGGCCTCAAGCTCCTGCCGTTGAGCGCTGCGAGCGACATAGATCGGTTCGCCGTAGCTCGCAACGACACGCGCGCCCCGTTTGGGGATGCTATAGCGATCCCAGCTCGAGAGTTCGCGGCGCGGTGTGCATGCATAGCCGGCCGGCAAGATCGGATGACCCGTGGCACGCGCGATCCATGCAGGACCTGGATTGACCGAATGCCTAGGACCACGAGGGCCATCAGGAGTGACGGCGAGCGTAGATCCACGACCGAGTGCGGCCAGCATCTTGCGCAAGGCACTGGCTCCTCCACGGCTCGCGCTTCCGCGCACCACGTCGTAGCCGAAGCCGCGCAACAAAGCCTCGGATAGATCGCCATCGCCTGAGGCCGAGACGAGGATCGTGAAGTCTTGTCCCTTGTAGAGCGGAACCGGGCACAGCATGCGTCCATGCCACATAGCCAAGATCACGCCGCCGGATTCTTGCGCGCCTCGCTTGCGTTCTGCATGCAGCTCTTCGTAGCGCCAACTGCTGGCGTAGGCGCGCACGAGCGGCGCGCCTATCGAGCGTACAAGCAGCTTGCCAACGGCACGCCGTGCTATACGAAACTGCGGCGTGTGGAAGAGCCCTGACTTGCGGGCTTCGACGGGATTCCCCGGCGGCTCATCGCCGATCGGGGAATCTTGTGTCGTCTCGGCCAGGGCGGTCACGGAATCAGTGCGGGGATCCGCCGCCGTGCTCGCCGCCGCCTTCACCGCTCTCGCCACCGTGGGACTGCTCACCTCCACCTTCGTGCAAGTGCTCGTCTCCAGGAACGATCGTGGGAGCCTGCTCGCGAATCTCTTCGATGGGTGCACGCATTACGGGCGGCGGGATCTGTCCCCCACCTGCCAACATCGTCGCGCGCGGCATCACAATGCCGACGCCAAGGATGAGGGCCAGCTCCGGGCCCAACGAACTCCACTCGACATAGCTCGTGCCATCTTTGCCGGGCAACTCGTAACGCACCGTCGGCTTGAAGAAGTCCGTGAAGATTTCCGCACTAGGCAATCCATCCGGGTCGAACGGGAGCTCGCCACCCATCGCCAACATCGGAGCCATCGCTTTCAGGCTCGAATAAATCTTGCCGACGAAGGTTCCCCAATCGGCATAGACGACTTGGCTGCTGCCGGCGGGTACGTCATAGCCGTCCAAGATCGGAGACGGGCCGTCTTCGATCTTTGCCTGACGACGAACCTCTTTCTTGACCTGCATCTGTGCCAGGCCGATCAAGACCTTGCCATCGAGCACGGCGAGAGTCGGCTTGATCATCGCGGCCGGGTTGAACGGCAAGCCGCCGGAAGGCGCGTTATCAACTTCCATCGCGAAGGTGAAGATGGCGCGCCCGCGATACTCGGTCTCTGACAGCGTGACGCCTTCTTCCATTGTGTCGAGCACGGCCTTCAGCTTACGCATACCCGCAGTGAAGCCGGCCGCGTCTTCAAGGTCGGCGAGCGCAAGAACCGTCGGCGCGCTCATCATCGACTTCAACGGCGGAATGCTAACGCCAATGGATCCACCAAGCATGGCCAGCAGGTCGCGGTCGGGGCGAAACTGGAACTGCTTATCGAGCTGCTCCAACTGCCCTTCCGCACCGGACTCTGCAAGGGCCAATGCGACCAGGTCCGTCAACGCTTCACGATCGATGCTGGTCGCGAAAGCCAAGGCGGCTGCGGGGTGCAGGAGGGATGAAGCACGTGAGCCAACTGGTTCATCACTGAAGACGCCGTGGACGCCGCCGCTCGGAACCAGTCCGTGCGTAACAAAGCGCCCGTCATGCAGACTCATCGTCCAATGTCCACCGCGTGTGAAGATAGCGGCGAGCGGACCCATGGCCGCTTCGATCACGTCAATCGTGGGACCGAATGGCATGTCTTCTGCGAAGGTAGCCAGCGCATCAGAGTGAATGTTTGAATAGCAATCGAAAACAAGCACTCCGCCATCAGTGGCCAAGTCATTCGCGAGGGCCTTGCCTGCGACAGTCTTCAAGCTCAGGTTCTTCCCAGAGAGTCGCTTGATGGTGTCTGCATAGCTCGCACCAGCGCACGCACCGAACACAACAGCGACGTTGGTTCGGTTCTGGATGATTGCCATCGGAGGTGAACCCGGCATCTGCACATGCAGGCTGTGTCCACCGGCTTCCGGTGAGACCAGGATTTCGCTCACTTCCCCGAGCCCCTTCAGCAACGGAGTCGCTGAATCGTAGAGCGCAGATGCCATGGCCTCGTTATCGAAGGTAAGCATCACCTGCGCGCCTATGGCCTTCGACCACTCCTCGGATCCCGGTGCATGTTCGGCACTCCACGCAGCCAGATCCTTACCGGATGTAGTAGCCGAGATCGACAGCGAACGAACCTTGCCCGCCATGGGAATGAAGCTGCCTGCAATCGGAGGCATATTCGCTATCGCCTGCTCCAATCCCATCGTAAGCAAGTTGAAGGTCGCAGGATCTTCACCCATCAAAGGCGCAACGACACCAGCGACATCCTTGTTGTTCAGCAACTGAACGAGAGCTGTTTGTTCGTAGGCCCCGACCATCGCCGGCAGGTCCGGCATCTCGATGTAGAAGACAGCATCGTCAGGGTGCATTGATGCGATCGTGTCCTGTGCACTGCTCGTCGTGAGCGGCAAGAGGAGCACGGGCAAACTGATCAGGGAAATCATGGCGCGGTGTTGCGGTGAGTGAGGTGCGCGAAGGCGGCCTTATGGGCCGATGGGTCTTGTTGCTCGCGACCGAGCTTCAGGCGAGCAAGCGAGACGGAATGCGTATGGCACCGGAGACTCTTTGCTGCTTTGTTTAAAGGCCTGCGAATGCGGTGATCTGTTCTTCGTGCTTCTCCAGAGCCTTCTCCATAGCCTTGATGACCTTGGGGTTGAGGTCGCCGGCGTTGAAGGCGTCGCGGAAGGCGTCGAACTCCTTCTTCAAGGGCTCGCCCTCCGCGTCAAGCATGTAAGCCACTAGCAGGCCGGCTTCGGTCATCAGCTGCTTCGAGTCAGCCGGGTCGTTGGCGGAGAAGGGGAACATGATGATCTGTGAGACGGATCGCAGTCCCCCACCGGCCTTGATTGTTTCGGCCGACCACTTGCGAACCCAGAAGGGGTCGCCGCCCGACTGGATGTTGGTGTCGCGATACCAGCGCTCGACGTAGGAGGCGATGCCAAAGGCCAGCCACTCCGGCAACGTCTTCTCGGATAGGTAGTCTTCGCGAAAGTTACTACCAGGGCCTTTACCGGAGACCTTGGCCAAGATCTTCGGGCTCGGATCGATCGCATCCAAGAAGGAGTGTGCAACTGCGAGTCGTGCGGTGTGAACACCGAATGCATCGCCGTTTTCTACGGATGTATCCCAGTAACCAACGCCAGCTGCACGGTGTGTCAGACCCATCTCTGTGTCGGCGAACCAACTCTCGGCAAGGAACGCACGGTTGATCGAGAACATGCGGCCTTGGTGCGTGGGCTCGTGATCGTAGTTGGGGTCACCAAGTGCGAAGCGATCGTACTGCTCTTGATTGCGAAGCAGGGCAACCTGCAACGGGAAGGCGGGCGTGCGTCCGAAGATGCGCTTCAAATCACGAATACCGCGCTCCATCTCGTCCAAAGCCTTCACTGCTGTTTCACGTGTTGTCGTCGCGAACAGCATGACTTCGGGTGTGGGAATCGCCCACCATTGATTGAGCATCGCGTGATACTCATTGGCACTGTCGAGCTCCATCCACTCGCCGTTCACGTACCACAAGCCCTCTTCAATGTTGTGCATATCGTCAGGTGAGACCCACTCGAGGTCTTGCTTCACCCAACCTTCGGCTTGACGCTTGAGATCAGCCTCTGTCACCCACACGCCCGTGTCCTCGGAGCGAACCATGCCGCGCTCGAGGAACGGAAGGTCTATAGGGTCGACCCAACCAAACTTGGTCTTGACCCAGCCCTTCTCTTTCGCGATGCGCTCTGCTTCCTTCTTCTTGAAGGTCGCGAGCTTCTTCACCGTCGTGAACCATTGGCCCGAGTACCATTGGTGGCCGAGCTTCTGGCGCGCTTCCTTGTGGTCCGGCTTACTACGAATCAGTTTGCGCAAGACGCTCTTGGCTTCGCGCTTGCGATCCGTTGACGCGCACCAGATGTACAAGTCCCAGAGCTTCTCCGGGTCCTTGTCTGCTTGCGCGAGACGCTTGTCATAAGCGTCATCACCAATCGAACCAAGCAGTGCAGTCGGCGCCGAGGTGACCGCGGGTTCCGCTGGATTCGCCATAGCCGTGAGAAAGAGGATCAATAGAGTCATTGCGATGGTCCGTGCCGGGGAAGGCTGATTCTGACCAAGATAGCGCGCAGGGCCCGTCTCGGCTCGCCATGCGCGGTCATTAGGGGCAGGAACACCTGGATTTAGCGCCGCGGTTGCCCTCAATTACTATCGGGCACTGAGAAGACGCCAGATATTGCTGGTGAATCGTCTTCAGGAGCTCAAGCAAGGCGACGATCCTTGCTTGTGCATTCCGTGACGCCCTTCTTATAATGCTGGGCTCAATTCTCGGCACCCCCAGATTCGCGGCAAACAAGCGCGCGGGTTGTCGACACTTTCCGGGCCTTGGAGCCCCGGGCGGCTTTTCTTTGAAGCGCCGGCTCACCCGATGGAGTCTTTCACGCCCTATTGTGCTTGCCTCCCGTCCTCCAAGGCTGACAAAACACCCACTACTTACCACCAAATGGACCCCAAATGGCGGACCACAAGGCACCGACCCAAGTTACTGTCGTCACCGAGGAAAAGTCGGCCCTCGCTCAGTTCGTAGACGATAACTGGAAGATGGCGGGTATTGGAGCGCTAGTTGTCTCCGTTGGCATCCTGGGATTCCAATATTCGCAGATTCAAGGCCGACAGGGCTCAATGGACCTGTGGGACAAGCTAAGCGGCACGACCGAAATCAACCCTGCTACCGGCCAGCTCGATGGCGACATTGAAGACGTCAAGTCTGTCGCCGCTGAGTTGGCAGGCACCGCGGTCGAACCCTTTGCTCTGGCTGCCCAGATTCAAGTCGCCATTGGCCAGCGCGATTACGACACAGCGAACGCTGGTATTACCGCACTGCGCAAGACTAGCTACAAGCCTGTCAGTGAAGATCTGTTCAAGTTCGGGGAGGGTGAAGCCGAGGGAACACTGGCCGATCGAATGGCCACTCTCGTCGCTGCCCAGCAGAGCTGGGAAGCCAAGTACTCAGGCCTGTTCGAGAACGCTGCCCTACCTGATGGGTCGACCCGAGTCGAGATCGAGACAACTGCTGGCAAGTTTGTCGTTGGTCTCTACGCTGAGGAAGCCCCAAAACATGTTGAGAACTTCTTAAAGCATGTTGATGAGGATTTCTACGTCGGAACTCGTTTCCACCGTGTGATCAAAGGTTTCATGGTTCAGGGTGGGGACCCCAACACCAAAACTGATGAGAATATCGAGGAGTGGGGCCAGGGCGGCCCCGGATTCAAGATCGATGCTGAAAAGAACGACCTGAGCCACTTTGAAGGCTTCTTGAGCGCGGCCAAACAACCTGGCGAGTCGCAAAGCTCAGGGTCCCAGTTTTTCTTGACTACAGGCGATGCCCACTGGCTTGATGGCCAACATGTCGTCTATGGCAAGATTCTCGAGGGACTGGACATTGTCAAAGAGATCGAAAACGGTGAGATCGACCCCGAAGACACGCAGGGTTCGCGACCGCTCGAGCCTGTCGAGGTTCTCTCGGTGAAGAAGCTCTGAACTGAGGCTCATTAGTTTCATATATCAGAACGGCCGGGTGTGGGTTTGACACCCCGGCGGGGGGGTGT
>JBLFWN010000206.1:0-7933 GCA_047611405.1 Planctomycetota bacterium | reverse complement strand
ATCTCGCGGTCGCATATGGCTGAAGATCATGGATCGAGGATCCCGAGTCGCAATCCAGCCACGGAAGTTGATTGCGAAGCGCCACCTGCCACCTATCTGGGGCAACAACCGATGAGAAAATACCGGAGGTGTCGCAAGATACCGCGCAAGGTAGCGAGACCGAACACTCTCCACCTGGCTTGTGGGTGTGGGCAGGGGGAAACCGGCGAAAAATGCTCGGGCTCGGAGCTAGGTACGCTTCGTCGATACTCTCCCAGCAACTACTCCGGCTGGCCCTCGACCGGCACGACCGCGCGCACGGACAAATCGAACTCCTTCGGATCCAAGCGCAGCATGACCAACAGCGACGAAATCGATTTCAGGTAGTTCAAGGTTTGCATCCGCTGCGCGAGCAACTGCGGCGCGCGCTCGAGCTTGGCGCGTTCGCGCTTGTTGTACAGCTTGCGCGTCACGGCCCCGTCCCACTCGGCTCTTTCTTCGAGCGTCAGGCTATTCATGCCACGGCCCGGGAACATCTCGCGCAGCATCGTGCCCTCTTCTTGCTGACGAGTGGCTTTCGTGATTAGGCCAGTCGTCGCATTGGCCTCGGCCCATAGTGCGGCTTGGGCTTCGAGCGTCTTCATTCCAGCGCGTGGGTTGATCCACACGATTGCATTCGCATCACGCAGTGATGTCGACAGCAAGGCTTGGAAGTCGGAGCGTTCCGATAGACGAGGGTACTCGCTGCCGCCTTTGGCTTCTGTCTTGACGACGTGCACGGGCAGCTCGACCGAGTTCGAAATCAGGAGGTGCTCGTCGTCGTACAGGGTCGTTGCGACACCCGTACCCGGAATCAGCGGCTGCCAAAACTCGTGCGTCAACAGACCGGCATTCTTGAATTTGTAGTAGCCGTTGTCGCCCGAATTTTTGCCCTGTAGGCCCAACTTGGGGCCGTTTGTGCCGAGCGTTTCGCGGAAGTCTTGGATGACGTCCCAACTGCTCTGCTTGCCGGCTAGCCACGTCACGAGGCTGATCGCGAACACGGGCTGGCCATCATTGCGCGGACCGTTGGTAGCGTCGTAGCCCGGCTGCTCGCTGTAGTCGTTGTTGCGCACGATGAAGGCGAAGCGGTTCTTCATTGCGCCCTCGATCTCGGTGATCGCAGCGTCGGTGCTCTTGTACTTGCCGGTCGACTTGAAGAAGTCATCCATGTTGCTGCGTGCAGCGGGCTCGGCCGAGTCGTACAGCTGCCGCAGCAGATCGCCGACCGGCACATGCGCGTAGACGAACATGACCACATCCGCCGGCGCGAGCGCCGCGACCGATCGCAATAGCTCATCGCGTTCGAAGCCGCGCTGGCGATACATGCGCGATTGGCGGCTATCGATCAATTCGGACGAGAACTCGCCGTGCAAGTCCGCGCGCAGGCCTCCATCTATATCCATCACTCCAATCAGCTCATTGCAGGACGGAATCTGAAACAAGCGTCCCAGCAAGGCCTGCGTGAAGAAGTGACTGGCGGGATCGGGCCACGCGCCCTCCTGTCCCATGTTTTCGAGGAGCTTGCGTACATCGACAAAGAGCTCGACCTCGTCACGCGCTCCGCTACGGTCGGCGTTCTTGATGTGGTCTTGGTAGCGCGCGCTCAGAAGGAGTGAATCGGTCGCACTTGAGGCCGCAAGCTCGCTGCCCTTCTCGACCAAGGCCGGCGAGGTGCCGACGATGACAACATCTTGGATGCGTGAGATGTAGATGGGCTTCGCCAGCTGGCCACCCGAAATCGAGATCCACTCGACAGCGTTGTCGACCGTCAAACCTTGCTGGTCGAGCCCGAGCAGGCCGGGGTAGCCAAGCGCGGCGACGCCCAACTTCGCCATCCAATTCACACGACCGTAGACGGCCCACTCGGCCTGAGTCATGTCGCTTCCACGGAAGTAGCCGGCCACGGCCAGGTCGCGACCTCCGAAGATATCCAGCGGAGAAGCACCACCCGGGATCTGCTCGAGTTGGACCCTCAGATCGGCAAGCGTCTCCTCGATCCTCATATCGCGCATCCAGTCGCCATAGGTGGCCGACTCAGAGAATTCCTCCCAGGTCGAATTCTTCTCGAGTCGATCCGCGACCGCCAGCCGAGGGAACTCGGAGAACAGCTCGCCGATGTCCGCACGTGCTACAAAGAAGTCGACATCACGCGGTATCAACGCGGCTAAGTCGTACTCGAAGTCGTCCTCGGTCGGACTGAACAGGAAGGTCGAGAAGGCGAAGTAGCCAGCGAAGAGCAGAACCAATCCGATGATGACTAGATACTTGACCAGGCGCGACTTGAAGATCATCGACAGTGTGTGGGTCGGCCGTCTGACGGGCCGAGTCCGTTGGCTAGCAGTTCTTGGTGGGCTTCTAGACGAGACGCCTCAGGAGGCGGCTCCCGCAGCAGCAGGATTGTCGGTGCGGACTGAGCGTCGATGACGACGCTCCCTAAGCGGCATCCCCTGTTGCGGAGCCGCCCGGCAAGAGCCGGTCCGACGCGCGGGAAGGAAAACCCATAGGGATCTGAGGTCGTTTCGACGACATTAAGCGGACCGAAGCTCCTACAGGACGAGCGAAGGCCCCTATTCTTCCAAGCTTTGTCCACTGGTTCACCCCTCCCCTGCCCTCAGGCTGGAGTCCCGCACGGAACCTGCCCGATGAAAGTCAACAAACGCACCAGCGCAGTCACCTTCTCCGCCACCCTCGCCCTCGATACGCGGGCGAAGCAGATGATTGCTTCGGGTATTGACGTGATCAATATGGCCGTTGGGCAGCCGGATTTCCCGGCTCCAATCAGCGTCCAGGAAGCCGCGATCGCGAAGATCGCCAGCGGCCAAGTGGGCTACACGCCGGTGGCCGGGACTCCGGGGCTGCGCCAGGCGGCGGCGGATTTCATGACTCGGACGCGCGGAATTCCGTTCGAACCTGAGCAGATCAGCGTCTGCCACAGCACCAAACACGCACTCGCAGCTGTGTTGATGACGCTGGTCGAACCGGGTGACGAGGTGCTGTTGTTCGAGCCCGTTTGGAACAGTTACGAGGAACTGGTGCGCTTCGCCGGGGGCGTTCCGGTGGGTGTGCCGCCCAGAGCCGACTGCGGTCCTGACTTCGACGCGATGCGTGAGAAGATCGGCCCCCGCACGCGAGGGATGATGCTGAACTCACCGTCGAACCCTTCGGGCTATGTCTGGACGGAAGAAGAGATACGCGAAGTCTCGAGCCCGGCGAACGAGCACGACATGTGGATCCTCTCTGACGAGATCTATCAGCGCTTGGTGTACGAAGGCCCACCTTCCTTCTCCCCCGCAGCCGTCGACGCCGAGACACGCGCACGAACAGTCATCGCAGACGGCGCCAGCAAATGCTTCGCGATGACCGGCTACCGGATTGGCTTCATCGCAGCGCCGACCGAGATCGCATCCGCGGTCGCACGACAAAATAGCCAAGTCACGGGCTGCCCGAACGCTATCTCGCAAGC
This sequence comes from Planctomycetota bacterium, assembly GCA_047611405.1. Lineage (GTDB taxonomy): Bacteria > Planctomycetota > UBA1135 > UBA1135 > JBLFWN01. The sequence continues at coordinate 4,449 of JBLFWN010000206.1, read as the reverse complement.
GGGCTTAGAGGCCGCCTTGCGAGACGAACCGCCCGAGGTCGAAGCGATGGTGGCCGAGTTTGCGGCGCGGCGCACGCTGATCATCGACGGCTTGCGAGCGTTGGGATTGACCGTGCCGCAACCGCGCGGCGCTTTCTATGCCTTCCCCGATGTCAGCCAATATTTAGATGATCGAGGCTCTGCCGGCTTCTGCGCCGACTTGCTCGAGACTGAGGCGTTAGCGATCGTCCCGGGCGCGGTATTCGGATTGGATACGCATGTGCGCTTCTCCTATGCGACCTCGCGCGAGCTGATTCTTGCGGCGCTCGAACGCTTTGGTCGTTTTCTGGCGACCCGGTCGTAGCGCGCTCGCGGCGTATCAATCCGGAGGAAAGTGTCTGACGCCGTATTCTGGATTGGCGCGCCAAATTCAGCGTTCGTATGCGTTGCGTGCTCCAGCGAACTCTTGCTGTGCTATTTCTTGCACCTTGGCAAGGACGCGCGCGTCGTCGGTGTCGGTGAAGACGTAGAACTTCCACAAGTTGCGATACGAGCGTTCCAAATCGGCCAAGCGCGGCACGCGATCGGCGTAATGAGACAAGGGCGCCAACTCAGCCTCACCCGGCCAGCGTACGTGAATGCGCGCTTCTTTCAGCTGCATCGCTCGCGCGGGGCAGTACACGAGCACGCGTACCTCTTGACCAGTCGCAAAGCGAACCAGGTCTGAAATGCGTGCCTCAACTTCCGTGCGCGCCACGTAGCCATCGCCTGCGAAGTAACGCTCGACCATCTTCTCTTGCGCATCCTCGTTCTCGGTGCGAGGGAAGACGCACGCGCGCTTGTACAGACGCCGGTTGCGGAAGCGCGATGTCAGGTTCAGCACCTCCGAGCGCAGCTCTTGATCGGCTGTCTCGACGGTCTCTTCGAGCTTACGCAGCAGCGAGTCGTCGGTCAGATCGTATAGGTCTTCCTCACGCAGCACCCCGGCGCGTGCGCAAGCCTCGACGGCCCGTGCTGCAAGAGCGCCCGCCGACACTTTGGCGTGGTGGTAGTAGACGCGTTCCGAGAAGTAGTAGCGCGCCTCGAGCATGCGCACGATCTCGCTCAAAATATCTTCACGCAGCAGCTCGTGCTTGGCCAGATCGATGTACAAATTGCCGGTCGCGCGATGAATCTTGAAGTAGTTCGTCACGCGCGGATCGACCGACAGCCGCAAGCCGGTGAAGTAGGCGTCGCGCGCGAGGTAATCCAGAATGTCTGCCGCGATAGTGCCCGAGATGATCTGCGCCCAAAAAGGCGGGATCTCACGCCGGCCCTCGGTACCCGGCTTGACCAAGATGCTGAAGATATCCTTCGCGATGCCGAGCTCTTCCAACAACCGGCCGAGAGGACGTCCGCTCGAGAACATCAAGCGATAGCGATAGGCCGAGTCGTGCCTCTCGAATAGACCGTCTTGATCCTCGATGTTGTGACCGAAGGGGATGTGCGTGACATCGTGCAGCAAGGCCGCGATTCGAATCACGCGCGCCTCCTCTTGTGAGACACGCGTCGTCCCTGCGGGGTCCAGCTCGAACGACATATTGATCGCATCGATCATCTGCTGTGCCATGTGCACAGTCCCGATCGAGTGATCGAAGCGCGTGTGAACGGCACCAGGATAGACGAGATAGGCCGTCCCGAGCTGTTTGACGCCGCGCAAGCGTTGCATCTCGGGGGTATCGAGGATGCGCAGTTCCTCATGGGTCAGGTACACGTCTCCGTGCACCGGTTCCCGCATCACGCTGTACTTGCTCTTGCTGGCCACGTCGTCTCCAAATCATCGCAACAGCCAGGGTGCCGTCGCGGTGCAGCAAGGTATTGCGAGAGGGGTCGGCGCGGGTTGCCTTTCCCGGTATTCTGTGCGGCATGACGCGTGCTCTCTCGATCTCAGCTCTGGAGCCATGGCTCGGTGGCAGCCACAAGCGCTTCCTCGACAGCTGGCAAGGGCGATCGCGGCATCAGATTCGCGTTCACGGTCAGGCCGATCGGCATTGGAAGTGGCGCATGCAGAGTGGTGCCTGGGCGCTCGCTCGCGAATTGAAGGGCCCGCCGCCGGATGGACTGCTAGTCAGCGACTATTTGGACCTCTCGCGCCTTGCGGCTTTCGCGCCAGCCGCATGGCGTGATCTGCCGACCGTCGTGTACTTCCACGAGAATCAACTTACGTATCCGTTGGCGCCGGATGAGAAAGAGAGTGAGCGCGACTTCAGCTTCGGCTTCGCCAACATCCTCAGCTGCATCAAGGCCGATCGAGTCGTGTTCAACTCGCAGTTTCATTGTGACGAGTTTCGCGACGCAGCCGAGGAACTGCTGCGACGCTTACCTCGACCCAATCCACGACAAGAGTTCGCTCGTGCAATGGAGGATGCTCGCATCATCGCGCCGGGCATTGAGTGTGAAGAATTCGAACTAGGAGCGGGTCCGCAGAACGGAAATCCATTGCGGCTCGCATTCAATCACCGATGGGAGCACGACAAGGATCCTGAGGCATTCCTTGAGGCTGCTCTCAAGGCGCAAGACAGAGGAGCCCAATTCGAGTTGGTCCTGCTTGGCGAGACGTATCAGCAGATGCCCTTGCGCGCGGAAGCGCTGCTCGCCTGTGTCGGACCGCAGACTGTGCATCGCGGTTTTACGAAGTCGCGGGCGGAGTACGGCCGGCTGCTCGCTAGTTGCGACTTGATCGTATCCACCGCGCGGCACGAGTTCTTTGGCATGGCCATGCTCGAAGCCATGGCAGCAGGCTGCACGCCCTTGCTTCCCAAGCGCTTGGCGTACCCGGAAGTCCTACCCGACATGTGGCATGCGGAAGGCCTTTACGAAAGCGACGAGGATCTGTGCCAGCGCATCCTGCAAGCCAGCCAATCGCCCGAGCAGTTCCGCGAACCTGCACGGCGCTCATCGATTCGGAAGGTCTCGCAAGCCTACGCTGCGGCTACGACCGCGAGCGCACTCGACCGGCTGTGGGACGAGCTTTGCGGCGTGCCCTGAAGGCCCCTCTGTATCCACAACGAAAGACAGGCTTAGACCCGCATTGTCGCCACTTGCCGAGTCCTGCGACCTGTGGCATTGTCCACTCACCTCTTAACGGCCCGGAATCCAAACCCAATCATGAAAACACTCCTCACTCTCGTTACGGCACTCGCCATCGTCTTTGCGAGCCCCCAGGTCATCAGCGCGGAGAAGAGCGCGGAATGCTGCTCCGTTGAAACGAGCGCGAGCTCAGCTCAAGAGGGCGATAAGAAGACCAAGCGCGCTGACGCGCCGAAGGCCGGCAAGGAAGAAGCCAAAGTCGACGACGCGGCAATCATCAAGGCGCAGCTCCCCTTCTATCCGGTGACGACCTGTGTCATCTCTGGCGAAGCGCTCGGTGATAGCCCCGCCAATACAGTCGTCAACGGACGCCTCGTTCGCACCTGCTGCACTAAATGTGCGCGCATGGTAGCCAAGGACCCGGAGCGCATCATTGCCAAGCTCGACGAGCAAGTGATCGCGGCCCAGACCAAGAACTATCCCTTCGAGAGCTGCATCATCAGCGACGAAGCCTTGGACAGTATGGGCGGCCCGCTCGACTTCGTGCACGAGGGTCGCCTCGTCCGCGTCTGCTGCAAAGGCTGCGTCAAGTCCTTCACGCGCAAGTCGGACCGCTACTTCGCGAAGATCAACGCCGCGATGATCAAGATGCAAAAGTCCAGCTACAAGCTGACGACTTGCGTGGTCAGCGGCGAGTTGCTGGCTGACAAGCCCAATGCAGTCGACCACCTGCATGGTGACAAGCTGGTGCGCTTGTGCTGCGGGTCTTGTGTCAAGGTCTTCAAGAAGACGCCGGATGTCTTCATGGCAGACATGAAGTAGTCGGCCGACGACTCATTCGCTAGGCAACAAGAGAGGCTTGCGCATGTCATGCGCAAGCCTCTCTTATTGTTTGTATCGAAGCCGACCGCTTACTACGGCAAGGAGACAGCAAGAGCTTGGAAGCATGCCTTTACTCCAAGATCGCTCAAGTGATTGCGCCCCGGGCCGGCTTGAAAGTAGGCGGCAGCAAGCCCGCTCGGCTCGTCCCTTGCGAGCCGCAGCAGCTGAGGACGCGTATCCACCCAGCGATGCTCGAGCGCCTGCAGGTTCTTCACGAGGTGCCGCTCTTGCCACGAAGTGCCATCTTCCGCCGCAATCCATTCCTGCGCGTGGAACAGTAAGAAGCAGAAGTCGTGCGCATGCGTTCGCGCTTCGCTGTCGATCGCTTTCAAGATTCCTGCGACCAAGACTCTTTGTCGATCTCTGCGTGAACTCTCGCCAGCCTTCGTCAAGAGCCACTCGACGCGCGGAACATCCGTCCCGTGCAGCATGTAGCGCCAGAGGAAGCTCGAGATCCCGACCTCTCGCTCGGCGAGGAATTCTTCGCTCGATGATGAGAGATCCGCGTCGAGGTGAAGC
>JBLFWN010000205.1:0-7953 GCA_047611405.1 Planctomycetota bacterium | reverse complement strand
CGGGGGTCTCCAGGGCTAGGTCGTCCCCATCGAGAATGACAGACTGGTAGCGGTGTCCGGGACCCTCCGCGTAGTAACCCAGGTAGTCCTCAAAGGGCGGCGCCGCCTGATTGGGGTCGAAGGCTTCGCCCAGGAACAACTCCCCAAGAGCCTCCTCCACGCGTAGGCCGGTGATCGTACCGCGCGACTGGGTAAAGTAGAGCACGATGGCCTTCTCGTCCGGCAAGACCCAGGCATGTGTGCCATCCGACCCCGTGTGACCAAAGGCAACGAGCTCGCGCTTGTCTTTTGTTTCGTCCTCATTCGCGCGGGTCCACAACTGCATCAGAAATCCGTAGCTCGACTCCACATTCGGCAAGCCCGTCGGTATAGGGAACTGAAAAGGGTTGGGAACAAGAGCCTTGCGTACGAAGCTAGGGCGCAGCAAGCGCCCGCTCCGTGCACGCCCCTTGTTCATCCAAAATTCCATGAAGAGGCCGTAGTCCTCCAGCGTGGAATAAAGCCCCTGGGAACCCAAGAAGAAGGGGAACAGCGGCTTATCTTCAGGGCTCCAAAAGCTACTCCAATTGCCACGCGAGCCGACGTACTTGACGCATCCACGCTCGCGCAGGGGATTGCCCTCCTCCATGAGGCAAACGCTGTCTTCCATCCCAAAGGGCTCGAGGATGCGCGTGGTTACGAAGTCGGCAGCAGTCATGCCGCTGACCACTTCTAGCACGGCGGTGAGCGTGTCCGTGCCCTGGTCGCTGTAGTTGAAGTTCGTGCCCGGTTCAAACAACAACTCAGCCGTAGCCCCCATCTCCGCCACGGCCTGGATACCGTCGATCGTCGTCAAGTCGGCAGTCATGATCTGCGACATGGACAGCCCGCTGGTGTGCATCAGCAAGTTTTCAATCGTGATATCGCGCTGACCCTCCCCACTGAAGTTCGGCAGGTAGGTCGACACTGGATCACTGAGCTTGATCTTCTTCTCCGCCACCAGCATCAGAATCGACGTACCAATCAAGGGCTTGGTCATCGAGCGCACACAGAAGACATTGCCAGTCCCCATGGCCGTTCCCGCTTTCCGATCGTTCAGCCCGTACCCCTCATGCAGGATCGACCTCCCATTCTTGATCACGAGCAGCTCGGCTCCGACGACATCGCCGTCATCTACAAAACTCTGTACCAACTCATCCAGCCGAGCCAGGGCGTCAGGCGAAACACTCTCCGCCAGGGCGCTTGAGACGGGGAAGAGCGATTGGTCTGTCGCAGGTTCCTGGGCAGAGACGCCGAGGGAAAGCGCGACGGCCAGGGCTACAGTAGGGGCAATCTTCAACATGATTTCTTGGTTCAGAGGGGGCAAACAGCAAAGGCAGGAGACCGCCCCAAGGGGTGAACTCCCGCCCAGAGATCAGGCGGATCATCGAGAATTCGGCGTCCGTATTGACCGGTCCGCCCCTTACGCCAGCCCTGCCCCAGCATTCGCCACTGGGTAGAGTTTCTTGAAAGGTGCGCCTACCGCCGCAGAAACTCCCCTTCCTCCACGATCCACCCTAAGATTGCTGCGTTGGTGCGCAATTTAGATTCGTCCAACAAGCCTCCCCCCAATCGCGAATTTAGCGAACGATGGCAACGGACCTCGGCCTGCCCAAGTCGAGCAGCCGGTTCAGGACCTTGCACACGATGACGACCTTAGCTTTCTGTGCAGCTACACCTTTGGCGTGGAGCCGGTCGCCGAGCGTCGACTTGTATCTAAAGAAGGCGCTCTCGACCCTTCAGCACGAACTGGAGCATCTGGAATAGCACGGTGAACTCTGGCATCCGAGTATCGTGCCGGAGTCTGTGCTCGAAAGCCCGCTGAAACGGGCTCTGGGGAGCGTGCGCAGGGATTTGGGTAGGAACAGGCGGCTTAGAGATGGGAGACTACGGTACCCAAAGCAAGAGGATGCGAGCCAAAGCATCCGAGACCAACGCAACCTTGCACTGCACGGCTTACCCAAGGAGCTCGAGGAGTGCGCCGCGTAGTCACCGCCAATGAAGGAAGCGCCTAGCCCGCGAGGTTCAGCGTCCGTCGAGCTGCCGCGCTGGGCGCAGCCCGATGAATTCCTTGTAGGCCCCGCGCGTGGCGGTCGTCTGTTTCGCTGACCTGGCGAACTTTGCGATGTCGCCGTAGTTGCCGCCACGGTGGATACGAATCTGAACTTCGAGAACCGTACCGCCTGAATCGCGCAACGAGACGGGATCAACGAGGTAGGGGCTAAAGCGCTCCAGACCCCAGACCGCGTCGCGGCACCACTCACTGACGTTACCGTGCACGTTGTGCAGGCCGAACGGGTTTGGATCGTACAGGTCGACGCGCGCGTGGACCGCGTTCCCGTCACTCCAGCTCTCGACCAGGGGCACCCAGGACAGGACATTTTGCTTCAGACCGAACTGATCGGCGAGGTTCGCCGCATACTGCAGAGCTCGCGAATCGTTCCCGGTCCACCAGGCGGTCTCGGTCTCCGCGCGCGCCGCGTATTCCCACTCGGCGCTGGTGGGTAGCGTCAAACCGAAGCGTTCGCAGACTGTCGTGCAGGCGTCCCAGCTGACCATCGTCACGGGGTGCTGATCGGGGTCCCCGATTCCGTTCACATTTGACCGCTTGAGGAAGTTCATCGTCCCGTCCCGACTGGGCCTTGTCCCCGTGAGTCGATTCCACTGCCCCTGGGTCATCTCGTACTTGGAGATGAAGTAGGGGCTTATCTCGACTAGGGGCGTCGGACTCTCTGTATTGTCGATCGCCTTGACCGCGAACGTGTCTTCGGTAGCGGGAATGTCAACGAAATTAGGCGCATCGGGGTCCGTGCTCTGTGCTCCCATCATGAAAGTGCCCCCGGTAAGCAAGACCAACACGATGCCGGTTTCGTCGTTGAGTACGAGCTGGCCGTCGACCCGTTCCGGTGGAATACCGGAGGCTAGGTGCGCGAACTCCCAGAGCCCGCTCTCTTTGTCCCGACCGATAGGTATGAGCCCCATTTGTGGATTTAACTCGAGACCAGGATAGTCGTTCCGGATCTCGGGCAGGAGAACCTCCCAGCTCCGTGCGTACTCGCCGCTTGTGGCGAAGCCGTCGCGCATCACTTTGGCGAAGGCCAAGCGCTTGGGCACGCTCCAGCCCACCAGCTCCGAGACTCCATCCTTGGCGAGCCACTCTTCCTCAAGAAGGTCCAGGTTTTGGATCAGGAGGCTCAGCTGTTCATCCCACCATTTATCGCCTACGTCAGAGTAGCGCCATGACCTGCGCTCACCGATCATCGTCTGCAGCTCTTGGTACTGCGCCTCAAGGCTCGTGAGTTCTTCTCCCTTTTTCTCAAGCCAAGGGCCGTCACGTGTTACCGCCAGTTTATCGATCAAGTCTTCCCTTAGAAAAGTAACGGCAGCGCGGCGCTCGGGAGGCGCATCCATCAGCGCCGCTTGAGCGGCCTCGCTGGCCTGTGCCGCCTCAGCGTCGCGTCCCATGAAGAAGTAGCCAAGGGCAACAAGGATATGAGCGTCCGCCATCTGTTCGGCCGTCGCTAGTTCACGAGCTCGCAGGGCAAACAACAACGCAAGCGCATCCTTGCCCTTCGCTCCCACATCTGGATTCAAGTAGCTAAAGGCCTGCCCTAGTAGCCACGAAACGTCGTCTTTTCTCATCGCGTCCAGAACCGGAAGCGCCGCGACTACGCCGTCTCGGCGCCGGTACAGCATGACCCGGATACTCTCTATCCTGAACTCCATCTGCATGAACTCCACGAACATCGGATGCTCGCGTCTGTCACGCGCGAGGTCTTCAGCAGTAGGAAGTAGCGCACGGCCCCTAACTCGCTCATGCTTGGCTTCGAATTCAGATCGCTTTGCCAGCTGCACCTCGGCCTCACGGATCCACTGTTCATACTCGTCGATTCGGTCGGGATGCAGCGGCCAGAAGGCCGCGCTATCTGCGCGGGAGAACAACTCGCGGACCTTCGGTAGCGCGGAGAGTTCCCGCACCTCCCGAGTGCGCGCAGCCTCGCCGAACGCAAAGCGTAGGGACGCGACCAGGCCCGCGGTCAGTGAGAAGAAGACGAGCAGCGTAGCGACGAACAACGTCTGGTTGCGCCGCACGAACTTCTGCAAGGTGTAGATCCGACTCGCCGGGCGCGCCTTGATGGGCTCGTCGCGCAGGAAGTGACGCAGGTCATCGGCCAGGCTTCCTGCGCTCGGATAGCGTCTCGTCTTGTCCTTCTCAAGTACCGTCTGCACGATCGTCTCGATGTCGCCGCGCAAGGCAGTGTCCAGCGTGCTAAGCCGCGGGGGCTCGGACTCCTGAATGATGCGCAGGGCCTCGGGTAGTGTCCGGAAGCTGATTTCGTAGGGCAAGCGATCGGTGATCAGTTCGTGCAGCAACACCCCGAGCGCGTAAACGTCCGAGCGCGCATCGATCTCGGACGGATCGCCGGTCGCCTGCTCGGGGCTCATGTAGGCCAGGGTGCCGAGGATCTGGCCGATGTCAGTGTTCTGGGTCGTCAGGCGCACGTCCGAGTCGCTCGCACGCGCGATGCCGAAGTCGAGGATCTTTGGTTGGCCGTCGCCCCCGACCAAGATGTTGTCGGGCTTCAGATCACGGTGGATCACGCCTTGCCGGTGCGCGTACTGAATCGCGTCTGCGACGCGCACGATGAGCTCAAGCCGCTCGTGCAAGGAGAGCTCGCGCGACCTCGCGTACTCGGTCAGCGGAACTCCGTCGACGAGTTCCATCGCGAAGTAGGGCTGCGGGCCATAAGGAGTGTCGGCACGGCCCGAGTCGTAGATGCGCGCGATGCCCGGATGCTCCAAGCGGCCGAGGAACTCGCCCTCCTTCTCGAAGCGTCGCAGGGACTGCGCCGAAAAACTGCCCAGTCGCATGACCTTCAAAGCGACCGTGCGCTGCAGCTTCTCCTGACGAGCCTCGTAGACCGTGCCCATGCCTCCTTCACCCAGTTTGCGAAGCAGGCGATACTCGCCGATGCACTCCGGCATCACCGGGCCCGATAACTTCTCCGCCTGCTGACGCAGCGCGTCGAGCTCGCTACGCAGGGGCGAGTCGGGTTCTTCGCCGCCGTCTGTCGCGGGCCTGTCGTGAGCGAGGAGCTGCTCGAGTTCGGCGCGTAGCGCTGGGTCCTCGGCGCAAGCCTCGTCAAGGAGCGCCGCGCGCGCGAGCTTCTCGAGTCCGCGCGCTTCTAGAAACAGTCGCTGCATCCGCTCGTGACGGGCACGCGGGTCGCCGGTCGCGCTCATTCGCCCGCTGCCAGTCGGACGCTGAGCCAGGCACGCGCCACGGCCCATTCATCGGACACGGTGCGTTTCGAGACCCCGAGGACCTCGGCCACCTCGGAGAGGGTCATTCCGGAGAAGCAACGGCACTCGACGATTCGCGCCTGTCGCTCGCTGAGGGTCGCCAAGAGAACCAGGTGCTCCTCGAGATCGAGCAGATCAACCTCGTCCTCGGTGCAAAGTGCCAGCCCGCTGTCGAGCGGCACGCGCTCGCGTTCACCAGAGCGCTTGAGGGCTGACTTGGCCCGCGCGTGGTCGACCAGGATCCCGCGCATGGCCTTGGCGCAGACCGCAAGGAAGTGTGCTCGGTTGTTCCAGACCGCATCTTGCTTATCGACAACTCGCAGGAAGACCTCGTGGACGAGCGCAGTGGGCTGCAGAGTGTGGCTTGCCGGCTGGCTCAGGAAGTAGCCCCCAGCGAGAGCCCTGAGCGGCTCATAGACCACGTCCATCAACCTTGAGACCGCAGCGGAGTCTCCGCTGCGGACCTGATAGAGGGTCTCACTAAGTTCTTTGGGGTCAGGTTCGATGGTTCGGCTACCTATTCTGCGGAATCGACTCTCGCAAATTATATCTCCCATACCAAACTCGAAGTTATCCATTCGCTCAATTGGTCAGCTTCGGGCTCTCCCTGCGAGAAAAGAGGTCCTCCGGCATATCTCCAAGAATAATTCCACAATCCTCTGCCTGCTCTAATGCTGCTTCTCGGTTAGCGAGACGACGGGGGGATCGAACCCTGCCCTGCCCTTCGCGCTGCGCTCCAAGCCGTTCCAATCCAACTCACGAATCAAGCGATGAAATCAAAAAGACACCCGAGCCTCGAGTTCCACATCGGCCGGCTCCTAGGCCTGTGCGCAGTCTTCATGACCCTCAACCTCGCGGCCGAGCCCGCTCACGCTCTGCCGCTTTGCGGCGCTCTCGTTTCACAACCAACGAGCAGCGCTGACGTCTACGTCCAGATCTCCGCGGGCGCCAAGCACACGCTCGCGCTGCGCAGCGACGGCACCATCGCGGCCTGGGGCAACAACGGGGACGGCCAGTGCGATGTGCCCGCGCTGCCGACGGGCTTGACCTACGTCGAGGTCTCGGCGGGTGGCGGTGTGCGGTTTGACTTCACTGACAACGAGGTCTATGACTTCGGCTTCTCCGTGGCACGCCGCAGCGACGGCTCTGTCGTGCAGTGGGGTTACACATGGGGTGTCGTCCCGCCCCTCCCGACCGGCCTCTCTTACGTGGAGATCGATGCCGGCAACGCTCACACCCTCGCGCGACGGAGCGATGGCTCGGTCGTGGCTTGGGGAGAGAATGGTTCCGGCCAGTGCGACGTGCCGGTGCTGGCCGCTGGCCTCTCCTTCAGCGAGATCTCGGCGGGTGGTTACCTGCACATGATTTCCTACGAAACCTGGTTTTGGCCATTCTACTTCATCGATGCGCATCTCTACGGTCACTCGTTCGCGCGGCTTAGCGATGGATCTATCGTGAAGTTCGGCTGGTCTCAAGGAGCGCTTCCGGCGCTGCCCGCAGGCCTCAGCTACGTGGAAGTCTCCACGGGTAGCACGCATACGGTGGCTCGGCGCAGCGACGGCTCGGTCGTGCAATGGACCGATCATGGAGGAGGCAGCTATTGGAACGCGCTTGCCGACGTGCCCGTGCTGTCTCCCGGCCTGAGTTACGTCGAGCTGGATGCCGGAGCTAGGCACACGGTGGCGCGAGTCAGCGACGGCTCGCTCGTGGCCTGGGGAGACAACCAGTACGGGCAGTGCAACGTCCCCACACCTCCTACCGGCCTCGACCACGTCGAGATCTCGGCAGGCGGCGCGACCTCGACGTCCTCGTTCATGGTGAACCGCGTTTGGAACACCTGGGTCGCGAACTCCGGGCACTCAGTCGCGCAACTCAGCGACGGATCGCTGGTCGCTTGGGGCAACAACAGCCACGGTCAGTGCAACGTGCCGGGCGGCGCGCTCGGCCTGAACCGCTGCTTCTCCGCTACCAACTCGTCGGGTACCGCGGCCGTGATGAGCGCCAGCGGCAGCGCCAGCCTCGCAGCGAACGACTTGACGATCAGCGCCGTTGGCCTCCCGGACACGACCTTCCTTTTCTTCCACGGGTCCGCACAGCAACAAGTGCCCTTCGGCGACGGGCACCTCTGCGTCGCCGGCGCACTGGTCCGCATCGGGACCGCGAGCCTGGCCTCCGGCGGTCTCGCGACTTCCATGCTCGACCTGCCTTCCGTCGGCATCACCAACCCGGGAGTCCACTTCTTCCAATGCTTTTTCCGCGACACCGCGCCAGGCGGCACCGGGTTCAACCTCTCCGACGCGCTCGAAGTGACCTTCGCGCCCTGAGGCAGATGGAGAGGGGGGACTTGAGACTGAGCCATCCATGAGGTGCTTTCTTCGTCTGCAGTACCTCAGGCCATCCATCAGCATCATCCCAATTCTCTGCGCGCTCCAATGCTGCTTCTCGGTTAGCGAGACGACGGCGAGATCAAACCCGGTCCAGCCCTTCGCTGCGCTCCCATGCGTTCCACTCCAACTCACGAAACTAGCGATGAAATCAGAAAGACACCCGAGATTCGAGTTCCACATCGGCCGGCTCCTAGGCCTGTGCGCAGTCTTCATGACCCTCAACCTCGCGGCCGAGCCCGCTCAC
>JBLFWN010000204.1:0-7999 GCA_047611405.1 Planctomycetota bacterium | reverse complement strand
GGCTTTTTAAATTCATCCACCGCCGGGGGCCCCCCCCAATACCGGGCCCCCCGCCTCTCTTCGTTTAGCCTGAAGAGCAGTCGTTCTTACTTCAACAAAGGCACAAGCCAGTCCGCGATGCGCTTTGCCAAGAGCTCGTTGCCCGCACGATTGAAGTGCACAAAGTCGGTGTACAGCGCTTCCTCGACACCTGCAAAGGCCTGCGTCGCATCCAAGAAGTCGATGCCCGACTTGGTCAGTTCCAGACCGCGAGCGCGCAGCAGGTCATAACCGACTTGAACCGTTTCAAAGGCCTGATTGACTGCGTTCACTCGATACGCATCGATCTGCTCCTGCTCGAACTCATCGAGTGGTTTGCCAGCGGAAGCGTCCGCAAGAGTAGGCTGCAGCACATGCAGATAGTCGATGCCGCGCTCGTGACACATAGCGTGCATGGACACCGAACACTCTGCCCATGAGCGGCCCAGGAACTCGAGGACCTCGTCGAAGCTTCCGTCGAAAGCGGGGCCGCGTTGCGCCTCGGTCTCGTCATAAGTCGCGATGAACTGTGTGTATTGTTGCTGAGCCTCGAGCCACTCCTCGCGCAGCTGACGTAGTTTCCTAACGTGCATCTCCCCCACCAATGAGCTGTAGCTCGCCAGGCCTTCGGAGTAGCGCTCCAACACTTCCTGAGCCCCGCGCTGCCGCATCCAGATGCTCGTGATTCGATCGAGCACCTCAGGGTCGGTCGATCCGCCGCCCGAGACATGGCCCCAGAAACGGATGCCCGGATAGATCGGGTGTGTGTTGACGGTCACATTCTTCTGACCGATCGCGAGCTCGTTGTAGCCATCGATGTTGATCACGAGGTCCGCATCGATGCCCATCGCCAGCAAGTACGTGAGCTGATTGACTTGTTGCGGCTGCTTGAAGGCCGCGCGTGCGTAGTGCAGGAATTCGATCTCGCGGCCGCCGGTCAAGCCACGCGACATCAGCTCTTCCGCCAACACCTTGGCCCCTCTGCGTCGGAATAGCAGCGCTACGGATCCGCCTGTAACCATCACGCGGAAGGTCTTGGCTCGCGCACCCTCGTTCGAACGCAGTTCGTTCGCGCGCGCGAAGTCGCGTTCGAGTCGCTGCGTCGAGGATTGATCATCCCAAGCCGTGAAAGGATGCGGGATGATGCGCGCCATCGTTTCGTCAACAACCTCCGCCGCATCCTCGGCTCGGTAGGCATCGGGAACCCGCTCGCTCATCGCGCTGACGATCTCGGTCATTTCGATCCGGATAGAATACGGCGTGCTCCCGAGGGCGGAGCGAACCACCAGTTCCAGACCAATCAAGACCAGTAGGAGTCCCAGCACCAGGGACAGCAGACGCTTCCCGAGGCTGCCCTTGCGATAGCGGTCGGCCGATTGTCTCAGCTCACTCAAGTCAGTTTGTGCACTCACGATGAGTGCACGATGCCGACTGCAGGGCGTCGCTTCCAGCATCGGACGCTAGCCCGGGCGAAATACTGCATGCAAGGCTGACGCGAGGCTTGGCGGGGCACCGGCCGTTCTTGGGCGCACCGTGCAGTTATCCTAAGGCCCAGAGGTCTTGGCTCGCGCTCCGGACTGAACGCGAGAGAGGCCGGATCTGGCCTAGCACCGAAGACTCCCAAGAGTGCGTCGGTACCTCAATCCGCTCGGTACTCTTCAGCGGAGACAGCACCAATCATGTGAACGTCTCAAAGATCGACCGCACTGGCGACGGCTTCTATCCCCAGTACATCGGCGTCGGCGACACCTACTCGCCGCTACTGACGCTCTTCCCCGACAATGGCGAACCGCCCCAGTCCTTCAGCTTCGTCGTGCCTGCTGAGCGCGACAATGCATTCAGTTCTCCCTACAACATGGATGATTACGCATCGGGAATCATGCCGGTGAGTCCCTACGCTGTGCAGGTCGGAACGGAGTTCGGCTGCCAGTGATAGCTCCAGCCTATCCACAGAACGACGGTTGCTATCAACAGGGCGAGGAGGATGCGTCGCTTCCTCCTCGCTTCTCCCATGGGACTCTATGACGCCCACTTCGATGACCGGCACTGTACGAACCGCCGTTTCTTAGGACGGAATACTAGGGTCACCCTTACTGGGATCTGCCCACATCGCGCCGCTCTCGTTTCGGCTTGGAAATCAACCTGACGACGCGCTGGCCTTCGGAATAGTGGCGCAGCCTTTGTGCGACTCCGTGCCAGGAGGCACCGGGAAATCAATTTGGAGGTGCGACTCGCAGCGCCACGTGTAAACTCAGGCCACCGCGGGAGTGGCGGAACTGGTAGACGCGCAGGATTTAGGTTCCTGTGGTGCAAGCCGTAGGGGTTCGATTCCCCTCTCCCGCATCTTTCCCTCATCCGCGATAGCACGCCTTAGCTCAGTGGGCGCGATCGCTCTTCGGCGTTGGGAATGGGCGCTTCAGCTTTAGAGGGCTATTGCGTCGGGCTTCGAACGCGAGGGGGTCTTGATGCGGTTCTCATTCCGAGCACCCGAAATCTGCCTGAATCCAAAGAATGATCCACAGGTTCGTGGCGTAGGCAAGCCACATGACCGGGTCGCATACCAGGTTGTGCGGTCATCAATGAGTCGGCCCCCAACAACTCATCTGTGACTGAACTCTGAAATCACGCTACCTAGCGTCCATGATAGGGTGAGAAGGTCCACCTTCGCTCGCTCGCCACAACGACGCCACGAAACGACTCGTCCGCGCAATCGACCATGACTCAACTGCGATTCGGATTTCTGATCTTCCCGATCTTGCTGCTGTCCCTGGCCTTCACGAACACGGCCATTGCCAATTCGCAGAAGGTCGGTAGCAAGTACCACGAGGATCCCGAGAACGGCTACAGGTTCAAGCCGCTGAAGGACTTCGAGGGCGTTCCGATCCCTCCCGATCAACGCGGATCCGGTCTCATCGGGAAAATGAGCGGCAAGTCTCAGATCATAAAGATCGAGGATGGCGGCGTCGCGAGCCTCGGTACGGACCTCGTCGTCTACGCGATGATGAATCCGGAGATCAAGGAGGTCGAGAAGGGCCACACTTCCGGCAAGCGAGCGCGGCCGGATGTGATGACGATCATCGGCAAGCAGTACCGCGGGCTCGACAACATCAGGAGCAAGCCCGAAGTCGACGAGCGATTGGAGATCAAAAAGGTCGAGGTGCACCACCGCGTCTTCCGTCCGGACGCCGGCCAGTTCGAGATGATCGTCGACGTGTGGAGCTTTAACTTGGAGCATGCAGATGTCTGCCTGGTCTATGTGTTCTCGGCCGACAAAGACAAGAAGTGGCTCGCGGCGACCAAGAAGTCCGCCAAGACCTTCTCGCTAATCGATCGCGTCCTTGCCGAGGTCGCAGCTCCGGGCGAGAAACAGACATACGATCAATTGATGGTCAGCGCGGAAGCAGAAGCCGCGCGAACCGAAGGCTGGCGTGCGGTACCAACACCGTCCGAGCGCTTCATCATATTGACTTCGGCCGAGAAGAAGAGCTTCGTCGACAAGGTCATCAAGCGACTCGAGATCTCGCGCGATGTCTTCGAGAAAGACTTCCCGCCGCCGCCGAACTTCAATGCCGTCTCGATCGTGCGCCTCTGTGGCTCCGAAGAAGAGTTCCACACCTATGGTGATACCGGCGGCGGAGTCGCCGGCTGGTTCAATCCAAGGACGACCGAACTCGTGCTGTACGACGCGGTCAACACGAACCGCAACATGAGCTTTGCGGTGATGAGCCACGAAGCCTTCCACCAGTACTGCCACTTCCTGTTCGGGCAGTCTGAAGCGCACCGTTGGTTCGACGAGGGACATGGCGATTACTACGGCGGTATCAAGATCACTGGCAAGAAGGCCAAGATCGAACGACAGATGCCCGCCGGCCTGGACCGCCTGCGCGTCATCCAAGAGATGGTGCGCAAGCACACGTACCGGCCGCTCGAGAAGCACATCAACTACACCCATGGGCAGTGGCAGAGCTACGGTGTCCCCAGCTACGCGCAATCGTGGTCGATCATCTACTTCTTGCGCCAAGGGGCCCTCAGAAAGGTGCGCGGCAAGATGTGGAAGAAGGAGTACGCGAACATCCTTCCCGCCTACGTCGAGACGCTCTCCGGAGGCTTCGCCGCGGAGTACGACAAGATTCGCGCGAAACATCAGAAGAAGGCCGACAAGGAAGGTCGAGAGCTGACGGATGCAGAGCGCACCCCTACGCGCAAGGACTTGCCCTCTGATGCAAAAGACCGCATCTGGAAAGCAGCCATGGAAGCATCCTGGGGACAAATCGACATCGATCAGTTCGAAGCGGACTGGATCGAATACGTAGACGACGAGCTCTAGACTCTTTGCACCTTCAATCCTTCCGACTCGGAACCTGTTCGTGCCTGCTCCTGCTCGCAAGCTGTTCGACACTTGCAACCAGGCCCAGGTCTGTCGCGCGCGTCGACGACCAAGTCGCCGAGCTAACAATGTGGGAGACCGTCGCCGGCGACTACAAGAGCTTCTACGACTTGGACACGCTTGCTCCCCTAGGTGTCGGCGTCAGCATTGCGGCCTACATGGCCAACAGTTCAATCGACGAGGATCTGCAGGCCGAGTACATCGACGACACGAGCCGCCGGAGACGCCACAACTTCAGTCGCTCGATCGGTCGCCCAGGCCACATCTTGATCTCACTTGCGATCCTCAGCAGCACCTGGGGTGTCGCACGCATGCTGGGCGATGACGGCAACTCCGCGAGTTCGATGTGGGCTAAGCGCAGCCTGCGATCCGTGCTCGTTGGCGCACCGGTCATGCTGCCCTTGCAAAATGTCACCGGCGCCTCACGCCCTTACGAGGACAATGGTTCCGACTGGAGACTCTTGGAAGACTCCAACACGACCAGCGGCCATGCCTTCGTCGGCTCGATCCCCTTCTTGGTCGCGGGCCGCATGAACGAGAACCCGTGGATTCGCTATCCGATTTATGCGCTGTCCGCATTGCCAGCTTGGTCGCGAGTGAAGCGCAATCGGCACTACCCCAGTCAAGCTCTGCTCGGTTGGTGGGTCGGATGGTTGTCGGTCGAGAGCGTGTTCGATGCGGAGCAGTCTGAGACGGTCAAGATCATGCCATGGGCCGATGTGGATGCCTTTGGCTTGCGGCTCGATTGGTCGTTTTGAACAAGAGGCCATGATGCACTTCTGAGGAGCGCCTCAGTTGACCTAGCTCTCGCACTCAGACCATTCGCAGCGCCCCTCGCTTGCCTCGTAGCCGCGGCGCACCAATCAGTCCGACACAAGAGTTGCCAGTTGGCTCCTCGAAAGATCACGCGACATCAGCCTGTAACCGACTGATGTGCACTCTCCGTCGTTGGTACTAAGGCGACAGACTCCCTAAGAACCAACAGCCATCTGCGCACAAAATCGATCCTATGAGCTCAACCAACTGATTCGTGAGAGAGGAGCTACACTCGTTTCCTTGGGACCTGGCACGCGCCCATTCCCCATCTGCTGAGAAGCTCATAAGTACATTGCTAGCCTCACCGTATCGCCTGTTGCAACGGCGCCTTGTGTAAGCCGGGATTGGCGCCATCTTGATGTCGAACCTCCTTCAAGCTGAGAGCCTAGCCGTGCCCGGAAACTACCCAACAATTCAAGTAGCTCTCGACGCTGCGATGAACAACGACTGGATTCAGGTCGATCCTGGGACCTACTACGAGAACGTGATCGTTCCGGGGATCAGGATCGACATCTACGGTAGCGATTTTGGCGAGACTATCATCGACGGTGGAGCCGCCGCTTCAGCCATTACTGTCTTGCCACACACCGCGGCCGGTGTTCTCACCCGCTTCAGTCGCCTCACGATTCGCAACGCTGCTGCGCGAATTTGCAGTTTGGGCTTCGCCGACAACAAGAGCCCTCTACCGTTGCCTGCGCTCCCGCGTGCACTTGATGATAATTGCCAACTCCATACTCGCTCTCCTACCGTTTCTGGCCGCAACGCCTCAAGGCGAGCATCAAGGTGAGCCTGCAGCTGAACTGGATGAGCAGTCACTTCCCGGCTCCCCCGTCCAGCCAGCCTCATGGAAGGACGGAATCCCCACTGGTGACAACGCGCCGGAACCATGGCTTGTCCGGCGCACGAAGCACTGGATGAATGCCATTCCGGATTCGACGAAGATCAACAGGATATCGATCCCCGGCACGCACGACTCGGGATCGGACCGCGTTGGAACTCTGGCTTCTGCACCTCGCATGGCAAGCGAGATCGCGCTCTGTCAGGCATGGGATATTCGTGAACAGCTGGATGCAGGGATTCGCTTCTTGGACATCCGCATTCGCCCCGATGGTGATGTGTTCACGATCCAACACGGCGCCGTCAACATGCTCTACGAGTTCGGCGAGGTCATGGAGTGGATTCGGGCCTTCCTTGCTGTGCAAGAGTCCGAATGCATCCTGATGCGCGTCATGCAACAAGGGGCAACCGCGAAAGGTGCGGACTGCAAAGCTGTCTGGAACAAGTACATGGTCGAGCGTGGCTATGGCGACCTGTTCTGGCAGCCAAATCCCGGCAGCAAGGAGTACATCCCAAAGCTTGGTGAGGTGCGAGGTAAGGTTGTTGCACTACGCAACCATGGCAACTGCCCCGCTGGATACGGCATCCGCTACGACTGGTGCTTGACCCAAGACACGTACCAGATCACCGCAACTGGGCGGGGCGAGTCCACCGAAGATGGCGATAGGTCACACGACTGGACTGTCACACTCGCACGAAAGCACGAGTTGGTGCGAGACCACTTGAGAGTCGCTAACGCGAGCGCCGCTAGCACGAAGCAGTTCTACTTGAACTACGCATCGGGCACGGGTGGACTCTTCGCGCCGCCGTCCGTTGTCGCGAACAGCGTGCTGCCCGACCTGTACGCGACTGTTGCGACGAACTATGCCTCGGACAGCTTCATCGGAATCGTCGCCATGGACTATCCCGGGTCGTGGCTCATCTACCGGATCATCCAGTCGAACTTTCCCTGAGGCGCCTGCGGAGCCGGCTCGTGACGGTCCCCCCTTGTCGCTCGAAAAGCTGGACTCGTTTTCTGGCCTGATTGCTCATCGCTCAAGGTCTGGCCGAGAGCCTTAGGCACACACGCGGCGGCAAGGAAGCGGATCCGAAATCCCTACTCCGCAGTGATGCCCGGCAGGCCATCAATGCTCTTCGCATTCGCCGCGGTCAGCTGCGCGCTGTACTGCTCTTGTGTCACCGCGCTGCGCTTCGTCACGAGCGCGTTGCGGTGCTCCAGGAACTGATACTTCGGCACACCGGAACCGCATGAATCTTGCACGCGGTCGAAGGTCAACTTGATGATGCCGCGCACAGCTCCCGAGATCTCCGGAAAGAGCGGGCGCAGCTCCTCGAAGCCCGGCGTCCCGACTAGAAGAGTCTGGCCCTTGCCATACAGACGCAGGATGCTCGTCAGGCCTTCGAAGGCGCAGAACATCATCGTCATGCGGCCGTTCTCTTTCAGGTGCGAGTGCGTCTCGATCCCGCTGCCACCCAGGTCGATGTACGCGACACTGTTATCGTCGAGCACGGCCAATGAATCCAAACCCTTGGGCGAGACATTGACTCGACCGTCCCCGGTTAAAGGCGCCGTCGCGACGAAGAACATGTGTTGCTTCGCGATGAACTCGTGATGCTGGGATAGGAGTTTCTCGTAGACCTGCAAGATACGCCTCGCTCGGGGAGGGTGAGCCTAGTGGGGATGGTAAGCGCGTCCGGCAAAGCCACATTGGCTCCGCCAGAGTCAACAAGCTACGGCTCTCTTGACGCGCAGGAGTGTTTGTCGGAGCCGACGAACCGTACTACGAAACATTGATTGCCACGTGACGTTCTGCATTTCCCACGAATCAGTCTAGCGAGGGGCCAGACCCCCTAGCAGCCCGTTGATAAACAGCGATTCATGGATTGGTTCCCTCGAATCGACTGACAAGGCGCCAGGTTCTACGCATAGTTGCGCGCTAT
>JBLFWN010000203.1:0-8098 GCA_047611405.1 Planctomycetota bacterium | reverse complement strand
AGGCCGCGCGTTTCGTGGTTTCCACTGTTACGCGGCCGGCGATCCGATCTTCGTGCATCTTTCAACCGTCGTTCAGAAGCAAGGCCTAGCAGCAGTAGGCTCGAGAAGCACGCAGAACGAGCTCGACTTCTCAGGCGACCTTACTCGACGAAAGTCCGACCTCTACCTCGTCTTGCTCGGGGCTGAAGGGCCAGGCCGCCAACGTCATAACGCCAACAAAGGCCAAGGCTTCGAGGATGTAGGTTCCAAGCATCAGCCAGCTTGGGCCCTCCGTTTCGGTCCCGTATCCGAAGCCCTTGCTGATTTCCATCGAACTCGCGCGGTCCAGGACCGCTGCGTAGATAGAAGCCGGGTCCGCGCTGAAAGCCACGTCCCAACCACTGAAAGCCGGGATGCGAATCGCCCAGGTCAAGTAGGTCGTCGCCAGCCCGAGAGTGAGACCGGTCAGCAAGCGGAAGTGGCTCGAGCCGATCGAGAGCTCGCCTACGATTCGCACGGCGAAGTAACCGTAGACAAAGACAAGTACGGTCGCGATGCCCGCCTTGGTCAGCAACAGTGGGATCCCCGAGATGTGCGCGCCGACGACGATGGCGACAAGTAGGAAGCCGAGAGAGAGCAGCGCGGTGGGCCGGTTCGTTTTTTTGGACATCGAAACTCTACGCAAGCGGGGTCAGCGAAACGGAGGGAGTCGATCTCCTCGACTGAGGCCGTTGAAGCATTGAAAGCTCCTGGGCCAGGAATGAAGCAGGCCGCCAGCGTGAACGCTGGCGGCCTGTTCTTGTCGTTGCAGTCCTTAGGCTCGATGCCCCGACCCGCTGCAGGTCGAGCACTTGCCAGCGCCATTGCAAGGGCCGCAGTTATGCCACTCGGTGCCGTCCCGGCAGGAATCGCAGGGATAGTCTAGAACGCGAGCGCCGCCGCAGGTCGGGCAGTTGCCCGAGCGGCCATCGCCGTTGCAGCGATGACAGTCACCCTGTACACGGGCATCGCCATCACAGTATCCGCAAGTTTGGTCGCCATCGCCGCCACAGCCGAAGCAAGTGATCTGCATTTCTCGGCCGGACCCACTGCAGCTGAAGCAGACCATCTCGTTGGGGTAGAACCCGAACGTCCCACTACCGCTGCAAGACATGCAGCTACCACCGCCAGAATGGCCCTGACCGTCACAAGAGAAGCACGTGACTTCACCACCGGAGCAGTCGCGGCAGTCTTCCCACTCCCAACCTCTGGTGCTGCAATTACCGCAGTCGTCGAGGCCATCGCCACTACACCCCGAGCAGTTCCCGCGGAAGAACTGCGAGCTGTTGCAGCGACTGCAGGCGTAGTTTGCGCCACGAGATCCGTCGCAATGCGTGCAGACCCCGGGGTCAACGGTATTCGAGTGCCCGCAGGTCGTGCAGGGCAGTTGGCGTTTGACCTCGAGGATCCGGCCGTCGAGAACGCGGTCGGGGCGGTACGCCGAACAGCGAGAGTAAAGGCCCAGAGCCTCCTCAAGCGAAGCTTCGGTGCCTTGCCTTTCGAAATGCTCGCCACACTCGTAGACGATCTTCACAGCGCGTTGGTCGAGATCGCCAACGAAGGCCGAGCGCGTTACGAATTCATTGATCTGGCCGACTCGCTCCGCGTAGAAGGCGTGAGGGTGTGCGCAGAGATTTTTGAACATCGCCGCTCCGCTCACGGCTTCCACGGCCAAGCGACCGCGCTGCGCAGGATCGGTGACTCCTTCCATGCGCCGGTTCAAATCCTCGAGGGCATCGAGCTGGCTCCAGCTCTCTGAAACGTACTGCTTGCAGTCTCCGCAAGGCAGGCGGTTTTCAACGCGGGCAATGGCTTGGTCGAGCAGCGGGTCCGGGCGGCAGCGGGCTGCCTCCCGGTAGAACGCGAGCGCTTCGCGCAAGTCGTTCTCTTGGCCAACGGCCTCGCGCCGGCGACCGGCGGCGTGCACGTCCTCGGCGCAGGTAACCTCAAGCTCGCTGAAGTCGTCGATCCAACGCGCGCCCGAGGCATGACCGAGGGAAGCCACGGTTTGCTTGAGCACTCGCAGCTCTTGGATGCGCGCCATAGCTTCGAGGGCCAGCGGCTCCGCCGCCGGGTCGTCACCGGCCTGGTCGATGCGAGCGGTCAGTGCGCTCAACTGGTCATAGCGCTCGCTAGCGATGTTCAATGCGATGTCTGCGGCGGCACGCTTCTCTAATGCATAGAGGCCGTAGAAGTACTTGGTCTCGTCCTCAAAACCGTCCCAGGTGATGATCCTCGAGGACTGGCTGAGCATGCGGTCGGAGTACTCGCTGGCGAGAGCTTCAACGCGACCTTGATAGGCTTCCGCTCCTTCGAGTCCTCCAGCCTGACCCGCTGCGGACGTGGCGCGCACAAGAGCCTTGCGCAGAGCCTGTTCACCATTCTCGGCTGCAACGTCCCCAGCGCCCACGACGCTGGCCCCAGTCCCCAGACCGACGACCAGGAAGTAGTCCTCTTCATCGTACTGACTGGCCAAGGGGTGAGCGGAGGGCAGGCGACTCTCCATGGCCCACGGCGGACGCTCGTCGAGGTTTGAAGTCGCAGCACAGCTGCCGAGGAGTAGGAAGACCACTCCCGCAAGGAGGTGCATTACGCCTAGGAGACGTCTGGAGAGGAATGTGCTCATGGTGGGCCAGGATTCGATGTGCGGGGTTTGGGGAAGAATTGGCGGACGCGGCACGCCAATCGGACTCCCCATCGTGTTTCCACCATGGATGACTTGAGTACGAGGCGGATTCCTGTCGACCCATGGGCGGATCCCCATAGCTCCTGCGGCTTGGGGTCACCTCTCTCTTACCACCCACGATGCCCCATGCTCCCCGCCCAACGACTTTGCACTCTGCTCCTCACTCTTGCCGCGAGCCTCTTCGCGGCCGCTTGCTCGAGCTCCCCTTCGCAGCTGGAGCTGGAGTACTGGAAGCCTGAAGTGACCGGTGAAGGCGACGAATACAACGTCACCGTGCAGGTCCAAACCGAGGGCCAGGCAGACTTGGCCGAGAAGGTCCTCGAGAAACGCATCGCGGAACAGGCCTTGGGCCGGGCGGTGGACGAGATCTTGGGAGACTCCGGGATGGCCGGGGATCAGAACGATGTCTACCAACGCGTGGTCAGCCAGAGCAGCCGCTACATCCGTTCAATGACGAAGGTCGAGGGCACCACGCTGCAGGGCGGCTCTGTCCTCGCGGGTCGTTATATCGTGCAAGTCGACCGCAACGCGCTGCTCGAGGTGCTCGCCAAACGCGGCTTCTTGGAGAATCAAACCCTGCGCACGATCCTTGTGCTACGGGACGTCGAGGACACCTTGGGGCTCTCGGGCTCCGAGGGTGAACAAGCGGTGCAAGATCTCTCCGAGAATCTCAGCCGCGAACTCTACTTGCGTGGGTTCGAGCCGAAGCTCTGGCAGGACGTGCAGATGTCGGTAGCCGAACAACTCGACTCCGGCGACGAACAGCTCGAGGAAGCCGTGATGACTTATGTCCTCGACTCGGCCTGGCGTCAGGACTCCAGCGAACGTTACGCGCTCGAAAACTTCGTGCTGCGCCTTGAGGGTCGCATGTTAGTGGGCATGCGCGTTCTCGAGTTGGACAAGCGCGACCTTGGCGTGCATGCGACCGTGCGCACGGACCTCTACGACCTGTGGAACCGCCGCTCTCTGGGAGCCTTCACGACTTCGGCGAACGTAGACATCGGCGGCCGCACGTTGCTCGAGGCCAAACTCGACGCAATCGCCCAGTGCTCGAACGAGGGCATCGCCGAAGTCTGTGGTGCGTTGCAGGAAGTCGTCGTCGCCGAGGGCCGCGGACGCCGCAAAGACTACGAGATTCGCTTTGTCGGCTACGAAGCCGGCGAGCGCAACCGAATCGCGGGCCTGCTTGCAGGCGTGTTGAGCGAAGACGCCGAGTCCAACGTCGACGGCGGAGAGCTGGTCGTCACGACCGCCATACCGCGCGACCCTGCACCGGTGCAGCAGGAACTCGAACGCATGTTGAAAGCGCTACAGATCCAGGCCCAGCCCGCCAGTCGCAACGGGACGCAAATCGTCTTCACGCGCTGAGCCTCGTCGCCCTTCCAAACCAAGCCAGTCCAAGCACCGATGCTCAACGCACTTCTAGCCCTCGCCCTCGCCCTTCCCCAATCGACACCGAGCGCCGCACCGCGAGTCCTTGTCGATCTCAAACCCAAGAGCCTCGCTGAGCTCAGCGCTGCTGAGCTCTTGCCCGACAGTATCACGCGCGAGATCGCGGACTCCGGGCTCCAAGCCCTGTTGCGCGTCGACGGAAGTCGTCCGAGCACAGATACCGCAAAGATGATTGTCCGAGAGTACGGTCACAGTCATCTATTGGTGGGAGAGATCAGCGAGCGCACTGAAGCCCTCGGTATCGCCGCTCGCGTACGCTTCGACATCAACATCGCACTACTCGACCTCGCCACGGGCAAGACCTTGGTTCATCTCGATGATCACGTCGAGGGTCGTGCCGGCTCAGAAGATCGTGCACGGTTGAAAGCTCAAGAGGCCCTCGAGGTCTTCCTCGAAGAGCGCGCGCCGGACTTCGCTAAGGACTTCGCCGCCTGGAAGCAACCGGGCACCGTAGTGCTCATCGAGGGCTTCCGAACTGAAGACCGCGGTTGGTTAGTGCCGCGCATGAAACGCGAATTCGAAGCCTTCGACCTCGAGGGCGAAGTCACTTACGACCTGGACGCCATCGGCGGAAAACTGCGTTGCGAGTTACCGCAAGCGGTCGACCTGATGGGTCTCGACCTGTACCTCCTGGACGTTTTGCCCGAGCTCGAGCTTGTAGCAACGATGCCGGAGCTGCGCTATCGGCTGAGCGCGGCCGAGCGTTCGACGACGTTTGAGTTCCGTGGGCTTAGCGGAGAGCGCGCACGCCGCATGGCCCTGCGCCTTGAACAGCACGCAATGGAGGTTCCCGGAGTACTCTCCAATCGAATCGAGCGCGATGAAGCCAACGGACTCATACGCCTTGAGCTGGCTTTGGCCGGCGCACCCTTCCGCGTCGAAGAACAACTGTTGGAATTGCTCGGTCGAGGCGAAGACGGCGGCTGGACAGCGATCCACGCGAAGGAAGGCATCAACTTCGCCTACCGACCGGCGGGCGCGAGCGTGCGCTGGGAATTCGAGTTCACCGAAATGAGCGGCCCCGACCACGCCGAGCTGGCCCCGCGCCTTTTAGCCTTTCTTGGTCAGCAAGGACTGAACGTAGAGGAGGGTCGCTACGACGCCGAACAACGGCGCTGGACCCTAACCGTGCCCTACGCGGGCGCCGGGCGCGAACTGTGGGGAACGCTCTGGCAACGCCTGCCCTTGACCGAGGGTTTGGAGCGTGTCGTGGTCGATGGGACTGGCGGAACAACGCTCGGCTTCCGCATCCTCCCTGTAGTGCCGGCCGACTACCAAGTCGAACTCTTGATCACCGGCCTGACTGGCGGGGAAGCGAGCGATGAGTTGGCAGATCTATTGCAGGCCGCGCGCGATCTCGACGGAGTGCAACAGATCGAAGTCAGCGGCGAGAGCGCTGGCGTGTTGGTGCGCCTACGCCACCCCGAAACGCCGCCAGTTTTTCTCGGGCTCCTGCTCGATCGTCTGCGCGCAATGGATGACGCTCCTTCCTTCCTACCCGGCAGAGTCGTGCCGCCACGCCTGCGACTGCACGTCCCGGAGACCACAAGACTCCAGGACCTGCCGATGGGGATAGACGAATACTTACCCGACGTCTCTTTCGCTGACTCGGGGCCCGCGCCGAGCATCGCCGACGTCGTCGCCGAGGTAGAGAACAGTGTGGTCACGATCAGCGCCAAGTCCACCAGTGGCATGGAATGGTCCGGCTCCGGCTTCGTTGTCTCACCTCGAGGCCACGTGATGACCAATGCTCATGTAGTCGATGCTCCTGACGGAGTTCATCCCGCGAGCATCCGTTACACCGTCAATTTTCTCGACGGCAGAAGCTTCGAAGCCTCGGTCGTCAACTCGGACGCCGACCTGGACATCGCCCTCTTGAGTATTCCAGCCACCGGCCTGCGCTGGGTGCGCTTCGGCGACAACCTCGACCTGCGCCGCGGTGACCCTCTCATCGTGATCGGGGCTCCCCGAGGCCTGCGCGACTCGGTGACGACCGGTATCGTCTCGGGCTTCAACCGCCAGAACGGTTGGATCCAATCCGACGCTCTGATCAACCCCGGCAACTCCGGTGGACCGGCCTTTGACAGCCACGGCCGCGTCATCGGCATCTCCGTTGCCGGCCACGTTCAGCGCTATCAAATGAATGGCGAGGAAGTGGCGATCGCAAGCCCCGGCTTGAACTTCTTCATTCCCATTCGTCACGCACAAGGAATACTAGGCATGGTTGGCGTCAACCTGGAGCCAGCAGCTCCTCAGAGTCGCTGAGAGCTGCAGGTTCCAAGACTACAGAGTCGTAGCAAGCCTTCCAGTTTCTGGTCAGGTGGAGGCTTCCTCCGTCCGCTGTTAGTTGAGCCGCTGGCTCCTTGGAGTTGACCGCGCCTCTGGTGAGGGGAACTGCTTACTTCCCGTCCTGACTAAACAAAAAGAGAGCGCCGGGCTTGCGCCCAACGCTCTCTCCTTTTTAGCTCTCGCCTGAGCGTGAGGGGGGGAACTAAGGTCCGGGGACCAACACGACGTCAATGACATGGACAACACCGTTGGCCACCTCAATGTCGGTAACGGTAATCAAGGAGTTGTTGATCATCGCTCCCATCGGTCCAACGCTGATGGTCGTGTCAGCCATGTTCAGCATCGGAAGAGTCGCCACAGCGATAACATCGCTGGCGTACAGGCGTCCCGGGGTTACGTGGTAGAGAAGAACGTCAGTCAGTGCGGCGGGGTTCGCCAAGAGTGAGTCCAAGACGCCAGCCGGCAACGCTTGAAAAGCGGCGTCTGTCGGAGCGAAGACCGTGAAGTCTCCGGGGCTGTTTAGGGTCAAGTCCAAACCGGTGGCGATCAAGGCCGCGTTCAGGGTACCGAAGCCGGGGGTCGACGCCGTGAGGCCTGTCACATTGCGGAATTCTGGCAGCATCACTTTGTCGATAATGTGGATGATGCCATTCGAGCAAATGATGTCGGTTGCCAAGAAGTTGGATCCTTCAATCTGAACCAAGCTCGAGGAAATCTCAGCACGCTGGCCATTCAGAGTCGTGACAAAAGGGCTGCCTAGAACCGTGTTTGCATCGACAGCGCCCGAGACTACGTGGAAGGTCAAAGCGCTGGTGAGTACGTCAACGTTCCGCGGTTGAAGCAGGTAATTCAGACGCTGCTGGGGGAAGGCTGCGAAGGCTGCGTCAGTAGGAGCAAAGACTGTAAAGGGGCCCGGACCTTCAAGGGTGCTTACCAGGTTGGCGGCGGTCAGTGCCGCTGCCAGGGTATCGAAGCGGCCGGTCGATGCGGCAGTCTCGAGAATTGTAAGGGGTCCGCCTGTGACCAGAGCCATAGATGTGGCGCTCGGATCGGGGGCTTCGGTAATAACTGAGTTCAGGACGGCTACGGCTTCGACGGGGTGCACAACATCAGTCGTGACGGTGGGGATCGAGATAAGAAGGGGGAGAAGAATGAAATTCATCATCGGATCGTCGTGTCGCTATGGGTATATGTTGGTATCGAGCGGGACCCTCCCGCTATGCGATGCTTTTCGCTGAGGTGCGCTTGACGGATGCGGCGACTTCAATATTCGACAGGAGTTCTTGTAAGGAAAACGTGTGTCCACGACACCTCGTCTTGGGCGTTCTTGCACAGACAAAATTGTCCGGTATCCCGCGTCGCCATCGACAGCTTCCGCGTGGAATGGCGATCGATTTTGGCAGTCCCAAAATGAGCATCCGGTTCAGTAGCTTGCGAATCATCTTGTCGTCTTCCGGTGACCTTGGGTTGGACGGGCCCGAGGATGACGCGTAACTTCAAACTCCGTCGAGACAAGCTCGCGTTGTCCGGCGCTTTCAGGGATGGACCCATTTACGCGAACAGCGATCGAAGGAACCCTTCCGTTTTACGAAGTGGCAAGCGCAAGACCGCCCGCAGAGTCAGCGCCGTTTCGATTCTTAAGTTTAATTGCTT
>JBLFWN010000202.1:0-8134 GCA_047611405.1 Planctomycetota bacterium | reverse complement strand
TCGACTTGGATGACGCGGTCACCATCCGCCAGCTCCGGGTCAGGCGACAGAATGACATTCTCACCGGCTTCGAGGCCCGCTAGTACGCGGCGGTTGTTTCCGACTGATTCACCCAATTGGAGTTCGGTCCGTAGGTGAGCTCGCCCACCTTCGAGTACGAAGACGACTTCCTTGCCGCCGCGGCGAACGACAGCGTCGTTCGAGACGAGCGTGGCCGGGGCGCTGGGTGTAGCTTCGGCATCAAGTGATGAGTCGTCGCGCAAAAAGACGATCCGCACGCCCATCTCCGGACGCAGCCGATCGTCGCGCTTCTCGAACGCAACGCGCACTTCCACGGTCGCCTTCTGCCGGTCCGCTGTTGGCCAGACTCGGTCGACGCGTGCAGCGTAGGGATCGTTCGGAAAGGCATCGAGATAGACCAACGCATCGCCTCCGACACGAATGGACGAGAGCGTCGTCTCTGGTACATCGGACTGGACTTCGAGCGTATCCAGGTCGACCATCGTCACGACCGAACCGCGCGCGCGGCTTCCGCCTTGCGAGTTAGGCGAGACTACCTCGCCTACCTCGGCTTCCTTATTTGTGACGACGCCATCGAAGGGCGCGCGCACGTAGGTCTTCGCCAGCGTCGCTTGGGCCAAGTCGCGCGCGGCTTCAGCGATCGCGATTTGTGACTGGGCTTCGGCCAGCGCCGCGGCAGCGACCGTGATCTGGGCCTCGCCTTGCGTGTAGTCGGCCTTCGCTTGATCCGAGCGCGCCGAAGCAGAGTTCTCGCGCGCTTGGCATTTCCCCAGCGTGCGCACTGCTTCGTCTAGTTTGCGCGACGATTCGACCCCGGCCTCGACCAGCTTGCCCATGCGGTCGTGATCGGACTGTGCCAAGACCAGCTCAACACCTGCCTCTTCAAGCTGCGCTTCCGCGGCACGTTCTGCGGCAGACAATGCCACCAAGGCACTCTGAGCCCGGGCGCGTTCGCTGTCCGCTCGCTTCACGCCGGCGAGGCTCTGCGCCAGGTTGGCCTCGGCCTGATTGTGCTGGGCCTGATACTCGTCGTAATACAGCCGCGCGACGACCTCGCCCTTCTTGACGAAGCTGCCCTCGACGACATTCAATTCGACCAAGCGGCCCGGAGCATCCGATGACAATGCGGCACGGGTACGCGCGATCACGTAGCCGTTCGCCGAGACGCCGGCAGCGCCGCTGGCAGCCGATGCGCTGCGCTCGATAACGCGCACCGTCTTGACCTGCGGCAGGCGCATCTGATCGACGTACTGCAAAATCGGCCGCTTGAACAGCCAGCCCACTCCTATCAAGACAGCCACCCCGATGATGGGCCCGATCTTGGAAGGGCCGCGGCCGCGGTTCTTAAGGGCGCTGCGGTCGATACGGAGGGCTTCGACTTCGCTTTTCTGATCGCTCATGGCGTGGGGAGTTTAGCGACTCGCGCAAAGCCCTGGCGTAGGAAGGCTTCATTCGGCCGAGCAAAGCGCAGCAGAGCCGGCCCGAGTCGCTACACTCCGCCCCATGAAGCTCTCGACGCAGTTATTCGTCACTCTCAAGGAAGAACCCTCCGACGCCGAAGTCCGCTCGCACGCGCTGATGGCGCGCGCCGGATTCCTGCTGAAGCTCTCGGCCGGCATCTATGTCTACGGACCGATGCTTTGGCGCGTGCTGCAGAAGATCGAAGCGATCGTGCGCGAGGAGCACAACAAGATCGGCTGCCAAGAGCTCTTGATGCCGGCCCTCCAGCCACGCGAGCTGTGGGATGAGAGCGGCCGCTGGGAGCGCTATGTGGCCGACGGGATCCTGTTCAACTTCACGGACCGCAAGGGCAGCGAAGTCTGCTTGGGCCCGACGCATGAGGAGGTCATCACGACCTTCGTCAAGCGCTACGTCAAGTCCTACAAGCAGCTGCCGCTGACGCTGTACCAGATCCAGACGAAGTTCCGCGACGAGATTCGTCCGCGCTTCGGCCTGATGCGTGGGCGCGAGTTCATCATGAAGGATGCGTACTCCTTCGATACCTCGCCCGAGACAATGAAGGATTCGTACATGGCGATGCGCGAGGTCTATACGCGCATCTTCACGCGGACCGGGCTGCGCTTCACGCCTGTCGAGGCTGACGCCGGAGCGATCGGTGGATCGGGTTCGGAAGAATTCATGGTCGATGCGGACACCGGCGAGGACGCGATCGCGGTCTGCCGCGCGACCGGATACGCGGCCAACGTCGAGAAGGCAGTATCGAGCATCACGCCGCCCGCGGCTCCGGCCGAGGTCGTTGCGATGCACAAGGAGCCGACGCCCCGTGCGAAGAGCTGCGACGCACTGGTCGAGCTGTTCCCCGACCTGCCGTTGACGCGCATGTTGAAGACGATCTTGTACGAAGCGACCTTCGAAGGCCGCACGCAAGTCGTGGCCGTGATGGCGCGTGGCGATCGCGAAGTGAACGATGTCAAGCTGCTGAACCACCTCGATGCATTGGATGTCAAGTTGGCCACGCCTGATGTGGTCAAGCGCGTGACCGGCGCCGATGTCGGTTTTGCGGGGCCGATTGGTTTGGCTGACGAGGTGCGCATCTTGGCTGACAACTCGGTCGCAGGCGTGCAGGGTTTTCTGTGCGGCGGCAATGAGACCGACATGCACTGGCTCGACGTGCACTTCGGCCGCGACCTCGAACAGCCCGAGACGCTCGACTTCGGCGTGGTCCAAGCCGGTGACTCTGTTGTCGACGGCGAAGGCACGATCGAAATCACGCGCGGCATCGAAGTCGGTCACATCTTCCAACTCGGCACCAAGTACTCCGAGGCGATGCAAGCTAAGTTCGCGCCCGAGCAAGGCAAGCCGCAGTCCTTCTGGATGGGCTGCTACGGGATCGGCGTGTCGCGTGTCGCAGCTTCCGCCATCGAGCAAAACCATGACGACGCCGGTATGATTTGGCCGATCCCGATCGCGCCCTACACCGTGCTTATCGTCCAAATGCGAGCCGGCGACGAGACGCAAGACGCGCTCGCCGCCGAGATTCACGACACACTCGAGGCCGAGGGCATCGATGTGGCGTGGGACGATCGCAAGAAGGTGAACCCCGGCGCGAAGTTCAAGGACGCCGACCTGGTCGGCATCCCGTTGCGCATCGTCGTCGGCCGCGATGCCAGTGAACGCATCGTCGAGTGGAACCCGCGCCGGACAGAGGGCAGCGACAAGGTCAGTGTCGAAGAGGCGCTACAAAACGTGCGCGATGAAGTCGCGTCGAGCAAGAGCCTCTAGCCATATGCCGCGTAGGGCGCGCAGACCGCGCCCTACACCGCGCTGATCGTTAAGTCGCGAGCCGGCGACGAGGCGCAATGCGCGCTCGCCGCCGAGATGTACGGCAGGCTCGAAGCCGAGGGCATCGATGTCGCGTGGGATGAGCGCAAGAAGGTGAGCCCCGGGGCAAAGTTCAAGGACGCCGACCTGGCCTGCATCCAGTTGTGCATTGTTGTTGACCGCGATACGGGCGAACGCATCGTTGAGAGGAACCCGCGCCGCAAAAAATGGCATCGGCAAGGTTACTGTCGAACAAGGAATTGACAAAGTGCGGCTGAAGTTACCTCGAGCCATGAGCTAGTAGATAGCCATAACAAACAGCAGGTGAGTTCCGTTACCACTGCCTCGGAACGTCAGACTAGATCCGGATGGCACGAGGCTGGTGGTCTGCAATATTTGGCCAGTCCCTGCAGGGATTGTCATAAGGGCCGTTGTGCCTGAAACCTCTAATTGAACATCCGAGTCCCCTAAGTTCTGGATCTTCAACGTGTGGACCGATCCACTAGCGCCTGTCACTAGAGTGCCTGTCACGGTCGGATCATCCAAGTCGACTAAGATAGCTCCATATTGGGCTGTAATAATTGAGTTCGTGAATCCTGCATTTCAGCCATCAATGACGCTCTGAAGCAAGAGGTCCTGCCGGCTGACCGTGCTAGCAGGCATTTCCGCCGATGCAGTCGATCCTACCGGCGCAACCGACTGAGCATTACTTCTCAGCGAGCTGAACCTGATCATGCTCGCGATGGCAAGAGTGAGAGCTATCGAGGGAAGACGATCGATTTTTTCAGCTCGGATAAGAGCTCGAGCGCATTCGGACCCACGCCACTTGAGACAGGCGTGGCGACCCTGTGCTACGACTTGGCCGCGACATCGACGCCGCTGCTCTTCGTGCGCTACACGCAAGCTCTACCCAAACCGTGGGGCTTGCTCGGATACTTCTGGCTGTTCTGCTTGACCAGTCTCGGCATGGGCGGTTCGTTGCAGTCGCTGGCCGCGTTGCTGGAGCATGGTCTCGGATTCGAGCAGCGTCGTGTTCAAGCCAAAAGTGAACGCGACGCCTGCCGGCAGCACTGCTTGAGCGCCTTGGTCTGTGCGCCCGGGCTTCGGTCGCAGTGGCATATGAGTGTGACAAGAAGAAGACATCGATCCGCGGCCAAGCCGGGGGGCGATGTCTTCTTGTACTTGAGCCCTCTTCGGCACTCGGCTGGAGCAGTCACTCAGTCGCGAGTGGTGCTCACATTCGAGCGACGCTTGCGCCTAGAAGTTCGGCATCAACACATGCGCGGTCGGCCAACTAAGGTCAGCGAGCGTCTTGCCGGCGGGCAGTTGAATCGCGTTCGCCGTACCATCCAGCGTGTGCAGTTGAATCACACCCGGGCCGCCGTTCCCGCCACCACCGATGTCATCGAATAGGTTGTTGCGGCCTTCTCCACCTTTGCCGCCAAGTGCACGAAGTGCGCCGTCGCTCGCTGCAGACAGATCGAATGAGTAGGACTCGATGATGAGGTAGCCACCCGAGCCTCCGCCCGATCCACCGCCGACGCGGTCGAAGAAGACGGTGTTCTCGCCACCGCCGCCCTCGCCACCGTTGGCCATGATGTTGCCGCCAGAACCCAGCACAAACTGACGTGTCAGGATGAATGCGAGGCCAGAGCCGCCGCCGCCGCCGGATCCCTTTTCATCGCCATAGGTCGTGAAAGGCATCAACGGGAAAGTCGCGCTGCGAACGGCATCGCCACCGGCACCGCCGCCTTGCCCAGCCACAGGGAAGCTCAGCTCGCCCATGATCAAACCAATGCCGGGTTCGAGCTTCATTCCCCAGAAGTCGTTGTTCGCGATGCCGTCGGTGAACACGGATGTTCCTTGGGCGCCGCCTTGCGGAAGCACAAGTTGCGACACGGCACCCAGTCCCGTCGGCGTGCCATTGCGTCCGCCTTCGGCGATGCGTCCCTGATTGGAGGGATCATCCGGGTTGGCGTGCACCGGTGCATCAGCCGCGAGCGCTCCGCCGCCACCGCCTGCGCCACGCCTGTTGTCGCGGGTGCCGAGGCCATAACCTGTTTCGCCGCCGGAGCCGCCGCTATTAGGAGCCATGAGGGAGCCGAATCCAGCTCCACCCGACGGTGTCGATTGGCTCGTCATTGCACTGCCCACGCCTCCTGACCCGCCGCCTGCCATACCGCTGGCTCCAAGCTCGGGTAGATTGGTCGAGTTGAGCCCGGTCACTCCGGCTGAGCTAGTACCGGACATATCCAAGCTGCCATCGATTAAGACGCCCGCTCGGGCAGTGACGCCGAAGGGCTGCGAGCCGACGATGCGCAGGATCGCGCCTTGTTCGATGATCAGTTGATCGACGGCGACGCGACCGTTGGCGGTGTCGTAGACCACGGTCGTACCTGCAGGAATGATCCAGTCTTGGGCCATCGCACTGCCGGCGATGACGAGACCCAAGAGGGGTCGAAGCATTTGGATTCTCATGAGAATGGGCTCCCGTTGGGGGAATTCGTGACGAGTAGAACGTCAGCGGAGTCGTAGTGTTGATATCACAGATCTTTGACTGGGGTGGGAATCGAAGTAAGCAAGCACAGTGCCAAGCTGAAAAACCGCCCAAGATCCGTCTCGAGGGCCGTCTCCGGATCAGCTAGGCAGGCGGGGAGCGTAAAGCGCGCGGCCCCGCTCAGTAGGCGGGTGAAGGCGCACGCAAGTAGAGGCGTAAACGGGTCGAGGGTGAGGGGAACCCTTCGCCTTGCTATTCTCGAGTGTCACACCGGGGCGTTCACCATGAGCAGGAAGGAAGATCATACTGGCCGCCAGGCCGAGCTGTTCCCAGTTCAGCCAGCGGACGAGGGAAGCGCTATTTTCGAGCAAGACTTGAGCTCCGTGCCTGACGCTGAACTCGTGTTGACGAAGGCCTTCCTCGATCACGCCGGGAGCGCGGCATACCTCCAAACCCTGCGCGAGCAAGTCGAGTGGTGCGCGGGTGAGATCACTCTCTATGGCAAGCGCCACTCTGTCCCTCGCCTGCAGAGCTGGATCGGCGATCCGGGTTGCGAGTACGGCTACTCGGGAATTCTTCTTCAGCCCGCGCCCTTTCCGCCGGCGATGACCGAGCTGCGCGCACGCCTGAGCGAGCAGACTGGCATCGACTTCAACTGCGTGTTGGCCAACCTGTACCGCGACGGCAATGACTCGGTCGGATGGCACGCGGACGACGAACCAGAGCTCGGCCCGCGGCCAATAGTCGCTTCGCTCTCGCTAGGCGCGACGCGCCGCTTCCGCATGCGGCACAAAGTGCGCAGTGATCTGGACCCGCTTAGCTTTGACCTCGAGGCGGGCGACTTGCTCTTGATGCAGGGCGCGACTCAAGATCATTGGGAGCATCAATTGACCAAAACCAAGCGCGAGGTCGCTGAGCGCATCAACTTGACCTTTCGCCGCATTGGACTTTGACGCTACTGCTACTGATTCAAGGCAGGAGGTTGAGCGCCAATCCGTCGGTCAGGTTCCAACCCGAACCACCCGCAGCCGGGTCGCGGAACCAGCCTTGGACATGGATCGTCTGTGCGGTCGTGAGTCCGATCGCAGCGAAGTCGATTGACTGCATTACGCTACTCCCGACAGGGAATGCTGGCGCGTGCAAGCGCACGATGTTTACGCCGGCGCACTGGAAGCCATCACCGAAGGGGAGCTGCACTTGGTTCGCGCCTCCGAACAATAAGTAGGGTTCCGTCGGTATAGAGTGCGCGACGAGCGCGAGATCGTTCGTCGAGATTCTTCGGCTCCCGCAGGCGCTGATCGTCGCAGGTGCACCGGTCGAGTTGCTTGTAGAGACGCAGTAGTTCTGGCCCGGGCAACTGATGCAGTGGATCGTCGCGATTTCTGCGTCAACGACGGCGCCGTCGTACATCGAAGCGCCACCGATCAGGATGTTTCCGTCGAGCCCAACGCTCGCGCCGAATTCGCCCATGCTCGCAAAGGCAGGAGCGGCATACTCTGATTGCAAGAGTCCATTCGTGGCTCGGTATGTCCAAATGGCGCCCGCTCCGCCATACGCTTGCCTGTCGCCAACAGCGACCGTCGTTCCGTCGATATCGACACTGCTGCCGAAGCCTTCTATAGACGAAGAGTTGGGCGGGCCGACGATCTCGAGCTCTTCGGTCCCGCTCGGGACATCGAATAGTTAAGCGGCGGCGTGTCCGCTTGTCGCGTGCACATGCCGGTGAGTTCCCACGACCGCACGGTCGCCGCTGATCGCGACACTGGTGCCAAAAGCGTCAAACTCTTCCTGGTCGGAAGGCAGGAGTTGATGGAGGCACGAGAGCAAGGCCACATCGTACAGGTAGGCGGCTCCTCCCTGAGTTAGCGATGCTCCATCCCATGGGGCGCCAACGATCGCGATGCCCTGGTCTAGGTCCAGCGAATCGCCGAACCGTGCCCGTCCGGCAGCCTGAGGTGACGTGAGGTGTCCGACGCGATCGCCGATAGGGGAAGCAGTAGGGTGACAATCGATTGCGCGATTCGTTGGCAGTGTGCGTGCATGCCGGGCTCCGTTCGGGGAAACGCGGTTCGGAGGTGCGGCGGGGACGCTCCAAGCGGAGCACTCCCAGCCCCATGCTCTCGGTGCAGAAGGCT
Organism: Planctomycetota bacterium; assembly: GCA_047611405.1. GTDB lineage: Bacteria > Planctomycetota > UBA1135 > UBA1135 > JBLFWN01. The sequence goes on along the minus strand of JBLFWN010000202.1, from coordinate 199 downwards.
GAATTGTTATGAACTGCCAGGCTTCCGTGTTGAAGGATTGGAGACATTCAGCCAATCGAGGGCAACCATGGCGCACGTCGCAGGTCCTCTTGGGACGAGGTCATACCGACCTCCCTTGGAGACCCTTTGTCGATGTTCGTACCTCCTTTCTGTCCACGCCCTAACTGCCGCAACCACAAGTCGCCCAAGCCACGCTTCT
>JBLFWN010000201.1:0-8243 GCA_047611405.1 Planctomycetota bacterium | reverse complement strand
GCCCCCATGCCGTCCAGCGGCGGCCCGACATCGGCCCCGGCGCCGCGGAAGCTATGGCAGGTCGCGCATTGTTCTTCGAAGAGAGTGCGTCCGCGCGCCACATCACCAGGCTGAATGACATGCGGCAACAAGCTCGCGATCAGCGCATCCTTGTCAGTGTTGCTTGCGGTCAAGGTCGCCCGCGCCCGCTCTGACACAGCCGCATCGGGATGCTCGACGAGTTGGAAAACGCGTTGCGGTCCCAAGTCCGTTCGGCTGAGGTCACCTGCTTCGACTTGGTCGATCAAAGCCTGACACCAATCGGGTCGACGCAGGATCTGCGGGAACGCCAAGTTGCGGGCCGCCGCGGTCATGTTGCGCAGGTTCGTGATTAGGGCTTGGCCGGCTGCAAGGTCGTTGCAAGTGCCGAACAGCACGATGGCACGCTCCTGCATATCGAGCGGTTGACCCGGTTCCAGCATCCACAGCGAGACTTGAATCGCTGAATGGCGGTAGGTCGGCAGCTGCAACAGGATGTCCAAGCTCTGTAGGCAGGTATCCCAAGTCGAGTCCTCGTCGATCAAGTCCTTCATGACGCTGCCCGCCATGCGCTTCAGACTCGATTCCAGTTTGCCTTCCTGGTCCCAGTGGGAGACGAGCGGAACGGCCGCCTTCGCGATCTCCATCTCGTCGTCCATCAAGAGCAGCATTAGGGCTTCTTCGATCTCCTCGTCCCAGGTGGCGACTTCCGACTCGGGAATAGCGCTCACCAAACCGCGCACCAGCGCCAGCACCATCTCGTCATTGGCTCGCCGCATCGGAGCCAGCGCTCCGCACATGATCAGCACTTCACGAGTTCCAAAACGAGAGGCGAGCCGTCTGACGAGCGTCTGCACAAGTTCGCCTGCGACAGGGCCTTCGCCCTCGAGCAGTGTGTGAACCATGAAGGACTTCGGATCGACGTATGCGTTCCCGAGCAGGGCCGACTTCGTCCAGTCATCTTGCGGCATCGTCAGATGCGGAATTAGTGCAGCGCGCAACTGGTCCGACGAGGGCAGTGTGCTGAGCGCAGTCAGTGCAGCCAAACGCAGCCGATCATCGGGCTGCTCGATTTGCCGCAAGAGGCCCGAGGTGAGCTCAGTCAACGTCTCGCGGTCGATGTCGGTGTGGTCGTGAGCGTGCTGGTCATGCGCCTCGTGATCGTTCAATTTCAAGTCGGCCACGATCCACGCGGCGTTCTTGCGAACCGATTCATCCATGTCTGCAAGAGCAGCAATCACAGCCGGGACATCGTCCGGCGCGATCTGCATATGCAGGTGCAGCGCATGAATGCGGGCATACGCAGGCAGAGTCGAGTCACCAATCATTGCGGTGACTTGATCCCACCACAAAGCAGTCTCTTCGTTCTCCGCTAGCAAGCGTTGTCCTGTCATGCGCGCCCAGCGATTGGGGTGAGATAAGGACGTGATACAGCCGTCGACGCTTCCAAAGTCAAGCGTTGCCAGAGCAGTCGCGGCTTTGTGCTGCACGCGCCAAATACGTCCGTGCAATCGATCGCGATCGGGCCTAATCGCAGCATTCGTCGGGCCGTGTTCGGGCCCGCGCGTGTCGTTGTGAATCGCCGCTTGGTTGTAGAAGTCGAGCACGTACATCGCACCGTCGGGGCCGGTACGCATGTGTACCGGACGAAACCACAGATCCTCGGCAGCTAAGAATTCACCCTCGCGCGGCTTTACCGCAGTGAAGCTCGGCCCGTTCGAGTGAATTACATCGCGATGGACAAGGTTCAGAGTCGGCTCAGCGACGAAGTGGTTGCCAGCGAACTCAGCTGGCCAAGCGCCGCCGTTGTAGATCAGGGAGCCCGAAGCAGCGGTGAAGCCACCGACGAAGTCGATTTGCACATAAGGCGGTCGATCGTGTCGCGAAGTCGGGTGGGCTTGATGATGGTCAGGCACATCAGCCCAACTGCGCGCTGAACCCGCGCGCCCGCGAGCCAACACTGGCTCCGGAAGTACGATATGCCGCAGGTGAGCGCCATTTGCCATTGTGAAGAACAGCTCTCCATCCCAGCTGAAGTCGAGTCCCCAGGTGTTGGATCCGTAGGAGGAGACCATCTCGATGTTTGATCCATCCGGCCGGAATCGGAGCAGACCGTTACCGATGGGGCCGAAGTCGTTGGTGCCGGTGGGGCCGTAGCCGATCACGTTGCGCGATGCACCTCCGCTGTAGCCTTGCGTCGCATAGATCCAGCCATCCATGCCCCAGCGAAGATTCGAAAGCACCGCGTGTGTATCTCCGAAACCGAAACCGGAGTACAGCGTGACGACGACATCGCACACATCGTCGCCATCGAGGTCGCGTAGCCACAGAATGTCCGGCGCTTGCGAGACGATGACACCATCCTTGTGATGCACCAAGCTGGTGACCAGATCCAAGCTTGCATAGAATTCAGTCTCGTGCTCCGCCTGTCCGTCGCCATCGCGGTCCTCCAAAATCAGGATGTGATCGGAAGCAGGTAGCCCCGAGTTCTGTGCCTTCAGTGGATAGCCCGGCGTGCAGGCGACCCACATACGATCGCGCGCATCCCAGTCGATTGAGATTGGATTCAGCACAGCCGGCTCACTCGCGACGAGCGAAACTTCGAAGTCTTCATTGCCTGAGAAAGTCGCGTCGGCCGCACTCGGCATCGTTGGACCGCCGGCCGGATAACGTAGCGCTGCGCGCTCGTCCTGCGTCGTCAGCAACTCGGCGTCGCGCTTGCCGGCCCAGGCGATGCCGCGCAGCAGCATCGCGCGCCACGCCAGGTGCGAAAAGCTGGTGTACTCGTGACCTTGAATCGAGACGAAGGCGCGGTAAGGGACGCCCGCGCTGTGCTCTCTTTCCACGACCCACATCTGCGGGTGCACGTCGAACACGCTGTGGAAGGACTCGGCCAGCACGTGCGCTTCTTCCGTCAGATGCAGATCCCAGTAGATCTCGTCCTTGAAGTCGAAGTTAGAAGCGCCACGCGTGATCGGATGCTCGCGGTCCTTAAAGTACAGGCCGATCTCGCCCTCATGCCACTTTGAGTGACCATGCTCCCAGGCGCCCCCGACGATTGTCTTGAACCAATGCGAGTCGTCGCCGCAGACCGCGTCATGAATGACGACCAGGCCTCCGCCGCGACCGATGAAGCCCTCGAGCCGTGCGCGTTCAGCGCCATGGATGCTGCCGCCTTCGGCCGCATAGAACACCAGCACGTCCGTGTCGTCCAATTCGGCGGCCGAGGGGAATTCCATGCTGCCCGTCGCGCTGGCTCCGCGCTCGGCGAGGAGCTGGGTCCATTCGTCGAGGAAGCGTGGATGGTCGTGCTGGCCGGGGCCGTGCGTTTTGACCCCACCGCGGATGTGGACACGCAGCGCAGGGGCGTCCTGGGCCGGAGCCTGGGGGCCGAGGGCGAGCAGCGAAAGCAGCAATAGAAGGAAGCGGTGACACATGTGGAGTGCGATCGATTGAATCTTGCGGCGGCGGCGGGGCACCTTCGGTGGGCCAGTCAGCAGCCAGTCAGCAGCCAGGCAGCGGCCAGGCAGCGGCCGAGCATTCTCCCGAAAAATCCCGCTCGCTGCTGCAAGAGGTTGGATTTCTGCGAGGTGCTGGGTAGAAAGACTAACCCCCTCCGATCTCCCGACTGCCGGGCCCCCTCTACCGATCAAGAACACACGCAATGCAGGACTACACGGCAGAATTGATGGACAGCGTCAAGGCCAAGAACCCCAGTGAGCCTGAGTTCCATCAAGCGGTCGAAGAGGTCGCGGAATCCTTGGGCGTGGTCTTTGAGCGCCACCCCGAGTATCGCAGCGCCAAGATTCTCGAGCGCTTGATTGAACCCGAGCGCGTGCTGATGTTCCGCGTTCCGTGGATGGACGAGCGTGGAGAGGTGCGCGTCAACCGTGGCTTCCGCATCGAGATGAACAGCGCGATCGGCCCGTACAAAGGTGGCCTGCGTTTCCACCCCTCGGTCAACCTGGGCATCCTGAAGTTCCTGGCCTTCGAGCAGGTCTTCAAGAACTCTCTGACAACCCTGCCCATGGGCGGCGGCAAAGGCGGCTCCGACTTCAACCCGAAGGGTTGCAGTGATGTCGAGGTGATGCGCTTTTGCCAGAGCTTCATGACCGAGTTGCAACGACACATCGGTCCGAACACCGATGTCCCGGCTGGCGACATCGGAGTCGGTGGACGTGAGATCGGCTACCTCTTTGGTCAGTACAAGCGCATCGCGAACGAGTTCGCTGGCGTCTTGACAGGCAAAGGCCTGAACTGGGGCGGTTCGCTGATTCGGACCGAAGCAACGGGCTATGGCGCGGTCTACTTCGCACGTGAAATGCTGCAGACGCGCGGCGAGGACTTCACCGGCAAGACCTGCCTGATCTCAGGCAGCGGCAACGTCGCACAGTACGCCGCCGAGAAGCTGATCGAGTTGGGCGGCAAGGTCGTGACGATGTCCGACTCCGGCGGCTACATCTACGATGGTGATGGCATCGACCGCGAGAAGTTGCAGTTCATCATGGACTTGAAGAACGTGCGCCGCGGCCGCATCAGCGAATACATCGAGAGGTACAGCAAGGCGGTCTACACAGCGCGTGATGCCTCGCTAGATCACAATCCGCTGTGGGCGCACGCGGCCGAGTGTGCATTCCCGTGCGCGACGCAGAACGAGCTGAACGGCACGGACGCGAGGAACCTGCTGGCGAACGGGCTGCAAGTTGTCAGCGAGGGTGCGAACATGCCGACAACCGGCGAGGGCGTGCAGCTATTCGTTGAAGCCAAGATATTGTATGGGCCGGGCAAGGCTGCCAACGCCGGCGGCGTGGCCGTTTCTGGTCTTGAAATGGCCCAGAACTCAATGCGCTACAACTGGCACCGCCAGGAGGTTGACGATCGCTTGAAAGTGATCATGGGCGATATCCACAAGTCGTGCGTGGAAGCTGCTGATCGCTTTGGAACGCCTGGCAACTACGTCGATGGCGCGAACATCGCCGGATTCCTGAAGGTTGCAGACTCGATGATCGACCAGGGACTCGTGTAGGCTTGCTCTCCAGGGCTGGTTGGCCGAGCGGGGAAAAACGCTTGGCCAACCGTAGCTCATAAGAGCTTAAGCGCCTTTCGAGACACGAGCTGATCATGAGCGACCTCGGTTTGAATCCGCCGGAAACGCCTCGCCTACGCAGCTTTCACGAGCTGATGCGATGGCGCGTTCAGCGGATTCTGTTCGTTTCGAGCCTCTATGACTCCTTCATTATGTCGGAGGAGGGGCAGTTGCACGAGACGCTGCTCGGCCACTTCATCGACCTGAAGCAGAGCCACACACCTGACCTTGTTCAGGTGTCCAACACCGAGCAGGCGCTCAAGCACCTCGCGCGCGACGACAGCTTCGATCTGATCATCAGCAGCATCGCGACATCGGACTCCGATGCGGTCTTGCTGGCGCGTGCGACACGCGCGGCCGGCTTCGACATCCCGGTCATGGCGCTTGCGTACACAAGCACGCAGCTACGCGAGTTCACCGAACGCTACGGCTCGACTGAGCTGGAGCGCATCTTCTTGTGGCAGGGCGACGTTCGCATCCTGCTGACGATGGTCACAAACCTAGAGGACCATCGCAACGTCGCGATCGACACGGGCGTGAACGGAGTGCCGGCGATCATCTTGGTCGAAGACAGCATCCGCTACTACTCGTCCTTCCTGCCCGAGATCTACGCCGAGCTCTTCAAGCACACACACCGGTTGGTCTCGGAGAACCGCAATCAAGCGCAACGCATGTTGCGCTTACGGGCGCGGCCGAAGGTGCTGCTCTGTAGCAACTTCGAGGATGCGTGGGGGTACTACGAGAAGTACCAAGATCAGGTTTTGGGCATCATTTCGGACTTCGAGTTTCCGATGGATGGCAAGCTCGAGAAACAAGCGGGCCTCGAGCTTTGCAAGCGTGCGCTCGCATGCAGCTCGCACGTCCGCATCGTCATGCAGTCGTCGGAGCCCGAAAACCGCGCGGCAGCCGAGGCCATCGGCGCCTCCTTCTTACTCAAGGGGTCCGCGACGGTGCTGCACCAGATGCGCGAGGTCCTGGTGAAGCGTTTTGGGTTCGGTGACTTCGTCTTTCGCGGGTCGGATGGCAAAGTCGTCAGCCGCGCGGCCGACGTGCAAGAGCTGAAGGAAGCAATACGCGAGGTGTCGGACGAAACTCTGCTGTATCACGCGCGGCGAAACCACTTCTCGAACTGGTTGAAGGCGCGCACGGAGTTCTCTCTCGCCGAACGCTTTCGCGTCCGCGACGCCGATGACTTCGAGTCGATGGAGGAGTTGCGGAGCTACGTGCTCGCCGCGATCGACGCATCCATCGTCGAGCGCCGCCGCACGGTCATCGCGAACTTCGATCGCAAGAGCTTCGAGCCGAGCACCAGCTTCACACGCATCGGTGGTGGCTCGCTGGGCGGAAAGGCGCGCGGCGTAGCCTTTGCGAACCGTATTCTGCGAACTTCCGGCCTCGAGGGTTCCTATCCCGGCGTCGACATCTTAGTGCCGCCGGCGGTCGTGTTGGGCACCGAGGTCTTTGATCAGTTCCTCGAGTACGGGCACCTGCGCGAGTTCGCGATGGAGGCGCATCCGAGCAAGGAAATCCTGATGCACTTCCTGGATGCTCCCTTCCCGCGCGAGGCGGATTCGAACCTGTTGGCCTTCTTGCAACGCGTCAAGTACCCGTTGGCGGTGCGCTCGTCGAGCCTGCTCGAGGACTCCCTCTCGCAACCTTTCGCCGGCGTGTACCAGACCCACATGCTTGCGAACAACGACCCGGATACGAACGTGCGGTTGCGTCAGCTGCAGCTCGCCGTCAAGCGCGTCTATGCCTCCGCCTTCACCGAGAAGGCCAAGTCCTACCTCTCGATGACCTCGTACAGGCTCGAAGAGGAAAAGATGGCGGTGATGATCCAGCAACTGGTGGGGCAGCAGCATGGGCAGCGCTTCTACCCGGACTTCGCCGGTGTGGCGCGCTCGCATAACTACTATCCCGGCCCCGATCATAAGGCGGAGGATGGAGTGGTTGCCGTCGCGTTAGGCATGGGGCGTGCCGTCGTCGGTGGCGAACCGTGCTTACGCTTCAACCCGCGTTACCCGCGCCAATTGGTCGGATTTTCCTCGGTTGACGAGTCCTTGAAGAACTCGCAGCGAGAGTTCTATGGCATCAATATGGACCGCCATTCGACTGCAGAAGGCGTGTCGGGCATGCACCGTTTCCCGCTTGAGCATGCCGAGGAAGATGGAACTCTGACGTGGCTTGGCTCGACCTATTCGGCGCAAGACAATCGCATCATTGACGGTATCTCGCGGCCGGGTGTGCGCCTGGTCAGCTTTGCTCAAGTGTTGAAGCACGATGCCTTCCCGCTGGCGGCTATCGTGCGCGATTTGTTGGACCGTTGCGTCGAAGGCACCGGCGCGCCGGTCGAGATCGAGTTCGCTGGGAACTTGGGCAAGGCTCGTAAATCGCACGCGCAGTTCTCCTTCCTGCAGCTGCGTCCGTTGGCGGTCGCGAAGGAGCAAGAAGATGTCGAGATCGGCGACATTCCGGAGGACAGCGTGATGTGTCGCAGCACGCGCGTGCTCGGCAACGGCAAGATTGATGACATCTTTGACCTGATCGTGGTCGATATCACCAGCTTCAAGCGCCTGCGCAGCCAGGAAGTCGCGCTGCAAGTGGCGCACTTCGACGCTGTGATGCGCAAAGAGAAGCGGCCCTATGCCCTGATCGGCGTCGGCCGCTGGGGCTCCTCCGACCCGAGCCTTGGAATTCCAGTCGGTTGGAACGAGATCGCGGGCGCACGTGTCATCGTCGAGGCGGGTTTCGATGATTTGAAGGTCGAGCCTTCGCAGGGGACGCACTTCTTCCAGAACTTGGCGTCGTGCAACGTTGGCTATTTCACAGTCAATCCGGAAGACGGCGACGGGAGCCTGGACTGGGATTGGCTAGCGTCGGTACCGGCGACGACTGAGACCGAGTTCGTGCGCCATCTGAGGCTGCCGCAGCCCATCATGGTCAAGATGAGCGGGCACGCCAGCGAGGGCGTGATCATCAAGCCAGAAGACGCTTGAGCACGCTCCGAGACGAGCGCGAAACGCTCGTCTCTTTCACTCTGCCAAGGTCGCGATCGGAGCCGGCTACACGTAGCCGTTCCAGCGAAAGCTCGTCTCTTCCAGGTCGTCTTGGCGGAGCTTCTTGCGTGGCTGCGGTACCT
>JBLFWN010000200.1:0-8269 GCA_047611405.1 Planctomycetota bacterium | reverse complement strand
TCGGACTCTCTGGGTGAGGCACTTGTCGATAGCGAAGCCGCAGTGAGCGCAGCGAACGCGTGCGTAGCGGGGCTTGGACTTGCGAGTTTGTGTATTTGCTGAGATTGTTTGTGTTTTCGGGTGGCGGAGCGGGGTGGCGGGGCCGAGGGACCAGCGCATGACTAATCTGTCCCTACACCTGCTGCCATGCGCGTGCGTCTCTTGACTCTGCGTTTCGATAGTGCGCTTGACTGCTTCGACGACCGGCCGTTGGACGCGCTGTTGGCTGGCCGCGAGCTACTCTCGTTGCGCGAGCACTTCTTTACGAGTGGCGGCGTGCCGCACCTCTTATGTGTCGTCGAATACCGAGAGGCCATTACGAAGCCATCTGTGGCTTCAGGCGGCTCGAATTCATCATCGGGAGCAAGCCGCTCTGATCCGATTCCGGCGGCCACCAAAGCGGCTGTTGGTAAGGCTCGCAAAGTCAGAGCCAGCGCACCGGATCCCTTGGAGCAGCTCGACGAGAGACAGCGCTTGCTCTTTCAGACAATGCGCGCGTGGCGTAGCGACACGGCGGGCCACGAAGGAGTGCCGCCCTATGTCGTACTGACCAATCGAGAACTCGTCGCCGTCGTTCAACGGCTACCGCGCTCCCGCTCCGCCCTTGTCGACGTGCCTGGCATTGGAAAGGGTAAGGTCGAACGCTATGGGGAGTCGCTGCTCGCGAAACTTGCTGACGCCCTAGCTGATGAGCCCACGCGAGTCGAAGAGGGCGCAGTCGTGCAGCCTTCCGGGAACACTGCATTCAACAGCACCGAGGAGATTGCTGAATGAATAGTCACGGCCAACCCGAAGCGCGGCGTGGGCCGCGCGATGCTGAAGCGGAGCTAGTCGTCCTCGCTCGCTGGGAGGAGCACACGGCATGGCTCTTGGACCGCACGACGCGCTGGCCGAAGGTGCTGCGTATGACGCTGACGCAGCGCGTCGAGAACGAAGCCCTCGATGTCGTCGCGCTGCTGATCCGCGCGCGCTATCGCAGGCGCGGGAGGCTGGCGGTGCTAGAGGAGGCGAACCTTGGGCTGGAGCGACTGCGCTACCTGTTGCGCTTCGCTCGTGGACGATCCGCGCTCTCGAGCAAGACCTTCGAGGCAGCAATTCGGGGGATTGATGAAGTCGGAAGAATGCTTCACGGTTGGCGCCAAAGCCTGGCAGGCCGGACAACAGTCTGCGACACGGCAGTCTGCGACACGGCAGCAGAGACTTCAGGAGCAGGACGATGAGTTCCCGCACCAAGCTCTGGCAGGAAGTCACCGGCTTCGAGCCTCTGTGCCGAGCTGCACGACGAGCAGCCAAGGGAAAGCGGCAACGCGCGGGCGTAGCGCGATTCATGGAACGGCTCGAGCCTAACGTCTTGGTCCTCCAGCAAGAGTTGGAGACAGGCAGCTATCGACCTGGAGAACCGCAGTGCTTCGAAATCCATGACCCGAAGCGACGCACGATATCCGCCGCTCCATTCCGCGATCGCGTCGTGCACCACGCACTGATGGCGCCGCTCGAGCCTCTCTTCGAAGGACGTATGCTGCCGCACAGTTTCGCGTGTCGGCGTGGCAAGGGGACACACGCGGCCCTTGATCACGCGCAGCGGCTGGTACGGAGCAAGCTCTGGTTTCACCGCTTCGATGTAGCGCGTTGCTTCGACAGCATTCGGCATGATGTCGTCATCGCGAGCGTCGAGCGCAGCGTACGCGACCCGCGTGTGCGGTCCTTGTTCGAGTGCGTGATCCGCTCGGGAGGCGTCGAAGGGCGCGGCCTACCGATCGGCAGCTTGACGAGTCAGTGGAGCGCGAACCTGATCCTCGACCGACTCGATCACTTCGTGCTCGAACGGCTGCGACCGGGTGGGTATGTACGCTACATGGATGACTTCGTGCTGTTCGCCTCGGGCAAGCCAGAGCTGCGTGAGATGCGTCGCGCAGTCTGTGCCTTCTTAGAAGATGAGCTGGACCTGAGGGCCAAGGAACGCTCGCTCCAGCTCGCTCGCTGCCGGGATGGTCTACCCTTCCTCGGATGGCGGATCTATCCGCGCCTGCGTCGAATCCGTCCACAGAACCTGCGCCGGATTCGCCAGCGGATGCGCCGCAGTCGACGGCATCTTCGGCGTGGGCATGATGAGGATGCCGTTGCCACGCGCGTGCGAGCGACGATCGAACACTTGCTGGCGGGCAACACCCATCAGCTCGTGCGGGGCTGGGTCCACCCTCCGCGAACCGTGTGAACCGCGGCGGCAGTTTCAACAACACCGCCAGGAACGCGCGGTCGGCCAACCGCAACAGGAACGAGCCCGGGAACCGCAATAGGAACCTCGGCTTTCGCCCTTCGCGCCAAGGCGCCGACGCAGGCAGATCGACGAGCTTGGCCGAGTACGCCCGCACGTCGCTGACCCATGTGGCGCCCAGACGCAGCTCCAGTGCCGGGACCGCCCGGCCGAATAGCCACCGCGCCCATGCGCTCTCGTCGCGGACGGGAGCGTGTGGGCGCACCTTGATCCGAGAGATGCGCGACCGTGGGCGGAAGGTGCCCGAATGGTGAGGAGCAGATGGAGCACGCTGTCTCGAAATGCTTGGCCTGTTAAACATAGATCTCTGCCGATGGCCACTGTCTAACAGCCCGTCTGGCGGGGGGTGTTCAACAGCATCGTCCCTACTGGAGAGAGTCCGAGAGCATCGCGCGCTCGAATTCGGTTCGCGCCCGCTTTGGTGTCCACCTGCGAGGTGCGAACGGAGACCTTGGAGACAAAGCCCTCCTGCTCCTAACTCGCGTCAAACCCACTGCTGAGGAGCAGCCCTCGGCCCACGAAAAAACGCTGCTTGTCAAGCAGCGGCGTTCATCGATTTCGCACCTGGGCAAAGAGTGGCTCCCCAATCCATCCGTAATTGTGAACTCGACTCTATGTTCGCGGTTGGAGTCGGAATGGTGTCCGCTCGAGACCAGGTGCGAACTTTCTGGAAGGGGCAAGTACCAGCTTCGAGGGGGCGCCAGTGATGATTGGCGCGACTCTAAGTTCGAACCTCCGTTGGAGTGGTGTTGACTTCCACATAGCGCTGCACGTCTTCTCCAAAGTGAAGCGGGGGAGGCCTAGCAGCGACGTGTGAAGAAAGCACCGACGGAAGTTGCTATCAAGTGCGCGACCCTCAACAGGCTGCTAAGCTGCGGACGACAGCTGTCGGTCGTCACCGCTAGCTGAATCCGCCAACGGAGGGGGACGCGATGGCTCAATCGGAATTGCGCAATAACGCGGCGGCAGAGGATCACGACATGACCAAAGACCACGACCGCGCACTGGACGACGAAGGCCTGACTCTCGCCAACTGCGAGGACTCCGCACAGGATGAATCCCCCAGCGTGATCGAGCGCATCGGAGAGATCACGGGGTCGAGGCCCCGGGTGCTCTTGCGCGCTGATCGAACGGGCGAGACGCCGGTGCTCAAAGCGCTCGCACCCGACGAATGCGTCGAAGCCGGTAAGTACGTAGTGCACGGCGAAATCGGCCACGGTGGCGTCGGCACGGTGCACCGCGGTCACGACCAGGACCTCGGTCGCGACGTCGCGATGAAGTTTCTGCACGATAAGTACAAGGATGATCCGGCGATCCTAATTCGCTTCGTCGAGGAAGCGCAGATCGGCGGTCAGTTGCAGCACCCCGGCATCGTGCCCGTCTACGACCTCGGCATGATGGACGGCATGCCGTTCTTCAGCATGAAGCTCGTCAAGGGGCAGACGCTAGCGAAGAAACTCGCCGAGCGCGCGTCGACGGCAAGTGAGCGACTCACATTCCTCTCGATCTTCGAAGACGTGTGCCAGACCCTGGCCTACGCGCATACGCGCGGCGTCGTACATCGCGACTTGAAGCCGGCCAATATCATGATCGGCTCCTTCGGGGAGGTGCAGGTCGTTGACTGGGGCATGGGCAAGGTGATGCAAGCGGGCGGCGTCGCCGACGAGAAACTCGTGGCCGAACAACAAGCTGGCATCAGCGTGATCAAGACCGTGCGCACGGGTGATCAAAGCACGCAATCGACCATGGGTTCGATGATGGGCACGCTGGCCTACATGCCGCCCGAGCAAGCGCGCGGCGACGTAGAGGCGATGGATGAGCGCAGCGATGTGTTCGCGCTGGGCGCAATCCTGTGCGAGATCCTGACCGGCCTGCCCCCCTACGTCGGCGAACAAGACGAGCTGGCCGAGATGGCGGCCATGGCTAAGCTCGACGACGCCTACGCGCGACTCGAAGAGTGTGGTGCGGAAGATGAGATGGTCGAGCTGGCAACGCGCTGCCTTATACCCGCGCCGGCCGCGCGACCGAAGTCGGCTGAGGTGGTTGCGCTGGCTGTGCACGATCACCTCGCCGCCGTAGAATCTCGCGTACACAAGGCGCGAATTGAAGCGGCCGAGGCCAAGCTGCGCACTGCGTCGCTGAAGCGCACACAGAAGTTTGGAATAGGCCTCACACTCGTGATCGCCGCGGGCCTCTTCATCTCACTGTGGTTTTGGCGCGCGGCCGACAGCGCGGCGAAGAACGAGACTCTCGCGCGCGAGGCCGCCGTGGCGTCGGCCGAGAACGAGCGGGTGGCGCGTGCCGGCGCGGTGGCCTCGGCCACTGAGGCTCTCCTGAACGAACAGCAGGCCGTCGTGCAGACCGAGATCGCCCAGCGCGAGCTTGCGCGCGCCGTGGAGATCAAGACACTGATCACCGATATGCTGCAGAGCGTGACGCCGGAGCAGGCCAGGGGCGCCGACACCACGCTGCTCAAAAGCATCCTGGACAGCGCGTCGAGACGCCTCAATGACGGCGCTATCACGGACGAGTTGGTCGCCGCAGAACTGCACGCGGTGACGGGCAAGGTCTTTCGCTCGATCGGCTTATACCAGGAAGCTGAGGCGCACCTGCCCATCGCGCTCGAGATCATGAATAGGGTGCTCGGCACGGAGCACCCGGACACGCTGGCAAGCATGGGCAACCTGGCGAACCTCTACCAGGAGCAGGGCCGCTACGCCGAGACCGAAGCGCTTCACCTTCAAACGCTGGAGTTCCAGAAGCGCGTGTTGGGCGAGGAGCACCCGAACACGCTGCTGACCATGGGCAACCTGGCGACCCTCTACAGAAACCAGGGCCGCAGCGCCGAGGCCGAGGCGCTTTTCCTCCAGACGCTGGAGATTGAGAAGCGCGTGCTGGGCGAGGAGGACCGGGGCACACTCGGCGTCATGAACAGCCTGGGGAACCTTTACATTGACCAGGGCCGCTACGAGGAGGCCGAGGCGCTGCACCTCGAGACGCTGGAAATTCAGAAGCGTACGCTGGGCGAGGAGGATCCGAGCACGCTGCATAGCATGGGCAACCTGGCTGCCCTCTACCAGACCCTGGGCCGCAACAGTGAATCCGAAACGCTTTCTCTTCAGACGCAGGAGATCATGAAGCGCGTGCTGGGCGAGGACCACCCCGACACTCTGTCGAGCATGGGCAACCTGGCGATCCTCTACGCTGCGCAGGGCCGTAACGCCGAGGCCGAGCCGCTTTACCTCCAGACGCTGAAGATCATGAGGCGCGTGCTGGGCGAGGAGCATCCCGACACGCTCGGCGCCACAACGAACCTGGCCTTCCTTTACATTCAGATGATGCGCTTTGAGGACGCGGCGGAGATGTTCGAGATCAGTCTGCCGATCAAGCGACGTGTGCTCGGCCTGCGCCATCCTTGGACGGGCTACGCCATGTCTGGCCTCGCAATCGCTTACGTGGAGATGGGTCGAAACGATGATGCACTACCTCTGCAGCGCGAGCTGCTGAGTCTGCAGCTCGAACAGGCCGATGATGTCGACGCGAGCGCCGAAGTGCTAAACGGCGCGGCCTGGACTCTGCTGACAAACGAGAACGAGAGTCTGCGCGATCCCGAGCGAGCGCTCGGTTATGCAACGCGCGCTGACGCGCTCGTGGAGGAAGAAGGCCGCGAGCAGAATGTGGCCCTCCTCGACACTCTCGCTCTCGCCCAACACCGCACCGGAGACACCACAGCGGCGATCAAGACCCTCAAACGCGCCATCGATTTGATGCCCGAAGGCGCGGATCCAGAAATGGCCCAGCGGCTGGCCGAGTACGAGTCAGCGCTAAGGAAGTAGCGTGATCAAACCATCGAGTATCTCGTCGAGGAGAACAGGGTGTTGAAGGAACAGCTCGGCGGAAAGGCTCCGTGGCTAAACGATGACCAGCGTCGCCGGCTCGCAGCCAGAGGGCGTTGGTGCACTATTCGATAACGTAGAGTCGTCAGGGCCAGTCGAATGCGGCTCGATCACCTGATTGACTTCATCTGTCATCCTTGAGCGATGAACTCCCGCGTGCCCCCGAACTTCAAGACTCGCTAGAGTCGGTCCATCGACGATGTCCACTGAGGGTGTTTGACGTTTTCAGCAGGAACAACCGTTCGGCCTAAGTACTTGGCCAGTTTGTGCCACTGAGGAAAGCGATAGGGAGGCTTCGCTCATCGGGGCAGCGCGCTCATCGTTTGTGACCCACGGCCGGAATTTGCCTGCCAAGAGCATCACAAGTCATTGCATCGGCTCGGACTTGGTGTCGGCCGGATATTTGGACAGGACGGGCTTGGACGGCGCAAAGGGAAGAAGGTGTCGGGTTAGCACCGCCAAGGGAGGGTCGAAAACGCCTTCTTCAGGTACAAGTCGATGCTTGGTGGCGGGCTTCACGCCCGGTGTCTAGCTTCGCAGAAGACGGAGGTCGCCTTTGGGTACAAGGTCCTGAACCGCTTGCTAGACGTGGGCAGGCCTGAATCAGTTGCCAAGCCTCGATGAATTCGTCAACGGAGGGGGCGACGCAGATCCAATGCGGATTCTGCAACCACGCCGCCGTGTGCGCTCGCAGCTCGTTGTTGTCCGCCCGCCGCCGGACTCCGGCCCGCGAGCCTCAGCCCCAACCGAGTTGCATGAGGCTGAACCCGTCGTTCCAGATCTTCGTCATGTGACGAATCTTGTCGCCGTCAAACTGCATGACGTACACGTAGTCGGCCTCAATCTGCTTTCCGGTTGGGGGCACCGGACCGCCCTCTCCCGTGTGCGTGCCCCGGAATACCCCGAAGGCGGCCACGTTCTGACGTTCCTCGTCTACCGCGAAGGACCGTACCTCGTACGACGCGTCGGGAACGGGGGTGAGCAGCCCCTTCATCCAGTCGGTGTATCCCTCGAGCATGGAGATGTCCGCGAGAGCGCCCGCCTGGGCCGAGAAGGTGGCGCCCTCGTGGCAGTGCTGCTGGCACGCCTCCCAGCCCTTTCCCGTCTCACAGGCGTCGAAGAACTGCTGCGCCGTTTCTTTCATCGAATTCATTGGTGTTCCTTTCGGTGTTTCCGGTTGTGCCTAATTCAAACGCGACAGGCCATCGGACTCAACCTTTCATTTTTTTTGGCAGGCCATGCGGCGTTGGTGCTCAATTAACCATCCCTCGGGGAGCCAACAGGCCTGTCCCTCCCGAAAACCCTGAGCACCGCTTTCCTGCCCGCTCTAGCCATCTTTGAGGCCAGTGAGTGATGGGCAGGTTGCGCGATCAGCCGTTCGTGAAGATCATCCGGGCATGCCCGACCTTGCTCTGATCCTCAACTTGCTCCAGCTTGTGGCCAAGGTCCGCAGCAAGCTCGTCCTCGAGAACATTGCGCTTCGACATCAGCTCGCCGTGTACAAGCGAAGCGTGAACCGACCCAACATCAATGAAGCTGACCGCATCTTCTGGCATACGGTTATGCGGATGTTGAAGGAGTGGCGAAGCGCACTCGTGTTCGTTCAACCGGCCACAGTCATCAGGTGGCATCGAAAGGGCTTCAAACATTACTGGCGTAGGAAGTCGCGCTCGAAGCCGGCTCGTCCTCCAATCGCAATGGAGATCATCCACCTGATTCGGCGCATGTCGAAGGAGAACGTGACATGGGGAGCGCCGCGTATCGTTCATGAACTTGCGCTGCTCAGTCACGAGGTTGCGGAGTCGACTGTAGCGAAGTACATGGTGAAGACGCGGTCGACGCATCCTGGCCAAAAGTGTAAGACCTTCTGAACTGCCAGGCTTCCGTGTTGAAGGATTAGAGACATTCAGCCAATCGAGGGCAACCATGGCTCACGTCGCAGGTCCTCTTGGGACGAGGTCATACCGACCTCCCTTGGAGACCCTTTGTCGATGTTCGTACCCCCTTTCTGTCCACGCTCTGACTGCCGCAACCACAAGTCGCCCAAGCCACGCTTCTT
>JBLFWN010000199.1:0-8276 GCA_047611405.1 Planctomycetota bacterium | reverse complement strand
AGACGAGCCGTTCCGCTCGGCAGCAGACGAGCCGCTCCGCTCGGCAGCAGACGAGCCGCTCCGCTCGGCAGCAGACGAGCCGCTCCGCTCGGCAGCAGACGAGCCGTTTCACTCGGCAGCAGACGAGCCGTTTCACTCGTCCTCTTTGTCACTTCCGGCGACGAGAGATTCGATTTCATCGGACAGACGGACCTTGCGACGACCGAGTTCCTTCTGAAGCAACAGCTCGGTGTCGTTGGCGTTGTAGACGATGTCAGGCGTAATGAAGATCACCAAGCTGCGACGCTCGCGTGTCTCGGACTTGTACTTGAACAGCTCGCCGAGCAGCGGGATGGCCGACAGATACGGCACGCGCGAGTCGACCTCCGTGTCCGAGTCGGTCGTCAAACCACCGATGACCGCGGTCTGACCACTATCCAGCATCAGCTGTGTGACCATAGTCGAGGAACGGGTGCGCGGCAGCGCGATCGAGCCCTCGAAGCCGGAAGCACCAACGGTGAAGATGTCGAAGCCGGAGGGAGACAAGGCCGTTTGACCCGAGGTGCCAGCCAGGCTTGTCTCTTTCGGAATGATCTCCATCATGATGCGCTGCGTGCCGGGTACGACAAGCGGGCGAACCATCAGCTGGAAGCCAACCTCGACCGGCGAGTTGCGTGCCTCGACGACCGAGAGCTGCAAGCCACCAGCTTGACCCTGTTCGGTCTTGGCCTCAGCGTAGCGGATCGTCTCACCGACAAAAATCGTGGCCTCTTTGCCGTCCATCGCCATCAACTTGGGCGCTTGGATGACTTCGCTGCGCGTGTCGCGCTGCAGCAACTTCAATGTCGCCTGTGCCTGGCGGAAGCTGAGCGCACCAAAGACGGTGTCCGGAATGATCGTGCCGCCGGCGTTGAGTTCCGCGTCCGCGAAAGGACCCGAGCCGCCATCGTTGGCGATGATCTTGTCCTCGAAACCACCCGAACCCAAGTTGAAGGGCAGCATGATTGGAATCTGCCCACCCGAGATGGACACTTGCGGTCCCGCGTCGCCGTAGTCGACGCCTAGGTTCAACACGTCGCTGTTCGTGGTCGTCACGAACTTGACATCAATGAACACCTGGGCAGGCTCGACATCGAGTCGGCGCAGGATCTCTTGAATCGTCTCATGAACCTGCGTCGTGTCGCGCACGATGATCACGTTTTGTGACGTGATGAAGTCCAACTCGCCAGAAGCACTCAACGCTTTGCTGATGGCCGGCAAGACTTCGAAGTCCTCGGAGACCTTGCCTACGGGCGCTTTCGCGGAGCCGCTGATAAAGTCTGACTTGATCATCGGCACGTAGTTTCCCGGCGGACGCAGGTAGCGCAGCTGGTAAGAGCGCGTGACGTGCAGCCTCTCGAGCGAAGCCGGATCGACGATGCGCAAGATGCCACGACGTTCCTCGACGACAGTGTAGCCGCGTGTCTTGGCCACCTCTTCGAGTGCGTCACGCCACGGAACGTCGTTCAATCTCACTGTCAGGTTTCCGGAGACTTCCGGGCTGATCATGATGTTGGCGTTCGCGACCTTGCCGATTGTCGTGATGATCTCGACGATGTCAGCGTCCGGGAAATCGAAGTTCACTCGTTGCGGCTCAGTGATCTTGAGCACACCGCTCTTATCCTCCTCGAGCACACAACGTGCGAGCTCGACCGCATACTCGAGAGCGTCTCGCCAGTAGACCTGGGTGATTTGCAAGTCGGCAACGATGTTGTCCCCACCCTCGAGGATCACAATATTCGCACCACTACGATCCCTAATGCTACCGACGATTGTCGCCAGGTCCTGCTCGACGACGTTCAAGTTGACTCGTGCATCGAGACTCGGCACCTGCGCTTGTGCGGGGAGGCAGAAAGTCGAGATGCAAAGCGCACTGATTAAGCTGAAATTCTTCACGTTGGTTCCGTCCGATTGAAACGGAGTTCAGGGACCTGGCTTTTTAGAAAATTCGAGTGAGGACGACGCCTCGGAAGTAGAAGTCGATTTCGTTGGGACGAATGTCCAACAATTCGAGCTCGTCCTCCCCCTTGACGACGCGATCGCCGATACCAATGGCCCGCCCGTTTAGCACGATTGCCGGTGGACGACCTTCGATGATGGCGACGCCGCCGATGTTGAGTTCGATCTTCTCGAACTCGCTGAGAGTCTGCGCCTCCCAGTGTGCTTCCTTGATCGCGTTGACGATGTGCATCCGGATTGGATCACCGACGACCATCTCGAGGTTGGGTAACATCAAGCTGTAGGCATCGAGCGCTAGCGCGTACTCGCCAAGCGAGATGTGCTCATGCATCGATTCATGCAACTCGGTCAACACCTCGCGCGAGGGCCCGGTCGGCGTGTCGTCGGCCAGCAGGGCCAGCAACTCGTCAAGCGGATCATAGACATCGTTGCGCAAGCGCTTCTTAGCCGGCACGTAGCTGATCTGACCGTCGGCCTCGAGCCGGCGCAGGTCTTCTTGTAGATCGGCAACGGCTCTCTCGACATCGCGGCGCGCGAGCATACGAGCCAGCTCGTTGGGAGCCTCCTCGACCTCGGTCCACTCTTCGAGCACGACCTTCATCTTCATGTTCAGACCCTCGACCAGATCCATCTGGTCTTGCACGCTGAGCGCACTCTCGTCCGTTACGTGGGCCGGAACGCGCGGATCGATCCAAGGGTCACGCCGTCCGCGCGGACCGCGGTAGTTGTAACGAGCCAGCGACAGCGCCTGGCGCCGGCGAGAGATCTCGCCGGCAAGCAAGTCACGCTTGCGCTCGTAGCCATCAATTTTGACCGGCTCGACACTGCCTTTGCGCTCATAGGTGTACGTCTCAACATCTAGCGTGATGCTGTGACTCGCGACGCCATCGTCTTCGATGTCGCGACGCGACGACGCGCTGAGCGTGAAGGCCGGGACCGTCACGAGCCTCGAGTGCGTCTCGATCCGGTTCAACAGATCGATCAGCTTGAAGGTGTCACCCTTCAGCGCCAATGTGTACGCGACACTCTCAAAGGCCGAGCGAGAGCCGGCCCTGTTGGCTGCGGGCTTGGGCTTATACGAGGTCACGGCGACACCGGAGTCTCCGGAGTAGTCGTACAGCGTGTTGATCAGGTTGTTGACTCCCTCCTCGTCGGGGAGAATCTGCGAGATGACTTCCGACATCTCGCGCAACACGATCACTTCACGCTCGAGCGAGGGCGTGCCCTCGATCGTCTTGCGCGCAGAGGCAATCTCTGTGGCAATAGTCTCCGCTTCCAACTCCGTTTTCTCGATGTCCTCGATCTCGTAGTAGATCACCACTCCGAGGCCGATAGCACTCAGCAAGCCGGAGCCAAAGAAGGTGAGCCATGAATTGCGGGGGCTCATTTTGACTCCTCGTATGTCTTCAGGAACGCCTGGCGGTCTTGCGGACTAAGCAATGCCATGGCAAACGGGAATGACCAGGTCTCGCTAGGCACGAGTTCTTGGTCGGTCGGGCTCTGGGCAGCGGCCGGCATAGCCGGTCGACCAAAGAAGTCAGAGAAGTTGCTCAGCGTCGGATCCTCGACATCCTCGAGGAAACTCGCGAGCTGGTTCCATTGCGCCGAGCCGGAGTGCCCGTTGGCCTTGAAAGTTCCGAAGGCGTTAGCCCGCCCACCGGCATTCTGCTGCTGGACCTTCAAGTCATCGAACCAGACGTAGTGGCGCACACCATCACGGCCAGCCGTGACGACATCGATAAACTCGTCTAGCTTGCGCGTCCACAAGATGCGGCTCTGCGTGATCTCCGCCAATGTGCTCTCGCGACTCGAGTGCAAGGCGGTCTCGTCTTGGAGCGACTTGTGGTAGTCAATCTGAGGAGTCAGACCGTCCATCTCAAGCTGCAGCACAGAGCGTCGAGCTTCGACGCGTGCCGCTTGCCCAAATGCTAGCCAGCCCCAATAGGCAGCGAGTGATGCGACGATCGCTACAGACAGCGAGACACCGATCATCAATTTGAGCGGGGTACGCGCTTTGGAGCGATACTCCTCGGGAAGCAGGTTAATGCGGATCATTCGTTGCGAACCCTCGATGCAAGGCCCAAAGCGACGACTAAGGAAGGAGCCCAGGCCTCAAGCTCCTCGACCTCTACTCGTGAAATGTCGACGCGCAGTCCTTCGAGCGGATTCCACGTGCGCGCAGGACGCGACGTCGCTTGCTCGAGATAGGCAGCTGCGCCCGGAGCGAGCACCCCACCGCCGGACAGCAACATTTCTTGGACGTTGACGCCTTCGTGGTGCTCGACGTAATCGATCGATAGCGAGAGCTCGGACGCAAGGTCCTCGAGCACCGGCGCGATCGCACTATTGACCTCGGCCTCGTGAGCTTCACCGGAGCGCTTGATCGCTTCGGCTTCAAAGCCCTCGACACCCAGCCGGCGGGCGACGGCTTGCGTCATATCCGCGCCGCCGATATTGATCTCGCGACTGAAGCAGCTCTCGCCACCTCGAATCACGTTGATAGATGTTCGCGCAGCACCGACATCGACCAAGGCTGTCGCGTGGTCTTCGACCTCGTCGAGCAGCTCATCGTCGGGCAGGCCGCACAGCTCCCAGGCGTTCGCGATTGCGAACAAGTCCAGGTCGATGCAGACAGGCGTCAGGCCTTGTCCTGTCACGATGCGGACGTGATCGCTAAGCGCTTCGGTGCGACAGGCAGCGAGCAGAACAGTCATCTGTTCATCGCCACCGCCATCCGAATCGGATTGCATTGCGCCGACGTTGTTTTTCAGCGCTTGGCAGTCCAACACGACTTCGTCGAGTTCGAAGGGCAGGTATTTATCGATCTCGAACCGGATCGCCTGCTTCAACTCGTCGGGCGACATTTTCATCATCGGCACATAGCGCACGACGACGGACTGACCCGATACGCCGGTCACTATCCGCTTGCTGCGAAATTTGCCTTCCTCAAAGACCTGGGCAACCGCTTCCTCGATGCTCCCACCTGGAGGTATCTCGGAACGCGCGAAGCCGGTCACGACCGGCTCGGGACCGTCGAGTGTCAGCTCGACTGCCTTGACCACGGATGTACCGAGGTCCAAACCTACAATGCTCTTGTTTCGTCGAAACACGTGCCCTCAAACCCGCATCACGGGAGCGTCTGGAGTGCGTGCAATGAGGCAAATGCCCCACTGCCTTCCAGAGTCCCATCGGATCTAAGGCCGAATCAGGTTGAGTGCCACGTAGGATTTGGCACTCAACGAACGGTGGCTGTACACGGAATTTATCCGGCCAATCCCGGACAAAGCCGGGAAAACTCAGTCCTCGCCAAATCCGCTTTCGAATAAGAGCGCGACCTTGTCGAGCAATGCGTCCGCATCTTCGCCATCCGCAACCAGTTCGACCTCTGTATCCACAGAGGCTTCTAGGGTCATCAGGTGCAAGATGCTTTTGCCGTCGACCTCGCGGCCACGAGCACGCAATTTCAGCGTGCTCTTGAAGCCTTGCGCTGTCGAAACGACCGCATGGCACGGACGAGCGTGCATTCCTGCGGCATTGCTGACGACGACTTGGCGCGTAATGGTCATACGTTCCGCTCCTCGGGCCCGGACCGCCTATGCAGTCGCTCTGAACAGAGAGTGCTCAGACCGACGACATTTCTTTCAGGAGATCGACCAAGTCAGTTTTCGTCCGCGCTCCACGAGCAAAGCGTCGGAAGTCTGATTCGCGTGCCAACTTGGCCAACCAGCCCATCATCTCGAGGTGGTCAGCCGGGTCATGTTCCGGTCCGCCCTCCTCGGGCCTCAAGACCGTGACGAGCACATGCACGGATTCACCGTCCAATGCGGACCAGTCAATTCCGTCTTTGTGGACGGAGATTGCAACCGCGGTCTTCATCAATCCCGGGCACTTCACGTGCGGGATAGCTACGCCCATACCTAGTCCTGTCGTCGCGAGCTCTTCACGATCGCGCAAGGCCTGGGTAGCTGGCTCCTGCAAACTCTCCTCCAACACGCCAGCCTTGACGAGGTTTTCGATCAGTTCCACGAGAGCTGCGTCCTTGGACGCTGCCTTCAAGTTGACGCTGCAAGCCTTGGGCTTGAACTGCTTCCACCAATTCATCCTGGATGACGGGGTCGTGTGCGGGTTCTGGGGGGTCGGAGAAGGTTCCATCGAGAGATGGAGAGGCCAGTAGACTAACAAGTCGGAGGTGCGCTGTCAGGCGCGCCTCCGACTGTGGCGTGTCGTACGGCCATGCAGTGTCATCCAGCCCTGAGAATCAGGGCCCACATGTAGGAATCAGGCCGACTGCTCGCGATTTCGCCGGCGCCGCTCTATCCGAGATTTGTCGTGATGCCGCTTCACCTGGGTTCCGATCTTCGTGAGAGCCTCGTCGAGACTGGCCATGAATGTACCTGTCGAGGCCTGCGCAACCATGACGCTCCCGTGCCCGACCTTCGCGATGATCTCGACGCGATGAGTGTCCCTGACTTTCTCCAACACCGCGCGAACCGAGATTAGCCGATCATTAAAGCGCTCGAGGCCGATCAGCTTTCGCTCGACGAGATCGTGAATGCGAGTGGGATAATCGTGATGCAAAACAGACACGTGAATGTGCATTTGCAGTCCTTTCGTGACGTGGGTGGCGAGATTGGGCTGACAGGCCCAAAGCAAGAAACTCTCTCGTGCGCGCAAGGCAGGTCGCCCAGCCAGACCAGCACGGGACAGTGATCGCGCGAACCGTATAGCTCTCGCCGCCGGAGGCGAGTCTGTTCACTCCAGCACGGGGCTCAGTTCGCATTTCGATGCCGGCTCCGATTGATCGGACTGGCAGGCAGGCACCGCTCTTCGCCAAAAGCTCTATACCAGGCGCTCCCGACCCGCAGGCAGGCAGCCGGGACTCGTTAGCGGATCGAAGGCAGGCGTTAGAAAGCATCAGATGGCAAGCCGCCCAAAGCTACACAGCGCGCGGCGCAGGTCTGGTCCGCAAACGCGATCGCGTTCGAGAAGTGTTATGACCTGCTTGGCAATGTTCATCGGAGGGCGACTATTCCTAACTTGGATCCAATCTCCGATAAGGTCAAGGGCCTCCGAGTCCGCAGTGCGTCGAAGAGAGGAACGCAGCCCAAGAAGCAGGCCTGAGAGCGTCCAGATCCACACTCTCACCTTCGACCCAATCTGGAGACTGGCCCCGATCCCCCCGCAGTCGCTCGATTTCCCGCCCGCCTGCTCAGACGCGATGGAGGGCGTCAGCTCACAATCAGGCCTGGCTGCCCACGCGGCCCGGGGTCGAGGCCGACAAAAGTCGGCTCAGGATAGACGACGCGCATCAGATACAGACCGTTCGCCGGTGCTGTGGGCCCGGCATCCGTCCGAACACCGGTCTCGAGTGCTTTCGCGACCTGTTCGACGGCCATTTGGCCCTGGCCGACCTTGATTAGGGTGCCGGCAATCGTGCGCACCATGTTGTAGAGGAAGCCGTTGCCATCCACGACGATCAGGAATCGATCGCGCCGCGCGACCAAGCGCACGCGGCGAACCAAGCGAGTGGTTGTCCTTCGGGACTTGCTGGCGTTCCCGAAAGCGGCGAAGTCGTGCCTTCCTTCGAGCAGTTTCGCCGCGCGCTCCATCGCATCGCGGTCCAGCGTCAAACGCGTCCAATGGGCGAAATCGTGGCCGATCGGGAGCCGAAAGCGAGAGGTCAATGTCAGGTAGACATAGCGCTTCCAGACTGCATGGAAACGCGGATGAAAGTCATCGGCGCAGGTCTCGAGCCGCCGGACAATCAGGCTATCAGGCAAATGAAAATTGAGCGCATGCCGCAAGCGGTTGTCTGGGATCGTCGACTCGCAGTGAAAGCTCGCGACTTGACCGATTGCGTGCACGCCGCGATCGGTGCGGCCGGATCCGTGAACGACAACCCGTTCTCGACACACAGCCGAGACAGCATCCTCCAGAGCCTCTTGGACGGTCTCGAAGCCGTCCTGACGCTGAAAACCGAAGAACTCAGCTCCGTTGTAGCTGCAGAGTACGCGCACGTTTCGCATGGCGCGCGAAGGATACGCGCTCGCTAGCCCGACCGCACTCATGTGCCCCCGGTCTCTGACCTGGTCACGAGCGAACGCGATGTGGATCGGAGGTGGGCGCGCTTCGCCGACCTAGTGTTGCGAGTCAGAAGTATCTTGAATTAGTGCAGACAGTCATCGCTGATGGTCGTTTACCTGGTCATGCCTGTTACAAGAAAGGGAGTGGGACGCCCCAAAACGAGAGTCGAACTTACTGCAGAAGAGCGAAAGCAGCTGAAGGCTGTCGTTCGGCGG
>JBLFWN010000198.1:0-8285 GCA_047611405.1 Planctomycetota bacterium | reverse complement strand
CCGTCGAACGCGAGTACGTCGGAAAGGAAGGTGTCGTCGCGAGAATGCTGGCGTCGATCCCGACCCTGCCCGCCGAAGAGCGCCCGCAGGCCGGCAAAACGGCCAACCAGTTGAAGGGTGCGGTGCTCAAGGCCATTGCGGGACGTGCAACGGAATTGGAATCGGCCGAGCTCGATGCTCAGCGCGCCGGTGGCGACTTTGATGCGACGCTCGGTGGGCCACAGCAGGAGCGTGGTTCGCTGCACCCGGTCACGCAGGTCACGCGTGAGCTAGAGGACCTGTTCCTCTCGATGGGCTACCACATTTTGGATGGACCCGAAGTGGAGTTGGATCACTACAACTTCGAGGCGTTGAACATCCCCAAGGATCACCCGGCACGTGATTCGCAGGACACCTTCTATTGCGACCAAGACGGGGATATCGTGCTGCGTACGCACACCTCTCCCGTTCAAGTGCGGGCCATGGAACGGCTCAAGCCGCCCTTCCGCGCGGTCGTTCCCGGCAAGGTGTTCCGCCAAGAGACAACGGATGCCAGTCACGATCATACCTTCCATCAGATGGAGGGGCTCGTCGTCGGAAAAGGCATCTCGGTCGGGCACCTGATCGGTGCGATGAAGACGCTCTTGCGTGGCATCTTCGGCCGTGAGATCGAGATCCGGCTGCGTCCCGGTTACTTCCCGTTCGTTGAGCCTGGCTTTGAATTAGACGCGCGCTGCCCTTTCTGCGAGAGCGGCTGCTCGGTCTGCAAGCGCACGCGCTGGATCGAACTGCTGCCTTGCGGTTTGGTGCATCCGAACGTGCTGCTCGCCGGCGGCATCGATCCCGAAGAGTGGAGCGGTTTTGCTTTCGGCTTGGGTCTCTCGCGTCTCGTGATGCTGCGCCACGGCATCGACGATGTCCGTCATTTGTTGGGTGGCGACCTGCGTTTCCTGGAGCAGTTCTAGATGTTCATTTCCTACCGCTGGCTGCAACGCCATATCGATCTGGACGGGATCACCCCCGAAGAACTCGCGAATGATCTGACGCTGTCGACGGCCGAAGTCGAAGGCATCGAGCCCTTCGCTCCGCATCTTGCCGACATCGTCGTCGGACATGTCGAGACGCGCGTTCCTCATCCCGACTCCGATCACTTGTCGCTCTGTACGGTCGACATCGGCGCCGATGAAAACCTGCAGATCGTGTGCGGGGCGCCCAATGTAGATGCGGGCCAAAAGGTCGCGATTGCCAAGGTCGGTACGCGCCTGCCTGGTGTCGACAAGAAGCTGAAAAAGACCAAAATCCGCGGCATTGAGTCGCGCGGCATGATCTGTTCGGTGCGCGAATTGGCCTTGGGCGACGAGCACGACGGCATCTGGGTGCTGCCGCGCGAGGCAGAAGTCGGCAAGTCTGTCGACGAAGCGCTCGCGATGCAGGACTGGGTGATCGAGATCGACAACAAATCGATCACGCACCGGCCCGACCTGTGGGGTCATCGGGGTATCGCTGGCGAAGTCGCCGCGATCTATAGTCGCGAGCTGAAGCCGCTCGACACGAGCTTGCCCGAACTGGGCGCTGGCGGGGGTGTGAGGGTTCGTATCGACTCACCGGATTGCTCGCGCTACATGGCGCTTGCGATAGACGGCGCCAAGCCTTTGCCGTCACCCGATTGGCTGCGCAACCTCTTGCTTGCGGTCGGACAACGACCGATCGATCAGCTCGTCGATATCTCGAATTTCGTGATGCTCGACTTGGGTCAGCCCAACCACACCTTCGACCGCGATCGTCTCGGAACCGAAGGCATCGTCGTGCGCAACGCGCACGCGGGTGAGAGCATCCAGACCTTGGATGAAGAGGAGCGCAAGCTCAGCACGGCAGACCTGCTGATCTGTTCCGGCGATACTCCCGTCGCACTTGCGGGTGTGATGGGGGGAGAAGGCTCCAAGGTCGGTTTGGAAACGACGGGGCTCGTGCTGGAAGTCGCGACCTTTGATCCGGTCGTCGTGCGGCGCACCTCGGCGCGCCTCGGTTTGCGCACCGACAGCTCGGCGCGCTTCGAGAAGTCACTCGACCCGACTTTGCCTGCCAAGGCGATGGCGCACTACGCGCGTACGTTGAGCTCCTTCCAACCGGAAGTGAGCTTCCCGAGCGCGATCAGTGACGAGGGTGCCTGGACGGATCCGGCATGCGTGATTCGCTTGCGTCCCGAACGCGTGCGCGAAGCACTCGGTAAGGACATCTCGGATTTCGAGATTCGTTTCATCTTAGAGCGCTTGCACTTCAAGGTCACAGACTCGAAGGAAGGTCTGCAGGTTCACGTGCCTTCCGCTCGTGCGACCAAAGACATCGGTATCGAGCAGGACCTGATCGAAGAGGTCGGGCGTATTTATCGCTACGGCAACATTCCCGAGCAGGTGATGGAGGCAAAGGTCGAGCCGCCGCCGCGCCACCAGCGCTTCACACTCGTGCGCAAGATTCAGGATCGCTTAGCCGGCAGCGCGCGCTTCCACGAACTGATCAGCTACTCCTTCCACGACGACAAATTGCTCGAGACGCTCGGGCTGGCCGACAAGCCGCACGTCGAAGTGATCAATCCTGTGGTCGAGGGTCAGTCGCGCGTCCGGCGCACGATCCTGCCCAGCTTGCTCGCTAAGCTGGAGCAGAACCGCAGGCAGGTCGGGGAGGTTCGAATCTTCGAGATCGGCAAAGGTTATCGGCCCGAGAAGCGCAACGCGCGCAACGAGCCGCGCGAAGTGCACCACCTGGCCGCCGTCTGGGCTGGACCGCCCTTGCCGAAGAAGGCGGCCTTCGATGCCGGCCGCATGCAGCAGCTGCGAGGTGTGATTGACGATCTGATCGAGCATCTGGGGCTCGAGGCTCCCGAGTGGCGTGCGGTCGAGGGCGGTTTGAAGTGGGCCCATCCGGTCAAGCGCGTGGGGGCCTATTGGCCCGATCAGGAGGAGCCGGCCGCGATGTTGGCCGAACTCGAGCCTGGTTTGGCACGTGAACTGGGGCTGAGCGGCGAGCTGGCCAGCGATGTCGCTGCGGTCGAACTCTCGCTCGGTGCCTTGCTGGCCGCTCCTCAGCGCCCGCCTGGCTATCGCGCCATCCCGCGCTTCCCTGGTGTCAAAGTTGATGTCGCGGTGCTGATGGATGGCACACGGCCGTCAGCGGAAATCGTGAAGGCGATTGAGAAGGCTGGCAAGGGCCTAGTGGTGGCTACCGAGTTGTTCGACCTGTACGAAGGACCGAATCTCGGGGCCGGCAAGAAGTCCCTCGCGTACCATGTTCTGCTGCAATCACCGACCAAGACGCTTAGCGATAAAGAGGCCCAGAAGTTCCTTTCGCGCCTTGAGCGCTCGCTAGGGGAGTTGGACGCTGAGTTGCGTAAGGGATAGAGCCGGGCACCGCGCGTATCCTGGGGTAGACTTGGTGGCCCCTTCTCTCTACCGGGGCCCTACAGCATCGTGAACGTCGTCCTTCTCAATCCTCCCAGTCCGCCCGAATTCCGAGTCAGCCGTGGCCTGATGGGAGGCTTCGGTATGGCCGTCAATCCGGACCTGCTATATCCACCGATCGAGTTGGCGCACGTGGCTGCCTTGCTCGAACGCGATGGGCATCCCGTCTCGATAGTCGATGCGGATGCGCTCGGCGTAGGACCGGATGCGACTTTGGATCGCATCGCTGAGATTGGACCCGCCTTCGTGTGCCTGGATTCGTCCAGCACCTCGCTCGATCAGGACCTGGAGCTAGCGGGCGCGATTCGGCGCCGCCTCAAGATCCCGGTCGCGATTTTAGGGAGCCAAGTGACCTACACGCCAGGCGAGATCTTCGCCGGCGACAACGTCGACATCGTGGTGCGCGGCGAACCGGAAGAGACCGTCAGTGAGCTGGCGTCACGCGTGGCTGCTGGGCAAAACCTGGAAGGCGTTCGCGGCACCAGCTGGAAGCGCGCCGAGGGCGAAATCGTTCATGAGGATGATCGCGCAAAGATCAAGAGCCTCGACGATATGCCGATTCCGTCGCGGCACTTGCTCGACAATCAGGTCTACAGTTTTCCGGGCATCGACGGACCCGTGACCACGGTCAAATCGAGTCGCGGATGCCCGCTGAATTGCACCTTCTGCGGCTACACACTGGCCCAAGGATTGCGCTTCCGCTTCCGCTCTCCGGCACACGTGCTAGAAGAGTTGATCGACCTTCATCGCAATCACGGTCTGCGACACGTCGTCTTCCGCGATCCGATCTTCACGACCCGCAAGGATCGTGTGCACGAGATCTGCGAGGGCATTCTGCGCGAAGGCCTCGATCTGGCCTGGCAATGCGAGACAGCAGTCAAGACGCTCGACGCCGAGTTGCTGGCGCACATGGCCAAGGCGGGTTGCACGCACATCTCGCTCGGCGTGGAATCGGGCAACCAAGAGATCCAACGCAAGCACTGCGGCAACAAGCTGCAAGACCTTGAGCAAGCACACGAAGTCTTCCGTGCCGCGCGCGCCGTGGGCATCGAGACGCGCGCATTCTGCATGATCGGCTTCCCGGAAGAGACGCCTGCGATGGCCGACGAGACCATCAGCCTGGTCGATTCGCTCGACCCGGATCAAGTTCAGTTCTGCGCGGTGACGGCTTATCCTGGTACTCCGCTGTACGAGCTGTTGCGCGGCGAGCGCGACTTCGACTACGCCACGATGACAGGCTTTCAAGCGCTCGAAGGCAACGAGCACATGACGGCGGAAGCGATCGAGGCCAAGATTCGCGAAGCCTACCGCACCTTCTATCGCAAGCCGAAGCGCTTGGTTCGCGAGCTGCGTCACCCGAGCCGTCTCGCTGCGCGCATCACGCGCTACCTGACGCTCTTCAAGCGTAGAGCTTGAGCGTCTGCTGCTAGAAATGGTTACCCTGGACGCCGATGGAATCGACGACCAGTGCGCCCTCGCGCATCCATCAGCCACACCGAAGAGGGCAGCGAGCTTGAGGCTCGTGCACTCCACGGGCCGATGCCCATGCTAGCCAGGCGCAAGGCATGACGATTCAGGAAGAGTCCGAACAAGCGAAGTGTGAAGCGCTCGTGGCGGACTTGCAGGCCGAGCTTGAACACGCTCGGGCTCGCGCTCATCGTGATGATGAACGCGTCGCCAAACTCTCGAGCTGGTTGGAAGCTCTCTCCGATCATCTCGAGCTGATATTGGAGTCGCGCAAGTGGCGCCTGGCCGACGGCGCCGCGCGACAGTGGCGCCGCTTGACTCACAAGCAGCAAGGGCCCGCACTGCAGCGCGAACTCGACACGGTTTGGCGAGCCTTCGAGAAGCTGGTCTCGGAGCGAAAGGCTGAGGAACGCGAGGCTGGCGCACAGCCCGCGCAGGGGAATGTGCAAGCGCACGCGAGAGCGCAGTCTCGAGCACGTGCCAGCGTCGTCGATATCATCGTCTGCGTACACAATGCGTTTGACGATGTGGTCCGCTGCCTGGACTCGCTCGAGCGACACACCAACCTGCGACAGCACAACTTGGTGCTGGTTGACGACGGCAGTGCCGAGCCCACTCGGCGCTTGTTAGCCGAGGCCGTGGGACGACTCGGAGCTCGCTACCGAAGGCATTCCGAAGCGCGTGGATACACGGTGGCAGCCAACCGCGGTATCGAACTGCGCCGGGGTGATCATGTCGTGCTGCTGAACTCGGACACGGTTGTCACGCCCGGGTGGCTCGAAAAGCTCGTCGTATGCGCCGAAACTCAAGCGCTCGAAATTGGAGGCGCACCGGTTGGGGTCGTGGGACCCTTGTCGAACGCGGCCAGCTGGCAGTCCATCCCTGAGTGCCAAACACCCGCTGGTTGGGCTGTCAACGAGCTGCCGCCGGGAGTCGTGTTGGACGAGCACGCCTTTCGTATCGCGGCGGGCTCGATGCGACTGTACCCGGAAGTGCCGTTGGTCAACGGCTTCTGCTACCTCATCACCGGCGCGGCCTTGGCAGCGGTCGGCATGCTCGACGAAATTGCCTTTCCGCGCGGGTATGGCGAAGAGGATGACTATTCGATCCGCTTGCTCGACGCAGGCTTCCGCCAGCGAATCGCCGATGACTGTTACGTCTGGCACGCGAAGTCGAAGAGCTTCACTGCGGAGGGGCGAGCTGAGTTGATCGAAGACGCGAAAGCGACGCGCAATGAGAAGCACGGTTCGATTCGAGTGCGGGCTCTGAATCGTGAACTTGGCGCGAACGAAGACCTATTGCGCGCGCGCCTGTGTGCCAGCCTCGCCGCGGAGGCGCCGGCCGCCAAGCGAGACGATCTTTGCAGTCTTGGTCAGGGGCGTTCCATTGCCTGGCTCCTGCCACACCTTGGCGTCGTTGGTGGGGTTCGCCGAACGATAGAGATGACCGGGCGCCTGCAGGGCTGGGGCTTCGACGTGACGATCTACACGCCGAGCGGGGAATCAGCCGACTGGTTACCGATCGCGGCTTCGGTGGCTTCCTTCGCGCAACTTCGTGGGCGGACGCACGACATCGCGATCTGCACTGATCCCGATATCGTGGATGTCTTCCTCGAGCTCGACGCGCGCTTGCCTGTGCTCTATCACCTGCATGCCTACAATCGCTATCGCGAACGCAACGCTGGGCTCGATGCCTACTACGGGATTGGGGACGGCGCGCTGCACATTGCGAACTCCGCCTGGACCGCCGAACAGATCGCAGAGCATTGCGATGTGGCACAGATCATCCCCGGCGGTATTTCGCGCAAGCTCTTCCGACCGGTCCGCACACGCAACCAAGCGGACATTGCTTGCTACGGCTCGAAGCGAACGCGCAAGGGAACCCATCTGATCGAAAAGGCAGGCGCTGGCTATGAACTCTTGAAGCTCGAAGAGCTGAATGCGGCGCAGGAGGAGCTGGCGAAGCACATCAGCTCGGCCTTTCTGTTCGTCTCTGCCTGCGAGATTGAGGGCTTCAACTTCTGCCCGCTCGAAGCTATGGCATGTGGGGTGCCGGTCGTAGTGACCGACGACGGTGGTTCGCGCGAGTACGCCCGCCACGACCAGAACGCAATCGTCGTTCCCGAGTGGGGCGATCCCGTCTCCCTGCGACGGGCGATCGAGCGAGGAATCGAGGATCGTGAGCTGCGGTCCCGGTTGATTGAGGGTGGTCTGAAAACGGCCTGGGGATTCACCTGGGACGGAGTCACGGCCGATCTGGCGGATTGTCTGACGACGCACCTGCGTGCGCGCGATTGAGGGCTCCGAGCATGGCGGTGAATACGGCATGCGATCTCGACGAAATGACTCTGGCAGGGCTGCGGGTCGGTGGACGTGGCTGTCGCATTTGCGATAATGCGGCACCCGCTCGCGAGTCCGGGACGCGTCGTGCCAACGGCCGTCTCGGTGCGCCCGAGAGACAGCGTTCACCCGAAGAGATCCACTATGATTCTCGGGAGAGAGCTGGCGCAGCGGACACCCGAGATATCCGAATGCCGAGTCAAGTCAGAATGAAGAGCACGCTTCTCCTATCGCAGACATCTTGTGGATGGAGGCGGCAACGGTTCGTTCGCACGCCATCTTCTCGCGTCGGACGTCGAGCATGAGTGCGCACACTTTTCTAAAGCGCGTCGTTCGACGCGCCATTCGTGAGGCAGCGAGTCTCGTTAGCCGCGGCCGTGGTGATGCGGCGGGAAGTGGCCTGACGGGGGGGATCGAGGCGCGGCTTCAGCTATCGGCCGCGGATGATCTCTTGCGGCGTGGCGAAGCGCAGAAGGCGATTGACATGGTCACGCCTCTGCTTGCATCGATGCCGGATAGCGTGCCGCTGCTGCGGCTGCTCGGCTACGCACAGTTGAAGCTGGGGGAGGCCAAGGTCGCTCGCGGGTACCTGAGTCGGGCCGAAAAACTGGACACGCATCGCTCGCGCGCACTGCGGGCGATAGGCGACACCTTCCGCGCCGAAGGACGCTTCGACGAAGCTTGCGAGTGGTACCGGCGCGCCGCAGCCGAGACGGTCGACTCAGCAGAGCTGTTCGTGAATTGGGCGGAAGCCGAGGAGTTCTTGCAGCAAGACCCTATGGCGATCTTGCTGCAGGGTCTGCGAGAGTTTCCGCGCGAAACGAAGTTGGCGCGCCGCGTAGCGCTGACTTTGCAAGCTCGCGAGGACAGCGCAGAGATCGACCGCTGCAGCCAGGATCTTGCGCAGGAACATCCAGACGAGCCGCTCTTCTTGATGGTTCGCGTAGCTGTGTTGGCGCGGATGAACGAGAGCAGTGTCGAATGCACAACGTTGATCCGGAGAGCACGCGAGCTCCTGCTTTCGAAATCTGCTCAGTGGAAGAAG
>JBLFWN010000197.1:0-8316 GCA_047611405.1 Planctomycetota bacterium | reverse complement strand
GGACCTTTGGTCATGGTGGAACCCGGCGACGGCGCGCTACTTCCCGCAGAATCATCGTCTTCCGTCATTCGATCACATCGACATTGCGGATGAGCGCGAGCAGATGCGCACCAAGCTGGCCGAGTACGCGGGACACCTCGCGAACGGAACAGAGAACAACTTTCCGCTCGTCTCGCCCGCCAGTGGTTATGCACGCCCATGGGGTGCGCACTACGGCGGTATGACGGGCGGCGTCGAGGTCGATCTGTTTGGCGGCCAATTGACTGCGGGCCTGGCTTCGCGCGATGGATACCGCATGACGCAGCTGACTGCGCGCATGTATATCGATCGGCAGCCGACCTGCCTGTACGAGCTTGACGGTTCACCGACCAAGCTCGAGAACTGGTTGCGCGACGGCAACAACGGCAAGTACTTCCCGGGCCTGTTCAACCTGCGCCCGCTCTTGCCGCACAACGACCCGTTCGGATTCGGCAACGCGCCCGACTTCCAGAACGATGCCGTCGCGGCACTCGGCAAGGAGCCCGACTATCAGAGTGAGCTCTTGGCCTACAAAGCAATCGATTGCCAACACTGGACGCGCTACACGCGTCACATGAAGGTGCTCGCTTGGCTTGGCAACGACTCGCTCGCCAAGAGCGAAATCGAGATGGCTGCCGAACTCTACCGTCTTTCCTATCACGAGCATTTGAACTCGGGTACAGGTATCGCCCAAGCTTGGGGTTTGCGCCACCAGATCAACTCTGTGGCCGAACAGCCAGGCCAAGGCATGGGCTTCGGTCGCGCAACAGGCTGGGGCCTTGATGTCACGGCCGCTGCCTACGCGATGGGAGATCACACCTTCCGCCGCCGGCACTGGACCATGTTCAACTTGGTAGCCCAGGTCGTTGCCGACGCGCAGTCCGAATGTGGCGGGTACCTGCAAGCGCAGCCCCATCACAGCAACGGGGGTCTGTACCGCATCCGGCAGAACTACGAAGCCGCGATCGGTGAGAACGCGCTACGAGCCGTGGCCGAGACCGTCTTCCGCGGGGCGAGCGAACAGCGCGCGCTGCAGATCGATCAGGTCATGGTCAATCAAGCTTATGGCACGATCTCGGACGCTTTCTGGGACTCCGAGAATGGTGGTCCGCACAACACCGTCGCGGTCGGTCCGCACAACACGGACCAGGCGCCCTACTGTGGCGCAGCCGAAGACGAGTGGGCCTCGCCTCAACTCGATACCAAGTACTACTGGAACTCACTGGCCTACGCCTATGAGTACACCGGCGACGACACCTTCCTGGTGCGCGCTGCCGAGATGGCCAACGTCGGCAACCTGTTCAACTACTTCCATAACAACGCGACCGGCGACGTGGGCAACCGCGGCGTGATGCTGGCACTGATGCAGGAGTTGAATGGGATTCATTGATCGCTGCTGCTTGCGCGACTCACTTAGCGCTGACCGGAGTCGCGACGGCCCGCGCGTGAGCGACAGATAGACATTCAGTAAACCTGGGCACGAGAGCCCAAGAAATGACGAGGGGAGGCCGGACGCGAGTCAGGCCTCCCCTCTTGTATTGTCAGTGGATGATGCACTCGATCGCAACCGAGTCATTCAGGGCATCCACAGGAGCTGATAGGCGTTCGTAAAGTTCAACTGCGTTCCACAGCTACTCAACGCAGGAGTGCGGAACATCATCTGTTGGGTCTGATAGGCACCGACTTGCGCTCCACCTACTGCTGCGATGTCGACGGTGCTTTGGGCCCTCCCGGCCGCATCGACTTGGACAGCTTCTAGTCGAAGCATCGGTGCGCGCAGACAATGCCAGCCATCGCCAAAGGGTATTGGGCTCGCACAGTGGGCCGCGTCTTGATCAACAGGGCGGAGTACCGCTCAGCCGGGCGGAGTACCGCTCAGCCGGGCGGAGTACCGCTCAACCGAATTGAATGCCCTGCGCCAACGGCAGCTCGGTCGACCAGTTGACGGTGTTCGTCTGCCGGCGCATGTACGCCTTCCACGCATCCGATCCCGACTCGCGCCCGCCGCCAGTTTCTTTCTCGCCGCCAAAAGCTCCGCCGATCTCAGCGCCCGAGGTACCAATGTTGACGTTGGCGATTCCGCAGTCCGAACCGATGGCCGACATGAAACGCTCGGCCGACCGCACGCTCGCGGTGAAAATCGCCGACGACAATCCCTGCGGAACAGCGTTGTGCTTCGCGATCGCATCCTCGACATCGGTGATCGGAATCAGGTAGAGCACGGGAGCAAAGGTCTCGTGTTGAACGATCTCAAAATCGTTCTTCGCCTTCATCAAAGCCGGTACGACGTAGTGCCCACCCGACTTGCCTTCAACCTCTGTTGTACCGCCACCACGCAAGAGCTCTCCGCCTTCAGCGATGCAACGCTCGATGGCTTCATTCATTCCGGTCACTGCAGCTTCATCAATCAACGGGCCACACAAGGTGCTCTCGTCCATCGGGTCGCCGATACGAATGTCGCCATAGGCGCGCACGAGTCGCTCAGTCAACTCGTCCATCATGGATTCGTGAACGAGCACCCGCCGCGTCGAGGTGCAACGCTGACCGGCTGTGCCCACGGCACCAAAGAGGACTGCAGGCAGGACCATCTCCATGTCCGCATCCTCAAGGACAACGACCGCATTATTGCCCCCGCACTCCAAGATGGTGCGCGCGAAGCGTTGTCCACAACCCGCAGCGACCTTGCGCCCAACAGCAGTCGAGCCCGTGAAGGAAACCAGCGGCAAGCGAACATCATCGACCATGCCCTGGCCAAGATCCGCGCCCCCCACGATCAGCGAGCACAGCGCGCCGAAGCCTTCTTTTTCGAAGACGGGACGCACCACATTGGTCAATGCGATGCCGCACAGAGGAGTCTTCTCGCTCGGCTTCCAAATCATGGCATCGCCGCACACCAAGGCCAGCATCGCGTTCCAGGCCCAGACAGCCATCGGGAAGTTGAAGGCAGTGATCACGCCTACGGAACCGATCGGATGCCACTGTTCGCGCATCACGTGACCCGGCCGCTCCGAAGGCATCGTCAAGCCATAGAGCTGGCGTGAGAGACCGACCGCGAAGTCGGCGATATCGATCGCTTCCTGCACCTCGCCCCAACCCTCTTGAACGATCTTGCCCATCTCGAGCGTGATCAGGCGGCCCAGCTCATCCTTGTGTTCGCGGATGGCCTGACCAGCCAAGCGCACGATTTCGCCTCGCAGAGGCGCGGGCACCTCGCGCCAGCGCTTGAAAGCTTCCTGCGAGGCCGTCACGGCTCGGTTGTAATCTTCGGCTGTGGCCTGGCGAACGGAGGCGATCAATTCGCCAGTCGCCGGGCTGCGGGACTCGAGCAGCTCGCCGCTGGTCTCGCGCCACTCGCCGTCGTATGCGCCAGAGTTGACGTCTTGAATGCCGAGCCGTTTGAGAAATTCCATGGATGTGTCGCGCTGCTAGAGATGGGTTCCGGGTTGCCAGGATCCTGCGGACCCGGGCGGAGAGGGGCCAGAGGATATAGGGCCCGATATATCGGCGACAAGATAGAGCCCTGAGAGACTCGTGCAGCTATCCTGTCCGGCCAAATGGCTGACAAGATCATCTACCAGCTCCAAGACCTGCACAAGTTCTATGACTTGCGCGAAATCTTGTCGGGCATCACTCTCTCCTTCCTCGAAGGCGCCAAAATTGGCCTTATCGGCCTGAACGGTTCCGGAAAGTCCACGCTGCTGCGCATCATCGCCGGCGAGGACACTCTGTTCGAGGGCACCGCCAAGGCCGTCGGCGATGTCTCGATCGGCTATCTGCCTCAGGAACCGCCTCTGGACGAGACCAAGACGGTCGCCGGTAACATCGATGATGCCGTCGCTGGTCTACGAGCCATCGAGTCACGCTACTACGAGGTCACGAATCTGCTCGGCGATGCCGAGGGCGAAGATGCGGAGAAGCTCAACGATGAGTTCGCCCACCTTTCCGAGGAGATGGATCACAAGGAAATCTGGGAGCTCGACAGTCGCCTGGAGCAGGCCGCGCACGCGCTGCAGGTTCCGCCGATGGATTCCGGTGTGACAACCCTCTCGGGTGGTGAACGCCGCCGTGTCGGCCTCTGCAAGCTGCTGCTCGAGCATCCCGACATGCTTCTGCTCGACGAGCCGACCAACCACTTGGACGCGGACTCGATCAACTGGCTCGAGAATCACTTGGCCGAATACCAGGGCACCGTGATCCTGGTCACCCACGACCGCTACTTCCTCGACAACGTCGTCGGTTGGATGCTCGAGATCGAGCGCGGCAAGACCAAGCCGTATGAAGGTAACTACTCGGCCTACCTCGATGCCCGCAGGAAGGTACTCGACGTCAAGCGCAAGCAAGATGCCACGCGTGAGAAGGTGCTGTCTCGCGAACTCGACTGGATTCGCAAGACACCCGCTGCCCGAACCACGCAATCGAAGGCGCGTCTGAAGCGCTACCAAGAGCTCGCCAACGAGAAGGCCGAGGATCAGGCCGACGCAATCGAGTTGCGCATCCCGCCCGGCCCGCGGCTCGGCGACAAAGTGCTCAATGTCCATGGACTGAGCAAAGGCTACGGCGACCGCAACTTGTTCGAAGGCCTCGACTTCGTGGTACCGCCCTACGGCAAGCTAGGGGTCATTGGAGCCAACGGCGTAGGCAAGACGACCTTGATGAGGATCCTGATCGGACGCGAAGAGCCGGACGAGGGCCGCGTCGAGCTCGGTTCAACCGTGGTGCTCAGCTACCTCGACCAGAGTCGCACGGTGCTGCAGGACGATGAATCGGTTTGGGAGAACATCACCGAAGGCAACGAGCAACTGCCCTTCGGCAATCGCACGATTGACAGCCGCGCCTACGTCGCTCGCTTCAACTTCAAGGGTGAAGACCAGCAACGCCTGCTGGGTGAGTGCTCGGGCGGAATGCGAAACCGCGTGCT
The DNA here is from genome assembly GCA_047611405.1 of Planctomycetota bacterium. Taxonomy (GTDB): domain Bacteria; phylum Planctomycetota; class UBA1135; order UBA1135; genus JBLFWN01. The sequence continues at coordinate 3,380 of JBLFWN010000197.1, read as the reverse complement.
GCTGGCCAAGCTGCTCCGTGATCCGGCCAACCTGGTCATCATGGATGAGCCGACCAACGACCTCGATCTGGAGACGCTGCGTGTACTCGAAGAAGCCATCGAGGCCTATCACGGCTCGATGATCCTCGTGACCCACGACCGCTTCTTCTTGAATCGCGTCGCGACTCACATATTGGCCTTCGAAGGCGACGGCGTCGTGCACTTCCATGCGGGCGACTACGACTCCTACAAGGAGTGGAAGTTGAAGGGTGGCGTCGATGTCGAAGCCACGGCCAGCAAGCACCGCAAGTTCTCGCGCGGATGAGCGTGGGGCGCGACTCGAGCGAACGCGAGGCGGCGGACGACAGTTCGTCGCCCCCTGCCGGAGCCGAGTCGCGCAACCCAATCGATCTGTACTTGCCCGGCACCAAGGCCGATGAGTGCGATCCAGACCTCGCACTCGCGCGCCAAGTCCTGAGTGACTACCAGCCCGCTGATGCGGAGCAGTGCGAGGAGCGAGAGCGCTTCCTGCAGTTCGTGCGCGACCACCCCAGCGATGCACACGAGCGCAGTAATCCTGTCGGTCACCTGACCGCCTCGACCCTGCTGCTCGACGCTCGCGGCGAGCGCGCTTTGCTGATGCTGCATCGCAAGCTCGGTCGCTGGTTGCAGTTCGGCGGTCATTGTGACGGAGACGCCAACCTGCGTGCCGTCGCGCTCAAGGAGACGGCCGAGGAGAGCGGCATCCTGCCGATGGCTATTACGCACTCACCCATCGATCTCGATGTTCACGCTATTCCCGCTCGTGGGTCCGAGCTTGTTCACTTCCACTGGGATGTCCGTTTCTTGGCCTGGGCACCGGTCTCTGCGCGCGAGATCGCAAATGAGGAATCCTGCGACTTACGCTGGTTTCGGGCTGATGAACTGAGCTCGATTGAAGTCGATGTATCTCTGCAACGATTACTATTGTTAGGCTTCGCAGCAGCACCACCAATTGTGGACTCGACTCGAGTGTCAGCCCGTAGCGTTATGCCATAACAATAGCGTCGCATTTCAAAGCTGGGTTACATAACGCGCGTCGCGCACCCAGTTCAATTCTCTGCACGGCCTTAGCGTACTATCTGCACAGCGAACTTATTTTCCCTATTCGAACCCAAATCCCATATTAGTATGAACAAGCGCTACCGAGCCTTCCAGTTATTGACCGTTCTCTTGCTGGCACTGCCCATGTTCGCGCCGGCCGCCGTCGCGAGTCCTCGCGCGGCGACTCAAGACGCCGCCAGTGTCCAAACTGCGAAAGATGCGCTCACCGCGGCGTACTCGGACGCGCAGGCCAAGCGAGAGGCATTGAGCTCCAACGCCGATGCCGACACACAGGCGGCTGCGGATGCAGCGGAAACAGCACTCGAGTCGGCAGTTGACGGCGTCCAGACCCAGATCGATGCCCTCGATGCTGCTGGTGACTCCACCGGGTCGAGCGAGTTGGCTGCATTCCTGGCAGACACGACCAACATCATCGATCCATCCAACTTGGATGTTGGCATGCTCGCGAACCTGGCCGAGACGTGGACAATCAAGGGCAAGGATTGGGTCGTCGATGAGCTTCCCGGCTACGTCGCCAACCTGGCAATCCTGCTCGTCATCTACTTGATATTCAAGGTGCTCGGGGGGGTACTCGCGCGCTTGACGAATAAGGCGCTGAGCTCGTCCAAGATGAATATCTCCACGCTGCTGCGGGACTTCTCGGTGACGATCGTCCGCAAGGGAACGATTGTTATTGGCCTCGTGATCGGCCTGTCGACGATCGGCATCAATATGGGTCCGGTTCTGGCTGGCCTTGGCGTGTTCGGTTTCGTGATCGGCTTCGCGCTGCAGGACACGATGGGCAACTTCGCAGCCGGCGTAATGCTTCTGCTGTACCGCCCGTTCGATGTCGGAGACTTCATCAACGCCGCCGGCGTAGCGGGTTCCGTACGCTCGCTCAGCTTGGTCTCGACGACACTGACAACGCCCGACAACCAGACCGTCATCATTCCCAACGGTTCGATCTGGGGCGGTGTGATCACAAACGTGACTGCTCAAGACACTCGCCGTATCGACCTTGTCGCCGGAATCGGCTACACGGACGATATCGAGAAGGCCGAGAAAGTCCTTGCCGAGATCGTTGCGGCCCATCCCTTGGTCCTGAAGGATCCGGCGCCGTCGATCAGGTTGTCCGAGCTCGCGGATTCGTCGGTCAACTTCGTCGTCCGCCCGTGGTGCAAGACTTCCAACTACTGGGGCGTCAAGTGCGACCTGACCAAGTCGATCAAGCAACGCTTCGATGCTGAAGGAATCTCAATCCCCTATCCGCAGCAAGATATCCATCTGTTCACGGACAAGCCGCTCGAAACGAAGTAGCAGCTCGGAGTCCTACAGGCAGACATAAGCCAGCAGCGGACCACCAGGTCCGTCTAGTTGCCCGACAACGATGCACTCCCTGCTCGATCCGATTCGGATTGAGCAGGGAGTGCTCATTCCAGCCTTGCTCAAATACCCGCGGCTCTTCCAACCCACTCTTGAAAGGCGAGGAGCGCGCGCTCCTGGTCAGGCGAACCAGCCTTCGCGCCAGGCTTCAAGGAGTGCGGGGATGACCTCGGACGCGCGCCCTGCGTGGAATTCATCTGCGGGCTCGAGGTTCTCCGGTTCGTCCAGTGAGTTCACCGTCGTCTGCGCACCTCGCTCGCGTGCCGCAGCCAGTAGGCCAGCGGCGGGATACACGGAACCACTTGTGCCGATCGAGAGGAAGTGCGTGCAGTCGCGCATCGCGAACTCGATCTCCTCCATGTGATGCGGCATCTCACCGAACCAGACCACGTCAGGGCGCATGCGTTCGAAGCGACAGTTCGGACATGCAATGAACTGCTCAGGGTCGCATGTCTCGCGTTCATCGATGTGCATCCCGCAGCGCTCACACAGCAGGCGGCTCAGCTGGCCGTGCATGTCGAGTACGCTGGAGCCACACCTTTGATGCAAGTCGTCCACGTTCTGGCTGATCAAGGTGAAGGCCTGATGCATCTCGTTCATCGTGCACTCCATCGCGAACAAGGCTTGGTGCGCGGAGTTGGGCTCGACTTCCTTCAGCTGCGCGCGCCGCTTTTGATAGAAGCGCCAGACCAATGCGGGATCCGCTCGCCAGCCAGCGGGCGTCGCGACTTGCATTACATCGTGTCCCTCCCACAGACCGCCTGAGTCTCGAAAGGTGCGCACGCCCGAGTCGGCAGATATACCGGCACCGGTCAATACGACGAGATGAATCTGGCCCGGATCTAGCGGCATGACGTGCTCCTGCGGCTCATGGCGGAATCGGTCCTCCGCATCAGACTAGCGCAGCTGGTGAGGGAGCGCAGCGGCTGTGCTGC
>JBLFWN010000196.1:0-8374 GCA_047611405.1 Planctomycetota bacterium | reverse complement strand
TTCCGACTCACTAGGGCGCTGTTGCACGTAGGCTCAGGGGCGTGCCGCCCCGATCGAGTCTGCGCCGGGCTTGGGGTGGGGGCTAATCTCTCCCTCGAGCTCGGGTTGTGCAGGACAAGTGATGGGGTGGTCAGCATCGTCGAGCCGGTGGAATCATGCTGGCTGGTCCGTTTCCGCAAGCATTTGCAGTAGGCCTCCCGAACCCGACTCGCGCCGATGATCGAAGCCAATAAGCTCAGCAAGTCCTTCGCTGTGCACAAGAAGCAGCCAGGCCTGCTGGCTTCGCTGCGATCGCTGATCATTCGCGACAAGGTCATCAAGCACGCGATTCGCGATGTCTCGCTGACGATCGGCGAAGGCGAGATCGTTGGCTTGGTCGGCCCGAACGGCGCCGGCAAGACGACGCTGGTCAAGATGCTGGCGGGCATCGTGCACCCCAGTTCGGGAAGTGCGCGCGTGCTGGGTCACGAGCCATGGGCACGCAACAACGACTTCCGGCGTCAGATCGCCTTGATCATGGGCCAGAAGGCGTCCTTGTGGTGGGACTTGCCGGCGGCTGACTGCTTCTTACTGTTGCGCGAGATCTACAAGATCCCACAGCGCGACTTCGACGAGCGGCTCGGCTATCTAGCGCACACCTTGCAGGTCGAGGAGGAGCTAACGGTCCAGATCCGGCGCCTCTCGCTTGGCGAGCGCATGAAGATGGAGCTGATCGCGACTTTGCTGCATCAACCGCGCGTGGTGTTCTTGGACGAGCCGACGATCGGGTTGGACGTCGCGTCGCAGCGCGCAATCCGAGCCTTCATCTTGCAATATCGAGAGCGTCACAGGCCGGCGATGATCTTGACCAGTCACTACATGGAGGACATCGAGCGCCTCTGCGAACGAGTGATCTTGTTGCAAGCGGGTTCGATCGTCTTTGATGGCCCGTTGAAAGAGGTCGTCGAGCGCTACGCGCAACGCAAGATCATCAACGCCCACTTCGAGGAGCGTGCCGATACGGAGCCACTGCCTTCCGCGGATGGCTTGCCGGGTGAGGTCTTATCCTTCGACGCGGATCACATCCGCATCAGTGTTGAACGCGGCGAAGTCAGCAATTGCGCGCGCGCGCTATTGGCGGGCTTCCCGGTGGCTGATTTCACGATCGAAGAGGTCGATATCGGCACGGTCATCGAGAGGGTGTTTTCGGGTGAGGAAGCACCGGATGCCGCCGCTGCCCAAGCGGGCGAGGGCGGCGCGGCATGACTCCGCGGCTCTTCCTTCACGCCTTCTCGACCGAGGCGCGCAAGTGGATGAGCTATCGCGCCGACTTCTGGTTGACGGCGGTCTTCGCCTTCGTCGCCCACTTCGGCGTGGCTTACTGCTTGTGGCGTGCAATTTTCGACGGCGCCCAGCATGCCGAAGTTGCTGGCTACAGCTTCGATCACATGCTGCTGTACTACGTGCTGGCGATCCTGTTCGGCAAGCTCGTGCGCGGTTCCGATCGCATGGCGGATGTGGCGCAAGACATATATGAGGGCAGCCTGTCCCGCTACCTCGTCTATCCGACCAGCTACTTCGGCTTCAAGTACGCACAGCACCTGGGGCAACTGGTTCCTGCCGGCGTTCAGCTTGGCGTGCTCGCGATTCTCTACACCTTTATCTTGCCCTTCCCGCAAGAGGTGACGATCGGTGCCGTCAACATAGCGATGGCCTGCGGGTCGATTTTGGTCGCGAATCTTTTGTTCTACAGCATGTCCGTTCCGCTGCAGGCAGTCGCCTTTTGGGCGGACAACGTCTGGAGCCTGGTCGTGATGATGCGCTTCGTGACTGGCTTGCTCGGTGGCGCCATGCTGCCACTCGCATTGTTTCCTGAGTGGGCTCAGGAGTGGCTGTTGTGGTTGCCATTCCGCTATTTGTATGACTTCCCGATTGCGGTGCTGACCGGACAGGTCACGCTCGGCAGGTGGTTGCTCGGCATCGCGCTCGGCCTGACCTGGATCGCGCTGATCGGAGCCGTGACGCGCATCGTCTGGCGGCGCGGCATGCTCGCTTATTCGGGAGTAGGCATCTGATGTTGCGCTACCTGCGACTCTACCTGGCCTTTGTGCGCTTCTCGTTCAGTCGCGCGATGGAGTTCCGCGTCGACTTCTTCTTCCGCTTCGTGATGGATGTCGTGTTCTATGCGACCCAGCTCGCGTTCTTCAGCGTGCTTTACAGGCACACGGATCTCGTCGGCGGTTGGGACCTGGAGCAGATCTTCATCTTCGTCAGCGGCTTCTTCTTGGTCGACGCGCTGCACATGACGATCTTCGCGAGCAACATGTGGTGGCTGCCGATGATGGTCAACAAGGGCGACCTCGACTACTACCTGGTGCGGCCGGTCTCCTCGCTGTTCTTCCTGAGCCTGCGCGACTTCGCTGCGAACTCCTTCCTGAACGTCGTGATCGCGTTCGGCATCTGTACGTGGGCACTCTCTAGCTACTCCGAAGCGGTCGGAATAGGCCGGATCGGCCTGTACTTCCTATTCCTCTTCAATGGCGCGTTCCTGTACTACGTTATCCACCTGTGCTTCTTGATCCCGGTCTTCTGGATGCACAGCGGTCGCGGATTGGGCGAGCTGTTCTTTGCTGTCGAGAAGTACGGCGAGCGGCCTGAGCGCATATTCGGTGGCTGGCTGCGGCGCGTATTGGTATCGGTCCTGCCGTTCTCGCTGATCGCCTCGGTGCCGGCGGAGGTCTTGATCGACGGCTTCGATTGGGGGATCTTGAGACACGTCGCGTTGGTAACAGGCGGCTGTTTCGGCTTCCTGGTGCTGTTTTGGGGGCGCGCGCTGAGGGCTTACAGTTCGGCTTCCTCCTGACGCAGAGCCCTGTTAGGCCCGGCTTTGCGATTGGGTGACCGAGCCAGGGAAGGCGGTAGAGGGCGGAAGACGCGCCGAAGCCAGCCTTTCGCAGGAACCAGACAGCTTTCCAGCACGTCTCATCAACCCCTCACATTCCAGCCCACGCGCTTAAAAATGCCGTGTAGGCTGGATTGCGCCCCTCGCCATCCTAGCGCATCACTCCCCAGCGATTGCCTCATGGCCTCGAACCCCTCTCCTCGAATCCAATGATCCCCTCATCGAGATCCCTCAGGTCTCTGGCATTCACCCCTCTCTTTCTCGCCGGAATCGTCGTCAACGTCGCGTCTGCTCAAGTTGAGCCGCCGCCGACGATGACTGTCCCCTACGTGCACGACACGGGCTGGCGCACGAACACCGCGCGCACGTCCAAGGTCATCCACTCGGTCCAGGTCCACAACGCGGACGCCCACTGGTTGCGTCTGTACTTCGACGAGGTCGATCTGGGCGGTGATGAGTTGGCCGGAACTGGCGCAATCGTGCGCATCACTTCGTACGAAGATGGTGATGTGCAAGAGTTGAGCGCGAGCACGATACACCAGTGGAATAACTCCTCGGCCTACTTGAACGGACACACCGTGCAAGTCGAGATCGTTGCCCCTCCAGGCATTGGTGGTCGCTTCGAGTTGAAAGAAATCGACTGTGGTCTGGCAGCACCCGACGAGCCGTCCATTTGCGGTGTTGACGATCGCGAGTTCTCCGCTGACCCTCGTGTCGCGCGCCTGTTGCCGGTCGGTTGCACGGGCTGGCTGATCAACGACTGCGATCACTGCATGCTGACAGCAGGCCACTGCTCGGGGAACCTGGGTGTCGCGCAGTTCAACGTGCCCAAGTCCAAACCGAGCGGGGCGCTGAACCATCCCGCCGCCATTCATCAGTACTCGGTTGATGGCAGCTCGCTGCAGACCAATGGTGGTCAAGGTGTGGGCAGCGACTGGGCGCACTTCGGTACGTTCACGAACAGCAACACTGGCCTGACAGCTTATCAGGGTCAGGGCGAGGCCTTCACCTTGGTCAACCCGCCCGGCACCAGTGGAACTGACATCCGCATCACCGGCCACGGCACAGATAGCAGTCGCGAGAACCAGGCGCAGCAGACGGAAGTCGGTCCGATGGCCGTCTCGAACGGCACTACGATTGGCTATGTGACCGATACGACCGGTGGTAACTCGGGCTCGCCCGTCATCTGGGAGCAGACGAACCAAGCGATCGGCATCCACACTCATGGTGGTTGCACGAGCGGCGGTGGAAACAACTGGGGAACAGGTGCGAACCACAATTCGCTGCAAGCTGCGATCAACAGCCCGAATGGCGTCTGTGGCTGTGGCGGCCCCGGTGGTCCGACCGTGCTCTTCTCGGATGGATTCGAGAGTGGCAATTTCACTTCCGGTGGTTGGACTCTGATCACGAACCGCCCGCGCGTGAAGTCGGGCGCATGGAACAGCGGCCTCTTGGGCGCCCGCGTGCGCAACACCAGCGGTATCGAGCGCGGCATCAACACGAGCGGCTTCTCGAACATTCGCCTGTTCTACGCGCGCAAGACGCGCAACTTCGAGGCGGGTGAAAAACTTACCGTCGATTGGTTCGACGGCTCGAGCTGGCACGTGCTCGAGACGACTGCCACGACAAGCTGGGGCGAGGTTGACTTCAACTTGCCCAACGCGGCTTCCAACAACTCCAACTTCCGCATCCGCTTCTCGACCGATGCGAACGAGGGCAAAGAGCGCGGCGATGTCGACGATGTATTGGTGATCGGTAGCTGATTAAAGCGCCCCATTTCCGGGTGATCCAAACGGGCCCGCTCCTGGCGAACAGGAGCGGGCCTGCTTCATTAATAAGAATTGAGGCTGTGGTGGCGGGGATGCGCTAGCGGAGCGTCGGCGGTCACGAGAACCTCTGCTCGTGGCTGGCGCGGCAAGGAGCGGCAACAAAGCGTGCCGAGCGGGCTGCGCAGCTCATGCGCATGGTTGCGGGCTGCGCGGCGAGCGTTCTCAGGACTCCAGCGATCTTTGAGGTGCTCGGTGCGGCCCTAGCCGCGGCTCGGAGGTACGCTTTCGCGGCCCCTCAACCGCTCCTCCCCGTATCGCGAATGCGCGTCCTGCTCACCTCTCCCGTCTTCCCGCCCGACCTCGGTGGTCCCGCGGTCTACGTACCGTCGATCGGTCGCTTCCTGATCGAGCGCGGTCACGAGGTGAAGGTTGTCGCGTTCTGTTCGGAGGAGAGTCCGCAAGGCTTCCCCTTTCCGATCACGGCCATCCTGCGCGGGCCGCTGCCGATTCGCTACATCAAAGCCTTCTTCGCGGTCCTGCGCGAAGCCAAGGGTTGCGATGTCGTCTACGTCAACGAGCACTTGGCGCTGCTGCATGTGTTGGCTGCGAAGTTGCGTGGCGTGCCGTGTGTGATCCGGATCATGGTCGATGGCTCCTGGGAGATCGCCCATCGCAAAGGTTGGTGTGGTGACGACGACATCGTCACTTATCAAGGCAAGAGCTACGGCTGGAAGGTCAGCCTGACGCGCATGCTCCAGCGCCGCTGGTGGAAGTGGTGCAAGCACATCATCTCGTGCTCCGAGTTCCTGCGGCAGATCTTGGTCCAGAGCTACGATGTCGCAGGCGACAAGGTGCAGCGCATCTTCAATGGCTATCACGGACCGGCTGCCGAGGATGTGCCGGAGACACCGCAAGAGGCGCGCGCCGCGCTAGACCTGGATCCGAACCGGCGCTATGTGCTGACCATTTGCCGTTTGATGGGTTGGAAACGCGTCGATGGAATCTTGGAGGCCTTAGTTGGCTTGCCCAATGATGTTCACTTGCTTGTTGCCGGGGACGGCGACAAGGAGGAAGAGTGGAAGCGCTTGTCCGTGACCTTAGGCGTCGATCAGCGCGTGACCTTTTTGGGCAATGTCCCGCACGCGCGCATTCCGTTGTATATCCGTGCGGCCGAGATCTTCGTGCTGAACTCACGCTACGAAGGCCTCTCGCACACGCTGCTCGAAGTGATGTATCTGGGCACACCGATGATCGCGAGCGGAGTTTGCGGCAATCCCGAGGTCGTCGAGGATGGAGTCAACGGCTTGCTGGTGGATCCGATGAAGCCGGATGAGTTGCGCGCCGCCCTGAAGCGCCTGCTCGACGACCCAGAGCTAGGAAAGCGTTTCGTGGCAGAAGGCAACGCGCGACGATCCCTCTTTACTCGAGAAGGAACCTTCAGCGAAGTCGAGCGTGCCTTGCACCGCGCCGCTGGTCTGCCCGAGCCTTCCTAGTTAGGGACAATACGCAGCCTGGCCAGCAGTCGTTCGACTCGGATGCTGTGCGCCGTGTCGGATCGAGGCCGATGCAGTAAGCGAATGATCCTCCGAGGACAGCGTCGAGACTAAGAATCATCCTACGGTCTGGCTCGCTCAACAGACAACCGACACCGATGCCGACGGGCGCTTCGCCTTTCGCGAACTCTTCCCCCTAGCCTATGAGTTGCAGTCTTCGGGAAGTGTCAGTTCGGTACCTTCGTGCCCGACCGCGAGGAGCTTGTGCTCGGCATGAAAGGCGCCGCCGCTTGGCGCGTGTGTGGCTATGACGGCGAAGTCCTGCGTACGGATGTTGGGCCGAAAACCCAGAAGTTTGAAGCCATAGAGGGCGGCGGTTGGCAAGTGCTGACCGTGTGGGCGTCGAGCACTCGAAGCAGCAACAGCACTTTGGTTCTTGGTCGATCGCATTTCGCGCCCCTGGGCCGCGCGTGATCACGGCCACTATCGGAGATCGGAGCCTGCGCGCTCATGCGCTTGTAGAAGTGAGTGCGAGGTCTCGCGGTGAGCTCGACCTGCGGTTGCTCGAAGTGGGTCGAGCCGATCTAACAGACTTTATGCCACGGGCTCCGCGGCACGCCGTTGATGATCCAAGCCTTGGTGTTCCGTATCTTGGCCGGATGCCCGAACTCCTCCGCAGCTTCGATCCCGTTGCGAGTGCTGATGCACGTGTTCTAGTCCTGGGCAGCATGCCTGGCAAAGCGTCCCTGCTGGCAGTCGAGTACTACGCACATCCCCGCAATCGCTTCTGGGACATCATCGAAGCCTTGTTCGGAATCGAGCGAGAGTTGCCTTACGCCGCGCGACTCGAGCAGCTTGCTCAAGAGGGAGTTGCTTTGTGGGATGTCATGCAAAGTTGCACGCGCGAGAGCAGCCTCGATTCGGACATCATCGAATCCTCCATCGTCCCGAACGACTTCGCGAGCCTCCTCGCCGCTTGCCCACGTCTCGAGCGTATCTACTTCAACGGCGCCAAGGCGGACCAGGCGTATCGGAAGCATGTCTTGCCGACCCTGAATCCTGACCACGCGGCTCGGCACCTCCTGCGCCTGCCCTCAACGAGTCCGGCGAATGCCGCGATGACACCGGAGGCGAAGCTCGACGCCTGGCGGGTCATCGCTGAGCAATCGTCGGTCGAGTAGCGCATTCCGTATTGCCAAATTCTGTTCTAGTTCTATGGCGCTGACCACGTAGGCCTCAGACCCAGTAGTTCATGACGATGCGGTGGCTCTTACGGCATGCGGCGTCAGTCACTCTTCTCCGCCTTCTTCTGTTCGCCGGGTCGGTCATGCCGAGCGGGATACCGAAACTGGAGGAAGGTGAATAACGCCGTATGCGGTGATTACAACGTCTTGGAGAAGGTGCCGCTTCCGCTCTCGCCACGTTTCTTGCGTTCGCGAAGGTAGGCGTCGAAAGGGACTGCGACGTTGCGCATGAAGAGTTGGCCGAGCTCGGTTAGGCGAACTTCCTGCGGCTTCAACTCAACCAGGCCATCGGCGGCCAAGGGTGCAAGTTCTCGCAGCTCTAGTGCGAAGTGCTCGTCGAATTTGATGCCGAAATCAGTCTGAGCATCTGCTTTCTTGAAAACGCCGTTGCACATCAAGCCCAGGATCACGCGGCGTCGCAATTGGTCTTCGTCGCTCGAGTGGTGGCCGCGAATCGTCGCGAAGCGGCGCTCGCTGATGAAGTCTTGGTACTCACGATCATTCGGCGAGTTTTGGACGAAAGCGCCGCCGACTTCGCCGATGGATGACACGCCCAAGGACAACATGTCCGCGCCGGCGCGCGTGGTGTAACCCATGAAGTTGCGGCCCAGGTCGCCACGGTTTTGAGCGACGGACAATTCGTCATCAGGAAGAGCGAAGTGGTCGAGGCCGATGTAGTTGTATCCAGCGTCGCGGAACTGTTCGATTGCGCGGCAGAAGGTCGTCAGCTTGTCTTCCGAGGACTGGATCGCATCCAGCGTCATCGCGGTCTGATGCTTCTTGATCCACGGCACGTGTGCGTAGTGGAACAAGGCGACACGCTCGGGACGAATGTCGAGCACGGTGTCGATCGTCTTCTTGAACCCCTTCATGGTCTGGTGCGGCAGGCCATAGATCAGGTCGATGTTGAGCGAGCCCATGCCGTTGGCACGCGCGGCGTCGATGATCTCGCGCGTTTCTTCTTCGCTCTGAACGCGCTTGATGTCC
>JBLFWN010000195.1:0-8466 GCA_047611405.1 Planctomycetota bacterium | reverse complement strand
CGGCCTACCATGATGTTCGCCGGCTTCAGATCTCGATGGATGACACCTTTGGAGTGCGCATAGCTCATCGCATCGCAGACCTTAGAGACCACACCCAGCGCGCGCGCCTGCGTCCACGCCTCGGTGCCTTCGCTCAATAGATCGAATATCTCTTTCAGATCGCGACCCTTGACTAGTTTCATCGTGAAGAACACTCGTCCGTCTTCACCGATGCCGAGCTCGTGTACGGGAACGATGCCGGGGTGATCCAGCTGTCCCGTGACTTGGGCCTCTTCGAGGAAGCGTCCCAGCTTGGACTCGTAGGCAGCCACTTCCGAACCCGCACTCTGCTGACGCTTGTTCAGCACGACTTTCATCGCGAGGGTCCGCCGCAAGTCCCGATCCCAGACACGTAGGATCGCACCCATGCCACCGCGCGCGAACTCGCCCAACACCTGATAGCGCGATTCACGACCCTTGCGGGCCTCGAGGCGCTGAACAACCTGTCCCGAGAACGGAGTCGCATCGAAGCCAACCGTTCCGTCAGCCGTGCCGGCTACAGGCGTGATCGGTTCAGTCAGGAAACTTGAGCCTTCGCCGTCAAATGCGAGCATCTCTTCGAGCTCAGCCTTCAGCACGGCGTCGCCGCTACATTCACGCTCGAGGAATTCGCGGCGCTCGTCAATCGGTAGTTCGACGGCAGCGTTGAACAGCTCTTTGATGCGATCGTGAGACGCGGGTGTCATGAGGGTTCGCCCGCTGCCAACCGGCGCGCGAGCCATGCTCGTGCAAAGCGCCACTCGCGTTCGACCGTGCTGACCGAGGCGCCGATAACCTCACCGACCTCATCGACAGTTAGCCCACCAAAATATCGCAGCTCAACGATGCGCCCTTGACGCTTGTCCACAGCCGCGAGTTGCTCCAGCGCCTCATGCAAGTCAACGACATCGACATCGGCCTGCTGGCTCATCGGATCCGCGAGCGAGAGCGAAAGGGAGGTCTGCTGTGCATCGCGTTTGGATGCACGCGTCTTGCGAGCGTGGTCGACCAATACCTGCCGCATCGCCTTCGCAGCGAGCGCGAAAAAGTGCGGCCGGTCCGCGACCGTGACGGTCTTGCCACCGAACAACTTCAAGTACGCTTCATTGACTAGTGCCGACGCTAGCAGGCTGTGATCGACCGGCAGGTGGCGTACTTGCCCACGCGCAATGGCCTTGAGTTCCGCGACGAGTTGCGGCACCGCATGCGGCTGGCTCGGTTGCCGGCCGCTGGCCAGTTCACGGAGTAGCAGAGTCCACTGCTCCGAGCCGGCTTGCTGATTGCCATTCTTCATGCGGATGTCGGACTCACGCGGGATCGAGTCATCGTGCCTCTACTCTAGGTGCCCGCTCGCCAACTCGCAAAGGCAGCTCGTTAGTGATTCGAGCGGCAAGTTTTGACGCACGAGGCTTGTCCGTCGCTGCAAGCATATCAGTCATCCCCCGGCAGTTTAGCCGACCACTCTCTTGGTTCCGGAGACGGCAACATCGATGTCTTCCGTCGACCTCGCCCGCAATCGCTGCAGCTCGAGCCTCTACTCTACGATCAGCCTTCATTCCTGCCATTCAGGGGCTGGTCAGAGGCTGCTAGCCTTATGTGCTCTTCCTAGATCGCGGCCAAACAGCTGTTGCTGGCGAGGGTTCGAGTGCGCCTGCGCGCCGTATCGCTTCCAACACTCTCGATTCAGCCAATCGCACGGGGCCGTAGGCAACTAGATTACCTCCTCTGGCTTATGGACGCGTACACGCCGTTTCGAGTAGGCTCCTGTTGCGCCAATAACGGAGTAAACCGAGCGCTGTGGCCCGCTGGCGACAGAAGGAAGGGCTCGCCAGCAGACTCGACTGCTGGCGGGCCTCTTCCGTGGCAGGCGTCTCTCTGTTCCAGACGATTGCTCTTCCAGTAAGCTCCCCGCTGCCCAATCCCCGCTGCCACCGGTCACTGAGCCATCTGCGCCACTGACCATGTTGTTCTGCCCGGCAACGAGTCCTCCGTGCTTGCTTCGTCGTATCCGACGATCAAGTTTCCGAGACCGTCATGGACACTCCTTCGGAACTGGTTGGGAGACTCACACTGTGTCCGGTTCGGAGCCCTTGCTGACTCTGCGAGTACCGCCCGCGAATGAAATGCACATTCTGCTGCGGGAAGAGGATGGCCCAGCCTTGTTGCCCGATAGGCAGAAGATGGGACTCGAAATCAGAGCTCTTGACGGGAGGGGGAGAGTTGATTGGGGATCGCTTGAACAGATCTGGTCTCTGCGAACTCTCATCTCCCGCTGCCTACGTTGTTTCCTTTGGCAACTTCGAAGCCTTCCGAGCGATCGAGGAGAAGGTCGTTCACGTCGTGACTAGTAGATACTCAGAGGTCGATTTCGCCGCTGTCCCGGAGTGACTCTGCCATTCCCTCGCCGGCAGTTACGAATCGCGCGCTCTCTAGTGGGAATCTTGATTCAGGTGCGCGACATGCTCTCGCGGCTGTGGACTCGAGCATGCCCTAGCAGCCCGTTGAAAAACAGCGATTCATGTCTCGGCCCCCTCGAACCGCCTGTCCGCGTTGCCAGAACCTACGAATAGCGCGCAACTATGCGCAGAACCTGGCGCCTTGTCAGTCGATTCGAGGGAACCAATCCATGAATCGCTGTTTATCAACGGGCTGCTAGAATGTCGTGCCGCATTCGAAGTCGCCCGAGAGCAAGCTGGTCTCTTCGTGCCAATGATAGCGCTCTAGGCGACTAGCCAGGCTCACTCTGTCGAGTGAGCGAGCTCTAGTGAACTCACTCTCCCGCCGTTCTCGGCAGCAAAGGCCTGCAGCTTTGAGTAGAGCGCAGCAGCGGTGTCTTCATGAGTCGCCGATCGGTCGTAGCGCTCCGATGGATCAAGCTCGAGGTCGAACAGTTCGAGTTCCCCATCCGCTGCGATTCGAAGCTTCCAGCGCCCGTTTCGAACGGCCTGAAGGTGTTTGCCCTGGTAGTAGAAGAAGCTGCGGTCATTGACTCCTGCGCTGCTCGTGTCGCGACGCTTGCCCGTGAGCTGCGCAGCCAAGTCGATCCCATCCATTTCACGATCCTTCGGGAGTGGTGCACCGGCAGCAGTAGCGATGGTTGGGAAGAGATCCATCATTGTTGCGACCGTTCGGACGGTCTGCTGGGCCGGTACGCGTTCGGGCCAGCGCACAATCGCGGGGACCCGGAAGCCGCCTTCCCAAGTCGTTGCCTTGGCGCCGCGCAGCAGACCGGCACTGCCGGTGTGCCAGCGCTCCACTCCTCGTTGCAGCATGCGATCCGGCAACTCATGCCATGGCCCGTTGTCACTCGTGAAGATGACCAATGTGTTGTCCGCGATGCCGCGCTCTTCGAGCGCCTGAAGGATCTCTCCGACACTCCAATCGATGCACTCGATCACATCTCCGTAGAGCCCCGCGGCGGACTTTCCCCTGAAGCGCGCGGATGCGCTGATGGGTAAGTGCGGCATGCTGTGAGCGACATACAGGAAGAAGGGCTCGTCGCTCGCCTGTTCGATGAACTTGACGGCTTCTTGCGTGTACAGCTCTGTCAGCCCTTCTTGCTCGAAGTCCACCCACTCGACGGGTTGATCATCGCGATAGAGCTCGAGGCGATCTGTTTCGGAGAGCCAGGGGCACCATGGCAGTAGCATGTCGTTGCTATAGGGGAGCCCGACGAAGTGCTCGAAGCCGCGCGCGGTCGGCAGTAACTCGGGTTGTGCATGACCCAAGTGCCACTTGCCGACCATCATGGTTCGATAGCCGTTGTCTCTCAGCTGTTCCGCAATCGTGATCTCTTCGAGCGGCATCCCGTGCTTGGATTCGGGACCGACATTGTTCGGGATGCTTCGAATAGGATAGCGGCCCGTCAACAGAGCCGCTCGCGAGGGTGTGCAGACCGACGCTGCCGCATAGAAGTTAGTGAAGCGGGCGCCCTCGGCTGCGAGCTGATCCAAGTTGGGTGTCGCGATGTCCGGGTGCCCGTAACAGCCAAGGTCTCCGTACCCCATGTCGTCGGTGAAGATGACGACGACGTTTGTCGGGCGCGGGCCTGGCTCGATCGTCCTGCAGCCCACGATTGCGAGAAGGTAGGCGAGGCATTTAATCGATAGCGGCTTCATAGGTTCCGGGGCGAGGCCTTCGCTACGACGTCGTAGAGAGCTGATCGAGGTGCTTGTGATTGCGGACATCGGGCACGGGAGTGTAGTTGATCAGGTGGTTCGCCGGTTTGTGGCAGGGCAAGGATCCTGAAACATGAATTTCGATCGGAACTACGATATCCAGCTCCACGAGGCTCTCGCTAATATTCCCCATGAAGCTTGTCAGACTAGTCATCTGCGTTGCACTTCTTGTGCAATCGGTTCACGCGCAGATGATTCACTCGTTCAGGGGGTATAAGGGCTCCTACATGGGTGCTGCCGCGGATGGGGCCCGAGACTTGAACGGCGATGGACAGCTCGATGTGCTCGTCAGTCACTTGGGTGATTAGTCTGACCGTTTTTTTTCGGCACTCTGCACGTGTACTCCGGTGGCAACGAAGCGCTCCTCTACGCCATAGACGCGGATTCACACAACGGCCTCGAGGTCTCATGCGCGGTCATCCGCGACTTCAATCAAGATGGTGGTAATGACTATCTCGTCGGCGCCTGGATGGACGACACTGCAGGGACGGATGCAGGTAAGGTAGAGCTGATCTTCGGCGTGGACGGGAGCGTTCTGTGCACCTTTCTTGGGTCCGCTCCGAGTGACCTGCTTGGCTTTCGAATCGCGCCTTTGGGCGATACGAATGGAGATGGCATCAGCGACTTCGCGCTCTTGGCCAAGGACTTTGGTTCACCAAGTCGAATCATGGTGTATCAGGGCGCCACTGCATTGTTGCTTCATTCAATCGTCGAGGATCCGTCTTCGGGGGCCGGTCGGACTTTTAGTGGCGCAGGGGATGTGAACGCTGACGGCTACGCTCACATCGTGGTTGGTGTCTATGATGATGACAGTCACATTGCCGGAGCAGGCAATATTCGGATTCTCTCCGGCTTCGACGGCTCTCTCTTGTGCTCCGTGTTCGGACAATCAGCGGGCGACTGCTTGGGGAGTGACTTTGCTGTAGCGTGCGACATCAATGGCGATGGCTACGACGATTAGATTGCAGGCGCATCAATAGCTAATCCCAATGGTGATCAAAGCGGCGCGGTCCACGTCTACTCCGGTTTCGACGCGTCTATACTCCGCAGCTTTGCTGATTACTCCACCCTGGCTCGGCTCGGTTCATCCATCGACGGGATTGGCGATATCGACGGTGTTCCTGATCTAGCAATGGGTGCTGTGTCTACTAATGCCGCAAACACCTCTGGCGGCCACGTACGTGTCGACTCGGGAGCGAATGGTCACTGCTTCACATGTGGCATGTGCTCGACTCAGATACGCTCTATGGAATCACTCACCCCGCGGGCGAAATCGACGGTGACGGGACGACCGACTTGATGATTAGAGTTCCCCAGAGCGCGGATTCTGGCTACAACTCGGGCGAGCTGCATGTCCACGACTTAGCGAAGTGCACGAAAAAGCAAGCGACGAGTCTGGTCATGCATGACAGGGATGAGCTGTGTGTGATTTTGGCCATGGATGCGGATGGGCGAGTCGTCACGCAGGCATCGCAAGTGGAACGCCTTGTCGCGTTCGCAACCACGGCCTGGTTGTTCTTGCTGGCAGCCTTTGCCTGGGTCGTCTTACCAGCCGCTTCGGTTTGGGTGTTTGTGATCTTTGTCTCGCCGGGGGGCCAAGCGCCAACTCAGCTATTCGGCACTGGTGATTCGGCGCAGGATTCGAATGGTGCAGCCTTCGAGCCCGAGCGTCGAGCGGAGTGCAGGAGTGATCAGTTGATGGGCGGGCTCTAATATTTGGGCAACTGAGCGAACTGCAGACTGTCTTCGTAGCGCCCCGGTGCAGCCTCAGTTTCCGCATTGCAGGGCGTAGATGCTGGTTTCGAGCGGCAGATCAAGCCTTCGCAGAAATTCCGGAGTTGGCCTGTCCACAAAACAGTGGAGGGTGCTCTCGGGGAGTGCACCGGCGCGTAGGCCGGCTGTTTTCTCCTATCTCTCATTCAAACTCGTCTGATGAATTTCCTGACCTCTCTCTCCCTTCCTTTGTCGCTGTGCACCCTCGCAAGCGGTCAGATGCCCTTCGCATCGACCGCGGGTGAGCCGAGTGCCGATAGCCTGATCTCCTTTGATCAAGTCGCTTACGACACGCCCGGTGATGGCCTCTTGTGGGCGCGCGGGAGGACCTTCAAGGCCAGCTTCGGTCCGGAAGGCTTCACCTACATCCCTTTCCTCGGATCGGATGCCGAGCGCAATATGCCGGTTCAGTTCCGACTGAAGGGCGCTTCCCTTGGTGGCCAGGCCATCGAGCTCGAGCCGACCGCTAGCTGGTCGCGTCAGGGCGAAACGATTGTCTTGGACCGTGGTGCCGTGGACGTTCATTACTTGATGAACTCCGATTCAATCGAGCAGACCTTCGTCCTCAATTTTGCCCCGCATGCAGGCGAGCTCGAAGTGCGCATCCAAGTACAGAGCGAGCTTCAGCTGGGCACCGCCGGCGAGGGCTTTCGACTGCGCGGCGAGCGTGGCGGCGTCGACTATGGAAGGGCAACTGTGCTCGATGCAGGAGGCCGTAGCCTGGCACTCGAGTCGCGCTTGGAAGGCCATGAAATTTGCATAAGCGTTCCCGAGAGCTTCCTGCAAGCAGCCAGCTGGCCTGTCGTCGTCGATCCGGTGATCACGACTTACCAGCTGACCCCCGCGAACATGGATGCGGCGAATGGGGACATCTGCTTCGATGCAAGCAGTCAGCACTACTATCAGGTCTTCTCGACGAATTTTTCTGCAGAAGACTCGGACATCTACGGTGCAGTGATCGGAACTAATGGTGAACCGCGCTACAACCTCGGCGCTTGGATCGATCAAACTTCGGACTCGTGGTTCCTACCTTCTTGCGCGAGCAGCAATGCCGCGGACAACAGCTTGGTCGTTGCTGTCGCGAAGAAGAACGACAAGTACGAGATCTGGGGCCGAGTCCGAAATTTGCCGCTGACTAGTCAGGGCGGCCCGTTCCAGATCAGTGAGCCCAGTGACAACCGCTACTGGAATCCGAACGTCGGTGGCGATCCGAACGCGGATACCTTTAACCGCTACTTCGTCGCCTATAGCGAAGATGTCTCTAACTCGGAGCGGCACATCCTCGGACGCGCCATGCAGTCGAGCGGAGTCTTGGTGGGTCCTGTAACGGTCATTGACGCTACGCCGGATGTCATCAATCGCATGCCGCACGTGTCAAAGTCTTGCGGGACTGGTGCCGTTAGTGAGCGACGCTTCAACGTCGTTTGGATGCGTGAAGATGGTGAAGACTGGGACATTCGAGGGGCTCAAATGAACTCCTATGGTTTCTCGCTTACGCCTTCGTTCAGCGTGGACAACACCTCGGAAGAGTTCTGGAGCCCGCAGGTCTCCGCGCCGCTCGATTCACCTGACGGCGCCACGCGCGACTTCTTGGTCGTGTACTCGGCCCACGGCGAAGATGGTGCCTACATCAAGGGGCGCCTCTTCAAGGACGATGCTTATCAGGCCAGCTTTAACATCAACGATCTAGAAGCTCAGTTCCTTGGCCAGTCCATGGATGATCGCAGTTCGTCCTGGCCTGCAATCGGCACGGATGGCTCGCAGTTTGTTGTTGCCTATGCGAAGAAGGATGGTTTCGGGCCTACCGGAGTCGTGGCGTGCACCTTGCGTCACTATGGGGCTGAGTTGCTGGCTACCTCAGCCAACGTTGTTATTGCCGAGGGCGAGGATGACTATGTTCTTCCTAACGTGGCGACGCAGCACGACGCAGGACTGTGGGACTCACGCGCTGCAGCTATTGACTACCGATATCAGGAACTCAACGCCAACGAGAGTGTTATGGGAGCGATCTTTGAGACCCCCGACGGCTGGGGCGTTCTGGGTCAGACGATTTGCGAGGGACAAGTCAACGCGTCCGGCCAGGCAGCTAGCTTCCGGGTCTATGGCTCTTCCATCCCGAGCGATAACCAAGTTGTCTTGGACGTGAATGGTCTACCCCCTTTCTCGTCCGGGCAGTTCATAATGAGCACCAGCACGCAGAACCTTGCGTTCGGGAATGGTGTGCTCTGCATTGGCCAACCGATGGTTCGACTCAACTCGACGCTCGGAAACTCTTGGGTCCAAGGCTCGGTTGGCTACGAACTAGACCTGACCAACTTGCCTGGCGCGACCGTGATTCAAGGCGGGCAGAGCTGGAGCTTCCAGTACTGGTACCGAGATGGTTCGAGCTTTAACTTCTCCAATGCGGAGACCGTGATGTTTCAGTGAGCGCGGAGAATACGGTGTCGGCCACCCCCCAGGTGTTTAGCCAACCACCGGGGGTGGGCCCCCGAACAAA
>JBLFWN010000194.1:0-8502 GCA_047611405.1 Planctomycetota bacterium | reverse complement strand
CGCCCAGCTGCTACTGACGGTGGGCGCGACTCCACTGCTGCGCTGGCGGCTGGGTTCTGAGTTGCCCTGGGTCGACGCGGCTCGCGCGCAGCTGGAGCCTGCTGACCTTGTAGTCGTCAGCGGCCCGCGTGCGGAGTTCCTATTGAGGCATCGTTTCGGGCTGGAGGTGCTCTCGTTTGATGCGCTGGAATTGTTCTCGCCTGAGGGGCCGACGATCGACACAAGCGGGCCGGGCTGGGACCGAATTAATGCGGCTCGGGTAGCGGGCAGGCGCGTGCTACGGCTTGCGCAAGAGGGTCACAAGCCCAGTGTCGAACAGGAGATTCGGTTGATCTTCGAGGAGGTGCCAGAGTTCGGAGCCACAGCTCCGATTTCCGGCATGTCTCAGGACCCTGAGTGAGTCGTAGAAAAGCGCCCGGAACTACCCGCCTGCGACTCACAGATCGAAGGTCGAGTCGTTAAGGTCTCCGGCTTCACAGAGAGTACCGGCCCACGTGGTCACCCTCCCAACCAGTAATTAGACATGTCCATCATCGCCCCTGGAACGAAGGCTCCCGAGTTCGAACTCGATAGCCACCAGGACGCGAAGGTCAAGCTTTCCGACTACGCCGGCAAGAAGGTCCTTCTCGTGTCCTACCCGCTCGATTTCACGCCTACCTGAAGCATCGAAATCCCCAGTCTCAACGGCTTGCTTAGCAAGTTCGAGGCTGCAGATACCCAGGTTCTGGGTATGAGTATTGACTCCAAATTCTGCCACAAGGCATGGGCCGCTAGCTTCGACGGGATCACTTTCCCGCTGCTGGCCGACTTCCACCCCAAGGGTGAAGTCAGCAAGGCCTTCGGGATTTGGCTCGACGGACCCGGCATCGGTGATCGGGCGACGATCCTGATCGGCAAGGACGGCAACGTCCTGTGGTCGGAAGCTGTCGGTCCCCCCGCCGAGCGCAACATCGGAGATCTTCTCGCCAAGTGCCAAGAGCTTGGTTGATTGATCTCTGTCGATTACGACCGGGCGCGGTTCCTTCGGGAGCTGCGCCCGGTCTCCGTTTAAGGGGGCGTGATGGCCTGCGGCACCGAGGCCGGGCGCAGGGAGCCAAGCTGAGGCTCAATTAAGTCGGACCCAGGCCGCGACCGGCGTCTGAGCTGTCCCGCAGCAGAGCCGTCCATTAAGGACACGTAAGAAGCTTGCCCGCGCGCCGCCGGGTCTCGCAACCGGCCGCGAATCGAGCCCTGCCGCGCCTGCTCCAACATTGGCAAAGACTGCTCGACACGACAGTGTTCGAACGTCGACAAGAGACCCCGCACATAGTTCAATGGGGCAGTTTAAGCGTGAGCCAACAGGTTCGCGCGATCCCCTCCACTCGAACGACCCATCGCAACTGGCTTCTGCCCGCCTCGCGCTGTGGTCCAGCCTCCGAGATCCATTCATGCCGCGCCGCGACGACCTCGAGTCCATCCTGATCATCGGGAGTGGACCGATCGTGATCGGGCAAGCCTGCGAGTTCGATTACTCGGGAACACAGGCCTGCAAAGCTCTCCGAGAGGAGGGCTACCGGGTGATTCTGGTCAACTCCAATCCGGCAACGATCATGACCGATCCGGAGATGGCGGACTCGACCTATATCGAACCCGTCACCGCGGATGCGGTCGAGAAGATCCTGGAGAAGGAGCGGCCCGACGCTGTCCTGCCCACCCTCGGTGGACAGACTGGATTGAACACCGCACTCGAACTCTACGACCGAGGCGTTTTCGAACGGCTCGGAATCGAGATGATCGGCGCGCGCGGCGATGTCATCCGCAAAGCTGAGGATCGCGACCTGTTTCGTGCTGCGATGGCGAACGCAGGCCTCGAGACCGCTCGCTCCGGAGTCGCGCACACGATGGAAGAGGCGCGGCATGAGTTGTCTCGGATCGGCTTGCCGTGCGTGATCCGGCCCGGCTTCACGATGGGCGGCGCCGGTGGCGGCATCGCGTACAACGTCGAAGAGTTCGAGGCGATCGTGACGCGCGGACTCTCGCTCTCGATGAACACCGAGGTGCTGGTCGAAGAGAGCCTTGTCGGTTGGAAAGAGTTCGAAATGGAGGTGATGCGCGACATGAAAGACAACGTCGTCATCGTCTGCTCGATCGAGAACTTCGACGCGATGGGCGTGCACACGGGTGACTCAATCACCGTCGCGCCGGCGCAGACACTGACCGATCGCGAATACCAAAACCTGCGCAATGCCTCGATCGCGATCATGCGCGAAATCGGCATTGAGTGCGGCGGTTCAAACTGCCAGTTCGCGGTCGACCCGAAGACCGGTCGCGTGATCGTGATCGAGATGAACCCGCGCGTCTCGCGCTCCTCCGCCTTAGCTTCGAAGGCGACCGGCTTCCCGATCGCGAAGTTCGCCGCCAAGCTGGCCGTCGGCTACACCCTGGACGAGATCCAGAACGACATCACGCAAGAGACGCCGGCCTGTTTCGAGCCGTCGATCGACTACTGCGTGGTCAAGATTCCGCGCTTCGCATTCGAGAAGTTCCCGGGTGCCGACACCACGCTGACGACACAGATGAAGAGTGTCGGCGAGACCATGTCGATCGGGCGGACCTTCAAAGAGGCGATGCAGAAAGCTCTGCGCGGCCTTGAGACAGGCAACCTTGGTTTTGGACTGAATGCACAGGACGCGATCAGCGGCCTCGGTATGCGTCGCGAGGACGTGCGGCCTTTGTTGCAGAAGCCGAATGCGGAACGCATCCTACACCTGCGCACTGCCTACCGTTTGGGTTGGAGCACGGACGAGATCTACCTAGCAACGGGAATCGACCCGTGGTTCCTTGAGAACCTGCGCGAGCTGGTCGAATTCGAGCAAGAGCTTGCGGGTGGGCTGCTAGACAAGGACTTGCTGCTGAAGGCCAAGCGGCTGGGCTACGCCGATCAACAGATCGCGCTCGCGGTCGGTGCTCGGGCCGAGGACATCACGCTGCTACGCAAAGATTTTGGTCTGCAGCCGGTCTATAAGTTGGTTGATACCTGTGCCGCCGAATTCGCAGCAGTCACGCCTTACTACTATTCGACGTGGGAGGACGAGACTGAGCTACGGCCCTCGGACAAGGAGAAGATCATGATCCTTGGCGGCGGTCCAAACCGCATCGGCCAAGGCATCGAGTTTGATTACTGCTGTGTGCACGCGGCCTTCGCCGTACAAGAGATCGGGTACGAGGCCATCATGGTCAACTCGAACCCCGAGACGGTGTCCACGGATTACGACACCTCAGACGGCCTCTTCTTCGAGCCGTTGACTCACGAAGATGTGATGCACATCGTCGACGCGGTCAAGCCGAAGGGCATCATCGTTCAATTCGGTGGCCAGACGCCGCTAAACCTGGCCGAGGGGCTAGAGAAGGCCGGCGCGCCGTTGATCGGCACTTCGGTTGCTTCGATCGATCGCGCCGAAGACCGCAAGCAGTTCCAAGCCTTCCTCGAGAAGCTTGGTCTGCGTCAACCGCCCAATGGCTTTGCGACGAACGTCGGTCAAGCCTTCGAAGCCGCGCGCAAGATCGGCTACCCGGTACTGGTCAGGCCCAGCTATGTGTTGGGCGGGCGCGCGATGGAGATTGTCTACGACGACGACACTCTGGATCGCTACATGCTAAACGCGGTACAGGCTTCGCCCGACAAGCCGATCCTGGTCGACAAATTCCTCGAGGATGCGATCGAAGTCGATGTCGATGCCATCTGTGACGGCAAACGCGTCGTCATCGGCGCTGTGATGGAGCACATTGAAGAGGCCGGGATTCACTCGGGTGACTCGACCTGCGTGCTGCCGCCGCACACACTGCCGCGCGATATCGTCGACGAGATCAAGGCCGCGACCACGTCCATGGCGCTCGAGCTAGGCGTGATTGGCTTGATGAATGTGCAGTTTGCGGTGAAGGGCTCGTCGGTCTATGTGATCGAGGTCAACCCACGCGCGTCACGCACCGTGCCCTTTGTTAGCAAAGCAATCGGCGTTCCTTTGGCTAAGTTGGCTGCGAAGGTCATGGCCGGCAAGTCGCTGGAGGAACTCGGCTTCACTAAGGAAGTCCATCCGCCCTACTTCTGCGTCAAGGTACCGGTCTTCCCGTTCAACAAATTCCCCGGCATCGACATGTTGTTGAGCCCGGAGATGCGCTCCACCGGCGAAGTGATGGGCATCGACCCTGACCTGGGTCACGCCTTCGTCAAGGCCTACCAGGCGGCGGGACTCAACCTGCCCAAGCGCGGCACTATCCTGCTGACGGTCAAGCACGCCGACAAGCGCGCGATCATCGCCGAGGCGCGCATGCTGGACAGCCTGGGATACAAGCTATACGCGACCGAAGGTACCTGGCGTGCAATCACAACTAGCGGAGTGCCTTGCGAGCGCGTCAATAAGGTTCACGAGGGACGACCGCACGTCGTCGACATGATCAAGAACCGCGAGCTCGACCTGATCCTAAACACACCCTTAGGCAAGCTCGAGCGTGTCGACGACGCCGGTATTCGCTCCGAAGCGATCAATGCCGGCTTGCCCTGCATCACAACACTGGCCGGCATCCGGGCCGTCGTCAGTGCGCTGACAGCATTGAACCGCGAGCCGCAGAGCGTGAATAGTCTGCAGGATATTCACAAATTGCTGCATCCCGATCGCGTGGCTGCAGTCGAACGCGTCTAAGCCCACCAACCTCGCTGGTGCCCGAAGCCGGGCGCTAAGTTTGCTAGTCACAAGGTCGCGAAGCTTATCAAGGCTGACAGCGCGCCCCGCTCATGCGCGAACGAGGCGTTCGCCCATGAGCTCTACGTAAGGGCGCATCACGTCGCGCGTGTCGATCACCAGCTTGGCGTGTTCGGCAATGGCGGCATAGTCGACATCCGCATGATCGGTCGCAATCAGGATCACGTCTTGAGCGGCGATGGTTTCTGCATCGAGCGGCTGGCTATCCAGCTTCAAGTCGTGAGCCCGCGTCGGGCGTGTGCGTGCGATGTGCGGGTCCGAGTATTCGACTCTGGCACCGAGTGCACGCAAGCGTTCGATGATCTCGAAGGAGGGTGACTCGCGCGTGTCGTCGACGTTCTTCTTGTACGCAAGTCCAAGCACCAACACATCGGCGTTCTTCATCGCCTTGCCGCGCTCGTTCAGCGCCAGCATGCTGCGCTGTACAACCCAAGCCGGCATCTCGCGATTGATCGCACCCGCAAGTTCGATGAAGCGCGTGGGCCGTCCGACTTCTTTAGCCTTCCATGCCAAGTAGAAAGGATCGATCGGGATGCAATGCCCACCCAAGCCTGGGCCAGGTTGGAATGGCATGAATCCATACGGCTTGGTGGCAGCAGCCGCGACGACCTCCCATACGTCTATGTCCATCGCGGTCAGGATCGTCTTCATCTCGTTGACCAGCGCAATGTTCACGGAGCGGAAGATGTTCTCAAGCAGTTTGGCTGCCTCCGCCACCTCCGCCGAAGAAACGGGTACGACATGTTCGAAGCCAGTTGCATACAGCGCGCTCGCAAGCTCGGTGGAAGCTTCGTCCAGACCGCCGACTAGCTTCGGTACTTGCTTGCGCTCATGCGTGCTGCGGCCCGGGTCTTCGCGCTCGGGCGAGTAGGCAACAAAGATGTCTTTCCCAACACGCATTTTCTCCTGACACGCAGCCAAGAGAGTGGGCAAGAACTCGTCGCGCGTCGTACCTGGATAGGTCGTCGACTCGAGAATGATCAATTGGCCTTTGCGCAGACAGCGGCCAATGGCAGCCGCTGCTGTGTGGACATAACTCAAGTCCGGTTCCTGATGCGGACCGATAGGAGTCGGTACGCACACAACGACGACATCGCGTTGACCTAAGGAGTCGAAGTCCGACGTCGCGCTGAAGCGATCACTCTTGGCAAAGTCCTTCGCCATTGGCTCGCCCAAGTGAGCCAAGTAGCTGCGACCCTTATCGAGATCGTCGACCTTGCTCGTGTCTGTGTCGTAGCCGACGACATGTAGTTCGCCTTCGAGCAACGCGTGGCACAGCGGCAGGCCGACGTAGCCTAGGCCGATGACCCCAACGCTCGCGGATCGAGTCGCAATCCGTTGCTTTAGCTTTGCTTCAGGTTTCACAGGCGAATGGCATCAGTTGGTTCCACGTTTCGGAAGCCCGCTCAGCAGATTGAGAGTTCCGAGCGGGACGTTCTCTAGAGAATTCAATTGTGAGGTTGTTTGGCTGAGAGCCCCTGCAAGCGAGTCGTGCGGCGTTGCCTTCGGGCGAGCCCTCATTATGGACTATCGCGCATCTGGGCCTAGCGTGCCGTCTCGCATTGAGGACTTCCGTTCGGGCTAGCGAAATCAGGTGCTTCCCGGCAGGATGGGCGTGGCGCCTGGCCGACTTGTTATCTAACGAACTCCCCCCCCGCTATGAACCGCCATACAACGTCTCGGCTGGTGCGCACTACTCTATCAGTGGCGCTTTTGTCAGCATTCGCTGTCAGCTCGACACAGCTAGCGAACATCAGAAGGATTGAATCACATGAGGTGCTGATGGCGCCCCAGTTGTTTGATGCGTCGGGGGAGTCGTTGAAGATGCTATCGGGCATGGTCGCTATCCATCAATTGGTGCCGAGCGGCGAGGCCGGTGCTTATCAACTTGGTGCTTCGACGACACTACGCCTCGGACTCCCGGGTTGGATCTTGGGAAATTGCCAAGAGCACGACGCCTGCTCGGCCATGCCCGCGACCAGGCGTCTGGCGCAAGATGCGCGGCTCACCTTTGCGACGCCGGTATTCGAGTCGAGTGAAGGCGCGTTGGTCGTTCCGACGTCCGACCTCCTCGTCGGTATTGCCGATGGTGTCAGCGAGGCTCATGCGCTCGAGCAGCTCATGCAGACCCTGAACCTGCTCGGAGTGCCTGCGTCGATCGAAGCGCTCGGCACGCCGGCCTCTCGCATGCGAAGAATTCGAACGGAGCTTCGCAGCGGACTGGATGTACTGAGCACCGTGGCAAGCTTGGCGAAGAGCCCCCTGCTTCGTTTTGTCGAAACAGATGTGATCATCGAAGGTCGATCCAGCCTGATCCCAAACGACACGATCTTTTCGACGCAGTGGGGTCTGCACAACACCGGGCAGTCAGGCGGCAATCCCGATATTGATCTGGACCTGCCCGAGGCGTGGGACATCACGACAGGGACGAGCTCAATCAGAATTGCCATCATTGATGTCGGTGTTGAGCAAACGCATCCCGACATCAATCAACTGCCTGGCATTGATGTCACAAACCAGCCCCTTGGCGATGGCGGCCCGCAGAACGCAAACGACAATCACGGAACGGCCGTCGCTGGGTGCGCCACGGCCATCATCGACAATGGCATCGGCATCGCCGGAGTCGCGCCAGATTGCTTGGCGCTGTCCATTCGCACGATGGTAGCCATCGCGCCTGATGGATCATGGAACAGCCAGGCGAGTTGGACGGTCGATGCGCTGGTCCAAGCCCAGATCCTTAGCGTCCGCGTCACGAACAACAGCAATTGGTACGGGTTCTCGTCCGCAGCCATCAACACCGAATACGACACCAGCCGGACCGCTGGCCTGGTGCACTTCGCGAGCGCCGGCAACTTCGGCGTGGACCAGGTGTCCTACCCGGGGCGCGTCGCAGGAGTAAACGCCGTCGCGGCGGTCAACAGGAATGGGAACAAGACAAGCTTCAGTAGCTACGGCGCTGCCCTGATGTTCACGGCTCCCGGCAAGGATATCGATACGACGGATCGCACTGGAGCGGATGGCTATATCGGAACCGACTATGTCGTCGTCGACGGCACTTCTTTCGCGTCGCCCTATGTCGCCAGCGTCGCTGCACTTGTACTTTCGCAAACGCCGACTTTGACTGCCGCACAAGTCGAACAAATCCTGCGCGTCTCTGCGCTGGATCTTGGAACGCCGGGCTTCGATGACGAGAACGGTTGGGGCCTGCCTAATGCGCTCAGGAGCCTGCAATCGTGCGGGCAGATTCAGGTCTGCAGCGCGTCGCTCAACACTAATAGCACGGTCTGCCAGATGGGCCTCACCGGCAGCGTCTCCGTGACTGCCAACGACCTCGAGTTGGTCGCAACAGGCGCAATGCCAACGCAGCCCGGCTTGTTCTTCTACGGCACAGAAGCAGTCGGCACCCCCTTCGGCGAGGGCCTGCTTTGCGTTCAATCCGGAGGCAGTGGCCTGCATCGCCTGAACCCCGTAACGAACGCCAACGGCGCTGGACTCGCCGAATACGTCACAGACTACAACGCTGTCCCGATGAATGCGGGAGCTGGCTTGGTACAAAGCGGCGCGACCTGGACCTTCCAGTACTGGTACCGCGACCCGTTCACGGCGAGCGGTTTCAACCTGTCCGACGGCTTGAGCATCACATTCTGCCCGTAACCGGCATACGGCGTCAGACACTCACCTCCGGTTTCGACAGCCCCTGATAGTTCGAACCCACCGAGACTGTGAGGCCTCGATGGGTTCGAACTATCAGGGGCTGTCGAAA
>JBLFWN010000193.1:0-8539 GCA_047611405.1 Planctomycetota bacterium | reverse complement strand
GGACAGCAAAGGAAGGCTCTGGATCGGCAACAACGGAGTCGGAGTTCTCCTACATGAGGATGGCAGCACCATTAACTTCACTCAGGAGAACGGACTCGGTAGCCAAGACAATCGCTCGGGTGGACCTCTGCCCGGGGATGTAGCTGCTGGGTCCCCCTCGCTCGATCGAGTGTTCGCTATCGCAGAAGACTCTGCAGGCAACATCTGGTTCGGAACGACGAAACACGGTGCTTGGCGGTACGACGGTGAGTCGCTCAGGAACTTCACAGAAAAAGACGGACTCTTCAGCGGGAAAGTCACCGCCATTTACACAGATTGTCACGGCGATCTGTGGTTGGGAGGAAACGGCGTGTGCAAGTTCAACGGAGAGTCGTTCGACAGGATGCACTGACAGCGAAGTACTGAAGTACTGAGCCAGGAACGATGGCTTCCTTATGGTCCGACGAGTGAGGCGGCTGCATCCGTCTTGGAGCATTGTGTCCGTATCTACGAGCTAGTTGGCACTGATGAAGAAGCAGCGGTCTGGCGGACTCTTCTCTAGCGGGCGCGCGCTAGACAGTAGGCGACGGCTTATCGAGCCTTTGGGTGGACGCTTACTGGATCTGCACATGCATCGAGGGACCTGATCATTCAGCTACCACGGACAGGGCCTCAGTCATCAGTGTTCCGACATGCCATGACCGGACACGTACGATGTACCCGCTAGGAAATGAATCGGGGACCAGAATCCTGAAGATGCGCAAGGCTCCATCCCGTCCACCTTCGACCGAGCAGGGGTCCTCAACCGAACAGGACTAGCCCATTCCCGAGGGCCAACCAACCGGCCCAAAGGAAGGCCGAGCTCGATAGCGCGCTTTCCCGGGAGCAGTTGCGATGATATTGAATAATGCGCGCAAGGCCGTCGATCACGAGGAAAAGCGCGGCGATTCCAGTGGGCCACAAGAGCCTTCCCTGCACATCGAGCGGCCATTGCCAAAGCAAAATCGCTAGCGTGATCACAAGTGTCAGGGCGGCAATCAGAAGTGGACGAGCTGAGCGAAGGAAGAGAGTCGAGCCATACGAAATCGCCTTCAGCTCGGCGAAGAAGGCGAGTCCAATCAGCAGCGGAAGCAAGCCCAAGTACCACTTAGGAAGCTCGTCATAGCCCGTCATCCAGCCCCAACTCGAGAGCCAGACGAAGGGCAGATGCCGCGCTCGCAGTTTGATGAGATCTTGCAACGGAGGCCGAGCCTCGCTGGCGACTCCGGACGATGTCGAGAGCATCAACTCAGAGTGAGTCGTGGATGGAGAGAGTTCGCCTGTTCCCAGCTCCTCGTAGACGTGAAGATGAAATGGCCCCGCGAGCAGAAGTGGCACGGAGATCACGACACCCACTCTGCGAAGTGCTTGTCGGATCGTCGGACGACTCACAAACAGCCTCCACGAGTAGACTGCAAGGAGCGCGCCCGCGAGGGGATAGCAAGTGGGCTTCGCATGGGCAATCCCAGCAAACACGACGCCCACCCAGAGTGTCGTGGATAGCCGAACGACACTTAGTTCTGACAATCGCAGAATGAGGTAGCACGCGCATGTACCGATCCAGATCGTGAAGGAGTCTGCATTCACATACGCATGCACGTACCTCAGCTGTGGAACCAGGTTGACGGCAAGAGTTGCCAATAGCGCCGAACGAGTTTCTCCCATCAAGTGACGCGCGATGCGCCAACTGATCCATACCTGCGCTAGGGCGAATAGAGCTCCCCCGAGCCTCGTAATTCGATTGCGAGGCACATCCGTGTGCGTCTGAATCCAACGAAAGGGGACGTATGCGACGTACGGCAGCGGCGAGAATAGATGATAGGCGTGGCCGCGATACGTCCCGTACCTCCAGTCCTCCGGCTCAGCCAGACTCATGCTCTGACTGTGATGCTCTACCATGCGCAGATGACTCCCCTCATCTGGCGCATAACCGACTCGAAACGTGAAGGTGGCAGTCAGGCCCAAGATCACTAGGACGATCCCCGTTAGTCCGAGCCGGATGGACCGCTTAGAGAGAGTCATTCGAGCCTCCTAATCTCTGCGCGGTGAACATGAGCCCGTCGGGCCTGGCTATCCTCATCGGCGTTCACCTCGACTGTGATCTGAACTCTTCGGGCCTGGTCTCCGCTCAGCAGAAACTCATAGCTGATCGGAGATCGGACTCGGCGCTCCAAGGCATGGCGTACCTGATGCGAGCCACTCACATTCGCAGAGACTGTGATATAGCCTGTATTGGGTGCAATGGCTTCGATCAAGAAGACGTAGTTCCCTGCTTCCAGCACAGCCTCGAACTCCATGGGCTCGCGATGTTCAATCGCAAGAGAGTCGCCGATCGGCCGGTAGCGGTACATTCGTGAGTCTGACCATAGGATGCCGCGACCGACACGAAGTGGTTGTTTCATGGCCGCTTCGATATCGAGCCTGTGCAACAGCCACTCGCCGATGCTATGCGTTTCAAGCACCATGCCTGCGAAGGCATCTTCCGGGTTGTCCGCTCTGGCTAGCACATGACTCACGCCAAGCCGAGCGAGCCCTTGCGCTGAACACCTCTGCTCGTCGAACAGGATCGGCCGCTCGTCAGGACGGAAGGGGCGAGTCGCGCTGCTGCGCATCCCGTCTGGAATGGCCAGTTTGCCCGCAGCGTCCGACCGGCAACGCTCGAACGCAGCATCGACTTGTCCATCGAACTGGTGGCGTTGCGTGTAAGCCCTCGCGATCATCAGAGCCGAACACGACAGAACGAGGATGACTCCCAAGTCAATGAGTCCGCCTGAACTCTCATCGAGCGTGTCTGCATTGACCTCGGGCCAAATTTCCATGGACTATCTCTTGGACGTCTGGCACGACACACAGTTGCACACTACTCGCCGATCAGAGTCATGACGGCACAGATACTCAACAGGATACTCGCTCCTTCGTGATGTGGCCACACGCCGACTAGCATGTGGCAACACGCGGATATTGCTGTCCAAGACTGGCCACGCAATGCCCCCCTAGCGCCCGGTGTCAGGGTTGTTGTCGCCCAATTATCGCTAGTCGTCGACAACCGACTGCCGACGTGTGTATCCAAGAACCGGTTCAGGTATCGGTTCTAAACATCCGGCTGGAGATTTCGTTTCGAATCGTTGCGATGTCCGGGTGGAAGGCGACCTCAGACCAAGCATCGGCCGGAATTTCAGTCGTCTTAGTGTAGACACCGTCATGCGCCACCGCGTTGAAGGTCTCTAACCAGAACCGGTTCAAGTAGGTCTTGTCCTTGAGCAGGTCCACCACCTTGTTCGCATAGATCTGGCGCAGCCTCTCCCCGCGGACGAGCACGAATCCGACGGATTCGGCCTGTGCTTCCTCTAGCGGAATTTCCTTGCTGACTCGAGCAATATCCCCATCGTCATCGATCAAGACTTTCATGTCATCATCGTCACATTGATCTTTCACGCTGGTAGCCAGGTAGATTCCAGGTCGATCATTGCAAAGGACGTGCGTGTTCAGGATGTCGTTCCGATAGTGGCTATCCCCATTGGTAATGACAAAATCTTGATCAAGCGTCAGGTGATTCACACACCAAAGCGAAGCAAGGCTATTAGACACCTCGAAGAAGGGGTTGAACACGGCAGTCACTTTGATGTCTGCCTTGTACTCCAGAATCTTCTGCTCGATCTGTCCGCTCTTGTAGCCGGTGACGATGAAGATCTCGTCTATTTCCCTGGCGGATATCGCAGTCTCAATCTGGCGTTCCAACAGGCTGACACCATCACCCAAGTCCAGCAGTGACATGGGGGTGTTCTTGGTCAACGGGAACAGCCTAGAACCTGTGCCAGCCGCGAGTACAAACAAGCGCATCTATTGGCCCTCATCCTGTTTTTCGATCAATAGATCGTCTGTTGAATAGTCCCACTCCTTCTTCTGCACTCGCCAGTCTCCATAGCGAACTGTCAGATAGCCTTCATAGTCCGCAGGCACGGAGTAGGTATTGCCGTTGAACTCAACTGTGGAGAGTGAGTCATAGAACTCTGCGGGGACAGACCTCTTGACGTACCGCTTGACACCTACACTCCAGTAGTAGCGATCGCCTTCTTTCACCTTCGCGAAGATGTCCATCATCACAGGTCCGCGGCGGAAGATGTGTTTGCGGTTGTACACCTTGATGATGCGCTGAAACCCCTCTGAAAGAGGTGAGTCATATGGGGCGCAGGCCATGGCATCCAAGCTGACGTTCGGCGACTGGGTGCTGCGCGCCACTGTGCAAGCCGATGGAGCCTGCTGGGGAATCAAGCTGCGTTACAGATACTCGGCGCGCTTGTTGGCGCTTGGTATGGGCTCGTTCATCTAAGGAGCTGAGGGTGCGGCCACGTCCTCAGGTAAGTTCAAGCTTGGCGCATCCGAAGTCGACCTGTTCCTGCACATTGAGAAGGGGCACGCCAGGGATCACCTAGACGGCGTCATCCAGCTCAAGTCTAACTTTCAACCTGGCGAGCAAGACCTGGGCTTCGGCCTTGTCGGCGGAGCAGCAACATTCAAGGGCGTGCGCGAGCTGTAACCTTGAAGGAATCCTCAGCTGAGTCGCGAAGCCAGCTGTGAAGGGCAGTCGTCATCCGGCTATTTGCCGAGTCACGCCGGCACTAAGATCTTGGTTTCATTACATGACAGCTGCCCCGGTCGCATGAGCGACCGGGGCAGCTGTTCTATTGAGGGCAAGAGTACCCAACCTAGCTGTATTGACCGAAGGGATCAGAACGCAAAGCCCAAACGGAACAGGACCTGGTCCATGTCATCGACGACCGAGGCAAACACTTTGCGCACCTCCGCGGCCACGTACAGACCGTCAGTCAAGTTGAACGCAACACCACCGTTCGCGAAGCCGCCCACTGCAAATTCTTCCTCACCCTGGATCGAGTCGCCCCCGGTATAGTCCAGCATCAACAAGGTGCCACCAAGTCCGACGTATGGATATACCGGCGCGATGACGGAGGTGGAGTAGCGCCAGCCGCCGTAGAAGAACTCGTTGGCGAAGAGATCGTCCTCCATATTGTAGAGCAGCCCGAAAACCCCGGACCAACCCGAACCCTGATTGCCCGTGACGGCTTCAAAGCCGAAGGCACCAACTTCTAGCTCGCCCTCGTCTGCCTCGTCAACATCGTCGAAAAAACCACCTGAGAAGGTAGTCGTGCCTCCGACGAGCTCCATACCACCGCTGTACCAAGGGTGTGCTCGCGCGGATTCGAGCTTGGCCCCGGCTCGGTCAGCTTTGCGCTTAGCGATTCTCGACTCTTCCAAGATGGCGTCAGCTTCAGCTTGATTTTCCGCCTGCCTGGCTGCATCTGCTTTGACTTTCAGCCGAGTGGCCTCTTCCGCCAAAGCAATTTGCTGGCGTTCTTCATCCGTCAGATGTTCGGTTTGAGTGCGTCTCTTTGCCTCAGCATCCTGCTTCTCTTGAGACTGAAAAATTCTTGGGAGGGTGCAAGAAGATTGAAATGCTAGTGAAGTCAGAAGAGCTGTCATCACGAGCGCGGAATTAGATTTCATCGTCAGTTAGAGAGGGTTGCTAGGGTAATGATCGGGCGGAAGCCGTTCGAATCGCTGCTTGCAGCTCGTGGAACTCTGCGGGTCACGTGCCATGTTAGCGCGGAGTGGTGTGTGTAGTCTCCACCCCGCACAACGTATTGGCTTGGATCGGTCGGCTGCCCCGTACGCTCACCGCTGAACGGAGCAGGATCGTTCTCGTAAGACTGGTAGGCCTCCAAACACCACTCGCTCACATTGCCGAGCATATGCTCGAGGCCGAGTGCATTGGACGGGGTCATGCTTGTGACGTCATCTATGCTCGGGGCATAGATCTTGACGCCTTTGACACGTTGTTCTCCTGCGAGAGCAGCCCACTCCCACTGTGCCTCCGTCGGGAGTTCCATCCCGTGGTCCAGGCACCATTGGCGGGCTCGAGCGTGCGAGATATTGACAACAGGACTATTCTCGCTGGTCGACGTCGATCCATTCCAAGCCCTCCGCGAGAGCTCCGTGCGCGCCATTAGGTAGGGCGAGAGATAGACATCTTTGACCGGCATCTCGTTGACGAAGTTGGCGTCATCATCGCTGCCCATCCGGAGGCTCCCGCCAGGCACCAGGACAAACTCAACACCTGTGCTCACATGCGTGTAGGAAATAACCCAAGGGCTACCAGTACCTGCGTAGTTAGTCACTTTCTTGAACTCGAGACCACTGGCCTTCAAACCGAGATAGTTGCTCTCGAAAAATCTACGGTACTCGCTAATCTGCTGCTGCGAGAGTTCGCTGTACCGTTGAAGATTCTGGATCGCCGAGAGAGCGAACTGCTCACGGGCTTCGGTTTCCATGCCGCGCAACTGCTCGAGCTCGAAGATGCCGACGGCTCCACTAGACAGCATCCTAAGCACCGTATTGGCACGATCAAACTTGCCGTCTGCAAGGGCTTGGCGGTACTCGCCTACCACCTTCCGTCCAGCAAGGAATGTTTCGGCCTTATCCCGGTCAGCGGCATCGATGCTGGGCCTTTGCAGCACGCTCTCGATGTCAGGCTTCGCGAAGTCTGGCTTGTAATTGCCCGAGCGCAAGTAGGCCTTCATCGCGCCGGCGAAGTCCTGCTTGACCTCCAACTCGTTCGCGATGCTGTAGTACTTCTCGAACAGCTCCTGGGATAAGCCCTTGAGCTGGTCCTGGATCAACTTCGTGTAGTGCTTGTTCGGGCTGTCATCGAGCGCTTCATAGAACAAGCGCTCGGACTCTTCGGGATTGGCATCACGACGGGCGTCGAGCGCCGCGTTGTAGTTGCCACGGCAGGCTGTCGAGATGGACTCGCGCTCGACGCGCTCGGCCCATTCCTGCGAAGCACCCTTCGCGCCGTTCGAAGCCAGTAGTTCCACTACCGTGCGCGCGTCACCCCATTGCCCCAACGCTTCCCCTCGATCGTAAGCATGCTCGATCCACTCGAGCCGCGTCTGGCGCGCGAGAGCATCCAACATCGTTTCACTGCTCGGCTCGCACTCGATAGCCTCGTCGAGACGCGCGATGGCTGCCGCGAATTGCTTGGCCTTGCGGCGCTCTTTTGCACTCTGCAGCAACCAGGAGTGAAGCTTCGGCTTGATGCGGCCGTCACCATCCAGACCAGACTGCTCGAGCACCGTGATCGCCCGATCGAGATCACCCTGATCCAGGAAGCGTTCACCCTCAGCAACCTTCGCCGCTACTCCGAGCGTTATCTTCAAGGTCTCGAGCGCAGGTCTGGCTGATTTATTGACGCTACTTCCAGTGAGCATGGCCTCTAGGCGACTCTCGGCACGCGCATAGTCCGGCGGATTCTGAGAAGCCTTCGCGCTCGCTTGGCTATAGAAGAACCAACCGTTCGAATCGCTGAAGTCAGCCTCGGTCATGCTCTTCCAGTCGAAGTCGAGCGCGATACCTCCGACGACAGCCTGTTCGACCGACGCCCAATCAGCCGCGCGATCCGAGGGCGGAAGCGTCTTGATACCGAAGTCGTAGACATTGATCGAGCCGCCTCTGACCTCTTCCGCTTTCGGAGACTTGGTTGCCAAGTTGAACGGCACCTCCATGCGCTGCACACCGTTGACTCGGAAGAGCAGCGTGCGGTCCCCTTCGGCGTACGGAATCTTCAAGCGGAATCGCCCGGCCTCCATCGGGCCATAGGAGGCCGTGTGGTAGCCATCCACCATGCCGGCCATATTGCCAGTCACCTTGACTTCGATCGCGCCGGAGTCTCCATCAGGTAGCCGAACAACTCCTTCGAGAGACATGAACTCACGCGCGAGCGGGATCTGGAGCGCATCACCCGAACGAACGCGATCGAGCGCGACTTGCTCGCGACGATAGAAGTAACCGGGGGCCGTTGCTTTGACGTTGTAGCCGTTCTCACTGCGACCGAGGCCATCAAAGATTGCGGGCGCTGTCTCGACATCGCGCCCTTGAAACTCGACCTTAGCTCCGGCAATGGGGTCTCCGGTGCGGCTGTCGACGACCTGAATCTCGACAGATAAATCATTCGGATCGTGCAGGACGATGTCGCCTTCCCCATCAGGTTCAGGGGGCGTCTGATCGGCGACGGCTTCGTGCTTGGTGACCTTGGTCAGAAGATCGACCAGGCTGATCTTGTTCACGCCGATGTCACGTGACGCATCCTTCAACTCGTCGATGAAGGCGTTGGTGTAGCGAGTGCGACCGCTTGCGGGATCGGTCCAAGCTTCGGTGCCGTGCTCGGTCGAGTAGGCTTCTACATCGGCCGCGATGTCTCGCTCTTCGAAACTCTTTTCCCAGTCACTTTCACTGCCAGGCATCTCGAAGGCCTGATCCGTAGTGCGGCACACATCGTAGATCAGGGCAGTCTTCAGATCGGGTGCCCAGTCCTCGGTCTGCTGAAGGTATTCGGCCAGTTCTCGCGCACCGAGCGTCGCTGTCAAGCGCCCGTTCTTGCTGTCGGTGTCACTGGTGACCATCTTCAGGTCGCCGTCGTAGTGCTTGCCGTGTCCAATCCAAATCA
>JBLFWN010000192.1:0-8618 GCA_047611405.1 Planctomycetota bacterium | reverse complement strand
CCTTGGTCGCGCTCGAGCTCGGCAAGTTCGAAGACGGCAGGCGCTATGCGGCGCGAGCATTGAAGACCATCGAGGCCAATGGCGAAGAGGATGTCGACCAGGCCTTCCTGCACCTCGCACTTGTCAAGGCTTGCAAGGGATTGGGCGATGAAGAGGACCAAGCCAGTGCACTTGAACGTGCAGACCAATTGTGCGCCGCCTTCAAAGGTCAGGGCCTCATCGTTGGTTCGCTGAAGAACGGGCCTCTGCGGTTTCACTGAGGCTGGACCACCTCTGCGCGTGTGGACGAAGTCAGCAGAGTCACTGGGTCCGTCTGCCAGCCGGCGCACCCAGCCTGGCCGTCGCACTTGGATCAGGCGGCGGAGGTTGAAATTTTTGATCGCGTGCGCCGCGCCCGCTACGATCACACGCCCCAACCGCCACTGATGACCAAGTTCGTGCCGGTCACATAGCGCGCTTCGTCAGACAGTAAGTAATTCGCCGCGCCAACCGCATCGCTTAGTTCGCCGATACGTCCAGCCGGGATCTTGGTCGCCATGTGCGCCAACTCTTCCGATGGTGCGCTGCCCGAGTCGATGAAGCCGGGCGAGATCGTGTTGGCGGTGACGCCGTTGGCGGCCAGGATCTTGGCTAGGGTGCGCGTCAATGCGAGCAAGCCTGCTTTCGCGATCGCGTGTGCAGTGACGAAGGGCTGCGCGTTCAAACGATCCGCGCCGGCCATGCCAAAGGTCAGGATGCGGCCCCAGTTGCGCTCTTGCATGCCAGGTGAGACGAGCTGCGCTAAGTAGAAGGCCGAGTGCAGGTTGGCGTCGAACATCTCGCGCCATCCTGCGTGTGTTTCTTTCAACAGGCCGACGCGGTGGTAGGGGCCGGCGCAGTGAATGAACGCGTCGATCGGTCCCAGCTCAGATTCGGTTGTGCGCACCAAGCGCTCGCAGTTCGCGGGGTCGGAGACATCCGCTTGTTGCGCCAAGCCGCGGCCGCCTGCGTTCTCGAACTCTTGTACAGCGCTGCGGGCGTCTTCAGCGCTCGTGCGATAGCAGATCGAGACGCTCCAGCCGCGCGCGGCCAGGCTCACTCCGATCGCGCGACCGATGCCGCGCGCTCCACCTGTGATCAAAGCGACGCGTGCGGGTTTCTGCTGTTCGATCATGGGAGAGTGCTCGAGCGGGGCGATGAGGAGGCGTGTTGTCTGTGTCCCTGACTGCTTCTGTGATCAAACGGATTGTCGCGCGAGAGGTTGATCAAGCGGCCGACTGGCGAGCCAGGAAGTTGCGCCAAGGGCGATAGACGATGGCACCAATGGCCAGCACGCCGATACCGAGGCGCGTCGTTTCGAAGGGCGTCGTGACGAGCGAGCCGATCAGGACCGCTGCTGCCAGGCCAGCGTAGATGATCGGGAACAGTGGGTAGGCCGGGCTTACGAAAGGGCGCTCCAGCTCGGGGCGATGCTTGCGAATGCTGAGCAATGCCAAGCCGCATAATAGGTGGAAGATCCATTCGGTGAAGACCACCGCATCGGTCAGCATGCCGGCGCGGCCCCAGAGCAGATACAAGCACATCACGATGCACTGGACGGTCAGTGCCGGAATTGGTGCACCGGTGCGCGCGTGCTCTCGACCGAAGACTGAGAAGAACAACTTCTCGCGCGCCATCGCCACATACAAGCCGGGGGTGGCCAAGATGATCGCGGCGCAGATGCCAAGACTAGAGACAGCCATCATCGCGATCAGGATGGTCTCACCACTCGGGCCCAAGGTGCGTCGCGCGAC
This sequence comes from Planctomycetota bacterium, assembly GCA_047611405.1. Classification (GTDB taxonomy): domain Bacteria; phylum Planctomycetota; class UBA1135; order UBA1135; genus JBLFWN01. The sequence goes on along the minus strand of JBLFWN010000192.1, from coordinate 6,846 downwards.
CTCCGCGGCGAAATTGTTCGTCGTCGCAAGACCGCCGATACCAAGTACGCGCACGTAGGCGAAGTTAACGAGTAGGTAGACGACGGCCACACCAGAGACGCCAATCAAGATCGAGCGTGGCAAGGTGCGTTGTGGGTTTTCGATCTTGGGCGCGATGTAGGTCACGAGTTGCCAGCCGCCGTAGCTAAACAGCACCGGCAAGGTGGCTTGCATCATTCCGTTGGCAAGCGAGCTCGTCTCAGGTAACTCTGAGAGCACCGCACTCGCAGCGATGGTTTCTCCGCTAGCGATCAAGAGCCCAGCGAGAGTCAGCGCCAGAACCGCGCCGAGCTTCAAGAACATGCACAGGTTCTGGAAGCGTGCACCGTTCTTCGTACCGGTCATCGCGATGATCGTGATGACGACGAGCATGCAGAGGCCAATTGCCGTTCCCGCATAAGAGGGAGCGTCTCCGGCGGGCCACAACAGCAACTGGAACTGAGCGGCGCTAAAGTCCGCTATGACCGCGCAGGCTCCGGTCGAGACGACGAGCAACACGACCCATGCGAACAGGAAAGCCGGGAAGGGACCGAAGGCTTCGCGCAAGAAGACGAACCAACCCCCGCTCTTGGGAAATGTGGCCGAGAGTTCAGCGAAGGTCAGCGCGCCGGCCAAGGCGAGGATGCCCCCGAGTATCCACAGACTGAGGTACGCACCCGTATGCGGCACGAGCGCAGCGACGCTCTGCGGGTTGAAGAAGATTCCGACGCCAATGATGCCGCCCATAACGAGCAGCGTTGCGTCGAGTGCAGTGAGCTTTCCGGGTTGCGAGTCGGTCAATCTCGATCCGTTCCGCCGGGGAGTGTTCCCGGTGCGTTGCTGTTATATACGACGGCAAGCGCCATCAGGCTGCTGGGGGAGTCGTGGCGTTCATGGTAGCGGGATGTGGGCCCTTTGACTCGCACCCCGCATCAATGAATGTTCAAGATCGCCGAGGACGACAGGGCGAGCGACCTGCCGTTCGTGCCCTTGGAGTCGTGGTCGTTCATTTTGGCGACAATGGATCCTGCAACCACGCTTGACCCTGGCGGTACTTGGCGCGGTGCAATTCGTAGTTAGCTGTAGGACGGCTCGTGCTTCGAGCTCGTTCGATGCACTTATCGATCGTCAACACGGCCTGCGCGAACAATCCGTTTGAGGCTTGTGCTGCCGCAAGAGTCGACAGCAAACGCGGGCGTTGCGAGCGGGTCATTTCGTTTAGCTCACGCGCGACAGTCAATGCCTCAGCGGGTGAGCGCAGCGAGTCATCGGTCGATGTCGCAAGCGCCCAGGCCAGGGTCTGCATCGCAGGGGCTCGCAGTTGAGTTATCAGTCCAGGCGCACGCATCTCGGGTGAGAGACACGCGCGCAAGTGATCGACGCCTTCCGCCTGCCGGCCAATAGCAATACTGATCGAACCAGCGTAGTAGCGCGTCTCGGCCACATCGGGCCGGATCTTGGCGGCGCGACCATAGGACCTTGCCGCGGCCTGCAAGTCATTCGCTTCGTACTCGAGGTTGCCGAGGTTGACAGCGGCCCTGTACTCCGACGGCTTCAAGTCGAGTGCGCGGCGATAGGCATCGATCGCGGCCTTGTCGTGACCCGCGGCACGCAAGGCTGTTCCAAAGGTGTTCCAAGCGCGTGAGTTCTCGGGCCGCTTGATGACCGTGTCCTCCCAGATACGTACCAGGCTCGAGAAGTCGCCGTGCCGCTGATAGCTCTTCCACCCAAGAGGCAATGCGAACACTGCAAGCATCAAGATGGAGCGCGGCCTCAAGATCGCAGCAGGTGCAAGTCTTGCCACGAGCACACCGAGCATGCCGATCATCACAGCGAGCGGCACATACATGCGGTGTTCGCCGACCACGGCACCCGCCAGCGGAACGATCGATGATGTCGGAGCCAGCACAATGAAGAAGAGGCTAGCCAATACGGCAAGGGGCCTGCGTTTCCAAGCGAAGATGAACGCGAGCGCGACTGCAAGTGCGACGATCAGTGCTTCGGGGAAGGCCGAGCCAATATCACTCGCGATCCCCCAGTCGTCGTAGTCCAGGCAGAGCACGTCAGGCCACAACGCGAGTTTGATGTAGTGCAGAATGACGCCACCCTGCGTTAGCAAGTACGCGATGGGCGGCACACCCTGCAAGTTCATGCCGACGGACTCGCCGCGCTCTCCGTCGCTTACGATCCAAGCCAGCAATGGCCAAGTGCTAAACAGGCCGATGTAGAGGAAGCGATGTGAACTTACTGCAGCCTTGATTGTGCGCGACACGAATGTGCGATCGATGAGCAATACGGCGCAAGGTGCACTGACGATGACTTCCTTGCAGCCTGTGCCGATTGCGCAAGCAACGATGGATAGCGCGAAGAAGAGTCGTCGCGCGCTGCTGCCAGGTGCTGCTGCGAAGCCACGCAATGCGGCGAGCAAGGTGCCGAAGTAGGCCAGCCCCATCATCGCTTCGTTGCGATAGACGACGTGATTCAGCGCTGCGATGTGCAGTGGGTGCAAGGTCCACAAGAGCGCCAGTACGAAGGCCCATGCGATGCGTTGCGCGCCGGCGATGCCAACGAGGCACAACCACGCGAGCGCGCACAAGTACAACGCGAGCGTAGCAAGAGCATGAATCGCGACATTGAATACGTGGTATCCTTCGACTCTGCGCTCGCCCAATGCGTAGTTCAGCGCCAGAGACAGTGCAACCAGCGGCCTGCCATCCGCGCCTGTGCCTTCCGGCGCATCCATCGCGCGCGACAGCGGAGTCAGGCTTTCGATGTGAAGATTCTGCTCGATCGCGGTCGTATCGTCGAACACAAAGGGTGCATGCAACGCGCGCAGGTGCAGCAGGCTGGCGAGCACGAGCACGATGGCTGAGATCCAATGCAGATATCCGCCCGAAGCCGGGGACTTCGACTGGGCTGGCTGCGCTGGTTTTTCGTCTCGCATCGACATGACCCCATCTCACGCATTGAGTGAGTGCTAGGCAACCTCTCGCGCGCCGCACATCGCCAGAAAGCACGCCAAGAGAACGTCTTGACCTCGAGCTGCGCGAAGAAGAAGCTCGGTTCGGATGAAAGAGCCCGCACGAACGCGACCCCGCAGTATGAAGTCTGGCTCCATGGCCGGCGCGGCGCGTCGTCATTGGGCGCTGGGTTGCCTGGTGCTGCTTGTCGCCCTCGTGGTCAGCATGCGAGTGCTCTTCAATCAATTGGGTGGTGCGAGTTCGATGAGCGCCATGCGCGATCCGAAAGCGCTCTCCGGGGCTGCGCAGGAGTTGCTGGACTCGGTTTATGACGGCATCGATCCTGAGCGGCTCTTCGATCACCACACGCACCTGGTCGGGCTTGGCCAAGGCAGTGACTGCTGGGTGAATCCGCGCCTTCTGTCGTGGTCGCACCCAAAAGACCACCTGCGCTTCATGATCTATAAGGACAGCGCAGGCATCACGCAGGAGGCAACCGCGGATCGTGACTATGTGGATGTTCTCTCTCGTCTAGCCGGCGCTCAGCCTCATCCGAGTCGACACTTGCTGCTCGCGTTCGATTATCGCTATCGCTTGCCTAGGGCTGTGGAAGGCACAGCAATTGATGAGGAGGCCATCGCCGCGATCGATCGCAATCACTCGGAGTTTCACGTCCCCAACGACACGATGTTCGATGTCGTCGCGCAACAGCCGGACACCTTTGTTGCATGCGCATCGATTCATCCGTACCGCGCCGACGCTATTGCTGAACTCGAGCGTTGCGCCGCGCGCGGCGCACGCTTCATTAAGTGGTTGCCCAACGCGATGGGTATCGATCCAGCCGACGCGCGCTGTGATGCTTTCTATGCGGCTTGCGCTCGGCTCAACGTGACGATCCTGACGCACACCGGCCTCGAGCAAGCCGTCGAAGCGGAGGCGGATCAAGAGTTCGGCAACCCATTGCGTCTGCGACGAGCGTTGGACGCCGGCGTACGCGTCATTTGTGCGCACTGTGCGAGTTTGGGCAAGAGTGAAGACCTGGATCATCCCGGCGCGCCGCCCGCGCGCTCCTTCGATTTGTTCCTGCGCATGATGGGGGAGGCACGCTATGAAGAGCTCTTGTTCGGCGAGATTTCGGCCGTGCTGCAACAGAATCGTTTTCCGACTGCTCTCGCGACGCTGCTCGAGCGCAGCGACTTGCACGATCGTTTGCTGTACGGGAGCGATTGGCCGCTACCTGCCGTGAATATTGTGATGTCGACGCGCGCGTTGCTGAAGGAGGGCTTTCTGACCGCTGACGAGCGCAGCGCGCTCAACGAGATCTACGACTTCAATCCGCTGTTGTTCTCGCTCGCGCTAGCGCGCACGGCGCACCATCCGAAGAGCGGACGACGATTCTCCGCATCCGTGTTTCATCGCAGAGACGATTGGGATTGAGGGCTCGCCCGAGAGTTGATCGGATCGAGGCACTTGCGTTCGGAGGTTCAGATCGCGCCCGCTAGGGTCCTCGACTCATCAGTCCAGCGCCATCGAGCAGGGCATGCGAACAGGAGTGTGTGCGGGTCAGGAGGGTCAGTGCGCGACATCGGCTCGCACTCATCACAAACAGGTTCATCAAGGACCTATCAAACGACTATCAAAAGACCGCCCACTAAGGTCTTCGCACGCATTCATCGACAAGTCAGCGGTCCGCGCCTAGAATCCGTCCCCGCGTTGGCGCGTCTCGCATAGTTCGCGCTCACCTCCGCAATTCAGCCCCCAGTTGTTGGGCGCTTGGACTGCCTTCAGCAGCTCCATTCTCCCCACCCCCCTTCGGAAGCCAAATGGCGCCTAGCCACCGGCTTCCACTGCGAAAGAGAAAAGCTTCATGAAGCCCATGGCTTTAGGAATGGTCGAGACCAAAGGCCTCGTTGGTGCCCTTGAGGCGGCAGACGCAATGGTCAAGGCCGCGATGGTCGACTTGTGGGGCAAGGAGCTCGCGACAGGCGGCTTCGTGACCTTTTTCGTGCGTGGTGAAGTCGGTGCCGTTAAGGCCGCGACCGATGCCGGTGCTGCCGCCGCGCGTCGCGTTGGCGAGCTGGTCAGCGTGCACGTGATCCCGCGTCCGCACGAGCAACTCGAGCGTATCTTGCCGCCGATGGCAGTGCCCGCGAAGGGCTGAGCCTCCCCGCCGGTAGCTCGTGGCCTGGCCCGAGCGCTGATCCGGCATGACAGGAGCAACCATCGTGGTGCAACAGCTCGATCCGGACCTGCGCGCTCTACAAGAGATGCGCGATATGGTTTTGCGCGCCAAAGCGGCGTGCGAGCAGGTGCGTTCGTATGACCAGGCGCAGATCGATCGCTTGTGCGAGGCGATGGCGAAAGCCGCGCTGGCCGCTGCCTACGATCTGGCGCGCTTGACGGTCGAAGAGACCGGCATCGGGCGCGTGCACTACAAGGTGTTGAAGAACATCTTCGGCTCGGAAGGCGTTTGGAATTCGATCAAGGACGAGAAGACCGTCGGTATCGTCAATCGCGACGAAGCCAAGGGCGTCTATGAGGTCGCGACGCCGATTGGCGTGATCGCGGGGATTGTCCCGACCACGAACCCAGCCTGTACGACGATGTATAAGGCGTTGATCTCGGTCAAGGGACGCAACGCGATCGTCATCAGCCCGCACCCGCGCGCGAAGCGTTGCATCAACGAGACGGTCGAAATCATGCGCCGCGCGATTGAGCGCGCCGGTGGCCCGCCCGACCTCGTCGTATGCCTGACGAATCCAACCCTCGAGTCGACCGGCGCGCTGATGAAGCACCGCAAGGTGTCGCTGATCCTGGCGACCGGTGGCGGAGGGCTCGTGCGCGCGGCCTATAGTTCGGGCAAGCCGGCTTATGGCGTGGGGCCGGGCAATGTGCCGCTCTACGTCGACCGTTCGGCGGATGTGCGCGAGGTCGCCAAAGCTGTTGTTACAAGCCAGAGCTTCGACAACGCGACCTTGTGCTGTTCCGAGCAAGCGCTCGTGCTGGATCGGCCGATTGCGGACGCCTTATTGGCCGAGTTGAAGACGCGCGGCGCGCATCTCTGCAATGAGCAAGAGACGCAGCAGCTGGCCGCCTTCTGCAATACCGATGGGCACATGAACGCCGATGTCGTCGGTCTCGACCCTTGGAAAATTGCGGCTGCCGCCGGTTTCCATGTACCGCAATCAACTAGCGTGTTGCTTGCGCATCAGGGGGGAGTCGGCAAAGAGTGGCCGCTCTCGATCGAGATCCTGTGCCCGCTGCTGTCCGTCCATATTGTCGACGGTTGGCGCGCAGGCTGCGAGGTCAGCATGAAGCTGCTGCACTTCGGCGGCTTGGGTCACACGCTCGGCATTCACGCACGTGATGAGGCGGTGCTCGAGGCATTCTTCTTGGAGAAGCCCGCCAGCCGCATCGTCGTCAATGGACCAACATCGCAGGGCGCGGTTGGTTTCAGCACGAACTTGATGCCGGCCATGAGCCTCGGTTGCGGACCGCAGGCGGGAAACATTACGTCGGACAACATAACGGCCAAGCACATGGTCAATCTCAAGCGTGTCGCTCAGACGCGTCGGGATTGGTCCGAGATGGATCGCAAAGCGCACGAGCGTGCGTCGGCGATGACGGGTCAACCCGCTCCGCGCGGCAGCGGTATGCCGGGCGATCCTGCGTTGGGCGCAGCGTCGGCATCCGGTAGGGCAGCGCAAGGCAGCGATGCCTTCCCGAGCAGCAACTGGATGGGCAATCCTGTGATGGGGTCGGGCAGTGCGAACGCGCGCGCTGCGGCTCCGCAGCCGCAAGCGATTACGCCGCCGGCGCGTCCGCAATCGCGCCCGCAACCGCAAGCGTCCGGGATCGCCTCCAAGGT
>JBLFWN010000191.1:0-8801 GCA_047611405.1 Planctomycetota bacterium | reverse complement strand
TCGCGAATGTACGGCAGGACCGATGCCGTCGCGATTACGCCGATGAACAGCACCAGCATCAGCGCGCCGAACTTGAAGAAGAAGGGGCTCTCGATGCCGTCGTTTTCATCGAAGCCGGCGACGAGCTCAGCCGCCTCTTCACGTTCGGCATCGCTGCTGAAGCGCTTGATCTTGAAGCGCTTGGCACCCATCCACAAGGTCAGCACCGTTGCAACGACCACATAGGGACTAGCGACGACGAAGAACTGCCCGAACGAAATGCCCGCGGTCGTGCCGACGATGATGTTCGGGACCGAGCTGATCAACGTCAAGAGACCACCGATGTTGGTCAACAGGCCTTCGGTCAGTAGGAAACCCAGCATCAAATCGGTGCGACCCAAACGCCGCAGCGAAACTCCCGTCAACGAGCCAACGATAATCATGGCCGTGACGTTGTTCAGCACGGCCGAGAAGACGACCGTCATCAAGCCGTACGAGATCAAGAGCTTCAGCGGATCGCCACCCGACGACTTCGTCAGCTTCAGCGCGATCCACGTGAACAGGCCCGACTTCGATGTCACGTCGACAAACAGACTCGAGCCCAAGATGATCGCGATCACTTCCCAGTCGATGCTGGGAATGTAGATCGGCATATGCATCTCGTGCCCCGCGAACAGCATGGGGCCGGACGGCAAGATGTGGAACACACCACCCAGGAACAAGGTCACGACCGCGAAGACGCCAACGATGACCGACTTCTTGGCGTGCAGCTTCTCCTCGAGCGCCAGGCAGGTGATCAAGCCCACCAAGAATGCACTGAAGGTGAGGGTGACAGAGAGCGGGACGGCGTGGCCCTCTTCAATCATCGCGGACGGCAAGCAGGCGAGCATGGTTGTGTTCATCATCGTGGTGCCTACAGCAGCAGCAGAGGGACTTCGCGCAACTCGACCGCGAGCGGATAAGCTAGACCGTGCATCGCCAACTGATCTTCGTCCTTAGTGTTCATCACGACTAAGTCGAGCTTGTGCTCCAGCACGAGGCGCTTGCACTCTTCCAGTCGATGGCTCGCGACAACGATCTCTTCTACGGACACCTTGGAACCCGCCGCGCCAATCGCATTGCGGCAGGTCGTGATGTAGTCGTGCGGTTCCTTCAATAGCTGGGCCATCAGCGACTCACGTGCCAGGTCGGTGTCGATGGCTGGAATCTTGCTGATGGCAGTCATGATGCGCTCGAAGTCGGCGTCATCCTCTACGTGCGCCAACCACAACTTGCCACTGGACTCGGCAAAGCCTAGAGCCGCGTTTACGAGCGCCGCGCTGCCCGCCAGATGGTCGGAGAGCGCCATGACCTGATCGAGGTTCTGCATCGCGTGCTCGTGTTCGCGACCCGCTTCGGGATGCGGGAGAACGAGCACAGGGAAGCCTGTCGCCTGCGTCAATACGTCGACTGCTTCGCCCAGGCTGTAAGGCCAACGCCACGCTTCGCTGTGCAGATTGCGATAAGTGCACACGAGGTCGGGACCGAAGCCGCGAATCTCGTCGAGAATCGCGGGTAGGTCGCGCGTCCTCTCGCCACTTATGTTTAGCCAGCCACCGGAGCCAGCCGACGGCGGCAGGATCTCCGCCAACATCCCCTGATAGGCCGCGGCCGGTTCCGGGGCCAAATCGGTGACGAGCATCACGCGTGCGTACTCGTGTGGCTGGTATGGAAAGAGGGGCTTATCGGCCGAGCGGAAGACGCTCTCGAACTGATCGACGCGGGTCATGAGGTTCCTCGTGGCACACTCTGCGGCGGGCGGTGGGCCCGACCGTTCTGCGTCGCAGAGTAGGCCGCTGCGCGCGGCGCCGCCAGCCTGCTCGTGGCCTTCGCCTGCTGTTGCGTAGGCAACATCACACGGAGTCTTGCCAGCGGTCGTCGCCTAGGCTCCTTCGCCCGAGTAGGCTGCGTGCATGGCACCTGCTCCCCGCATTCGACCTATCTTCATCCCTCCTGGCGGCCCACCGCAGGGCCCGCGACCGCCACAGGCAATCTTTGATCAGATCGGCAAGAAGGGCGTCTTCGACCTGACTACGAGCCTGTATCGCGAGCTCGGTGAGAGCGACATACGGGAAATGTTCCCGCCAAATCTAGACGCGGCATCCCGCAAGTCAGGCGCCTTCTTCATCCAGCTGATGGGCGGCCCGCCGCTGTACTCGGAGACTTATGGGCCGCCGCGGATGCGGCAGCGCCACATTCCGTTCGAGATCGATCAAAAGGCGCGAGCCACGTGGCTCGCGTGCTTCGATCGTGCACTCGACGAAGCAATTCGAGAAGACCGCTTTCCAGAGAGTGAGCGAGCCGCATTCCAGGCCTTCCTGGAATCCTTCTCGACTTGGATGCTCAACGCGGAGTAGTCGCCGCGAGGAAGCGCGCTTAATTGAAGTCGTACAAGTACGCGACGCGTTCCTTGTTCAGAATCACGTAATCGAGGTCGAGCAGAGCCTTCAATTCGCTGTCACCCTTGTGCTTGAAGCCGCGCAACTGCGGGTTGCGCATCACGAAGAAACGCCGGGTCGCCTTGTCGCTGATCTCGTACGCGCTCGGGCGGATCTCTCCCGCCAACTCGATATTGACGCTGCCGGTGTAGAAGATGCGGACCTTCTGCAGGTCTTCGCCCTGGTCCTTGGCCAGAGTTCCACGTGCGCCATCTCCTGCTTCATCCAGGAACTCATGCGCCATGATCACTTCGTCCACGTTCATGTGGAGCAGAGGTGTATGGATGCGGTCCTTCGACACGAGATCGATCAGCGTGCAGTCGCGTATCTTCAGGAAGTACTTGCGATGCTCATCCATCAACTTGGACAGTCGTGTGTACTTGTTCTCGACGTTCCCTTTGATCAGGAAAGAGTCCGTCAGGAAGAGGTCTGATACCAGGGTGGTCTGCATGAAGGCGGGCCCGCTACGCGTGCTTGGAGTCGGATGGTGCGCGTGTCCTTGGCTGGATGACGGTTTGTGCGGAGCCGGGAATCGAGGGTTGCTCGAAGCATTCCGCGGGGCCGTCGACCATGTAGACGCTCCGGAACTATCGACCAGCATTGGGCAGTCCTTGAGGCCCGTTGTAATACGTCGATCCGATTGCGGGCGAGGAGGCAGACAGACACGCAAGAGGTCTCTTTATACCTATCAAATAACCATCAATTACACCCAAACGGACTGAATCGACCGCCAGGGTCCGGGCTGCTGGTGTCCTGCCCGCCCGAGGCGTTTGGAGCAAAGGCCTGCTCTGAGAACTAGATCAGCACGCTGGACGAGTGATTGGCTTCCCGTGTTAGACAGCAAACTCACCTCGCGAGCACACTTCAACGCCAGGGCAAGCTGGAGCTGTCCGATGGATTTTCGGCAAGGGCCACGTTCGGACTTCGGCTCGCATCCGCTCAATCAGGCATAGCTGAGAGCTGTGCTGGGGAGCATAAACCAGCCCGTCGCGCGTAACCGCCGACGGGCTGGTTTCTTGTTTGGGCTTTCGGTCGGCGTTGCGAGCGACGCCGCACCTCGCGAACGAGTCGTAGTTTGATATGGAAGGCGCTCAAGCCTCCGGTCGAGATACTCTGATTTTTGGCTTCGTTTTCATCGCATTGCGGCCTCACGAGTGCATCCAGCGGCGGCTCTGGCACGAAAGTCTGTGTAAGGAAACAAAGACATGAACCAGCTGCAAGAATCCCAATCCGATCAGACCGCTTCCCGCACCACTCCTACTAGGTCTCGCACGATCTTGGTAAGCGGATCATCGGGACTCGTGGGCCGCGCCCTGCGGAGAGGCCTGGCAGCTCGAAACAGGCCGAGCACGCGCCTGGTGCGCTCACAAAATGCTGGATCTGATGTCACCTGGGATCCGAGCCGCGGACTCATCGATGGCGATGCAATCGATTCTGATGCGGTGGTTCACTTGGCAGGAGAGAGCATCGCCGAAGGTCGATGGTCCAAGCGCAAAATGCTGGCGATTCGCTCGAGTCGAGTTCTAGGTACCCGACTCTTGGCCGAGACACTGGCAGCGCTACCGAAGCCCCCCTCTGTCCTGGTCTCCGCCTCTGCAATCGGTTTCTATGGCGACTCGGGCGATGAAGTGCTGCGAGAGAGCTCACGAACCGGGACCGGCTTCCTTGCGGAAGTGTGTGACGAGTGGGAGCGAGCCACGGAGCCGGCCAAGGCGGCTGGAATTCGAGTCGTCAACCTCCGGCTTGGGATCGTGCTTGCTCGCGAAGGAGGCGCGCTCAAGAAGATGCTCCTGCCCTTCAAGCTGGGAGCTGGTGGTCGCATTGGCAGCGGGCAACAGTTCATGAGCTGGATCCACATCGACGATCTAGTCTCGGTTATCTGTCGCGCCATCGATGACGAAAACCTCTCAGGCCCCGTCAACGCAGTGGCCCCGAGTCCAGTTCGGAATCGCGAGTTCACGAGAGCGTTAGCCAAGCAACTACGACGGCCCGCCATCGCTCCAATGCCGGCGCTGGTAGCTCGAATCTTGTTTGGTCGCATGGCCAATGAACTACTACTGGCTAGTGCACAAGTTCAGCCCGCTGCACTACTCACTCAAGGATTCGAGTTCGAGTATCCCAAGCTCGAGAGCGCCTTGGAAGCTCTCCTTGGTCAAGACTCATGATCGCTCTGTCAAACAGGAAGAAGACGTTCGTTCTGGAGAGCGAGCAGTGGATTGGGAGAAGCATCGACAGCGTGTTCGAGTTCTTCTCTCATCCGAATAATCTTGAGGCGCTCACTCCGCCTTGGCTCCACTTCCGAGTTCTGAAAGCCTCCACGGAGACCATCCGGGAAGGCACCACTATCGACTATCAGCTTCGGCTGCATGGAATCCCACTTCGTTGGCGCAGCATCATTGAGAGCTGGAACCCACCCTTCGAGTTCGTCGATCGACAGATCCGAGGTCCGTACCGGAGCTGGGTACACCGGCACAGCTTCGAACCTTCGAGTGCTGGCGTGTTGATGAAGGATCATGTCGAGTACTCCATTCTTGGAGGGAGCCTGGTCAATCGGTTCTTCGTTCGGCCTGATGTCCAGCGTATCTTTGCGTACAGATCCGAACACATTGAAGCTGCACTCAATGGGAGTGATGTGTCCAATGCGGGCAACTTCTTTTAGCTTTCGCATTGGATACCTGGTGCAGGCCTGTCTCTTTGATAGGCGTGCTCGTAACGATCGCGACGAGGGAAAAACCATGAATCAATCACGAAATGAATTCTGCCTCTAGCAACGGTTGCTGGCGCAACTGGCATCATGATGACGAACCACTCAGGTTGGGCGTCTCCTCGTGCCTCCTAGGGCAAGAGGTGCGCTTCGACGGAGGCCATACAAGGAGCCGCTTTGTGGTCGAGGGACTGGGACCCTGGGTCGAGTGGGTCGCGACCTGCCCAGAGGTCGGGATGGGAATGACCATCCCCCGCCCATCGATCCGCATCACAGATGACACTGGCGAAGAACGGCTTGTAGCGCCTTCGACCGGAGAAGACTTCACGGATCGGATGAACGCCTATGCCGAGCCGAAGATTCGCGAACTAGACGCCCTTGGCATCGACGGTTATGTGCTCAAGAAGAGCTCTCCATCATGTGGCATGGAGCGCATCAACGTCTACCGCAACGGGATGAAGTCGGATCGGCGGCGCGCCGGACTGTTCGCAACCCAGCTGATGAAAATGCACCCCTATCTTCCGATCGAAGAAGAAGGCCGACTGAACGACCCCGTACTGAGAGAAAGTTTCATCGAGCGCGTGTTGTGCCGGAACCGATGGCGATTGGCAGTGTCGAAAGGCCTGACCCGTAGGCGACTGGTCGAATTCCACACGGCTCACAAACTCCTCCTGCGAGCTCATGACGAAGGGGGCTATCGCCGCTTGGGGACTCTTGTAGGCTCGACTGGTTCGATTCCAGATGCCGAATTGTTCGCCGGCTATGAACACGAGTTTCAAGTGTGCCTCCAGACGCGTGCGACGAAAAAGAAGCACACTAATGTGCTACAGCACGCAATGGGCTACCTGAAGGACTGCCTTGAATCGCGCGAGAAGCGAGAGCTTCTCGACGCGATCGAGGACTACAGACTTGGGCTCCTACCGCTCATCGTTCCGCTCACGTTGATCAAGTTCAACGTGAACAAGCACGGCATCGAATACCTTCAGGGCCAACTGTACTTCGACCCGCACCCCAAGGAACTGATGCTCCGGAATCACGCCTGAGCAGACGCCATTCGCATGACACGAAAGACTAGGGTTCCCGAGTCGCGGATCCGGACTCTGTGGGATGAGCCAGTACGAACGGGTGGTTCGTATGTGCTCTATTGGATGACTGCGTGCCGTCGCCCGCGATTCAACTATGGGCTAGATCGAGCAATACACCTCGCGCGAGAAGTGCGCAAACCGCTGCTCGTGCTGGAAGCGCTACGCATCGACTATCGCTGGGCCAGTGATCGCATTCACCAGTTCATCCTGCAGGGCATGCGAGCCAATCAGGCCTCCTTCGGGAAGGCTCCGATCACGTATTTCCCCTATGTGGAGCGAAGCAAGGGTCAGGGCAAGGGATTGCTTGCAGCCCTGGCACACGAGGCCTGTGCCGTTATCACAGATGATACGCCAGCGTTCTTCCTGCCGAGAATGCTAGCCAGTGCCCGGCTTGATGTCTCGGTTCGCTTTGAGGCCATTGACTCGAACGGTCTCATGCCTGTCCGGGCTACGAGCAGAGCTTTCTCTCGTGCTGTCGACTTTCGCCGATACTGGCACGGCAATGTTATCGAGCACTTAAGTGCACTCCCTAGTCGCGAGCCACTTCGAGCGCTGGAGTTGCCGAGACTAAGAGCAATCCCCGCACACATACTAAAGCGCTGGCCCGCCTTCCCGATCAGTGATCTGGATCACACCGCTAGGGTCCTGGCCGAACTCCCCATCGACCATAGCGTCCCAGCAGTTTCCCTCCACGGTGGCCACGTCAGTGGGAAAAGACGCCTCTCTCAATTCATTTCAGCCGGCTTCGATGGGTACTTCGAGAGTCGCAACAAGCTCGAAGCTGGATCGACCAGCGGTCTCTCAGCGTACCTTCACTTTGGCCACACCTCTCCGCATGAGGTCTTCGCTCGGATCACGGCCGCTGAGAGTTGGTCTGTCGATTCGATAGATCCAACGAGAAAGGCTCGTCGTGAGGGTTGGTGGGGGTTGAGCCCAACGGCCGAGGCTTTCCTGGATCAGCTTGTCACATGGCGTGAGCTCGGGCTAAATGCAGCGACAAACGATGCCCACTTCGACGAGTTCGGTTCCCTTCCGGCTTGGGCTCGACAAACCCTAGACGAGCATCGTCGAGATGTACGTGCACATACTTACGACCTCGCTGCCCTCGATGCATCGGAGACTCATGACAAGCTTTGGAACTGCTGTCAGACCCAACTGCGGACCCAAGGTTGGATGCACGGCTACCTCAGAATGCTGTGGGGCAAGAAGATCCTGAAGTGGAGCTCGAGTCCAGAAGCTGCCTACGAGGCAATGGTCGAGCTGAACAACAAGTATGCGCTCGATGGAAGAGACCCCAACTCGCAGTCCGGAATCATGTGGACCCTAGGGAAGTACGATCGTGCTTGGGGCCCGGAGCGCGAGATCTTCGGGAAGGTCCGGTACATGACTAGCGCAAACACAGCCAAGAAGCTCAGGGTGAAAGCATTCTTGGCTGAGTACTCCCATGAAGCGGTTAGCGAGTCAGGGCTTCTGCCATTCGAAGGCAATTAGTGACTCTTGAGCGCGCACGAAGAGCTGATTTCCAACAGGGGCAATGTGAGCCCAACTCTGATCGTTGACTAGGTCGCGCTCTTGTATGACTTCGTAGCCGGAGGGGGTTGCCTTCAGCATTCTCAAGCGGCCCGTGTCCGAGAGAGCCAGGATCCGGTCACCCTGATAGGCGAGTGACCAGTAGGAGTCTCCGGTCGGGGAGGATGTCCACTTCTCTTCTCCTCTCTCGAGATCAACGCAGGCGAAGCGATTGTTGCGACCAAAGATGTACGCATGGTCATCGATGACGACTGGGGAAGACATGTACCCCTGAACCGGTGCATTCCAGCTTGGGGTCACGCCCATGAGTCCGTCATCGTCTACCTCGATAGCGAACAGCTGTGACCTGCCGCCATAGGTGGAGGTGAACACCGAGTCTCCGCGGACGATGGGAGTCAGAATGTTCATGCCGCGGAACGCCTTGACCGGAGTAGACCAGAGCGCCTCACCTGATTGGATGTCGAGCCCGGCGAGTGCGGTCCTTGATTGAACGATCAGTTGCTCACGACCGGCAATCGTTGCTCTTATGGGTGACGAGAACGCACCCGCACTCATCATGTCGCCATCGTCAACCATGGCCCGCCAGATCGTCGCGCCCGTGATTTTGTTCAGCATCACGACAGCGGCGCCAGCTTGAATGACGAGTGCATCACCGATGACCATCGGTGAGCAAACGCAGCCGAAGGGGGGCAGGTCTGACTCGAACCGCTCTGTGAAATCGACCGACCAGAGTACCTCTCCCGATTCGGCCTTCAGGCACTGAAGCACATCTCGCATGCCCGCAACGTAGAGGTGTCCCTCGTCAAGGGTCGGTGTGCTGCGGATCCATGATCCATTGCTCGCGGCGAAGAATGGAACCGTCATCGCGCCGGACCACTGGTGGCGCCAGAGTTCCTTTCCCGTCGCTCGGTCGAGCGCGCGAACAACTTCAAACCCATTCTCCTCTGTAGAGGTCGTGAAGACTCGCTCGCTATCCGCCACAGGCCCCGAGTAGCTGGGGCCGAGGTCGTCGAGGCGCCAGACCTC
>JBLFWN010000190.1:0-8814 GCA_047611405.1 Planctomycetota bacterium | reverse complement strand
AGCGGCCATAATCGCTGCGCTCGACTATGGCGTGCAGGAAGTGCCATCGAAGCAAGCCGAGCACCAGACAGGCTTCTCTCCCTACCCTGCTCCCCTGTTCTCAGATGCGTCGGGCAGCTTCGCAGCGGCATTCCATGCGGCGCGATCGGTAGGCAAGCCGATCATCGTCGACTTCTGGGCCACCTGGTGCGCACCCTGCATTCGACTCAAGAAGCAGACGCTAAGCGACCCTAGGGTTGTCCGGGCACTCATCGGGGTCGAGCTCATCTACGTCGACCTCGACAAGCACCCCGAGCTAGCCGAGGCCTTCAAGGTCACCTCGATCCCCGACGTATTCTTCGTGAATTCCGAAGGCCTGATAGTCGACCGTCTCAAGGCATTCGAAGAGCCCGAGCCATTCCTAAAGCGAGTGGATGCGATGATCGGCAAGACGCAGAAGTCCGCGTCCTTGGGAGTCGAGACCGCCGTCCCTTCCCACGAGGTCGCAGCCTCCCTCGAGCTCACCAACAAGGTTCGCATCCGCGGTCGACTCGTCACAGATGTCGAGCAAGACAGCGCAGCGGCCAAGGCAGGCATCAAGCCAGGCGATGTCCTAGTGCGCCTGGGCGACAACGAGCTCTACAGCGCCGACGACATCTCGGACTTCCTGAGCACCTCGAAACCAGGCGACCAAGTCACCCTGACCTACAAGCGCCCCGGCAGCCCCGAGAAACACGAGGCCCTGGTTACCCTCGGTGGCGGTGAGCAATCCCTGGCTCGGGGTCCACGCTTCAAGTGGCACTACTCGGGCCTTGTCCAACTCCCCCAAGCCCTCGGAGAAGCGCGCGCCAAGAAGAAGAGAGTCCTCGTCGGACTATCCGGTGCGGAAACCTGATGACCCTCCACCCGTTTCGAGAGTCGTGCACTCTCGGCCACCCTGAATGACCCTGGCATCGTCACGGCGAGCGCAGCCTACATCCGCATCATCATCCGTCGCCCCCATGCCTACTTCTTCCTAGGCGAGCAGTACAAGGACCAAGGCGGCGTGGCCTCCGGCACCCCAGCAGGCTGCGTCCTCGGCAATGGCACCACCGTCCCAATCCCCGGCATCTACATCCTCAGCCTAGACGGCAAGGTCGAAGCAAGCGTGGCTCTAGCTGAAAAAGACGCCCACAAGGAACTCCTAGATGCACTCGGATCCCAGTAGCGTCACTCCTCCCGCCGCGCCCCCTCGCGTCAACGGCGTCAACGGCGTCAGCCGTTGACGCCGCCCCACTCCATCCGGGCGTCCCCTCCCGATCGCATCAACGGCGTCAGCCGTTGAGCCATATATATGCAATTATCCTTCGCGGTAATCCGCGAAGGATAATTGGTCGGGGCGAGAGGATTTGAACCTCCGACCTCTGCACCCCATTCGCTTCCGACAGGATAGCGCAAGCGGTCCTTCCCGTACCAACGCGTGATGCGGCGGCCAGTTACGGCAGGACGGAGAATCCGGGCGTTGACCGTTCCGTGCCAGCCAGTGCCGCACAACTCGTGAGCAATTCGTGAGACGTCTCCTATCGGTTCGAAGTCACATCGCGGCACTCAGGGACGGCGCGCTCTCCTCCCCTCTCCAGCCCGAGTTCGCCGAGGGCTCGGAGGTGGCGAACACCGTCCAAGTCCTAACACGCGGGCTGCAGGGGACCGACTCCGAGTCCAAACCTCGAGATTCGTCGGACTCGATGTCCATACTAGCTAAGCCGTTGCCTCAGATGGAGTTCCAGCGGAACGGCGGGGAGAGTCAGCCTCGGGGCGACGGACACCTTGCGACTTTCTAGTTCCGCCCTCGAATAGCACTCCGCCCCCTATTTGTAACTTCTATCCAAATGCGACTGCCGGTGAGCCCCGGGTAGCAAGGAGGACCGTCACGGCATCGCCTCTCTTCGGGCATGGCGCAGCAGCCGATGACGGCGAGCCGGATAGAAGCGGAGCTCGCAGCCAGTATCAACAACGAGCACCGGCTCGCCCACGTACGGCTTGGCGAAGGCTCTACGTCACGCGGTCGAGGCCGTTAAGCTCCTCCTGAGAGTGCGCGAGAATGTCGAGCACGGTGGCTCACTCGCGTGGGTCCGTACCAACTGCGAGTTCTCGACTCGCATGGCGCAAAACTACATCCGCCTCGCTCGTGAGTACCAAGTCCTCCCCTCCCAGGATGCGAAACGCGTTTCGCATTCAAGTATCCGAAGGGCCCTTCACGCCCTCTCGTCAGAGTCTGAGCGCAACGAATCCGGAGCAGACGGATCGGCAGTCCACTTCTCGTCTGAGTCCGATCAATGAAATACGCCAAAGCCAATCCTCAAACGTGCACTGGCGCTGCTTGGCTCCATCGATCTCGACCCGTGCTCCAACGACGCTCGTACCCCCAACGTGCCAGCAAGGCTTCACTACACCCTCCAGGACGACGGGCTCTCGAAGACATGGAATGGGCGCGTGTTCCTGAACCCACCGTACGGGCGGACGATACACGAGTGGACTCGCCGACTCGACGAGAGTTATAGGACTGGGGACGTGCCCGAGGCGCTTGCCCTCGTGCCCGCCCGGACGGATACACGATGGTTTTCGGGACTTCGCGCCTACCGCGGTGCTTCATCTACGGGCGGCTTAAGTTCGGCTCCGCCACGAACTCGGCGCCCTTTCCATCGGCTATCTTCTACCTGGGGCCGAATGCCGGGCTCTTTGCCGACTCGTTCGGCGATCTCGTTGACGTGTTTGCACTATGAAGTCCTCGTTGATGGCTTCCCGCTGTTCAAGGCTGACACCGCGCGGATTCACCATCGCGCTGCGGCGTGGTACGCCCGGCACTTCGAACCCACGGCCCCCGGGTTAGGAAGCGGGAACAGGGTGAGGAGTCAAACGGTGACTAGGCGGGACACGCGGAGGCAAGTGAACATCTGGCAGAGATTTACGAAGAATCCGGAGATGGGCCGGGGCTTTGGTGAAGGACAATCAAGGGCATTCAATGGCCCTGAAGATGGCCCTGAAGATGGCCCTGAAGATGGCAGCAAATTGCCACTGAGTCGGCGCTCGTAGAAACTTGCCATACGCGTTAACGCAGAGATTTACTCGGTTGTCCCACGCGCGCTGGGCCCCCGCAAGGGCCGCAAGACGCCGATCCAGGCAGGACCGAGGATAAGGGTGCCGACGATCACGCCGAGGATCATCTGGTAGCCGAAGTCGGTCATGATGCCGACGTCCTTGCCCACCGCCGCCAAGACGAAGCTGAACTCGCCGATCTGTGACAGGAGCGCTCCCGTGTAGACGCTGGTCCGCCAGCTCCGCCCCAGCGCCTTCAAGATCCCTGCGTTGATCATGGTGTTCGTCAGGAAGGCGGCCAGCACGAGTGCCGAGATCGGCCGCCAGTGCTCGACTAAGAACGGAAGGTCTACCAACATCCCGATGGAGACGAAGAAGGCTGCTACGAAGAGGACGCGGTAGGGCTCGAGATTGCGATGGATCCACTCGGTCTCCTTCGCCGAGGCAACAACCAGCCCCGCAACAAAGGCGCCAAGAGCCGTCGACAGTCCGCAAACGCCGGTGACCCAGGCGAAGAGGAAGCAGAGGAGGAGAGCAGCGAAGAGCTGAAGCTCGTGGTCGCGACGCAGAAGCTCACCGAATGGTAATCGTATGGTCTTCCTGCGGACGAGAGTCGTAACCAGCAGCACGACTCCTATCCCTCCAACGAGCTGCAGCACGAGAAGTGAAGCGGACGGCGACGATCCTCCAAGGAGCCCGACGACGATCAGCATCGGGGCAAGAGCGACATCCTGGACCAATAAAACCCCGATGGCGTCTTGGCCGGCCTCGGTGTCCATCTCCTTCCACTGCCGCAACATCGTCACGACCAGCGCGGTGCTACTGAGGCTGATGGCGAAGCCGAGCAGTACCGAGCGCGGCCAAGGCCAGTCGAACCACAGGCCGATCATCGCGACCGCGGCGACGCTCAGAGCAACCTGCAGAACGGTGCCGATGACCGAGACGCGCCAGCCCGTCACCAGGCGGGTCAAATCGACTTCCATCCCAACAAAGAAGAGCAGCAGGATCACGCCGAACTCACCGACGAGAGCGACCGCTTCGCCCTCAAATAGCGCCATCCCCGACGGGCCGAGAATGACGCCTACGATCAAGTAGGCGATGACGTGCGGTTGGCCAAAGCGCCGGACCACCGCGCCCACCAGGAGGACGACAACGATCGAAGCCACTAGCGCGGGCAAGAGGGGGTGCATGTGCATCGTAGTTACCTTCGCTCAGCCACTTCGATCAGCGGTCAACGCTCTGCTTGCCAATCCAGCCCTTGTGCCGGAAGTAGAATACTAGCCCCGCGGTCGTTGCAAGGCACGCGGCCCAGAAGGTGGCGTAGGCCCACCGCCAGCTGAGCCCTGGGATGTGCTCGAAATTCATGCCGAAGACCCCCGCGAGAAACGTAATCGGGATGAAGACGCTCGCCATGATGGTAAGAACCTTCATGACCTCATTCATTCTGTTAGCGACAGACGACATATAGAGATCCGTCAGACTGCTGGCGGTTTCACGATAGGCTTCGACGATGTCCATTACCTGGAAGGCGTGGTCGTAGACGTCACGCAGGTAGATCCTGGTCTTCTTATCGATCTCCTTTCGTTCTGTTTTGTGAAGCTCGTCGATCATCTGCCTTGTGGGCCAGATCATTCGACGAAGAAGGGTCATCTCCTGCTTCAGCAGGTACAGGCGCTGGAGCTCTTGCGTTGTCGGCTTCTCGAGAACTCGTGTTTCGATCTCACCCAGCGCGTCGCCGTAGTGCTCCAAGATTGGAAAGAAGTTGTCGACCAGCGCGTCGAGGAGCGTATAGACGAGATAGCCGCTGCCGCCTTTCCGTAGGCGCGAGCCCGCGGCACCGACGCGAGCACGGACGCGGCCCCAAACGTCTCCGGGACGCTCTTGGAAGGTGATGAGCGTACCCTCGAACAGAATGAAACTCACCTGCTCTACCGTGGGCTTGCCCTCGACCTCCATCAACATCCGAGCAACGATGAAAAGGTGATTGTCGAAGGACTCTACCTTCGGTCTCTGCGTCGTATGAAGAACATCTTCAGCCGCCAGGGAGTGGTAGGAGTAGACCTCCTGCAGGCGGCGGATGGTGTACGCGTGCAGCCCGTTCACGTTGATCCATCGAACCACGGCCCCTTTGGGCCGCTCCTGCCCTAGGAAGTCATCGAGATCATCGACTTCCAAGGAGCTATGAAGTTCGGGACCATAGTCCACGCAGGTGATCGAGACTCTCCCCTCCTGAGGAGGTGCACTGGCCTCCGGTAGATGGTCGACTCCGGGTCGCGCACCCGGAACGACGTGCTTGCGACGCATGAAGCCGAGCGGCTTCAGTATCGCGGCACCAACAGTTCTCTTGAGGGAGGTAACGGTCTCTTGAGTATTCATAGGTCGAGTCTCCTGCTGCAAATAAGCCGCCTTCCTCTGGGTTGACTGTGCCCGGGGCCTTCGGCTGGGTCCCGTGATCTGCCATACCTCTGCGGTTCCGTCGGGGCGTGGAAGGCGCCACCCTTGTGGCGCTGAACGAACCATCCCGATCCCTCGAGAGGAGCCGCCGTGAGATGGAGAAGTTGACCTGGCTTGGAGTTGTCGTGTGCCTCCTGCATTCGGCGACGTTTTCCGGCCTGAACCTCGCGCTGCTCGGCCTCGGAAGATCGCAGCTCGAGGCGGATGCCGAGGGAGGTAACCCTGCGGCATCGAGAGTCCATGCGCTTCTGAAGGACCCCAACCTGCTGTTGACTACGATCCTGTGACGCAGCGTAGCCGCAAACGCCCTGCTGACACTCCTGACCGACTCGGTCCTGGCAGGGACTCGGAACTAGAATCTCTATGAGTTGCTCAGGCATCCGTGTGTCTCATGTGTCCCCCATCGGCGGCTCGTTGAGCTTGTAGTATTCCTTGCGAATGCGCAGCCGCTGCATCTTATCGTAAAGAGACCTGGTGTTAATTCCTGCAATACGTGCAGCGTCCTTGATGCGCCCGTGACTGCGCTGCAGGAGGCTTTCAATGTAATGGCGTTCGAAGGCCTCGATGACCTGCCTGCGGGCATCTCGAAAGGGCTGGTCCAGCAGGCTCTCGCTTGGCGCCGCTGTACCGTCAGTGACCCGCATGCCCACCGACCGCAAGAGGAGTGGCTCCTCCTCACAACTAATTTCGGGAGGAAGATCCTGCGGGGTAATCTCTGTTCCTTCGCATAGGAGCACAGCTCGCTCCATCACGTTGATGAGCTCCCGCACGTTACCCGGCCAGCTGTAGTTGGAGAGGAGCTCCATCGCGTCTTCGCGTACCACCCCGGCGGTCCGGTTCATGGTCAGCTGAAAGTGTTCCGCATTGCTTTCCACCAGACCGGGAATATCCTCGCGCCGCACCCTAAGTGGAGGCACGTCGAGGGCAACGACGCTCAAGCGGTAGTAGAGGTCGGAACGAAACCGCTTCTGTTGTACTTCTTTCGCCAGGTCACGGTTCGTGGCGGTAATGATGCGCACATCGACTTCGATCTCTTCCTCGCCTCCAACCGGCTGGATGCGCTTCTCCTCGAGCACTCTCAGCAGCTTGACCTGCAGCAGAGGTGTGAGCTCGCCGACTTCGTCCAAGAACAGCGTCCCCTTGTGGGCTAGCTCGAAGTAGCCACGGCGGGCCCGGACGGCACCCGTAAAAGCGCCCTCGACGTGACCGAAGAGCTCGCTCTCGAGGAGGCTTTCCGAGAGCGCCACACAGTTGACTGCCACGAAAGGCCCATCTGAGCGATTGCTTTCCGCGTGGATGGCTCGGGACAAGTACTCCTTACCCACTCCAGTCTCCCCAAGCACGAGGAGCGTCGTATCCGAGTCAGCGACGCGCCGCACCAGAGAGAGGAACTCCCTCATCGCGGGGCTGGTAGATGCGAAGTCGCTGAGACGGCTCTCGTCTTTCGCCTGATCTGCGAGAAGGCCAAGGCGAGCCTGATCCGACCTGCGCGCAACCAGTGTCTGAAGCGCGTCGACGAGTTCCTCGCGTGAGACCTCGGGATTGACGACTGCAAAGGCTTCGGCTGCTAGCAGCTCGGCTCGATGCGCGGGGTCGTCGTTCTCGGAGAACACGACGACCTCCGGAGCGTCCGGCAAAGCGCGGATGGCAGCGAGGGCTGCCGAGAGCCCTTCGCCCAAGAGGAGGTCATCCAAGACCACCAGGTCGCACGCCTCGTGGCGGAGTCGCTCCCAGAGATGCTCCCCCTTGCCCAGCGGGGTCATTAGGACGTCCTCCCCGTCGAGGAGATCGCAGAGGCGCTGCGAGTAACGAGGGTCCTGAGTCGCGATGAGGATTCGGAGGAGCATTAGATGCCACACAAGAGCATAAGCTTGCTGCTTTTTCAGCATTCCTCCTCCGTTTTTATCGGCATATCACACCCGTTACAAGGGGGTGGATCAGGGCCAAGGCGGGGCAAGCCAAACACCTAAACCTCTACCAGTCAGCACGTTAGGGACGATGAGGTCATCGCCTAGGGAGCCTTGGCATGCTCCGTGCTTTGACCAGAGTACCCATGAGCCTCCTCTCGACTTGCTCGAAGACGTTTCGACTCGACCGCCCGGTGGCGGACGTGCGCTGGACCTCGGTGGACCGCGCCCTCGGTCGTCGCCGTTCGCCCAATGAGCCACGCACGTTCCCGATGCGCCGACGGTGTTCCGCGGCGACTGGGCGGCGCGGAGTCGGGAAGACCAACCTAGACAGGCACCTCCTCCTGTCAGAGCGGACGCATGAAGGACTCGGACTCAAAGCCCTCAACGCCCCCCCTCCCCGATGAGAACAAGAGCGTTCGCCCAGCGACGGAGGGCGAGGCGAAGGAGCCCAACAAGGACTCCAGCCAAGAGGGCACAGAGCAAGAACTCGCCCCCAAGCCACGGAAGTACCCGAAGCCTCTGAGATAGCGCGTTCGCGCCGTTAGCTCCTCCCCCGACCCCTTTCTCGACCCGGGTTATGCCCGGCCCGTTCTAGCGCCATAGACATCTGGCCAGCCTGGAGTCTGATATGAAACCGACTCAGTGGGACCTCGAAAAGGGAGATGAGCCGCTCTTAGCTCTTGCCCTTCACAACGGTCATGCAATGCGCGACGAGCTCCGTCCACACCTTGCGCTGTCTGATGCAGAACGACTACGCGAGGAAGATCCCCACACCGGACTGTGGACGTCTATCGCACCGACCCGACTCGTGCTGCACCACTCTCGTTTCGAGGCGGACCTCAATCGGCCGAGAGAGCGTGCTGTGTACCGGACGAGTGAAGATGCGTGGGGACTTGGCATATGGAATGGCGACGGGCTGCCGGATGCCCTCGCTACAAGGTCGCTCGCCTATTACGACACCTTCTACAGCGAGCTGGAGACCCTGTATGCCGAGATGGCGGCCACGCATGGACGCTTCCTTGTGCTTGACTTTCATTCCTACAACCACCGGCGCTCCGGTCCTCGCGGTCCGCATGCTGATGCCAGCGAGAACCCTCAGGTAAACATAGGAACGGGCACGATGCGGGACCGCTCCATCTGGGAGCGGGTCATCGGTCGTTTCATGGATGACCTGGCCGGGTTTCCATTTCCGGGCGGGCATCTCGATGTCCGCGAAAACGTCAAGTTCCAGGGCGGCAACTGTGCGCGCTGGACACATGAGGCGTTCGCCGAATCTGCCTGCGTTCTCTCAGTGGAGTTCAAGAAGTTCTTCATGGATGAATGGACGGGATCGGTTGACGAACGAAAGCTTCATGCGATCACCGACGCGCTCCATGTCGCAGCCTCGGGCGCCCTT
>JBLFWN010000189.1:0-9324 GCA_047611405.1 Planctomycetota bacterium | reverse complement strand
CGCTTATCACTGACCTCTTCGAAGCCTTCGACGCTGATCAACACCGTCGCATTGCCGACGCGGCGCAGCTCGGCAGCCATCGCATCGTCGATGGGTTGACCGTTCGTGAAGATTTGGAAGTAGCAGTCGGGATGAGCCTCGAGCATCGCGATCAAATCGGGATGCAAGAAGGGCTCGCCGCCCAAGATGCCGAAGAAGCGATTGCCGTGCTTCTTGGCGCTATTGATCAGCTTGTTCCAGTCTTCGAGCGAGATCTTTTCCTGTGTCGAAGCGACATCGACCCAGCAGCCGGTGCAGCGCAAGTTGCAGGAGTTGATGATCGATACGTATAGGAAGGGCGGGAAGACTTGGCCCTTCTTGAGTCGGCGCTTGAAGCGATTGACGCTTAACATGCCCTTCCAACCGAAGTTGTAGGCGAACTTCCAGAGCAGGCGCTTGTCGGTCGTGCGCAGCATGCGACTTGCCATCGAGAGCATCATAGATCCCACTCCTGCGTGCGCTTCTCTTGCACCTGGGCTTGGTCCTTGACGGTCTGCGACACGGCGCGCCTGCGTTCCATCTTTTCATGAGCGCGGCGGGCTCGCTCTTCGATCTCGCCCGCGGAGGGCAAGCTCATCAGCACTTCGTCCGGAATGTCGAGTTCTTTGCCAAGGGCCTTCAAGCAACGCTTGCGCTCGAGCAGAGCCTTGGACTCGTCACGCTCGGTAGAGAAGCGCTTGCGTGCGTCTTCGCTGCGCGACTTCAGTGAAGAATAGATGTCGCCACCCAGCAAGGCCGTGATGTCGACCTTCATCGACTCCTTGCTGATGTCCTCTTCACGCACCTTGTCGCCGTTGATCGGTCCCTTGGCGTACTTCGGGAATAGGATCGCAACTTCGGGGCAGACGCGACTGCAGGCCGGGCAGTTGGTCTTGCAGTTGTCCTCGTTGCGCACCTCGATCTTGCCCTCGGAATCGGCTCCGTAGACATCGAACAAGCAGAAGCTTAAGCACTGCATGCAGTTCGTGCAGCGGTCGTAGTCGATGACCGGGAACCAGGGTGTCCAGGCTCCGGGAGCAGGAAGCGAGCGTTGTTCGCGCAGGTTTGCGATGTTTTCCAGCAGCGCAGTCGGGGTCGCGCCATCCAAAGCGATCGAAGGCAAGCCCTCGACTTCGTTCAAGCTGCTGTCTTGCAATACGGCCAGCGGGCGTTCGCCGCGCAAGCCCGTCGCGTCTCTGCGGCGATCGAATGGGTGACCCGCTTCGAGCAGCGTCGCAAGCAATTCGTAGCGCGCGTCATCATCCATGCCGCCTTGCTCTTCGTTCTCTCGAACGAGGAGTCGCAGGGGTGCACTCGGGCCGCCGTCTTTCAGCTTTCCGCTCATGATGTCGCTTCGCCTGTTTTGGATGTGCCGGAGGACTGGTTGGATGCGCCAGAGGACTGGGTCGCTTCGGAGCTTTGCACGGCAGCAGCTTCTTGGCCCGCTACCGCTTGCTGGTCGCTCAACTGCAAGGCTTGGTCGATCTCGTCCGCTGTCTGCTCGCGCATATTCGTGATGCCGATGCTTTCCTTTAGCTCGTGGCCGGCTGCGTGAAACAGCCAGCGCAGCGCGCGCGGGTAGCATGCCACGATGTGCAGTGACTCGTCGCCGGCATAATCCGCAAGTGCAGGATCCTTACGCGCCGACATTTCGCAGAGGTCCGGAACGGCTTCGAAGTCGCGCCCGGAAGCGCCCAAGCGCTTGAGCACCTCGGCCTTCACCTTGGCCGGCACGACTTTGGCGTATGCGCAGTGGCAATACAGGAGGCGCTTGTCTTCTGTCACGCTTCGCCGCCTCCGTCGCTGGCCGTGGCACTGATTACTTGTCGGTGCGTCGGGACAGGGGGAGAGGGGCGGAAGTGTTCGCTGTGTTCGATTGTCAGCTCGAGCTTCGCCTCTCCACCGCGCAGTGAATCGAGTGCCGCCCCGCACAGCTCTCGCAGCAGGCCCGGGTCGGCTTCTGCACGCAGGTTCAGGATCAACTGTCCCTCGTGCACGCCATCGATCAAAGCCTCGCGCAGGTCGATCTCTTCGTCATTGCGCGTCAGGCTGAGCGCGGCGAGTTGCCCGCCCGCGTCCTTGGAATCGAGCGTCATCTTCAGGTGAGCGATCTCGAGGTCGCGCTCCTGAAGATCGTTCTTCAGCCGAGTAGAAAGGTCGAGCAAGAGCTGGTTGGCGTCAAAGTTGTGGGCCGCTTGCAAGCGTGCCGTCATATTCAACCAGCCGAGCAGGGCTTCGCCTTCGGCATACAGCTGGTAGTCGACGGTCATCGTCGGTTGCAGCACGCATTCGGTCTCGAGGACTCGATCGAACCACGGTTGCAGGCCGTCACCGGTGAGGGCCGAGCAGCACATCACTTCGGCATTCGGGAAGCGATTCTCGAGAGCTTTGACAAGTGCCTGCGCGCGATCCGCGGGCAGCGAGTCGGACTTGTTGACGATGATCAGATCCGCTTCTTCTAGTTGCTTCTCGTAGACGTAGATGACCTTCTTGGAGAAGGAACGGCCGATTCCGAGACCGAGCACGCGCTCGGCGCGGACCGGATCGACCAGGACACTCAAGGGTGCGACAGTGAAGCGCTCGCCATAGATCCTGCGCAGCGGATAGCTGACGGTCGCGACCAAATCGGTACAGCTACCGACAGGTTCGGCAATAAATACTTCGGGCCGCGTGTCAGCCTCCAGTCGCTCCGCCGCTTCGCTCAAAGAATCGAAGCGGCAGCAAAAACAACCGCCCGCGATCTCCTCGACCGAATAACCCTGACTGCGCAACAGTGAAGTATCGACCAAGCCCGAGCTCTGGTCATTCGTGATCAGTCCGACGCGCAATCCTTGCTCGGTCAACTGTCGAGCGAGTTGCCCCACAGCCGTCGTCTTCCCGGCGCCCAAGAAGCCGCCGATCATGATGTAGCGTGCCGGCTTGTTCGTGTTTGCTTCCGTCATTCTGATTCCTCTGCGCTGTCTGCTTGCTCGGGCTTCACGCTGTCCGTGGCGAGCATGCGGTCGATGTTGACTTCGAGAAATCCGGCGTAGCCTTCGGCGTCAACGCAATCATTTCCCGGCTGGCCTTCGATCGAAAAGATCCATCCGCGCTCATAGATCGAATCGTGGATGCACGACAGATCTTTGTCGAAGGCCGGGTTGCCACCCGCGAAGCGCCCGTCGATTGGGCTGAACAAGTCCGTCACTGCTTTGAAGCCTTCAAGCCAACCAATGACATCACCGGTCTGAACCTTCGCATCCGGCTTTGCTTCGAAGTCCAAGTCGACCGGTTCCCCGAGCATACGCTGCGCAAAGCGGGTCAAGCCCACTTGCCACAGATCGCCTTCGCTCTTGCGAAGCCACATATGTCCCGGGGTGTACAAAAGATCGAAGGGGAGTCGAGTCCTGAACTTTGCCCGCTGAAACGAGAGGAAGGCGGGGCCGTCAGACATGGAGGGTAGGGGATCGTGAAGAGGATCGAGTCGCAGTGCCAGAGCGTTCTGGTTGTGGGCGACGGAAGCCAAGCAGTGACCCGAATGGCAGGGCGGCTTGTTCAGCACGCATGATACTCGCATCGCGGGCGGCTCGATGCCTTCTAACAGGAAACTGACCGGCTCGTAGAGGTGATTGCGGGGGAATGCTCCCCCTCGAACCGCTCGCGCTAACAGGAGCCTTTCGCTCCAACGCGAAAGTGCGAAGGCGGTGACCGAGCGCTCGGATTGTCACCTGAATTTCACATGGGGCACCTCCGGGGACCCCCGCCGTAGACGCCCGAGGGGTCCTGCCATATCCGGCATAGATATTGCCCCAATGGAGGGAGCGGCAAATCGCTCACCGCATTTTGAGTTAGGGTTGTTCCTGCGAGCGACCTGCCGACCTCCTCGCAGCAATATGCAAACGACGATGGGCAAGAATTGGATCACGCACGTGGCATTGGGCTTCGCGTGGATCACGACATGCCTCAGTCGAGATACTCGTGCTGCCGTACAGCTTGGATCGGGAATGGATTTATTCCTGGCGGTCGAAAGCGGCAACGCTGTAGAGGCCGGGTGGCTTCTGAATACTGGCTGCAATCCTAATGACACATCGCAACTCATGAGGGCCTCTCCTCTGACGACGGCAGTTTGGTTGGAGTACTGGCACTTTCCGTATGCAACTCCATCTGGCATTGCGATCGCCGAGGTTCTGCGTGCAGGTGGGGCTGAGTTTTCCTCGCTTCACGCGGCGGCCGCTCTGAATCAGGTCCGTTCACTCCTGCGCGAATAAGAGCTCGCGGGCAATACGGAAGCCGTCGGCAACGCCCCCCCAAGTCGAGCGCCCAAGACTCAGGACAACAGTGGGCCGCCATGCGGCAACGGGTCCGGAATGTTGGCGCTCTCGCCAACCGCTTCAAAGAAGGCCGTGAAGTCGCGATCCAAGTCGCCGATCAAACAGTCCGTCAGGTCGCGCCGGAAGTCCGGGTACTTTTTCAGGAACTTGCCAAAGTTGAAGCCTTGGTCATAGAAGGCATAGACCAAGCGCCGCATCGGTTCCATCTGCTCGCGGAACTTGATGCCGTACTCTTCGAATCGAGCCGCACTCGTGTCGTTCGCATCAAGCGCAGCCAGGGTCGCGTCGGCGCCGATGACACCGCTGTAGAGCGCGAAGTATACGCCTGAAGAGAACACTGGATCGAGGAAGGAGAACGCGTCGCCAACCAAGACTAGGCCGTCAGCTGCGCAGTGACGCGAACGGTAGGAGAAGTCGCTCGTGACTCGAAAATCATCGACGCGTCGCGCGTTCTCGAGCCGCTTCGAAATCCAGCCTTGCAGCAGCACTTCACGGTCGAAGATCTTTTGCGAATCACGCGTATCACGGAACAAGTACTCCTTGTCGCCAACCAAGCCGACGCTCGCTTGGTTGTTTGGCAACGGGATAAACCAAAACCAACTGGCATCGGGCAGGTAGGCGATCGTAGTCGTACCTTCGTCGACGCCTTCGTCTCGCAGGGCCCCTTCGTAATAGGTCCAGATCGCGTGCTTGCGTAGCTCCTTGTCGCGCTCGCGCCAACGTAACTGAGTCTGAGAAAAGGTGTCCCGGCCACTGGCATCGATGGTCACGCTTGCAGCCAGGTCAAACTCGTTGCCGTCGCGGTCGATCACATGCACGCCGCGAACGGCGCCTGTGTCTGCGTGCAGCAACTCTTTGACACTGGTCTCGGGAAAGTACGTCGCACCAGCATCACGAGCATTGTCGAGCAACAACTGATCGAACTCCTTGCGCACCACTTGCCACGTACGTGCACAGGGATGATCCGTGTGTTGGAAGAAGTAGAAGGGCTTGGAGACGCGGCCGTCGATGCTCGCGAACTGGACGCTGTTCTTGACGACAACAAACTTGGAGTCAGCGACAGAATCGACCAAACCCAAGCGGTTCAGCGGATACCAACAAAACGGGATCAGCGATTCACCTACGCGGTAACTGGGCCGCGCCTCGCGCTCTACCAATGCTACGCGTCGACCGCCGCGAGCGATAATGGTCGCGGCGGCGCAGCCTGCTGGCCCTGCGCCGATCACCACGACATCAAATTTCTGATCACGGGTCTCGGTCATTTCGATCGTTGTTCTCGTTGGCTTCGCATAGCAGGAAGCTCCCGAACCTGTCGCCGCCGGCGCGAGCGAATCGTCGGGGGCTTGTGCCAGTATTAGTACCGTACCGCTCGTTCCAGCGATCAAGCAAGCTCAAGCGCCGTATGTGGTGTTCGCATCTACAGATCGCTTGGATGCGCATTTTTAGAGATTGGGCCTGTTCAGATCTCCAGCGACCGACGCCTCTACTCACGAACGGCTTGGACGCTGCCAACACATGCCATTGCCTCTACGGAGCTTGACCCAGGCCCTAGGACCCCGTGGGTCTGCCCCTGCCCCTGCCCTTTTGTAGAAAGCATACGATGCACCTCTCAACCGCGGCCTCCTTCACAATTGCGATCTGGGCTCTGTCCTGCGCCTGCGCTGCGACCGAGGACAACGCCAAGACCGGCGACCCGCAAACGTCCAAGCTCTCGGTCACGCCTCTGACTCGTGCCGAAATCGTTCAGGCCTTCCGCGAGCTTCGGGATGAGGGCCGGCTCGAGGACGCGGCGGGCTTCATAGCTGCGGATCCGCGCAAGTGGTATGACCAAAAGGAAGGCGAAGGACGTCCGTGGACACTCTCAGGGCCAGGGCGCTGGCAGGCGTGGGATGACCACTTCCGTGGCACGACCGAGCAGGTGTCGGAGTGGCGCGAGGAGACCGATTCCGTCCACGCCGACTTCTTCGAAATCAACGACTACTACCGATTGACCGAACGCGGCGGAGGCTACTGGCGCGGGACCTATATCTTCGATGGCACTGGCCAGATCGCCGGCTTCATGATCTCGGGCGTTCCCGAACAAGAAGCGCCGAGCGGGCGACGCGAAGAGTTCCAGGTGTGGGCGCGCTCCCATTATCCTGATGAAGCCGAGTACTTGATGCCCAAGGGCTCGCTCGATCCAACAGGTGATCGTGCCCCGCGCATGCGCTCACTATTGAATCAGTGGCGCACTGCAATCGAACTCGATCCGATCTTGTGATCCCTGTCCCGCATTATTAATGAGCCCTCGGGCCAAAGCCCACGGGAGGCGGTTCTTTCGGACCCCACCTGCATTCTGCGAACACTGGCATCCTCAGTAACCTGACAAGGCCGCCTGCGGGACCAGCGCTCACAGAATGCAGGTAGGAACCGAATCGAGGCGTCTTACCTCGAGGATCATGAACAGTGCGGGCTCTCTGCCTGTTGCTCGACTGCGCTGCCTAACAGGCGGAATCAACGCGCACGTCGGTCGCACCGTACTGCTCGAGCAATTTTTGGTACCACTCGATCGCCGCCACCGTTTGTTCGGCCTGGGCAGTGGTTCCCCAAATCACGCTTATCGTGTTGCGGGTTGTGTCGTCGGTCTTGGTCCTTTGGCAATCCTTGACGCTGTTCGCGCACGGGCCATCACTGTCGAACAGACACAGGAGCCCATCGAGGCGGATTTCTTGTGCGGATGCGTTGAAGACGTAGCTGGTACCCTCGCCGGCGATGGCGATCGACAGCGGATTCACGGCCCGATCTGGATCGACGACACTGATCGGGAGCCCGGAGTGCAGGCTGACAACATTACAGATGTCGACAGCGAGGTTGATCGAGGACAACTTGCCTTCGCCCGCCGCGCGCACTAGAAATTCCGATGCTGGCTTACCGCGACCCGTTGGCTTGTAACCACCGTGACGCAGCAGGTTGCGCACGTCCTTGCGGCACTCTTCGCTGCGCTTCAAGGGCACATCAGCTTCAAGAGTCAAGAGCAGCTGCAAGGACTCCGGTGAAGGGAGCTCACCAAGTGGTGACGGAAAGCTCGCGTGGATAATGCCGGCTTGAAGCAGGGGGTGTTCAGCTGTCTGAATCGTCGACATGGAGGAGGTTCGAGGATTGTGCAGAGGGAGTCGGTGGCAGGTGTCACTTGCGCGTTGGGAGGTCTGACGCGGTCGTGCTCGTCGTTCCGTCGTGGGCCCGGCTGCCCACTTGCGAATCGGCCGATGCATGGCCCTAACTTTCGCTGAAATCGAGGGGGTCGCGAAAGAAGAAGGCCGGGATCAATAATGGGGGGGGCGCTCGTCCAGCGGGTCGCGTTCCTGCGCCGAGCCGTCACCTGAGCCCTTGACGCGGTCCTCGAGTTGTTCGAATTGCTTGCGTAGGCGCTCAAGCTCACGTCCCTGTTCGATGATTACATCGTTCAGTGTTTCGACCGTGTGCTCCAAGAAGGCGAACTTGCTTTGAAGTTCGACGGCTGCATTTTCGCTGACCATGCACCCATCATGCAGCGGGGATGCCACGGATTCACCCAAGTCTGCTGACTAGTGTTGCGCACGGCTAACTTCGGGCGATGCAGCACCCGGGTCTCCGTCGCTGCGTGGCAGCGCAGGAGGGGCTCCCGCGCGCATTCAGTAGCTAACCCTGGGCCGCCAAAGCGGCACCTCGAGGGCTAGCTAAAGAGCCGCTCAGGGCTCGCGGACCCAGCCTTGAGCACGTCGCCTGTAGCGATTCTCGCCGGGCTCTAACTCGAAGTAGTCACCATCTTTGGCAGGTCCGAGCGTGAGCTCGACGCCAGCGGGAAGGCCGCGCCAACGCCAACCGCCCGCGATGGACTCTCCCTCGATCTGCCAGTCCTCAGTCGCCCAGCCCAGGTGATACTGGATGGGATAGGGCAGCTCTTGGACCTTGCCGTTTAGCATCGGTACGGCGCTAGCAGCGTCGGTTGCGGTATCGAGCAGCTCCAGATTGGCCGAAATGGGCAGCTGCAGGACACAAGCGCTCTCACGTGTCTCGTACCCTTCCAACACATGAACCAATGTGCGCGCCCCTTCTTCGCAATCAACGAAGAGCTGCGGCCGGACCCAATCGCGCACGCGCACATGAAAGTACCCGTCGGCATCCGTGTTGGCGCTCACTTGCGCCACCGCGAGCCATGCGCGGCCGGTTAGTTGAGCATCAGCGACGGGCATCCCATTCGCGAGCAGGCGGCCCCAGTAGTCGAGGTTGGGGCGTGTTGGCAGTTCGAGTTGCACGCTCTGTGTAGAGCCGGCAGAGACTTGGCTCACGTTCAACGTCAGGTTGCCCGCTACTCGATCTTGTGCTGACGCCTGCACTTTCAACTGTAGGCCGGAAGGGACGCGTACTTCGAGCACTCCAGCCTCGTCAGTGGGCCGGCTGGAGTAGCTGTACTTGCCCTCGTCCCCGTACCAAAAGTTTTTTTCGTGACCGAGCAGCTGCACGACCCTGTCGTACACGGCCTCGTCTTCGATCTGTGGCAAGACATATATGTGTGCTGGCGCCACGCTTCCGTCCGCCACGACCTCGATCCGCAGGCGCGCGGGTTGCAAAAAAGCAGCGTGTAGCTCGGCCGGCAGCCTGGCCTCCGCCAACGTGACTTCATCCCAAGGGGCCAGCAGATCGCGCTCAACCGCGATTTCTGTAAGCGCAGGCTCGGGAGTCGCGACATCACTCGGAGCCTCGGTAGTTGGAATCTGCTGTTCCTGCGTTTCCCAGGGTCCGCCGCAACCGCTCGAAGCACAGACCAGAATCCAAGCGCTGACAATCAGGGAACGTTTCAACATAGTTGGCCTCGGTCCAGAGCAGGAGATCGCTGCGTACGCAGCAGGGCCTAGTGTTGCGAGTCAGAAGTGTATTGATGAAGTAGTGAGCTATTCGCTGACGATGTTGGAGCAGTAGCGTCGCAAGTTATCAAGGATATCGTCAGCCGACTTCTTCCAGACGTAGGGCCTGGGAT
>JBLFWN010000188.1:0-9487 GCA_047611405.1 Planctomycetota bacterium | reverse complement strand
CCGAGCCACCACCAACCCGTACCCAGCACGGATTCGTTGCCCCCGTTCTCGGGGTGCGCCCTCGGGCTCGGCAGCAGGTCACCCGCGATGTGCTCGATCAACAACTCGTCATAAGGCAAGTCGAGGTTGAACGCGCGCACAATGTAGTCGCGATACTGATAGGCGTTGGGCAGCGGGTAGTCGAATTCATGACCGCGCGTATCGGCATAACCGACCAGGTCGAGCCAAGTGCGTGCCCAGCGAACTCCGAATTGAGGAGACGCGAGCAACCGCTCGACGACGTGTGCATGTGCATCGTCCGAGTCGTCCGCGACAAAGGCAGCCACGTCATCCCGCGTCGGCGGCAATCCAGTCAAGTCGAAACTCACTCGACGAATCCAGGTGCGGCGATCCGCTACGGGAGCCGGTGACAAACCAGCCTCTTCCAACTTGGCGAGCACGAAGCGATCCAGGTCTTGCTGTGCCCACTCCGGATCGGTCACAGTCGGCGGATTTGCTTTACTGACCGAGTTGTATGACCAATGCTCGAGGCGAGCCTCGAGATCAAAGACTTCGGCCCTACTCGCTGCTTCCTGTTCGTCCGGCAGAGGCGCGCCCATTTCGAGCCAGCGGCGCAGGTCTTCGATCTGCGTATCCGCCAACTTGCCGCGCGGCGGCATGCGTAAATCCGTGTCCTCGTAGCTAACCGCAAACAGTAGCGGGATGTCCCCTTCGTGACCGGCCTCGATGACAGAACCACCGGAGCTGCCGCGCAGAATTCCTTCGGCACTGTCGAGCCGCAAGCCGGACTTGCTGGCCTCGGGGCCATGACACTCGTAGCAATTGTCCGCCAGCAGCGGCCTGATGCGGGTCTCGAAGAACGTGATGCCGTCATCATCGCGTGGGCGATTCGCACTCGCGAATCCAACCAGGATCGAAGTGGACAGCAGCCCAAGGGCAAGGGTCACACGGCGAGAGCTTTGGCGTTCAGGATTCGTTCGGATCATTGCAGCTGCGCGAGACGATAGGCGCCCGCATTTACGAGTCATTCTAGCGGCAGGGCCAGCAGGCTGTGCCGCTCAATTGTCCTTGCCACCGAAGCTCAGTTCGGACACATAGCTAGCGTCATAGAATTCCGCGCGCCCCATCGTCTCCATCAAGGCTTGTTTGCGGGTCGCGTAGTCGTTGCGAGCCGCCTCGTCGAGCGTCTTCACGAACAGGCCGATCGACTGTGATACATGAAAACTGGACCATTCGAGGGGGAAGAGCACCTGCATAGCCGTTCCCGGCAAGCCTTCAAGCGTCACGAAGCCTTCGATCGGCAGCGGATAATCGTGCTCGTCAAGGAATGCTGTTCGCTCGGTGAGTGCCTGTTCGAAGCGCTCCTCGAAGCCGGGTCGGATCGTACGCACCATCATGCGCGCCTTTGGATACTCCTCGGGATCCAAACTGCGAACGGTGCACCAGCTCGGCTTCTGACGCTGAAGCGTGGCCCACTCGATCTCGTATTCCAGCGCCCCCAGATCACGATCAAGCTCCTGCGCAGTATCTTCGCCGTCGATCATCCCAAGGAAGTGAACGAAGGACTGCAGCGGATCGCTACTCCAAGGGGCACGAAAGGAAGAGCGCGTACCGGCAAAGTTGATCAGCCAGTAACGACCAGGCGTCTCGCGATAACTGAGCCAGTCATAGCTCTTATCCAACTCGGCAGCGTGCGCTACCTCTGCACAACGAGCCATGACAGCCTCGAATGGCTTGGTGTCAGAAGGTGCGAGCCGAATGCGAACATGGCGCACGAAGACACCATCGGCTTCGAAGCTGGACGCATTCGCACCCTCGCTCGCGGAGCTCTTGCACGCAGATGCAGCACTGATGATCAGCAGTGTTGCGAATAAAGGCTGGAGCAGTGCGCGTTGCGTGAACAGAGTCTTCATCCATCGATCCTGACTTAAGCCACAAGGCGGATGCAAACACGCGGGCCAGACAGCTGTGTCAGCCTACTCCTCATCCATCCGCTGCCGACACTCATCGAGCCAAGCCTCCGCGGCTTGTTGGTGCTGTCGGGTAGCGCGCCTGATGCCGAAGCAAGCGAGCGCATCGTCAGGTCCAGCGATGGCGCGGCTGCCGTATGGGTCGGCTGCATCGATGACTTGTGGTCTTTTGGCAAGCCTCGTGGTGTCGGCGGACCGTGGCTGAACAGCCCGTTTAGCGCGCACGTTCCTTCTGATCCATACTTCGTGATGGGCTTCGATCAAAAGAGCTCCCTCTTGCGACACGAAGCCGACAGATCCGTCGAGTTTGTGATCGATATTGGCGTGACTGGAGACTGAAACTGGCAGCCATGGCATTGCCTGACGGTGGGCGCCGGCTCAGTACTCGGAGCCGCGTTCCCACCAGGATCAGCGCGTATTGGCTGCGCGTGCGTGTGGAGACTACGACGCGTGCGACGATGCGGTTGACCTTTCGCTAGCAGGCCGTTGAAGATGACCGGTTCAGGGCTCACTTTCTCAGAACTAATTGGCAATGTGTCAGGCCGCGCACATTGTTGGGCGCCATCCGTAAGTGTTCGCAACTCAGCTGATCGCTTTGGCGCATTCAATCCATGGATAGGCCCACTTCCACGGGTTGCTAGAGTAGACGCCGCATCGCCCCCGCTTGCAGACCCCCGCGCCGAGCCCACTGCTTGCCAACTCTCACCCCGCCCATTTCATGGCCCGCCAGAGACTCGACTCTCGTAGATCTGGATATCTCCTCACGTGTCTCGCATTGGCCGCATGCTATTCCATGCCGAAGGAAGGTGGTCAGAGCAGATTGAAACCGGCCACGGATCGCTCGGACGCGCAGCCGAACATAGTCGTGATTTTCTCGGATGACGCAGGCTATGCCGACTTCGGATTTCAACCCGACGCGGACACTGACCTCGCGCCGTTGACCCCGCACATAGATTCGATCGCGCGCGACGGTGTGCGCTTCACGAACTTCTACATGTCGGCCTGCGTCTGCTCTCCGTCCCGTGCAGGCTTACTGACCGGCCGCTACCAGCAACGCTTCGGGCATGAGTGCAATATTCCGCCCGGCTACATGAAGGGCGGCATGGCCTTGTCGGAGCAGACGATCGCGGATCGATTGCGGGCCGATGGTTATGCAACTGGCATCATCGGCAAGTGGCACTTGGGCTATCCCGATGAGTACCACCCGAACGAGCGCGGCTTTGACGAATTCTATGGCTGCTTGCAAGGATCGCGCTCGTACTACGCGCTGAAGCGGGAGACGCCGCACCGCATTATTTTGGACAACCGTGAGGCGACTCCCGAGGCTGACTACCTCACGGATCGCTTCGGTCGCGCGGCTGCTGACTTCATCGGTCAGCACGCGAACGAGCCCTTCTTCCTGTTCGTCTCTTTCACCGCTCCGCATGGTCCGCTGGAAGCGAGGCCGGGCGATCTAGAGCTGCCAGAGCTGGCCCGGATCGAGGACCAGAAGCGGCGTAAATACGCGGGCCTGGTCAAGGCCATGGACGACAACGTTGGCGTGATCTTGGAGGCCCTTGAACGCGCGGGCATTGCGGACGACACGCTCGTGCTATTCACGAACGACAACGGCGGGCAGACGGAGACGGGTGCCAACAACTATCCGCTGCGCGGCCGCAAAGGCATGCTGTACGAAGGCGGCATTCGCGTACCGGCTGCCGCTCGTTGGCCCGCTGTGATCGAGGCCGGCGGTGTGATCGACGAGCCGCTGATCTCGCTCGACTTGACGCCGACTTTCCTGAACTTGGCGCGTGCTTCAGTTCAGAGTCGGCGTGCAACTGCGCTGGGGGCAGCCGATTCTCTCTCGGTTTCGCACGCAAGCACTCGGGTAGAAGCTGCTGCTGATGCCGGTCGCGCGACGGCTACGCAGGCTACCTGGCAAGACTCTCCGCCGGATCCGCAAGCGAGCGAAGCGGCGCTCGATGGTATCGACATCAGCCCATTGTTGTTCGGTGAACCAATCGATATGCCCAGCCGAAGTCTAATGTGGCGCTCGAAAGGCAGCGAAAGTCCGATCGCCATCCGGCGCGGACGCTGGAAGCTCGTGCGCTTGAAGCGCGAGGTCCCGGCCGAGCTCTATGACCTGGATACCGACATTGCCGAGGTCAATAACCTGGCCCGGCAACACCCCGAGCTTGTCGAGGAGTTGCTGCAAGAGCTAGGGGCGTGGGAGTCCCAGTTAATCGAGCCGCTGTGGTCGCGTTGAGCGCTGTATGACTTGGGCAGACAGCTGGCCCCACCTAGGCGATCAGTTCTCTGCCCGCAGGCTCAACTCGTTGTGTGCATTGCCCCGAACGTGCACGCGCCCCTCGAATGTGACGCCCGTCGTCGTCCATAAGCGATAGTCGAATTCGCCTTCCGGCAACTCTGCGATCCTAAGTCGCCCGGAGCTGTCGAGTGTCATTGCGTTGGCCGCTATTGTTCCAAGCTGCATCCAACGCTCGACATCGGTACCGGCTGCAGCACACATCAGCCGCACTTGCGCGCCAGCCAAGGGCGTGCCGCCATCCACTGCATGGATCGACAGCTCGCCAAAGAGCCGGCAAGCAATGTTATTCACGGTCGCCTCTGGCCTTACCTCGACCGCGTAGGGACCGATGAAGATTCCGGGCGCGATGATGCGAACTACATAGCTGCCCGCTTGGATATCAGCGAGCGTCGCCAGGCCCCGGCTGTCGCCGATCATCCTGCCTAAGTAGAAGTAGTTTGCCGTGTCGTACAGCTGGCACTCGAAACCCTGCAGCGCTACGCCGCCGGCTGATGCGCGGACTTTCAAACTTGCATCAGTATCGAGCACCAAAGTGGTCTCGCTCGCTTCGCCCGAGAGGGTGAATGAATGAGGACCGGTCGTCACAGTCCCGCGTCTGATGAAGGCCTGATACGAAGCATTCGGGAGTGCAGCCAAGCGCACGAGGCCATCCTGGTCCCCGGCTGCATCGATCCACCAGTTTGCGGCCGAGCCAGCGCTGTGAACGAAGACGATCACATTCGGAACCGCATCCCCCGCGCCGTCGACGATACGCAGCGAGTGATCCGCATCCAGAATCTCAATCCGAATCGGACTCTGGTATCCGGCACTGAAGTCGAAACTCTCTGCCGTCAGACGATTCATCTTCAAGTCGAAGACCTCGACCCCGAGCTGATCTCCTTCGAGGTCGAAGAAGTCCGCATCCCCGTCGCGATACATGTCGGCCCAATGTTTGCTTTGCTGACCCAACGCATCCTGACATGTGACGCAAACCCAGAGTGACTCGGGCAAATCCGAACCCTCGACCTCGACGTGCAGCTCGTGCCCACCAT
The DNA here is from genome assembly GCA_047611405.1 of Planctomycetota bacterium. GTDB lineage: Bacteria > Planctomycetota > UBA1135 > UBA1135 > JBLFWN01. Next base: position 4,178 of record JBLFWN010000188.1, on the reverse strand, counting down.
CCAGTGACACCTCAACATCCCAGTCGCCATGCTCGACACGCATCAAGCGGAGCGTGCGCCAAAACGCTCTGGAACCTTCGTATGGGTGATACACCAAGGTGTAGGTGTCAGGACGCAGGTCGCGAAAAACAACGACGCCATCGGCGGGCACCGAACGTAATTGTCTGACTTGATCGATCTCGACCATGGTGTTCAGGATCCTGTGCTCGGGACCTGTAAAGCGAACGATCAGGTCACGTGTCGGGCTGAGCTGAACCCTACCGAAGTCAGCGATGCCATCAGCCGCCACAATCGGCGGCGTGAAGGCTGTGACATAGCCAGGCGCTGAGACGCTGATCGCACCTTCGAGTGGATTTAGGTCCGGCCCATCAAAAGACCCGTCCGCGGCCGAGTAGGCGACATGCCCAATCTGGCCCAGCGTTTGGCGATGGCTCGTGAACACCGCTTGAATCGCGACCCCATTCAGCGTCTCGCCAGTGAAGGCGTCGATGACAAAGCCCTTGGCTTGCGCCGGCGCGGGCAGATTTATCTCGAGCCTCGCAGTCTCGCCGGCTACGGATTGCACCTGATGCACGACCGAATTCGTCAGGTGATCGGCGGAGGAATAGACCAGAACACCTCCTGCCGGCACATCATCGATCTCGAAGCTGCCATCCTCGGCGCCTCTAAAACTATGCGCCAAGAAATCGTTCTGGCCATCGGCACTGAGCATGACATCGAAGTCGCGCAGCGGTTCTCCTGCGCGCAGGCAACGACCGACTAGCTTCGTCGTGCGCGGCACCACCAAGTCGACACCAACCTTGGTGTTGTAGGGCACTCGAAAGGGGCCGAAGGACTGCGTGGAGTAACCCGCTTTCATGCAACGCATGGTCAAGAAGGCGCCATCCGGGAAGTAGGCAAGCGTGACACCTTGCCCGTTCGTATACGCCACCGTCTGCGTCCACAGTTCGCCCACCTGCCTCCACGCGCGAATCATGGCCCCATCGATCGGCTCGCCCTGCGTCCCCGTGGCTCGAATTTCGACCGCGACAGGCGCCACGATCGAAAAGTCGATGCGCATGTGATCGCCGGGCCCGCTCGGCGCCGCCTCCTGGATAGCCGACGCAATACCATGACCAGTTAGTTCGAACACATACGTCCGACCCGATTGGAAGGGAATCGCCTCAACTTCCCACAATCCACTCGCATCGACATCAACTATGCAAAGAGCTTCAAGCCCTTCTTGTTGTGCGTTGCGCACGCGAACCTTCATGCCGGCATCGGTCGGCACATTGATCCGATCGATCTCACCACTCGCCGAGAAACTGGTGCCAATCACCAGCGTCACATCCTCCGTGCCGAGCTCACCCTTCCAGGGCAAGCTGCGCTCGGCGTCGAGAGTTGCGTGCAGCCAAACCTCACTCGCAATCATCGGCACTTGGCATAGCCCCGCATCATTCGTGTCGCGCAGCAGGTCGAGTGGAGCTGGCGCAGTCACTCGACAATGAACCTCGGCACCCCAAACCGGCGCACCCTCTTCATCAACGACAGCGATCGGCACGCTGGCAGCGGGCGACAACTCGACTCGCAGGGGTTGTGCCATATCAGCGTCGAGCTGAACGAGCTCGCTGTTCCAACCCCTGCAGACAAACCACAGCCCAAGCCGATCGACATCGACATGAGCGGCGGGGGCGGATGTCAGACTGAAGTTACCGTTCGAGTCGCTGATCGTCTGACCATGTTCGTAGCCCGTCCAATCCTGTTCCCAAGCGCGCATTTTGTACGCGGCTCGCTCGACCAGGCTTACCGTGACATTGGCGACAGTGCTTCCGTCGCGCGCAGTGATAACGCCCACGAGCCAAGCGACGGACCCGGCATGCGACCTTGCGACAGCATTGGCTGTGGGCACGATATTGGCCCTCTTTTCGGCCGGATCGACAAGCTTCTCGGCCAGCAGGATGACCTGTTCTGACTCAATTTTTTCTGACTGCAACGCGAGCGGCAACTTCGCATCATCCAACAGACTTGTCGCTGCCATAACGAGGCAGATCAACACTGCGCCCGCGACTATGGACACTCTCATCCAAGGCTGTTGAATCATGCTGTGTATCGAGATCAGGGGCCTGGATAGAGATGTTCACCAAGCCAGTTGCGACGCGTTCTCCACTATGGAGTCCGCGCCGGATCTCGAACCTTCAATCGAAGTGCAACAAAGTGCGGACGCGCGCAGGGCATTGCGAATGAAGCGCTGAGGGAGATCGCACTGCCCTCTATACCGCCCCAGTAGACCTCAGCGCATCGTGGGCGCCGTAACGGCGTTTACTCGTCCTCGTCGTCGTCGTCGCGTCCGGTGTACCCAAGGCTCTGTAGGCTGCGCTCGAATTCCCTGGCCGTCTCCGGATTAATCTGCTCCGCATCCGGCGCGCTGATCTGCGCAGCATCGCTCTCGAGCTGTGTCCGGAAACTGGTGAAGGCCGCACGCATTTGCTGCGCGACATCGGGCTTGGTCGCGAGCATGTTCGTCGACTCGCCCGGATCCAGACGCCAATCGAACAGCTCTTCGAGCGCGGGACCCTCTTTCTGCTCCGACAGGATGTACTTGTAGCGATTGCCGCGCAGCGCTCGTCGATCGTTCCCGTACAGCGTGCCCTCAAGCCAAGCGTCTCGATCCGTGCCATCCGTGCCCAGGATCAACGGCATAAGCGATTGCCCAGCCGTGCCAGCGGGAAAGCTCGCACCGAATTCATGCAGCACGGTCGGCAATACGTCCAGAGTGCGCACTTGCGACGCAACGACGCTTGCGGGCTCTTGATCCTTTGCCGCACCACGCACGATCAACGGCACGCGCACCAATTCGTCGTACAAGCTATGCCCGTGCTCCAGCCCGCCGTGCTCCCAGAACTCTTCGCCATGATCCGCCGTCAGCACGATCATGCAGTCGTCATAGACACCCATCTGGCGCATGCCATCGAACAACCTGCCCAGGCTGCGATCGACGAAAGCAACCTCGGCTTGGTACTGCCCCTTGATGTAATCGACATCTTTCGGCGTAGGCGCCATGCGGCCCTTCGCTTGTTGCAACGCACGACAATCCGTCATCGAAACTGGCCGGGCCGGATCATTGCGCGTGCCGACGAAGGCTTCGGCGTAACCATCTGGCGCGTCGTAATCCAAATGCGGATCGAACAGATGCAATAGCACAAAGAACTCGCCCTCTTTGCGTTCATCGATCATGCGCAGCGCCAAGTCGACGCTGGCATCTGCACGCCGGATACGATCGTTGAAAGCGGGCTCGTGATCGAAGTCGTCGAAGCCGCGCTGCAGTCCCAGCATCGGACTCAAGAAGGCCGCGTTCGCAACCGCCGCCGTGGCGACGCCTTGCTTCTGCAGCAGCTCGGGGCCAGTCGGCAAGTCGCTTGTGATCGGCGTCAAGCGCGTGTTCTTGCCGAGCGCCTTATGCATGCTGGGCCAGCTGGCGGTCAAGATCGACGCAACCGAAGGCAAGGTCCAACCCGAGGACGAGATGGCCTGATCGAAGCGCGTGCCTTCCGCCGCCAGCGCATCAATGTTTGGCGTCGGATCACCCTCGTAGCCATAGCAGCCGAGCGCGTCTTGCCGCAGCGTGTCGATCACGATCACGACAGCTTGCGTGGGCTGTTCGCTATCAGTCGAACAGCTGAAACTGCAGAGGCCCACCAACACGGGCATCATCCACCGACCGAGGACCGACGTGGATTGTCCGTGGCAATGGGCCATCAGCATCACGAATTGGAAAGCGGGTCGAGTGGAACGAGCGTGCCTCTTGACCCGTCGAACCATGGTCGACTAGGAACGCGCCGTGACTTCAAGCAAGTGGAAGCCGAACTGCGTCTTCACCGGACCGTGAACGACGCCGACATCTTCGTTGAACACGACAGCGTCGAACTCCTTCACCATCTGTCCGGGGCCGAACTCACCCAAGTCGCCGCCGCTTTGCCCAGACGGGCATGACGAGTGCTGCTTGGCGAGGCTGTCAAAGGCTCCACCGTTGGCGAGCTTCTCTTTGATGTCGAGGCACTCTTGTTCGGTCGAGACGAGGATGTGACGTGCGCTGGCGCGTGCCATGAAGTGTTCTTCGAAGGGGAGGAGAGGATCGGACCAATTGGGCCAGCAGACTAGGTCATCGCGCTCCGGATTGCACGATTCTGCGCTGCTGTGCC
>JBLFWN010000187.1:0-9494 GCA_047611405.1 Planctomycetota bacterium | reverse complement strand
GCCGCGATAGCCGCCGCCACCGCCGCCGCGATAACCACCACCGCCGCCGTCGCGATCTCCGCCGCCGCGATAGCCGCCGCCACCGCCGCCGCGATAGCCACCGCCACCGCCGCCGTCACGATCTCCGCCGCCGCGATAGCCGCCACCACCGCCGCCGCGATAGCCACCGCCACCGCGGTAGCCGCCGCCGCGCGAGTCATCGCCGAATCCACCACCTTGTCCGACGCGCTCACGTCCTTCGCCTCGTGAGAAGCCGCGGTCACGATCGCCACTATCTCGATAACCACCACCACCGCCGCCGCCGCGATAACCACCACCGCCGCCGCGATAACCACCACCACCGCCGCCGTCGCGATCTCGACCGCGATGACTGCCCTCGATCGGATCATCGTCGCCCGGGCGCGGGCTCAAGTCCTTCGAGATCTTCAAGCGCTGATTACAGACGTGGGCATCCTTCAGGTGATCGAAGATCGATTCGGGCATCCCTTCAGGAAGATCGACCGTGCTGAAGCGGTCATAGATTTCGATGCGGCCAATGTGTCGGCCAGCGATGTCGGCTTCGTTCGCGATCGCGCCGACGACGTGACCGGGCTGAACCCCGTGCATGTGACCGACTTCAATGCGATAGCGCTCCTTGCCTTCCTCGGCTTCGCCGAGGTCGTGAGCGGGCGCTTCGCTGTCGTCGTTCGAGGCTGCAATCGTTGATCCGCTGTCTGCTTGATCCGAATCGTCGCCAGCCGCTTCCTCTTCCGACTCATCGTCGGCATAGGAGTCGGAGCCAGTGGGCTCATCGTCGGCATAGGAGTCGGAGCCAGTGGGCTCGTCATCCGCATAGGAGTCGGAGCTAGTGGACTCGTTGTCCGCACAGGTTTCGGAGCCCGTTGACTCATCGTCCGCATAAGAGTCAGAGCCAGTGGACTCATCGTCAGCATAGGAGTGCGAACTAGCGGGCTCTTCTTCTTCTTCTGAGCTGTCGAGGCTGCCCTGTTCGAAGTCTTCGACGACTTCATAGGACTCAACCAACACGAGTCGCTCCATCGAAGCGTTTGTCGCGCTCTCGAGCCAGTTAGCCAACGCCTCTTCGCGAGGTGTCAGCATCATGATCACGGCTCGATCCGGCTCTGCGCCTTCGGGGCTGGCGATGATCTCCACATAGATCTCGAGGTCGTTCGGGGCGTCGTACCAAACGACGTCGGCCTCGCGTTCGACGCTGAAACCGCGCAGGGCGTTCTCTGTGATGACCACCAAATCGATTTCACTCGACTCTAAAGCCAGCTGAACTTCAGCACGCTCTTCGTCGGTGGCGTTCGACACGAGGCTGCGCGCGAACCAGCCGCGCGCGCTGAGCATTTCGCAGACGTGCTCGGCTTGCGTTCGTGAGCGAGTCACGACAATCATGCCGTCCACGCCCTCGACTTCGAGCAGGCTGGCGAGTGCATCGTCCTTGTCGATGTCCTCTACGATCGAGTAGTGCTGGGGCAGGCTGCCGTGAGCCGGCGACTTCAACTGGATGCGAGCTTCCTCGGCATCCTTCAGACGGCTCTCGGCGAAGCCGCGCACAGTTTCGGGATAGGCGTGAGTAGCGAGTGTGATCTGGATGCCCTCTGGCGCCTTGCTCAGGACTTCCTCACAAGCATCGAGCATGCCGTAGTTGGCTAGTTCATCAGCTCCTTCTAGCACGACGAAGCGAATGCCTACTGCTTGAATTGATCCGGCATCGATCAGAGTAGTGATGGTCTCTGGCGTACCGATGATTATGTCGGCGCGCCGCTCGAGAAGACGCTCCGGAGTCTCAGCGTGAACCGGTAAGACGCGCACAGAATCCATGCGCGCGGCGAGGCGCTGCACGAGTTCGGCAAGCTCGACAGCCAAGTCTTCGGACGGCGTCAAAATCAGCGCTTGGGCGCTGTCGGACTCTGCTTCCAACTGGCTCAGAATGCCGAGCACACTGGTGCTCCCGCGCTCGAGGCCTGGTAGCCCGCGTAGGACAAGGTCGCGCCCCGCCTTGATGGCAGTGATGCCGCGTGCCTGCAGCGGCGTGGGGGCCTCGTGACCATCGGCGGTGAGAGCTTCGAGGATCGGCTCGGCGAGCTGCAGCTCCTGAAAGGACGGGGTCGTGGCGGAGTCGGACATCGGCTGCTTCTCGGTCTTGGGGGCCCACTCGGGTGGGTGATCGCTCGGTCCGAAGGAGAGGACCTAAGTCCGGCATTGTAGCGCGTGGGTGGGCAGCAAGTCGTTAACGAGTTGTCGAAAGGAGTCGACTTTCGTTGATTCGAGGCCGTGCACGCTCGTATTCCAATGACTCCGGTTCCATTGGCTGATTCGTGGCATCCGTTCTGTATTTTTCGTTGGGGAGAGAGCAGGCGCTCGTTTTTGGTTTCGCAGCGATTCGCCTGCGTGTGTTGGGCTTCGAGTCAACGGTCGGTGAGCAGGAGGAGAGTATCGCTCCGTCGCGCATGCTCTTGGGCCGGGCTCTAGTCTTCAAAGGCCTGCATCAGCGGGCACTTCCGCGGGCATGAAGCTCGCGTAAACCGGCCTTAGGAGATCAGCATCCACGCGTGCTGGCGTGCAGGCCGTATGGCAGCCGTAAGTCCTTCAATGTACTCCCGTCAGTGGCCTGACGGATGAACGGCAAAGCAGCACAAGCACCGGCGGCGCAGGAGGTCGGTCTCAGGGAAGGAGGCCGTCCCGCGGCGGTGCGTCGGGCTTGAACCCAGTTGGCATGCAGGCCGAATGTGGTTGTCTGGTCGGCAGGGTCATCAACCCAACAGCTTAGATATCAACGTCAACAGGCCCCGAGCGGGGGCATAACGCGGATTGCTAACCGGGTTCTGGATGTAGACGCGGAACTTCTCGAGGTGGTAATCGATGACCATATCCTCGAGCGCCTCTTCGACTGGATAGCCACCACGGCCCGCCGCGATGTCACGCAGGATGCGCAAGAATCCGACGCGTTTCATCGCGTTCATGCGCTGCGTGACGGTGCTGCCGGGGGCATCACCTGCTGTCAGTTCGGCCTCGGCGTCATCGAGATGCGTCACAAGGTCTCCGGCACGGAAGCCACGCACCAAGCCGTCTTCTTCGAGGACATCGAGTTTCAGGTGATTCGCTTCGGCCGAAGCGATGTCACCAATCGAGCCATTCTCTGCTCGGATCAGGATATGCCCTTGGCTGTAGTCGCGCGGCTCGCGAACGATGACGTGTCTGCCGGAGCCGAAGGACATGCGCCGCTCTCCACCAGCGCCAGGGAGCGTGCGTCTGCGGCCCGAGCGGATGCGACCACCGAGCAGGGCCTTGGCTGCGGCAACGCCGTGGTACGCGTAGGCCGAGCGGTCGAACAGGATCTCTTGTGCACGGCCGATTCCATCGCTCTGCAGAGCGCCTCGCACGGTCTCGTACCACGGCAAAGTGGTGCAGTCCTCCGGCACCCAGACGTTGCGAAAGGCGGAGAGCCGGGCTGTATGTGCGAAGTGCTTGAAGCGCACGACAGGTGTGTCAATTAGTAGGTCAGCCGCGGGATCAGCGCGTTGCGCGAGTTGAGCTAAGACCTTCGGCACGGCGTCCTTGCCGACCGCTAGGTAGACCAGGTCCTCCGCACCGATGGCTCCGAGTTCGTCGAGTGGACGCACCGCGTAGGTCTCGCTCCCGACTTCGATATCACGCGCGCTGCGCGCATAGACGCCGTGGATCGTGAAGCTCTCGGTCGCTCGTTGGAAGGCGGGGAGGGCCGTTTCGAGGACTCGCTTGCCGACACCGACGACGTGTACATGTCTCTGCTTCATGGTGTTGTCGTTAGCTGACGCTGGCCGTGTCTGCACCGGCTTGCCCGCGAAGGTGTCGTGCCAGTCGAATGGACAGGGCAACGATCGTGAAGGTCGGGTTGACGCAGCCGCTGGTTGGGAAGACCGACGCTCCGGCCATGTACAAGTTCGAGATGCCGTGTACGCGCAAATCGGCGTCGACGACGGATGTCTTTGGATCCAGACCCATGCGCGTCGTACCCATGTGATGTGACGCGTCTTGATCGATGGGCCACTTCGCTTCAGCGTCGAGTGTACTGACGAAGCGTCCCAGCCCTGCTGCTTGGAAGTCGCGCGCCAGCGCTTCGTGCAGCGTGCGCAGCGAGCGTTTGTCCAGTTCACTGCACTCGTGCTGAATGTTGGCGATGGCTACGCCGTTCGAGTCTTGCTGCGTGTCGAGCGTTACTCGGTTCTCGGGTCGCGGCTCCATCTCCATGAAGTTGCGAATGCGGACGCGTTTGATCGGCGGCTGTGCGCGGCTGAGGCGATAGTACAGGTACGAGAACACGCTCGGCAAATGAAGCAGGACGCGTAACGCCAGGCCAAATAGCCCACCAACGCTGCGGCTCTCGTCGGCAAGGTCTGTGTCATCACCAGTCTCGGCGTAGTCGCGCAACACGACGACTTCTTCGGCGTGCCGTTTCTTCCAACCCGAGAAGAGCGCGTGGCTCTGCTTCACGAGCAAGACCAGGCTCGTGACTCCGTCATTGTCTGACCAAGGGAACAGTGGCTCGAGCCGCACGTAGCAGTTCATCAATTGCTGCTCGCGTTGGATATGGAGCGGCAGGCGCAGGCCGGCGTAGCCCGCGAAGCCCTCCTTCAGACAACCGAAGAAGTACGGCAAGTCATCGACTGAACGGTCCAGATGAAGGATGCCGTTGTAGTTCTTTGGGTGATTCATCAGGTAGCGACCTACCTGGTCATTGTCTGTTGCAATCTTCGAGAGTAACAGCAAGCGCGCGTTCTCGAGGCCACCGGCCGCGACGACAAAGCGCTTGGCAGAAACACGCACGTCTTTTCCTGAGCGAGTGCGCACCAGCGCAGCTTCGATCGAAGCCGGAAAGTCCTGCGCTGCGTCCGAGCTGCTCAGCAACTCGATCACGCTAGAGTCGAGCCAAAGGTCGACATCCTCGCCCTTGTAGATTTCGGTCCACTCGCGTCCGAAGTTCTGTGGCTCGTCTGCGGCCAGGAAGATCTTTTCGTCCAGCTCTTCCCAGCGCGGCCGCAAGTCGCCTTCCTCGCGCAATGCATCGAAACCACCTTGCTCGAAGGCTTCAATGGGGGGGAAGCGGTAGCGTTCGGCAGCGGACCTGTAGTCGGCTGCGAGCTCCTCCTCCGTGATCGGCCAGCCCGGAACTTGCAGGTAGGGCCGGTCGGCGAGATCGACCGGATCCATGGGACTCGACAGTCCGGACCAGGTTGTCGATGCGCCACCGAGCACACGTTCGCGCGAGTTCTCTTTGATCTGAATGCCACCACTCTCGACACGTCGCAGTTCGTCCGCATAGCGACTGCGCTTGCGGCGCCCGCTCTCGAGCACGCAGATGCGCAGCCCGGCATCGCGCAGCTCGTTGATCAGTGTCCCACCGGCCGGGCCGGAGCCGATCACGCACAGGTCGTAGCCCTCGAGCTCCGGGCCGCTTGCCTCGTCCAGATCTCGAATCATGCCGCGCAGCTTTCGGCTCGAGTGATCTGGATGGTGCGATCGGCAGGGGCGAGATCGTTAGCGCCGAAGCTGCAGCCGCGCAGGGCGAGGGTCGCGCGACGCCGGAACCGCCGGCAACGCACTAATTGGGGAGTCTTGCTGACGTAGAGCACGCGCCGGGTTGTAGCCCAAAGCCAGGAGGGAGACCAGCAAAACGGGATGAGAGATACCAGGCACGCGCCAACCGGCATACGGCGTCAGACACTTTCCTCCGGTTTTGGCAGTCCCCGGTAGTTCCAACCCTCCGAAAACTCCCAGTCTCGGAGGGTTGGAACAATAGGGGGGGGCCGCCGAAACCGGAGGAAGGTGTCTGACGCCGTATGCCGGTTGCAGCAGGACGAGCCGCCTGCGGCAGGCCCGGACGAGGACATAGCCATCAGTCGAAGCCTTTGTATTCCGTGGGAAGTATGACGTTCGCGCTTAGGCTGTCGAAGTCGAAGGCCGTCGGGCGCTGATTCTGGCTGTGCTCGGGAAACTGTCAGGCGACTTGGAGTTGTGCAACAACGCCCCAAGTGGGGGGACGACGGGCGCCTCGCTCTCGACCAAGACACTCGAATCCGAACTCGGTTCTTGGCGCATGAGTTCCACTGTTGCCGCGCCCCGCTTGACGCCCGCCCTCCAGTGGGGACAGTCCTGGCATGCCTTGTCCGCTCCCTGCTTGTGATCGACCTGTCGCAATCCGCGTGCGCACTTTGCGCTCGGGCCACGGGTGACTCCGCCGTCTTGACCGGCGACGTGATCGATCGGGCGAGCTGGTGGTATTCTCCTAGATATCGACTCATTTCGCTCACGCAGCGCCCGGCACTGAACGGACCTGCAGTCGAGCATCGAGGAAGTGAGCATGAAGAGATATCGGAAGGGCGAGAGTGTAGGAGTGGGGACCGTTCCGGGGCCTGTCGAGCGCCTGCGTGCGCTGACTTTTCTGTCGCCGGGGATCCCCGCGGAGTTCTTCCAGCTGTTCACCCAACGCCTCGCGCGCGCGCTCGGGGTGGAGATCGAGCTGGAGATGGAGAGCCGCTTCTCGGGCCCCATGCACGAAGATGACGATCCTTTTGCCGAGGGCCGGGCTGACCTCGGCTTCCTCTGCTCGCCGTCCTTTCTCTATTGGCGAGAGCAGGCCGAGCCTTCCATCGAGCTGGTGCCTGCCGGCTTCGTCTTCAGTGATGAACGCGCCCAGGGCGATCCCGTCTACTTTTCGGACGTAGTCGTCAGGGCGGATCACCCCGCGCGTGAGTTCGGTGATCTGGCCGGCGCGGCGTGGGGCTACAACGACGACTGCTCGCTGTCCGGTCATTTTGCAGCACTCCAGAAGCTGGCCGAGCTCGGTTGCTCCGAGGCCTACTTCGGGCGTCGAGTGCGCACCGGATCTCATGCAGACTCCGTGGTGGCAATCCTGGAAGGCAGTCTCGATGGGGCGGCAATCGATTCGACGGTCCTCGGCAGAATGAAGCGCGAGCGGCCCGAGCTCGGCCGGAACTTGCGCGTGATCGACTCGTGGGGGCCCTTTCCCATTCAGCCCATCGTGGTGCGCAGGGGGCTGGGCTCGGGATGGGCGCAGCGCATCGCGCTCGAGTTGCTCAAGCTGCACCCTGCGGTTGACGGCGACCCGGTCCTGATCGGGTTCCGGCTCGAGTGCCTGGTCCCGATCGACGAATCGTCCTACGCGGAGGAGCGCCGTGCTCTGTGTGCTCTCGGCCAGCTTTCCTCTCCTGTTTCTCGAGACCTCTCCTCATGACCCAGGCATCTTTCATCACTCCCGATCGCGAGGCCTTGCAGTGCAACTACCTGCGCGTGCGGTCGACCACGGACTCGCTTGTGGAGTCCCTGACACCGGAGGACATGGTCATCCAGACCATGCCCGATGTCAGCCCGACGAAGTGGCACCTAGCTCACACCTCGTGGTTCTTCGAGACCTTCGTGCTCGCGCGTAGCGGCGTGCCCTACTCGGTCTTTGACGAGCGCTACCACGACTTGTTCAACTCCTACTACGAGTCCCTCGGAGTGGCCTCCCCGCGAGCCGAGCGAGGCCTATTGTCGCGGCCCACGGTGAAGGACGTGTGCGTCTATCGCAGCCACGTCGACAAGGCGATGGAGAAGCTCATGGACCGGTTATCCGAGGAGCGTTTGGCGCGCCTCGCGCCGGTGATCTCGATCGGCTTGAACCATGAGCAGCAGCACCAGGAACTTTTGCTGATGGACATAAAGCACGTGCTCGCGCGTAATCCGCTGCGGCCCGTGTACCGCGAGGGAAAGGCAGCCGAAGCGCGCGCCCCGCGGTCGAGAGAGTGGCGTAGCTTCGAGGGCGGACTGGTCGAGGTCGGTTCGCAGTCGACGGGCTTTGCATTCGACAACGAGCGACCACGACACAAGGTCTTTCTACAAGCCTTCGAGCTCGCGCCGCGACCCGTGACCAATGGCGAGTACCTCGCCTTCATGAGCGACGACGGTTACGGGCGGCCGGAGCTTTGGTTGGCAGAGGGCTGGGCGCTGGTGCAGAGCGAGAGCTGGCGCGCTCCGCTGTACTGGGAGTTGGCCGATTCGCGCTGGCGCATGATGACCCTCGCAGGCATGCGCGATGTGGACCCCCTCGAGCCGGTCTGCCATGTGAGCTACTTCGAAGCCGATGCCTTTGCCACGTGGGCGGGTCGACGCCTGCCGACCGAAGCCGAGTGGGAGCACGCCGCCAGTGCTCGCCCCTTGCGGGGTTTCTTCCTCGAGGACGAGGTCTTCCACCCCGTCGCGTCCTCTCCCGCCTACAAAGGCCCGGCGCTTGAGCAGCAGTTTGGAGACGTCTGGGAATGGACCGCGAGTCCCTATACACCTTATCCGGGGTACGAGCCCTTCGGTGGCGGACTCGGCGAGTACAACGGCAAGTTCATGGTCAACCAGATGGTGCTGCGCGGCGGTTGCTGCGTCACGCCGCGTGGGCACGTGCGGCCGACCTACCGCAACTTCTACTTCCCGCATCAACGCTGGATGTTCGCCGGGCTGCGCTTGGCGCGCTAGCCCGGGAGACTAATGAATCATCCGAGCTAGATGCGATGGGCGCCGCTCTTGTTGGATAGGAGGGGCGTGTTCTGTTCACCGCAGCTTTGCAACCGCAGCTCGGCCATTTGTTCGGCCTTCGCGACGGCTGCCTCGTGATCCTCGGGGTGCACGAAACTGAGGTGTGAGTCCGAACGTAGGTCCTCGCGGGAGTAGCGGAGAGTCGACATCCCGGGATGGGTTCAGGCGCGTGAAGTGTCCATCGGCATTGGCGATGCACAGCAGGCCGAGCGAGAGTTCAAGAGATATGGAGTGGCGTGCGCTGCGTGGATGACTTTTCGCTTTACGCGGGGGCGTCCTGTCCACCTATTCGGCTGCGGCGTAACCGCAGCAACGGCAATGGTTCGAGGAGCACTACAATAAGGCTATGCGAGCCGAATTCCATCCACTCCAAGCCCTGCTTCTGACGGTTTTAGGCTGGGTCAATCACCATAAGCAGTACGTTATCGAGTACTTGCTCGAGGAAAAACAAGTGTTGAAGGAACAGCTCGGTGGAACGGTTAAGCAACTGAACGACAACTAGCGTCGAAGGCTTGCAGCCAAAGCCAAACGCCTTGATCGCAAGGTCCTCGATAGCATTGCCACCATCGTGAGCTCCAACACCCTGATGAGGTGGCATTGGAAACTGATCGCGCTCAAGTGGACGCACCAGACGCGGCGTGTCGGACGGCCAGGGCTCATGAAGGAGATCAAGGCGCTTATCAACCGCATGGGCAACTGAGAACTCCAAGTGGGGCTACAGTAGAATCCAGGGCGAGCTGAAGGGACTGGGGCATAAGGTCGCAAGGACGACCGTTTCTAACGTCCTCAAGCAGAACGGTATTAAACTGCCAGGCTTCCGTGTTGAAGGATTAGAGACATTCAGCCAATCGAGGGCAACCATGGCGCACGTCGCAGGTCCTCTTGGGACGAGGTCATACCGACCTCCCTTGGAGACCCTTTGT
>JBLFWN010000186.1:0-9642 GCA_047611405.1 Planctomycetota bacterium | reverse complement strand
CAGGCGATTGCACGCCTCGAGAGTGATTGGCAAATCGACGAAAGCGGCGACATCGAATTCGACGAGGTTTCAGACGCAGTCGAGGATGTCTCTCAGAAGATGCATGAGCTGCAGGACTCACTCTCGAAGGCTCTCGAGGAGGGGCAGGGCTATGCGTTGGCGAAGGAGAATCTCCTGACCGGCATGAGCCACGAAATGCGGACTCCGATGAACTGCGTCATCGGAATGAGTAGTCTTCTGCTAGAGGGCACGCTTGACTCCAACCAGCGCAATCAAGCCCTCGCTATTCAATCCAGTGGTCGTCAGTTGTTGGGATTGATTGACGATGTCCTGCATCTGGCACAGCTCGAATCGCGCACCGTCGAACTCGAGCAGCGCTCGTTCGCGTTGCTGCCGGCAGTCGGCAGCGTGCTGGATACGTTCCGCAGTCGCGCCGAGCAGAAGGACATCGAGTTCTCGATCAACCTCGAATCGGGTGCGCCGGAGTGTGTGTCCGGTGACCAGCTGCGCCTGCAACAGATCCTGACGAACGTTCTCGATAACGCGATCGCATTCACGCCCAAGGGCCAGATCTCGGTCTATATGACATCGGAGCGATTTGGGACCGACGAGGTCTGGATCCGTTTCGAAATCAGGGACACGGGCAGCGGCATCCCGCGCGAGGCCCACAAACGGATCTTCGAAACCTTTGAGCAGGCGGATATGACACCCACGCGCCGCCACGGTGGGGCAGGTCTTGGCTTGTCGATCAGCAAACGCTTGGTCGAGTTGATGGAGGGTGAGATTGGTTTTGATTCGAGTCCGGGCGAAGGCACGCGACTGCACTTCAGCGTGATCTTGAAACTTCCGCCGGGACAGTCTCACCGCTTGGAATCTCAGCCTTTGGATGATGTGGCGCCGGCTCTGCCCGTCAGTTCTTCCGAGGAAGCCGAGCCGCGGCCGCGTGTGTTGGTCGTTGAACATGACGAGATCAATCAACGCATCATGCGCTCGATCTTGAGCCAGCTGGGTTGTGATGTGGTGTTAGCGGAGACTGGCTTCGACGGCATAGATCTGGTTCGACGCGACACCTACGCCTTGATCTTCATGGAGTGCTTGATGCCGGTGATGGACGGTTATCAAGCGACGCGCGCCATTCGATCCGGCGCTGGGACGCAGAGGCGTGTACCCATCATTGCGCTGACGGCTTCGGACTTGCGCGGCGCCAGTAAGGCATGCCTGGCCGCTGGCATGAACGATGTGATCGCCAAACCGATCGGACGTGAAGCCGTTGCAAGGGTGTTGCGACGCTGGTCCCGAGACCCGCTACCGAGTGCCCTTCCGTCGGATTTTTGAGGCCTGTGCCGGCTCATGCCGGCACAGCTGGCAATTCGGGCTCCTTTGCGCCCCGATAAGTACCTCGGGCCACAGGAATAAAAGCATGCGGAGATTACCCGCGCGAGATTCGTTAGCCCGCCTCGAAATTGCAGGGTAGATTGACCTAGGGCTCCGCTCTCCAACTTGGCATCGGTAGAATCTCCACCGCCGTTCGCTGCCCGTGAGACCCCTACTCCTGCCGCCGGTTCACCATGCTCACCAGTCCTGTCACACGAATAAATAACTCTTCGTTCATTGCGCTCTCTGCGCTGCTCACTCTTGCATGCACAAGTAGCAGCGGAGGCTCATCGAACCCGAGCGATCCGATCTTAGCCTTCGGAAGCATCGAGACATCGGTCTTCGAGAGCGCTGGAACGGCATCGATCACACTGACCCTGGACAAGGCTGCCTCGAAGGAGATCAGCTTGCCGTACACCTTGGGTGGAGCGGCGGTCGAAGGCACGGACTTCGAGGTAACGAGTGCCAATCCGCTCGTCATCGCGGAAGGCGAAGCACAAGGCACGATCGAGTTCACGATCAATGATGACAGTGAGTTCAATGGAGGGCGACCCGTGGTCATCACGCTCGACCCGCCTTCGGGAGCTAACTTAGGGACAGACATCGTCCACACCCTGCGAATTCGTGACGACGAGTACTTGCTCAGCTTCGCGGCGGACGAGACAGCCGTCGCTGATGGTTCGGGCGTGCTGGAGTTGTCGGTCTTGTTCAGTGGCCCGCAGTCCGAGGACATCGAGATTCCGCTTACGATTGGCGGGACAGCGGTCGAAGGCGTCGATTACATCGCGCCGACCCTACCGGTCGTGATGCCTGCCGGTGATGAGTTCGTGATCCTCGAGTTCGACATTCTCGAGTCGACCGCGCTAAACACCGGCTTACGATCGATCGTGGTCGATCTCGGCACGCCTGATGGGGGTGTTCTCGGCCCCAGCCCGACGCATTCGATTCAGATTGAATACTCGCCGTACGAGGAGGTTGAGCCAAACAACCTGCCAAATGATGCCAACAACCTGATCGGTCCGATTGGCGAGTTGGTCGAGACCACGGAGTTTCAAATCACAGGAAGTGTCGAAGCCGGGGCTCCGAACGATCCGTACGACATATTCGCCTTCGAACTCGCTGAGGGGACAACAGGCACCTTCACGGTGACTCCGCTCAATACTGCGACTCAGATGTGGATGTTGATCGGAAGGAAGAGTGGTCTTGAACTTCAGAGCGCACCAGGTGAGGTTGGAGAGCCCTTGACCATCGAAGTCGATTTCACCGAGTACGATGACTTGGAAGGACGCTTCTTGGTTGTTGTCCTTTGTCTGAATCTGCAGACGGAGTACACGATCGATGTAAGCGGTGGCGCTGCCAGCTCGCCGTCCTCGATGCCTGGAGGATCAGGTCCCGGTGACTCGATGTCTGCTCACTACCAGGATTGGTTGCACCACATCGGCCTCGACGAGCTCGGAGTTCAGTATCTCCACGCGGAGCGCGTGCGGATGTTTGGCGCCGAGGGGCGGCTGCTCGGCGACTTCGAGACAAGAGTCGAGCGCCGCTGAGAGTTCCGGTGCGGTAGTCGGAGCAGGCGAGATTTTTTCCTGCGCGAGATTCGATCAATGCCTTCAGGGCGCCAGTTGGCTCTACCCAGCTAGCTTCGACTGCTGAGAACCTGACGAGTGCGGCATCTGACCTCCGTGTGGCTTCCTTCCTGGGTCAGATCTATGGTGCCGATCGGCCCTGCCGCGTAGTCTGGGCGCCATGACACCGGTGCCCTCTGCATGGCCGCGAGAGTTCAATCTCTGCCGCTACTTTTTGGACCAGAACCTGGACGCAGGACGGGCGGACAAGGTCGCCTTGCGTTGCGGCGACAGGCAGCAGACCTACGGCGAACTGCACGCCCGCGTTCGGCGTCTGGCGGCCGCCTTCCGCAGTCGTGGCTTGCGTCCCGAGGAACGCGTGCTGATCGTGCTGCCCGATGGTTTTGCCTTCGCCGAGACTTGGTTCGCATGCTTGCGGGCCGGCGGCGTCTTCGCGATGGTGAATCCGCTGCTGAAGCGCTCGGAGTTCGAGTACTACTTGCGCTACACGAAGGCGCGTATCGTCGTCACGGCGGCCGATGTCCTGCCGGAGATCGAGGCGGCGGCGCGCGAGGCGCCGTTGTGCGAGTCGCTATTCGTAGTCTCCTCCGATGGAGCGAGTGTTGCCGAACGTGAAGCGCCATGTGTCGACTACGAGGCGGCTATTGCGGAGCAGTCCGGCGATGACTCCTTGTCGCTGATCGAGAGCACTGGGCCGGACGACTTGGCCGGTTGGTTATTCACTTCCGGCTCGACAGGCGAGCCGAAGGCCTGCGTTCACGTGCAGTCCGACTTTGCGTTCTCGACCGAGACCTATGCTCTCGATGTTGTGGGCTATCACGAAGACGATGTCTGCCTGTCGGTGCCCAAGCTGTTCTTCGGTTACGCGACCGGCACGAACCTGATGTTCCCCTTTCGCGTCGGGGCGACCTCGATCCTGTTCCCGGGGCGATCGACCGCGGATGAGCTCTTCGATCAAATCGAGCGCTGCTCACCGACTTTGCTGACCGGAGTTCCGACCCTCTTCGGCAGCATGCTGCGCTCACCGCGTATCGACAGTGCCGACTTCTCTTCACTGCGCGCATGCTTGTCGGCAGGGGAAGCTTTGCCGGCACAAATCTACAAGGCTTGGAAGGCGCGTACCGGCGTCGAAATTCTGGACGGCATCGGTTCCGCGGAGATGTTTCACATCTACATCTCGAACCGTCCGGGTGATGTTAAAGTCGGCAGTTTGGGCAAAGTCGTGCCGGGTTATCAGGTCGAGATCATTGGGTCTGAAGGTGAGAGCTTGAAGGCCGGACAGCTCGGTCGCTTGCGCGTGCATGGCGCATCGACTGCGCTCTGCTACTGGGCGGACAAGCAAAAGTCGAACGAGACCTTTCAAGGTGACTGCTGCACGACGGCTGACGTGTTTCGCGTCGACGAAGACGGCTACTACTTTTATGAAGGGCGCGACGATGATCTGCTGAAGGTGTCCGGCATTTGGGTCTCGCCGCTCGAGATCGAGGATGTGTTGTTGCGTCACGAGGCCGTCGCCGAAGTCTGCGTTGTTGGCCGCAAAGATCCGGATGGCCTGATCAAGCCGTACGCCTATGTCGTCACTGGCCCGGATCAGCAAACAGGGGACGATCTGGCTGCCGAGCTGAAGGCGCATGTGAAACATCATCTCGCACCCTACAAGTACCCGCGTTGGTTCGAGTGGCGTAGCGAGCTGCCTAAGAACGACCGCGGCAAGGTTGCACGCAAGCAATTGCGTGACGAAGCCAGCGCGACAGCGGCCGAAGGTGTCTCTTGAGCCGGCTAGCCAAGCTGACCTGGCCCGAGGCCGCCGAGGCCCTTGGGAGTGCATCGGTTGTGATCCTGCCGATCGGCGCGACCGAGGCGCACGGTCCACACCTGCCGCTCGACACCGATGTCACGATCGCCTTCGCCCAAGCGGATCGCGTCGTCGTGCGTCTGGCCGAAGCCGGAGTGCGTGCCAGCGTTCTGCCGGCACTGCCGTACGGGCTGACGAATTTCGCGGAGGGCTTTGCCGGTACCGTCAGTATTCGACCCGGCACACTCTGGTCCCTGATTGAAGACATTTTTGTGTCGTTGGAAGAGCAGGGCGTCGAGCGCATCGTGCTGTGCAACGCGCATCTCGAGCCGGCGCACATCAAGGTGTTGCGTGGGGTGATTATGGATCACCTCGGTGCGAAGACGGGCGGCCTACACGCGATCTTCCCGGACAACACGCGTCGCCGGTTCGCACAAACGTTGGGCGAGGAGTTTGCGAGTGGCGAATGCCACGCCGGCAGGTACGAATCCAGTATTGTGATGGCCTCGGATGACGAGTCCGTCCGCGACGCCGAGCGCATCGCGCTGCCGCCCAAAGAAATCGGCCTGATCGAGAAGATGCAGACCGGCGTGAAGAGCTTCCGCGAAGCCGGCGCCGAGCTGTGCTACTGCGGCGACCCTGCCGCCGCCAGCGCTGAAGAGGGACGTGATTTGATCAATCGATTGGCCGATATGACGATGGTCGGTATCCGCGAAGCTTGGCCCGAGCTTTTTAGTTGATTCGCTCTCGCAAGCCATGAGTGAAGTATTTGAGTGCATGTTGCAAGTCCGCTTCGGGCATGTCGATCCCGCTGGGATCGCCTACTTTCCGCGTATCTTCGACTACATCCATGATGTATTCGAAGAGCTGTGGGAGAAGCATGTTGGCGTTCGCTACTACCACCTGCTGCAAGACCGACGTCTGGGGATGCCGCTGGTCCATTCCGATGTAGACTTTAGCTCTCCGCTTTCGTTCGGTGACCGCCCGATCGCTCGCGTAACGTGCTTTAAGATCGGACGTTCGTCGCTCGGACTGCGCTACGTGTTCCGTGTGGGCGACCGCGTCTGCGTGACAGCTTGTATGACCACTGCCTTCATCGACCTGGACAAGATGAAGAGCTTGCCTATTCCGCCCGAATTTCGGAGTTCGTTCGAACGACTCCTCGAAGATGGTGCCGCCAGCGAAGCGGTCGAAGCCCCGTGAAAATTTCAGATCTCTACGACAAGGGAAAGACAGTCATTAGCTTCGAGTTCTTCCCGCCCAAGACCGATGCCGGGGCGGCAAAGCTGATGGAAACGGTCGCGGACTTAAAGTCAGCGGTCGAGCCTGACTTCGTATCCGTTACTTATGGCGCGGGTGGCAGCACTCGTGAGCGCACGCATCAAGTCGTGACGCAAATCCAGAACGAGCTCGATCTGCTTGCCATGGCACACCAGACCTGTGTGGCCGCCAGTAAGGACGAGATCCGGCGCGGCATTCAGAGCTTGGTCGACGCGGGTATCACCAACGTGCTGGCGTTGCGCGGAGATCCGCCCGAAGGCGAGTCAGGCTTCATCGCTAGTGAAGACGGCTTCAATCACGCGACTGACTTGCTTCAGTTTCTTGGTGAGGAGTTCGATATCTGCCTCGGCGCGGCGTGCTATCCGGAGGACCACCCCGAATCAAGCAGCCAAGACGATGACATGAAATGGACGATCGCGAAGCAGAAGGCAGGCGCCGGCTTCTTGGTCACCCAGTTGTTCTTCGACAACCGTTTCTACTTTGATGCTGTCGCCCGCGCCCGCGAGCAAGGCCTGACGGTTCCGATCATCCCCGGCATCATGCCTGTCACGAATGTGTCTCAGGTTGAACGCTTCACGAAGATGTGTGGCGCGACGATTCCGCAGAAACTGCTCGGACGCTTGCGTCGTCATCAGGACGATCCCGCTGCCGTGATGGCTACCGGCATCGAGTGGGCGATCACGCAATGCCGCGAACTGATTGAGGGCGGGGCTCCGGGCTTGCATTTCTACACGTTGAACAAGAGCCATGCGACACGCTCGATCGTGGCCGCGGTGCGTGACTGATCGAACGGCAGCGCGATGGGTGGGATGCGCGACGCATCCTGCCTGCGCGACGGCTATCGCCGCTTCACATGGACGCCTGCCGCGACGTAAACGCGGGCCCTTGCCGTTCGCTAGATCTAGCACCCTAGAGTGCGCCTAAGCCAGGCCGGATTGGCGAGCGAGGTACGCTGCACTACAGCCCTTCGGGCCGTCGATCTGGCCTGCAACAGCTGTATCCTCGCGGGTTTGAGACTGTTGACGCGAATCCGTCGGCCCGGACGCACTCTTTCCACGGGCAGCGCTTGAGTCGAGGCACACGCGCGTTCGATAGAGGGCCTAGGAGTATGATTTGACCACAATTTTAGTCATCGACGACGAGCCTCTAGTTCTCAATGTCATAGAGAATGTCCTCACACTAGAGGGCTACTCGATAGTGACCGCATGCAACGGTGCCAGAGGTTTGGAGGTGCTCGAGAGACAATCCGTCGACCTCGTGATCACGGATGTTTTCATGCCCGAGAAGGAGGGGCTCGAGACGGTGTTTGAGCTCCGTAGCCTGTATCCGGACCTACCGGTCATCGCGATCTCGGGTGGGGGCTACACGAAATGCATCGATCCTTTGCCGTGCCTAAGAGTCGCTGGCGCCTGCCGAACCATGGCGAAGCCTTTCAAAAATGCGGAGCTATCGCGCACAGTGGCTGAAGTCCTTGAGCTGTACGGCTCGGCGGCCTGAGTGACGGGGCGCGCTGGGAGTTGAGCTAGCCCGGGAAGGCCAGCTCGATCCACTGAGCCATGTGCTCGACGAGCGAGTCCAGGACCTGCTCACGCGTCAGACCGCTCTTCTTCGGGACAGCGAAGTCGTGATCGGCGCCATCGATGACCCGTAGCTGCGTCTTGCCCGCATAGGTTTCCAAGGAGCTGCGTAGGAGCTCGAGATCGCACAAGGGATCTCGCGTGCCTTGCAGGAACAGCGAGGGCTGCGGGATGGCTGGGAAGTGCTCGTCGCGCAAGCGCTCCGGCTTACGGGCTGGATGCAGCGGATAGCCCAGGAAAATACAGCCTGCGCCGTGGCCTTCGGATGCGAGGTAGCTGCCCATGCGGCCGCCCATCGACTTGCCTGCGAGCAGGGTCGAGCGCTGCGGGGCGAGCTCTTGCAGGCACTCCAAGGCCGCCAGATGGACCCTCTCCAGCTTCGGGCGGCGATCTGGTGGCAGCCGCCGGCCCTCTCGCTCCATCGTCTCAGCGTACGCATAGTTGAAGCGCAGCGTGGGGAAACCTCGCTCGCACAAGCCCTCGGCCATGTGCAACATGAACGGAGCCGACATGGGAACTCCAGCTCCATGTGCCAGCAAGATGGCGGGTTGGCTAGGATCAGCCCCTGCGTCGTGAAACACTGCGCTGACGCTTTCGACGCCGAGCTCAGGCACCGAGATTTGCATGCTCGTCACGGACATGCCGGGAGCCTATCCGATCGTGGGCCTACGCGTTCTCTTATCCGATCCTCATGCGACCCAACCGCCCCCCGCTTAAGCTGCAGACGACGACCCTGTGGTACTACCCCTCTCAGCAGTACGGCGACGAGCCTATGGGCACGCCCGCCTATCAGGGAGCAACGCCCGCGTATGTGATCTGGAACCTGATCGAGCGCTACACGCGCCAGGGTGATCTGGTCATCGATCCATTCTGCGGGGGTGGGACTACGCTGGACATTGCGCGTGACCTGGGCCGAGAAGGACGAGGATTCGACCTGCGCCCGATTCGAGACGATATCGAGGAGGGTGATGCGCGCGCTTTGCCGCTGGAAGACGAGTCGGTCGACTTTGTCTTCATGGATCCGCCCTATTCCACCCACCTGCAGTACTCGGAGAAGAACGATTGCATCGGTGAATTGAGCGCATTCGAGCCGGCCTACTTCGAGGCGATGGAAGACGTCTTCGCCGAGGCGTATCGCGTGTTGCGCAACAGGCGCTATTTCGCCATCTACGTCAGTGATAGCTTCAAGAAGAAGCAGGGCTTCGTCGGCATTGGGGCACGCTTGTTCGTGCAACTCGAGACGCGCTTCAAAGCTATCGATCACATCACGGTCACGCGTGGGAATCGCAAACTCGAGAACCCGCGCTTTCACAAGGTGGCGGCCGAGGGCAACTTTTTCCTACGCGGGTTCAACCACTTGATGATCTTCAAGAAGGAAGATTCGGATAGTGAGCAAGCGGGGAAGCGCGAGACCGCATCTTCTGCAGGAAGGCGTAATGCGAGTTCGGGCAAGAGACCGAAGCAGGGACGCGGAAGAGCGTAACGGAAGAGAAGTTCATCGCGCTGCAAGGGAGCCGCAGTGTTCACTTTTGCTTAGGCCTTCGCATTATCACGAGGCTTTGAGATCGAGCTCTGTCCTGGATTTAGGTGCTACACTTTGGACTCGTAACCGCAGAACCCTTGCAAGGAAGGACTGAAATGCGGATTCGAGCTCGCGGGAATGTGGTGGGGATTCTGGTTGTCGACGATGCCCCTGGCCTCGCGTACTTGATTCAGAAGATGCTGGAGCGCGAGGGGCATCGGTCCGTATTGCCAGGGCTGAGCAGGACGCACTTGACGCGCTGCAACAGGAAAGCGTCGACCTGTTGATCAGCGCGTACCGCTTGCCAGACATGCAAGCGCACGAGCTGATCGAACAACTCGAGCGTGATGGGATCGACTCTGAGTTCGTTGTCATCACCGAGATGGGTCATGAAGAGTCTGACATAGGTGTGCGTGAGACAGCGCGCGAGTACTTGATCAAGGACGCGAACCTGCTCGAGCGCTTACCTTCTCTCGTCAATCAACTCATAGGTCGCCGAGCACAGTC
>JBLFWN010000185.1:0-9807 GCA_047611405.1 Planctomycetota bacterium | reverse complement strand
TGCTGAAGGTATTCGGCCAGTTCTCGCGCACCGAGCGTCGCTGTCAAGCGCCCGTTCTTGCTGTCGGTGTCACTGGTGACCATCTTCAGGTCGCCGTCGTAGTGCTTGCCGTGTCCAATCCAAATCAAGATCAGGCTATCACCCGCGCCGGTAAGATCCTTGGAGACCTCCTTGATGCTGCGCTCCAACTTGCTGGGTTCGCCCAACATGCTGACCTCGGCACCTTTCATTATCTTGATGTCATCAGGCCGAATGCCGACAGACGCGAAGGCCGTTTTTAGTGCCGTGGCGGAAGGCAGTGCCGCGTCAAGGCCAAGCTGCGGCTTGGCCGCTTCGTTTGCTGCGACGATCAACACCCGGCAGCGGCTGCCCGGATCCTCACGCTCGACCCAGCTAGTCTTGCCGGAATCTATCTCGAGCAATTCGAGCATGGCGAAGGCTGAGTTGCCGCCTGGTCCCGCTCGCTCCGGCGTGATCTGCGACCCACTATGGTCACTCAGCTTGGGCGTCGTGCTTCGCGGCCTCTCGCCTGGACCTTTCTTCTCGGCGGAAGGACAAGCGCTCAGGCTGAGCATTAACGCCAGCAGAGTGCCTGCCGACAAGGTCCGAAGCGGGGCGTTGGACTGACGGGTATGTAGCTTCATATCACTAGCTTCGTGCTGAGTCGTTCAGCGGATCTGTTCCCAGTTCACGATCGTTGCTTGGTGTTCAGGCGCGCTCACCCATTCGGTGAGCTCATTGACAAACTCATCAAACCGGCGAATCTCCATGGTCTTAGCATCGCCCATGGCCTTGAACGAGATCTTCTTTGCGAGTCTTGGCCAAGATGCAAGAGCTGCAGTCGAGGTCAGGACGAGTAGCCTGGTGTGACCGAGAGCAAAGCTCTCTTTGTAATTTTCAAAACTGGGAAGAGAATGGTTGACGATGGCCAGCTTCGAGTCGGCGCCTCCCCTGCTTGGGAACTTGTCTGGGCCGATCTCGAGCGGGACCCTGGCCAACTCATCGTCATCCATCCAGAACAGGCGCATGCTCGAACCGGCCTCGACGTATCCTGTGAGCACTTGCTGCCGGTCATAGGTGACCAATTGGTGCAAGGCCTTCAGATCCGTGTCCCCTAGCGCAATGCGATCAAGCCGATCGACCAGGGTCAACATGTCGGTCGTCGGCTCGGATAACTTTTGAATACGCGCTGCCATCGCGTTGTCCGCATCCTGTGCCTTCAGTTCCGGCTTGTGCCGAAACTGCTCCAGCACATGCATCGCATCCTGAGGCCGGCCAGCTTGCTCGTATAGGTTCACGAGATGGAAGACATCCTCGAGGATAGGATCCTCGCGCAGCAAGATCCGCAAGCTGATGCCGGCCAGTGTCAGGTCAGGCGGATCAAAACTCTCAGCTTCGTTCAGTAGGTCTTCGCACTCTCTTCGCAGCTCTTCGCCCTTGAACTCCTGAAGATAGTTATTCGGAAGAATGAAGCGCGTCGGCACTTCAAAGCGGACGCGTGCTAGATAGGAACCGTCCGAATCTCGCCGAATTTCTGGCTCGCCGAAGTGGCCGCCCGAGATCGAGGAGGAGGAGCGCAGCTCAACTTCTTGCGAGAAGTCGTTGCTGCCTTGCAGATCCTTGTAGCTCTTGCTCAGAGACTGAACTTGGGTGCTGCGCAATTCGGACAGTGCCTTGCGCGCACTGGCTTGCGCCAGGCTGACTGCGTCTGTTTGGTTCTGGCCTGAACCTTCGCCAACGGCAACCTGCTTCGCACCTTCTTCGAAGGTACCGAAGGACAACGCCCAGCCGCCGTCTGTGCTTGGGTTCACAGCTGGTCGGTGACTCGGCGACTCACAGCCCGTGCACAGCGCAATGAATCCGAGCCCCACGAGTACAAAAGGAGACCAGGCGGCTTGCGGGTAAAAACCAGTTCGGTGGTAGATGGGCATAGGCCAAGAGGACTGGGGGAGCGCTAGAGCCTACCTCCCACGTTACGAACCGGGGATTCGGCAGAGTATTGTCGCCGCGAACGAAACCCCTAGATTAGCCGCGAATGTAACTTCCAGATCAAGAGTTGATCTCAAGCCCGATCGAGAGAGGAATGTTCGAGTTGAGCGAGATTCAGATTGGGAATACGTTGGCAGTTGGTCTCGAAAAGACTGCCGTTGAAGCGGGGGCAAGATTCGGCATCGCACGTTTGGGCTCGAACAGACAGGGTGTTCCACAGCTGCCATAGGCTCCTTCGCACCACCTGATGAGATAGGCGAGGCCTTTGTCCTGCGCCCCACATCAGCGGGTTGAGTGTGTACGAAGGGAGCTCTACGTACGCAACCTCGACCACTTGTCTTGTGCCTTCGTCCGCCTTCGCTTCGGGTCAGACGCTGACCTTCCAAGATTAGTTCCGCTATCCAGTCGGCTCGCCATGTGGCGCACGCTTCAAGCCGTCGAACGCGATTGGCGTCACGCTTAGCCCGTGAGATGAAGCCTGCAACAAGAGGTCGTTAGCGAGGATATGCCGTCCCTAGCTCGTTTCCGGAGCTGGGTTCTGAGCTCTTGGAGGACTGAAGTCTTCTGGCTGTTGCATGCAACAGGGAGCGCGACTGCATGTGGATGGCTGCTCTCCCAGCAGGTTATGCTTCACGCATGGGCTCCCTAGCCCACTTTTCACACTCCCGTAGGAACGTTCATGGACTCAGTTGTCGCCCAGACCTCAGCCTCGCAATCGCCCGCCTCGAATCGGAATGAACAAGGATTGGTCTTTGTCGGCGTCCTGCTGTGCTTCCTGCTTTCAGGCTTCGCGGCCCTCGTCTACCAGACGGCGTGGATGCGTCAGTTCTCGGTTGTCTTCGGGACCTCGGAGCTGGCGGTGGCAACTGTGTTGGCGGCCTACATGGGCGGGCTCGCGCTCGGCTCGGCTATCGGCGGACGATGGGCTCATCGCATTCAACGCCCCATTCTCGTCTATGGCTTGCTGGAGCTCGGGATTGCGCTAGGTGCGCTCGCGGTGCCCTATGGGCTGAGCCTTGCACGTGCGCTGCAGACCGCGGTCATTGGAGGCCAAGCCAACCCACCTGACGCGGGGGCGATTAGTCAGAGCTTGTTCTATCTGCTCGTAACCTTCGCGATCATCGCTGTCCCAACGGGCTTCATGGGGGCGACTCTGCCCATCTTGACGCGCCAATCGGTCAACAAGGATGAGCAAGTTGGACCGCGGATTGGCCTACTCTATGCCGTCAACACTGCAGGGGCTGTCGCTGGCGCACTGATCGCTGCCTTCCTGCTGCTACCTAAGTTTGGATTGACCCGGACGGTTTGGGTTGGGGTTGCAGCGAACGCTGGCATCTTCTTGGTCACGCTGATGATGAGTTCAGCGTTTCGCAACAGCACTGCAGTCGCTCCAGTCGCCGATGCAGGTAGCAAGGATCACGGTCGGCGCTGGTTCATCTTGCCCTTGATACTCGTCTCGGGCATCACGTCATTCGTCTACGAAGTGCTGTGGACGCGCCTCTTGGCACACTTGCTCGACGGAAGCGTGTTCGCGTTCGCCACGATGCTCGCTAGCTTCCTGACTGGCATCACGCTGGGCAGCGCCGTTGCCTCACGCTTCGCGAAGACCAAGGCAGCTGCCACGACCGGATTCATCATTGCGCAGGTCGGTACGGCAGCTTTGTCCATCGCGGTTTACCTCACCATCGACCGTATCCCTGAACTGTTGGGTGACGACACAATCAGTCGCGTCAAGATGTCGATGGCGGTGTTGCTGCTTCCGACTCTGTTCATTGGAGCGACCTTTCCCTTTGCGCTGCGGATCTTCGCGAATGATGAGCGTGATGCGGGCCTCGCTTCTGGCAAGGTTTATGCTTGGAACACTGTCGGCGCCATCATCGGCGCCGTGTTGGCAGGCTTCTTCGTGATCCCTGGTCTCGGGTTTCACGGAGCCATTCGCTTCGCAGTTGGCTTGAATCTATTGATTGCCGTTGGTACGGCCTTCCTGTACGAGGACAAGCGCATCAAAACACGCGTTGCCTTGTCTGCACTCGCACTGGCAGTCATCGTCGGTTTCAGAGCACAGCCGCCCGAACAGCTCTTGCGGTCCTCGCCTATGCAGGGCCAGGAAGCTCATGGCAAGACCGTCTTCGAAGCGGTCGGCCGTTCGGCGACCGTCATGATGGTCGAGGAGAATGGCAAGTTTCGCCTGCGCACGAATGGCTTTCCGGAGGCCTTCATCCGGCGTCGCGGTGCTGTCATCAAGAACAACAATCCGCAGTTTCTGCTGACGATCCTGCCGTGCTTCGCGCGGCCGAATGCGAAGACTCTGTTGTCCATTGGCTTTGGGGGCGGCGTGCTCTTGGAGTTCATTCCGCCTGGCATCGAATCAATCGATGCCATTGAGCTCGAGCCCCAAGTCATCCTCGCCAACAAGTCCGTCAGCCACTTGCGCGATGTTGATCCTTTCGCCGACCCTCGCCTGCGCGTCATCGAGAACGATGCGCGCAGCGCACTTGCGCTGACCGACAAGCGCTACGACATCATCGTCTCTCAACCATCCCACCCGTGGACCGCAGGTGCATCCCACCTCTACACACGCGAGTTCATCGGGCAGGCGAAGGAGCACCTGACAGATCAGGGCGCATTCTTGCAATGGATGAATGCGTCCTTTGTGAGCGAAGAGCTACTCAAGATTCTTGGTGCGACGATGCTCGATTCGTTCGAGAACGTCCGCTTGTATCGGCCGGATTCGCACACTCTGTTGTTCATTGGCTCGGACGCGCCACTCGAAGTCGAGCGTCAGATGCTGGAGAGCGGAGAACCGTTCCGAAACCCATCACTCAGGCCATTCTTCGCCCACCTTGGGTTCCAGTCCGTCGAAGATGTCGCGGTCATGCTCGCCCTCGACGAGGCGGGTATGCGCGCCCTCTGTGGGAGCTCTCCGATCAATACCGACGACAAGAACCATCTTGCGATGGGATCCAATCCCAACTTGGAAAACCGCGTCACGATCGAACGCCTGGACCAGATTCTGAGCGAGCACGACCCCCTCGTGCTCGGACAATTCGGCTTCTACGCCGGACTGAAGCGCCCGCTCGACAAATCGTACATGACTCCACGGCTCGCGAGCCGTTGGCTCACGCGAAGAGCTTCGGCCTTGCTTGACACCATCAAGGACCCAGTACGCCGAAAAATCGCGACGGCTCGCATGCTAGCGGTCACTGGAGACGTATTCGGGGCCGCAACAGCTGTCGCAGAAGCGGCCAACGTCCAGGGCCAAGGGAGCAGCCGACGAATCAATAGCGAGGAACCTGATGCCATCTTCGCTTACTTGCGCGAGAGCGTCTATGCGATCGCGAATGGGACTGCTCAACCGACGGCCCTCGAGGCCGCTCAAAAACTTCCCGACCCCTATCGGGCTGTGATCGAGGCGGCGGGCAAAGAGGCTATCGGTGACTGGGCTTCCGTTAAGGCTTTAGACGACAGGCTCAGCCAAGCTTTCCCCCGACACGAGTGCTACCTAGATGCGGCACGCCTTCGCGCCAGCTGGCGTTTGAGTGTCGCCTCCCCCGCACTACGACCTAAATTTGGAATGGAGGCGGTGCTCTTGATAGACGAGGCACTTGCGATCTCTCCGCAGATATCTTCCTTCCAGATTCGGGTCCAAGCCGGGAACGCTGCCGAGCGAACGGACATTGTGTGCGAGACCATCTTTGCATTGGCCGAGAAACTCTCGGATGCAACGGTCCAATTGGCCGCCACCGAAATCGTCCAGATCAAGGAAATGCTTCGCATGGCTCAGACCTACCTCCCAACCATTCAGGACGACCCGCTCGTCCGCCCGGAACGGATTGCGGAACTCTTGGCGCAGATTGAGAGCCTGCTCCAGACTCATTGATGGCCTTCTGACCCTCCGGGGCGGAACGCTGCACCTAAGGCACCCTCGCGCTGCTGTCGCTGCCGAATCCGCCGGGCCGGCACACACTGCTGTGGGGCGCGAGCCGCGCGGCGCCGAGCACGAGGGGCTCAGTTCTCAATCCTAGCAAGCAATCGCACTCAGCAGCCCCAAGCGACGAGTTGGGACAGCTGAGTGCGATTGCCTATGAGGCATGCGGACGAACGGATGGGCAAAGCGCCAAGTAGCGAGCCCGACCCCACTCCCAGCGCTCGACTCAAATCGATAGGAGGGCGCTGCGGTCTGACCGGTGCTTGAGCTTCGACGATCGCCTGGATCAGTAAGCAGTCACGATGAAGGGCGCAACGTCATTGCCCTTCGTCCACGGTGCGCCACCCGGCGGCGCTTCGACACTGTTCACGACGAAGAACAACAGGCCATTCCCAGGCATGGCAGGCAGATTCAAGCTCATGTCCAACACGCTACTTCCGGCAGGAAGTGCCCGCTCCACGTCGAGGAAAACGGGCTGCAAACCCTGCAAAGAAAGGCTGTACACAGAAGCATGCAGCGTATATCCCGCTGCGGGGCGTGCATCACCCTGACGGAGTTTCACGTGCACTTGCAGCTTCCGCGGCGAGCTGGACCTGATATCGCGTACGAGGAAGCTTTCAAGCTCCGATATGTGAACCGGCTTGGCGAGGGCAAAAGACTCTGTCCTGACAAGAAAGTGATGCTCGCTTGCGTTGCCCGAAGGATCCGTCAGGAACAGATCGATCATGTGTTCCGTGCCGTCGTCCAATTCGTTGACCACGATCGAGAACTCATGGTCGTACGACGCGTTGTCGAGCGGCTTGCGCAACACGATCGACTGGCCATCGACGCCCACCAATACGCGCACGACCTCGCTAGTGTGGAACTCGAACTTGACCGCGTTCGTTGTGCGGTAGATCACATCAATCGGTCCGATCACGCTGGGCGAATCATTGTCGGGCGAGCCGTGACCACCCGCGAGCGGATCCATAGCCCACTCCACTTCATAACCATCGGGATAGCCGTCTCCGTCCGAGTCTGAGTCGTCGATGTCCGTCCCGAGCAGAACCTCGTCCAAGTCGAGCACCATGTCGACATCGCGATCGACGCCCATCTGCCAACCCATCATGACCGGCGTGCCGACAAAGGTAACAGGGACGCCGCCCACAGCAATCGCACGTAGGTCGGCCTTCAAGAGGTTAGGAAGCGTCGTGGACCCCTGCTGGAACGTACCAAAGCGAGTATCGTAGTAGCCGCTCATGTAGACCTGTTGTCCCATGAAGTCGACCGGGCCGTAGCGATACACGAGATCGTTGTGACCGGAGTGAGCTAGAGCCATCAGCGTGTCGACCACCTCGAAGCTGCTATCCGCATTAACTGCGTCGGCTGTGACCTGAACTGCGGTCGAGGGCGCCATTCCGGTGTCGAAGACATCGAGGTAGGCCCGCAGCGCTTGCACCTGATCCTGCCTCAAGTTGAAGCGCGTTCCGGTCGCCGGCGCCGGCAACGAATGTCCCAAGTAGTCTTCGATCGTTGGCACGTGCCCACCGTGCATCAGACCGGCGCCCATCTCGGTCCGTGTACCGAAGAGCTCGCCGATGAAGAAACGCTCGCCGACTTTGGTCGAAACGCCGCGCAGAGAAGGCACAGTAGTCGTCGCCGCATGCCCACCCAGCCCGTGCTCGACAATCTCGCCGCGTGTGCCGAGCGGCATCGGATGGCAATCAACGCAGGCCAAGGTGCCCAGGCTCGGTTGGTTGCGGAACACGTTCAGACCTTCTTGCTGCAAGGGAGTCAGCGTTCGATCCAGCCTCTGGTTGGGGTTCGGGAGCCAAGCCAGGTGCTCCATGTACTGTCGCACGTACTGGAAGTGCGGACCCAGGTCCTGCAGCTCGCCATCGACTTCGCGCTCGAGCAATCCAATGAACGCACCGTTGAAGTCCTTGAGGCTCTTCTTCTCCCCACGCCAGTGGTAAGGGCCCACTTCTTTTATGCGGCGCAGCGTCTGCGTCACGAGGGGTCCTTTCTCGTCGAGCGGAAAGCTCAACTCACTCGGCAAGGTCCCCTCGGGGTCAGCGTAGAGCGAGAGCTCCCAAGCCAAGCCATCGGTGTGTCCGTCGATGTGACAAGAGTTGCAAGAGGATGTCTTCGAGCCCGAGTTCTGCGTACTAATGAACGCGACTCTGCCTTCGCGAATAACGAAGGGAGTCGGAGTGCGACCTATAAACTCCGCGCGATCCGCTTGCCAAAAGAAAGGAACGTCGACCGGGAGCAGGCTGACATCGATCGTGCTCACGCTGTTCTCGGCCTTGTTGTGCACGAACAGAGTCCCGTCGTCAGGGCTGAGCGCGCCCATCCTCGGTCCGGTCCCATTGGGGTACTCGGAGACGGGCCGAATGCGGACGGTGCCGAGCCACTCAAGTCGACCTCCATCAAGGATCGAACCTGCGACATTGAACACGCCAACGCTGTCGGAGCCATAACCAAACACATAGGCGCGATTGCCGCCCGAAGAGAATGCGATGCCCGTCGGCTCGGCGACCAAGCGACTGGAATTGGTGATCAAGTTGTCGAGATCGATCGTGACCGGAGCCTTCACCCCATTCGCGTCGACGACTGCGATACGGTTACGCACGACTTGGCCATCAGGGAAGCTGACCTCCCCTGTTCCTTTGCCATTCAGGGCCTCGGTGTGCGGTACCCACAACTCACTCGTGCCGGGGCGGTGGTGTAGGTTGAAGAGAATCGTTCCCAGACCACGAACGGTTCTTGAAGGGTCGAAGGAATCTGTTGCAGCGCTCGCAGTGATCGAGATGGCAAGCAGATCACGATCCGGCAAGGGATTGGCACCGGGGATCGCTGACACGAGCTCGACGCTACTCACGTCGTCGATGCGACCCGTATCCGGATTCCCTCGCGGAGCTGTTCCATTACCGGAGAGCAAGGGCGCCACCCACAGTGTGTCGCCAACGCGCACGATTGCTCGCGGCGTTACAACGGGCAAATCGATGCTCTTGACGACCGAGTAGGTCGTAGCGTCGATCACGTCTACGCAGTTTCCGGCAGAGGAAGTGACGTATGCGCGCGTCCCCTCGGCGTCGAATGCGATCCCGTGCGGTTCTGCGCTGACTGGAATTGAGCGCTCAAGAACCATCGTGTTCAAATTGATCACCCCGATGACAGAGGTCACCTGGTCCACGCACCACATCTCTTCGACCGAGCCCGGTCGCTTGCCGATCGAGACCAAGCCGTGTCCCACGGGAACCTCGGTCACTCGCTCGAGAGTCTCAGCATCCAAGACCTGAAGACGCGCCCCAGGCTGATTGATGTTGTAAATGTACTGCCCGTCCTCAGAGTAGAGGCTGGGCTGAATCGGTCCCGTGGCGTAGTTGACCCAGCGCCCCTTCAAATTGTCGAACTCAGGCCCCGTTCCTCCCTGCGCCAGCGCGAGAGTGCAGAGCAGAGACAGAGATAGCACTGTGCAGGGAGCGGAGAGTCGCATAAGGCAGAAACAAGGTGTGCGCGTCATGCTTATGGGGCATACAGCGCTGCGAGATGTGGATTCTGAGCGAGGGGAGAGAACTGCCGGTCTCGCCTGGTTTTAGCACAGTCTGATGGCCTGTGGGCCGCCAGAGGCATTGTTGGGGGTTCCATTTACATTGTCCCTCACTGCCAGGCATGCGACTCTGCGAGTGGAGTACGGAGCCACCTCTAAACGGCACCACGTCAAGCGCAGGCAATTCTAATTGTTCTTCTTCGCTCGTAGATCAGCTCTGAGGGGTCAGCTCGAAGCCAATCACCTCTTCGGGCTCAATGTCCCATGTTGCTGGTTCGGACGTCAGCCACCCAATCAGGACTCGGTATGCACTCACAGCTTGGAGGCTGAGAGCGTTGGCTAGGCCACCACTGGC
>JBLFWN010000184.1:0-9891 GCA_047611405.1 Planctomycetota bacterium | reverse complement strand
GCCCAAGGGCCTGTCGCCGGCGTTGGAACAGACGGGCGACCAGGCTGACGCGCCGCTCGCGGAGCGCGAGCGGTGGCAGTTCGTCGAGCCGCTCGAAACGGACCACCGCGCTGTCCACCTTCGGCCGTGGCCAGAAGTTCTGCGGCCCGACGGTCCGAACGCGAGCTCCGCGATAGGCGCTCTGGACCGAGATGGATAACGGCCCCCAAGCGCGCGTCCCGGCTTCCGCGACCAAGCGATCCGCGACCTCAAGTTGCACCAAGACCGTCATCGAGCGCGGAGGATGTTCCCGAGCAGCCATCAACGCCAGCAACGGACCGCTGATCGAGTACGGCAAGTTGGCTACCAACTGCCATTCACCGTCGGCCGGCAAAGCCGCCTCGACTTCGGGCGCAAGCTTATGCTTGCCGGCCAATACATCGCACTCGATCAGCGTCACATCGGAATAGGGCTCCAGGAAAGAGCGTGCGACATCCGCTAAGCGTGGATCGATCTCGACCGCGAGCAATTTGGCCCCACTGTGCGCCAAGTGCACGGAGAGGAATCCACAACCCGGGCCCACCTCGAGCACGGGCTCGCCTGCACGCAGATCAGCCGCATGGGCAATCGCGCGCACGACGTTCTCGTCTAACAAGAAGTTCTGCCCTAAGCGTCGCGAAGGGTGAAAGCCAACGTCTGCCAACGCAGCTTTGAAGGCACTCCACGGCGGGCGAGGCGGTCGCGCGTCAGGAGCATCGGCCTGCGTAGATTCTTCATTCGGCATTGAATTGCTCAACGCCGCGCTCCTTCGAGCAACCAAGCGATCGATTTGTGACGACCATCGTTGGCCTGCAAGTCCTCGAGTAGCGAGATGGCCTGCATTCCCCAGCGCTCGCCGACAGCGATCAGGCGCTCGCGCAGTTGCGGATCGCTCAGCTCTTCTGCGCGCGCGCGGATGTAGCTCCCGGCTTCAGTGATTCGTCGCAACCCGACATCCGCCGCGCGGTAACCGGCCCCGACGTTCTTCGCGAACAAGATCTTGTAGTCCGTGTGCAAGGGATCCAAGCGTGATGCGAAGGATCCACCCATCACCCAGCGATCGTCCTCGAAGACCAAGGACGGAGTTAGCAACGGGACTCCGTGCTCGACCGGACGGTCGACCCACTCCCAAACGTTGCCGATCAAATCGTAGACACCGTGCGGGCTCTTGCTCTGCTCGAAGCTTCCAACGGGAACCAGCCTGCCTAGCCCGAGCTCCAAGGTGTTGGTACAGGACTCGATCCGGCCGGTACCCCACGGATACGAGAAGCGGTGCTTGCCCGATGCGATGTGCAACCACTCGTCTGCGGTCGGCAGACGCATGTGGTGGTCATGCGCGAATCTACGCGCGAGCGTCAGACTCATCGACGTTGCGGGCAGTCGCCCTTCACTGGCCGAACCGGCTACGGACTCCGGTCCCATGAAGGTCCACGGCCGAGCCCAGTCCGCCTGACCAGCGACCTCGCGCTCCTCGGTCCACTTAAGCCATTGGGCGCGAGTGACCTCGTACCGGTCGACGAGAAGATCGTCGTCCGAGCCCCATTCGATCTTGAGAATGCGCGGGCTGCGGCCCGCCCGCACGAAGGCCAGCCGCTCGATGTCGTCTAGCGCACGCACAGGCTCGGTCGTGCATGACTCGAGCAGCGCGAAGCCGGCCACGAGCGCAAGGCCCAAACGCAGCTTGGCGCAGGTCCCCTCTTGCCCAGCAAGCGGGCTCGAGCGAGTTGGTTTCCCGGATGAGTGCATCACGGAGAGTCGTGCCGGCGCCGGCAATTTTCGGGGGAGCGAAGAGAGCGGCCAACGGCTTCCCTTGCGCATCCCGCGCGGCGATGCAGCGCGGTCCCCAATCCGACAGAGCAGCTTACTGAGCTACTTCCTCGACGAAGATTTCGACCCGTCGGTTCAGGCG
Source organism: Planctomycetota bacterium (assembly GCA_047611405.1). Classification (GTDB taxonomy): domain Bacteria; phylum Planctomycetota; class UBA1135; order UBA1135; genus JBLFWN01. Next base: position 7,964 of record JBLFWN010000184.1, on the reverse strand, counting down.
CTTGTTGGCGTCTGAATCATTGGCGGCGATCGGTTCCCACTCGCCGAAGCCTTGAACAACGACATCCGAACCGGACAGCTTGCCGTCCTGGATCAACAGGTCTCCGACCGAAACGGCGCGCATGGCCGACAACTGCAGGTTGCCGTACGGCAAACGCTTGAGCGTTGCCGGCTTGACGACCGGGACGTTGTCCGTGTGACCGCGCACCATGATGCGGCCGTGCCCCTTGCTATTGATTTCAGTCGCGAGCTTCAGCAACTCGGTGCGGCCCGCTTGACCCAGCTCGAAAGAGCCCGACTTGAACAGGACCTTGTCCTGAATCATGTAGACATAGCCACCGGGAACGTCGAAGCGCTCGATCGGTCCGGGCGGACGATCCAGACCCATCAGTTGGCTCTTGAGCGCACCGATACGACTCTCGAAGTTGTCAGCAACAGGCGAGGCAGCTTCGAGCGTGCCAATTGTGCCGCTGTTGACCTGGCCTCGCAGCTTGCCGTTCTCGGCTTCGAGCTCGAGAACCCGCTTCTCAGAAGCGTGCAGCTCGCGTTGATACTTGAGCCCCCAGTCCTGCGATTCGTCGTATCGCTGCTTAGCGACACAAGAAGAAAGCGTGATCAGAAGGGTGACGCCAATTGTGCAACGTCCGACAGAACTATGAAGCAGCTTGTGCATCGGAAACTCGCGACCCGCGCAGCCGCGCCCATGATTCTGGGGAGCCCTCGGTCCCCGTTTCTTAGCCACTCCCCATTGGAGCGCTCATATGTGCGAATGTACGAATCCGGAAGGGCAGCTACCAGCATCCTCCCGCTCACGATTGAGTCTTTGTGCGGTCGCGCGAATCTATCTGGCTGCGCGCGATTCGGCTGGCGTGCCATTCGGTCTCGCTCAAGGGCGCAATCCTCGAGTTTAAAGGGGATTGTGAGCGTGATTCGCACGTCCAATTTCGCACTAGATCCAGCACATGCACATCGCACAGGCTGGGCCCCAACGAACTTCGCCCCGGCCACCCGTTGCGGGGCGATCGAGGCGAATAGTGATCGACTGCCGAAACAGCCCATCCAATGAGTCGAAATTATTCGGGGAACTCGGCGACGATTCCGGCGAGGCTCTTCGCCAAATCGCTCGCGTCACCCGAGGAGACGCCCAAGATGATCGGGATAGAGACGATCATCAGCAGAACCGATGCGATCATCGCGACCAGCATGCCGGTTCCTTCCGTCTCTTCTTCTTCGGCGACGGCCGCGGCACGACGAACCGGGCGAGCGACGGCAATATCGTCGTCATCGTCCAGATCGAGCTCGCCGACATCTTCGATGTCGTCATCCACGATCGTCTCGACATCTTCGATCTCTTGAGTCGCCATGCCGGCTTCCTCTTCAAGATCGCTGTCGTCCTCGAATACGAGCTCCTCGGTGGCGTCACCGAGATCGACGACATCACCGCCGGAGAGCTCCAGGCGCAGGTTTTCGACGTCTGCCTTCTTGAGCTTCATCGTGTCGCCCTTGCGGAACGCGCGAATCTCGCCCTCGGACACGAGGCGCTTAAGCTCCTCTTCCTTCAGGCGTAGCTCGTCGAGTGCTTCATCGAAGCTGTAGAACTCCTTGTCAGGCACGAGTGGTGGCTCCTTCGTCGGTCAGTTTGGGGATTGGGCCGCGGTCGAAGTCGTGCTTCGTCGCTGGCCGGGAGGGCTATTGTTCGTCGTCGAGCAAACCGCTGTCGCGGAATTGCTTTTCGAGATCACCATACTTCAACGCCCGACCGCGCTTGTCCTCGGTCTTGTCGTTGAAGCCGTTCAGTTGCATGTCGAACTCAATGTTGCGAGCCGCGATCATACGCAATCCGCGCGTGCTAGCGGCACCACCGGACGCCTGATAGACGTTCAGTTGCATGCGCTCGGTGTCGACCAGATACAGCACGGACTGCCCAGTCACATCCACGCCGGTCACGGCGATCATCGAGCTGTTCGAATCCGCCGTCGCACCAGCCGACATCGGCATCACGCCTTGCGTCTGGTAGTTCGGCGGCTGACCCGCGTTGTCGTCCTCGTTCTGAGCGCCGATGGCGCGTAGGTTGAAGCTGATCGCGATCGCGACGATCGACGCAATGATGGTCCAACGCTGGAACTGAGTCCACGGGACGATCGCGGCATCGACAGAGCGGTCGGAGGGCTGATTCGAACTAGATGAGGACAGGGTCATGGCTGATTCCTTCACCCGCGGAAAGTCGAGCCGCGTCGCTCCAGCAAGTGCTGGAGAGGGGCGCGCGGCAGTCGATCCACCGTCAGTTAGGGTGTCGGGGTGGGCTATCCTATCGAGAGCGCGGGGTTGCGGCCACTGCTGGGAAAGAGGGAAGGAAATCTACGTTCGGCTGAGAATCCGAACCCAGGCCCCGGAACAAGAAGGTCGAGCATCGATTGAGGGCTCCTAGAGACCCCTCAATCCCGAATGGAGAGCAAAACCGGTCCGCCCTGCCCCTACCAGGCAGATTCGCGCGAGATCATCTCCCCTTGGCCGACCAGGAAAAAATTTGTGTCGCCCTGCTTCACCCGAGCGCCGGAATTTCTCCGGCCACAGCCATTCGCCCGGCAAGATCACCTCCCTACTTGGAGAAGAGGTCTCGATCCGCACCGGATGGCGACACGCGCGAAGTCCCCCCCCCCCTCGAGACTGCCCTGAGAATCGAGGCAGCCGGATTGAATCAGGGGAGCCCAAGTGTTTGGCGAGCACGAGCGAAGACCCGCACTCGAGTGCGCTTGCCCTTTTGCACCCCCTCGGCGTTGCCCCGCCTCGGCATCGATCGCAGGTAGCCACTCACGCTGTGTGAGCAACGAAGGGATCGCCCATCTCGCCATACCTGCCTTCATCGGGGTGACGTTCACGTCGGCCCGAGCCCCACGACGACATCCAAGGTGTCCGAAGCCTGGACTCCGTCCAGCTTTTGGACAATGACAGCCTTTGAGCGCCGCGCCGCGGCATGAACCGAGCTTGGCACACGCCTTGCCTTAGCCCTCATGTGAATCGGTCCTGACGGACAGACAGGCAGTCAGCTCTTGCTCGAGCAAGTGAAGTCGTTGAATGGATCGGGTCGCCGGCGAGTACCTGCTGATCACTGCAAGGCGCGACACGGCACTGCGACCGTACCAACTCTGGCGCCGCAACCGCGACCTAACTGGTCCGATGCTTCTTGCGCATGGCGGCACGGACGACACGCGCTTCTTGACCCCGGTAACAGACGGCCGCGAGTGGGCAGCCTATGTGCGAACCGAGAGCGACATCGTGTCCTTCGTGCATCGGTTGGACCTATCCTTCCTTGGGTCTGCATACCCATTCATCAGGACTGGCCAGGATCGTGCCGCCACTCGGCTTCGGCCCAGGGGGTCTGTGACCTTTACGGAAACAGCTACGCCTGCGCATCACATCTATGACACCTGGCAGGCAGCTGCTGCTGCACAGCAACTGCCAGCCCCGACGCGCGCAGGGCACTTCCTGCCTAGGAGATGAGATGCCGTGCACGCCCTGTCACTCGAGAGAGACGGGGCGGGCGCATTGATGTACGCGCCCGTTCATTCACGAGACGGCTTGGACCGCTGGACCAATCACGATCCAGGCGCTTTGTGGGCGATGGCTGGCGAGACAGGACCAGCCCTCTATACTCGAGCTCGACCGTTTGCTCCATTCGCAGGAACGCTCAGCTCCGAACTACGACATGAATCCTGTCATGAACTTCGCCCCTACTCGCCGCTACTTGTCCCGTTTTAGCAGCCTGAGTTTGCTCTCGCTCGTCCCAATATTGTTCGCTCCAGAGGCGAGTGCACAGGCCCCGGTCCTTAACCCTGCCAACGGTCATTTCTATCAATGGGTTCCGACCACGATGGATTGGCCCAGCGCAAAGGCCGCCGCTGAGGCGATGACCTTCCAAGGCGTGAACGGCTACCTTGCGACCGTCACCGATCCGGGCGAGGACAACTTCGTCTACTACACGCTCAATGGCGGAGCGCTCGGTAACTCGTGGCTCGGCCTTTGGCAGGACTCGGGAGCACCGGGTTATGCAGAGCCCGCGGGCGGCTGGACTTGGGTCACGGGTGAGCCCTACGTCTATGAGAACTGGCGCGTCGGCGAACCCAACGATGGCGCGGGCCTCGAACACTTCGGTGGTTACTGGGCCGGCGACACTTGGAACGACTATCAGATCAGCGACGGCGCCATCGCCGGCTTCGTCGTCGAGTACGAAACGAATGTTGGTGTAAACTTCTGCACTGCAATGGCCAACTCGGTCGGAGCCGGTGCATTGATCTCGGGCCAAGGCAGCGTGAGCATCGCGGTCAACACCCTGTTGCTGCAAGCGAGCGGTGTGCCGGACCAACCCGGCGTCTTCTACTACGGCTCCGCGCAAAGCACGCTTCCCTTCGGCAACGGCATACGCTGCTTGGGCGGTACGACGGCGATCCTTAATCCGCCCCTCACCGCCGCCGGCAACCAGGCCGCGCGCATCGTCGACATGAACAATCTGCCGGCCGGCGGGGCAATCGCAGCGGGCTCGACGTGGCACTTCCAATACTGGTATCGCGACCCCGCGGCAGGTGGAGCGGCCTTCAACTTGTCGGATGGAATGACGGTCGACTTCCTTCCCTGACGCGGATATGGAGTCGGGGCGAGGTCCGATGATCGCTGCACAGGAACGAGCGATTCCGAACCTGACCAGATCAGGTTTCACTTGGCATCCCGAACCTGAAAGCCACCATCCGGGTGGTATGTCAGCAGCTGCGCTTCAGGCCGCGCATGCCGGCGGACCAGTTCTCGGAGCCAATCCTCTTCGCCAGGCCAGGGATAGGCATACACGATGTCGAAGTCGGAGAAGTCGAGTCCGATCTCTTCGAAGGCATCCGCGCCATCGGTCGGCGTGACAATGTCACTTGGGAGATGTTCGAACTCGTCTAGGTACTCAGGCACAACAAAGGTTCCCTCGGCGAAGGTCGCCGAAGAATCGAACTCTTCAGCGAGGTCGATGGACTGTTCGACAAGCCAGGGTTCGATCTCAATCCCGTAAGCGTCGAAGCCGAGCAAGTCAGCGATGATCGTGGCAACCCCTGCGCCCGAACCCAACTCAAGGAAAGTCGAAGCCTTCGCACGCATGCCCCGCAAGTGTCCGTAGGCACCGAAGTGGTCCGACGGAACGAAGTGGTGGTAGCGAGCGTTACCGCCGGCTTGATACTCCCGCCAAGTGTCGTCTCCAGCTCGGATCAATTGATCCAGAGTCGTCTGGGGTATGAAGGGAAGACTGGGCATGGCTGGCTCGGGTGCAAGCTCTTCACTCATTTTGACTACGAGTCCCTTGGTCACTCAACAACTCAACCATCGCACGCCCGAGTGCATCGCCCACCAACAGGTGGGTCTCGGCGTTGTGGTTGTAGTGATAATCTTGACCAGTCGGCGATACGTCGACTGCGCGCCAGTAGTCCCGCGCCTCGACAGTCTTGACGTTGCCAACAAAATTGGGGTACTTCCCAGAGTCTCCACTGACAGCCAGTTGTGCCTCTGCGATTGTCAACCCTGGACCAGCGAGGTCCCACCCTTCGAACGCGATTGTAGAGAGCACGAAGGGTGCGTCGGGCACCTCGAACTCCGTGCGTAGGTGATCTATCAAACGGACGAGGTTCAACTCGTAACGGCTGGCGTGTGCAGCGTTTTGGTCCTTGTGCCCCTGCCACCAAACGAAGCCCGCGATCTCAAAGCCCTGTCCTGCGTAGTCTGGGAAGTAGGTCGGGAGATCATCGAGCACCTCATGTAGATCGCGGACGAAGTCGTCGTACTGCTTGCCTGCGTACCAATTGACCGGAAGCTTCTCCTCACCCGCAACCCAAGATGACGGTGTATCGCCGAAGCCCGCGTAGGTGCGATCTTCGAAGGTGTACTCCTCACTGCCAGGTGGAAGGATGTCCCAGCCTAGACTGCGGTTGCCTTGAGAAGCCTCGAGCACGAACACCATCTCGTCGTGGTGATCACCAAGCACGTGACCAAATTGCAGCTCGGGCCCAATGTGTCGCCCCTGCGGCTGCAACCAGTGTTGGCGCTGACCAACTGTCGTGCGCGCGTACCAGACATCATTGCGAACGGTCCACTGATCCTCTTCACCCAATAGATGCCTGAACTTGCCCTCTACTTTGGTGATGTGTTCGAGCGTACCCAAGGTATCTAACGGACTCACCCGGCCAAACCCAAGCATGTTCGACTGCCCCATCAGGATATAGACCTGAAGCGGAGCGACCTCATCCGATGCTTCCCGCAGTGAGTGTGCCTGGTCCGCAGATGAGGGCGGCGGAGCACTCGCGCAGGCGCAGGCCACCAACGTCAGCACGACTCCCAAGCTCAGACGTAGAACTGAGCAGCTTCGCGAGGTCCGTTGTCCAATTGATGTATTCATGTACTTCTGCATGCGGATTCACCGGGATACGCCCCGTAGCCTTCCATAGACAGCACTCCTGCTGACCGGCCCGGGGCACAGCCAAACTCTCAAGAATGGAAGAGTGCCATAGACGCCGTGCACGGGCACGTAATCACCAGCCCGCAAGCTCGCCCGAGATCTCTTCGACCAAGTCCTTCAAAGAGATCAGGCCGACGGGGGTCATTGTTTCCTTGTCAAGAACGACCGCCACACGACGGCCCGTACCACGCAATGTGCGCAACGCTTGGTCGACGGTCGTGCTCGGGTCGAGAGTCGTGAGCGGTAGCACTTCTTTCAGCACGGGCTCGCCTTCCTCCGCAGACATGACATCAAGCTGATGCACATAGCCTTCGCAAGTACCGTCGGCGTCTAGGACGGGTAAACGTGAGTGAGGAGAACGCGTCACAAGCTCGCGCATCTCTTCCTCCCTTTGTCCGCGCCGCAGATGGATCACTTCGTTCCAGGGCTCCATGCAGTTCGAGATGGGCGTTGTGCGCAACTCAAGTGCATTGCGGGCGAGCGCTTCGGCACGCGGGGCAAGCGCGCCCGAACGCGCGCCTTCGGCCAACATATCCAGCACAACTTCGCGTGCATGCACGGCGCCCACTCGGTCTGCATGAATGTGAAAGCTGCGCTCGAGTAGCCAGGAGAGACCACGCAACATGCGCTGCAAGGGCCAGAATAGAATGCGCGAGAGCGACATGAAGTCGGCTGTGCGGGCGGTCCAGCTGTGTGGGCGGCGGCGGAAGACTTCTTTGGGGATCGCCTCTCCAAACAACAAGACGAGCGGCGTCAGAAGCAAGGTGACGCATAACGCGCGCAGCTCGGGTCGCACGATCCAGCCGGTCATCATACGATCGCCTAGGTGAGCGGTGAGCTCCAGGAATAGGTTGTTGCCGATCAATATAGTGATCAGCAGCGCAGTCTCGTCGCGCAAGAGAGCGCTCGACAGGCGCGCTGACCGGCGGCCGCCGCGCGCTTCAAGCTCCACGCGCGTGCGGTTCAAGCGGTAGTAGCCCGTCTCCGATCCGGAGTAGGCGGCCGAGGCCAAAATGCAGACGACGAGGCCGAGCAATTCCAGGCTGTGGTTCATGCTCCCCTCCCCTCTGCCGCATCGACCTGATCGGCAGGATCCTCTTCCAGGAACAGATCGAGCGTCAGCAAGCGTCGGTCGCGCACCTCGTGCACTTCGCAAGCGAGGCCGCCGCCCAATGTGACTCGATCGCCCCGGCGCGGGATGCGATCCAAGAGAGCTGTCACATAGCCGCCGACGGTTTCGATCTCAGCCGGAACGATGTTTGTGCCGAAGCGATCGTTCCAGTCGCGGATCGACAGACCACCGGAGACGCGGAAGCGTCCTTCGCCGAGCGGAACGACGGGCGGCTGCGACTCTTCGCCTTCGACGCGCAACTCGCCGACGAGCTCTTCGAAGATGTCCTCCATGCTGACGACACCGGCGGTGCCGCCCCACTCGTCGACCACGATCGCTTCTGACACGCGGTCTTCGCGCAGGGTTGCGAGTA
>JBLFWN010000183.1:0-9985 GCA_047611405.1 Planctomycetota bacterium | reverse complement strand
AGGGCGCGCTCACTGAGCGCGCCCTTCTTTTATTTGAGTCCGATCACACAGCTCGAGAGCGCTGCGGTTTGTCGGAGTAGGTCATGCAGATGCCAATGATCGTCAACAGCCTCGCCGGCGTGCTGATCAAGCCGAAGTCCAAAAGGCCGATCACAGAGATAGCGAGCAGCACATTCATCCAACCACGCGAGCCATGATGAGTGTGCCAGCAAGCGGTCAGCGTCAACACGCAAACCAGAACGTAGATGCCGATCGCGAGTCCGACGAGACCACCGACCAAGGTACCGGGCAGCATCACCGCTGGATCTGCAATGCTTGCAGCCCCAATCCCCAGACCAACGAAGATCGCTCCCACGAATGATATGCCGATCCAAAAAATGGCGTGAACCGCGGACAACAGGAGACCGGCACTGAGGAAGGGATTGCGTTCGTCATTCATGGCAGGTCCAACTCTACGCAGCCCTCCCGGCTCTATTCAGAGGAACTGCAGGAGAGTCAAGTCAGCGAGGAGGGGCCTTCGACATAGGCCCTCGGCCCGCTGGCCGGCCGCGGGTGCGGCGCGGCCCCTTCCCACCAGCTCACTCGATGCGATTCCCAGTTGGGTCGGATCGACCCCGAAGAGCTGCTGCTACTGAGTCAGTACGACTGCACCAAGCGCAGTCTCCGTTCGGCCAAGCCAAGCTCAACTGGCCTGCCCCAACCAAAGTCGAGGCGATCCGCTTCGATCCCGTCGCCGAAGATCACGCCCGCCTCCATTTCGGAAGTGATGCGCAGCCACTTGCCTTCGCCCAGAATACCTTCCGTCAACGTGGTTCCAGTCGCGACGCTCGGCCAAGCTTCTCTGACAAAGAAGGCTAAGCGCTGCTCGCATCGAGCCGGCATCGCCAACTTCGAAGAACGCTCACGTAAAATCGAACTCGCCCAACCCGTGGCTCCGGTTCCGCTCGCGACGATGATGCCCGACGAAGACTGACGCTCCTGTTGCCCATCGAGCTCGATGCGATAGCGAGCGGATTGATGCGTGGGTTGCCCGATGAAGATCTCGTTCAATGCGTACAAGCTGCCACCGTCATCCATGCGTGCTTGCACCATGCTACGTTCCTCAATGACCGAACGTCCCGCACTGGCATCCGCGAATAGATCTTTGGCTGCATTGACTTCGAAGGGGACTAGCACGCCGGCGTTGCGTCCAGGCTCCGGATCAATGCCAATCACTAGTTGACCGTCGAGATACTTCGCCAAGTTCGCGACTAAGCCGTCTTGCCCGATCGCGACCACGATGTCATCCGGATCGAACAGGAAGCGGTCCAGGTCACTCCGCTCGATGTGGGTACGACGCCATTCGGTCGGAATGGATGCACTGACGCGCTGGACTGCATCGACCAGCGCTGCGTGCCGCTCTTCCACCTCATCGATGGTCTGGTCACGACCGCTCAAGAAGAAGGCCGCTTGAGCACGCGTCGCGTGACGCGCGATCAAACCCGTATATTCACTTGGCCTGGTCACCATCACGACGCGCAGTGTCGATCGATGTGTGGCGCCACTGCGCCCACGCCTATGGTCAGTCGCTTCGCTGTGCATCACTTACTCCAGGTGCGGGTTCGGCTTCGTCTTTGCATCCGACAGGTAGCTGGCACCGGCCTGCATCAGGTCGCCGAATAGGGGACCCAGCAAGTCAGGCGTCAGGTTCAGGTGCTCGATGTGCGTCAACTTGCTCGCGAATTCACGTGCGGCCAAGCCAGCCAACACGTGCGGTGGCAGGTCGCGATAGACGTCAATGCGCTCGCGTTCGGCGCCGACCTTGGCAGCTTCAACGGACCGAATGCCCTCGGCGCGCGCTGCAGATTCAACCTTGGCGCGACCTGCCGCGCCTTCAGCCTCGACGCGAGCAGCCTTCGTTTCATCCTCGACGCGGCGCATCTCGTTCTGGCCGCGTTGCGTGATTAGATTCTCTTCGCGCACGGCAAGTTCGATGTCACTCTGCAGCTCATTCTCACGAATCGCACGCTCCTTCTCGACGGCCATGGCTCTACGTTGAAAGGTCGCTTCGTCAGCCAGTTGCTGAATATCCTCCAAGGCGGGGGCTTCGAGAGCTCGAACTAAATCGGTGGTCGGTGCGACGGAGGAAACCGAGACCGAGACGACCTCGATACCCATGTCGCGCAAGTCCTTGGACTCGGTCAGCGCGGCTTCGATCAGTTCTCGTATCGGATCGACCCCCTCAGCCAGCAGGTCGCGCACACCACGTTGCACGAGAGCGCCGTAAGCATGGCGCTGCGCGCGACGCGTGAGCGTCTCTGCCAGTTGCTCGAGCGGATTCTCGACGTACGAGCCAAGACCAGGATCAATTGAGAAGTCAATTCGATCGACGAGCGCTTCGGGATCAATCACGCGGTAGGTCAACACGCCCTGCACCGAGACATCCTGATAGTCGCTCGAACGGCCGTGGAACATGAAGGCTTGCTCGCGATCATCGCACGGCACTTCAGCAATGCTGGTCGAGAGCGGGTGGAACCAGAACGACAGTCCCTTGCCGCTGCGCTTCACGTCACCCCTAGTGAATTGAATGATGTACCGACTCGGCTCACTGCGTAGGTGCCGAAGGATCGGATAGTTAGAAATATGGGCCATGGTGAGTTGCGCCTCCTAGCGCGATTCAGATAGATATCGATAGAGTTCCGCCGGCCGGTGAATCACGTCTTGCTCGCGTTCGCCAGTCGCCAATAGGCGATCCGAAGCGAGCATGCGCCGGCGGAATGAATCCTTGTTCAAGCTGTGGCCAAGCACAGCCTCATGAACGCTTTGCAATTGCCGCAGCGTGAAGCGAGCGGGCAACATCTCGAAGCCGATCGGTGCGTAGTCGAGCTTGCCGCGCAAGCGCTTGATGACGAGCCCCAGGATTGCGGCGTGGTCAAAGGCGATCGTCAGCTCTTCGCCTCCGACGCCCTTCACGATTGCGGGGCCGCCTTTTTCGCCCTCCCAGTCGACTTCCAGATCGAGCAGCTGTCTTCCGTTGCCCTTGCCGATGACTGACTCGATCTTCGAGAGTTCGACCAATGCGTAGTAGGTCACCGAGATCACTCGCGTACGCGGATCGCGGGAAGGTGCGCCGAAGGTGAAGAGTTGTTCGACGAAGACATCGGACAGGCCGGCTTTCTGCTGCAGCACACGTTGCGCAGCCTCGTCCAGGCTCTCTTCCATCCCGACAAAGCCACCGGGCAGAGCCCAAGCTCCACGCTCGGGCGGCTCGATACGCTCAACGAGCAACGCGCAGAGCCTTCCCTTACGTAGCGTCATCAGCACGACATCGACGGCGACCGACGGTCGCTCGAAGGCGGTCGCGTCGTAGGTGGCTATAAAGGCGGCGTCCTCGGGGCTGGGCTGTTCTTGCTGTTGTTTCATCTCTAGTTACACCTAGTCGGAATATATGCATCTGGCATATATGCTTTGTGCATTTATCTGGATGTATACGCTCGTCTTCCGACTTAAGTCCTTGTGAATATGAGGCTTAGCGCGACGTAGCCCGGCCAGGATCATCCCGAGCCATACCCCCACCTAGCCCTGACTCCCAACTGAAGCGCTCGCGCTGGGGGACGATTCTGATCTGGATCGCCATCCTGGGCTCGGTTGACAGCCGCTTGCCAAGGAGAGTGCGCCTCCGCTCACTGGCCTTTCGATTACCTCTTCACTGGCCGTTAACGGCTGCGAGCAAGTCCTCGAACTCGGGCCAGTACAGAATCGGCTCCCACACATCGACGCCCTCGAGCCATGAGGTCGAGTCGCTCGCGAAAGCGGCGCTGCTGATGTAGCGCTCCGGGACCGTCGCGACCCCAAGGACCGAGTCAATGTCGGGCGACACATTCGACAGGACTCCACGCGCCAAACCTCGCTTGCCCGACAGATCCTGGGCCATCATCGCTTCGCTGCTCTCGGCCTTGAACATGTGCTCGCGCGTCAGCAGCTCGAACAAAGTCACGCCCAAGCCATAGACAGTCGGTGCGCCCATCGATCTGGCTCGTCTTGCCTTGCAGATGTTCGGCCGACAGATAGGGCAACGAGCCCATGATCGAACCCGTGCGCGTGAACTCGCCCGGCTCCTGCGCACTTGCCAAGCCGAAGTCGAGCAACAGCACACGGCCCGTCGCTGTCAGCATGATGTTGGACGGTTTGATGTCGCGGCGCAGGACTCCGCGTTGATGCGCGTGCTCCAAGGCTTGCGCTACTTCGCGCGCAATCCACAGACACGAGTGGATCTAATTGCCGTTGAAGACCGGCGCGATGCTGGGATGAGCCAAGCGCGCCACCGCTTCAACCTCACGCGCGAATCGTTTGCGCGCACCGGGGAAGTACCTTTGCTCGGGACGAATCAGCTTGAGTGCGACGATTCGACCGAGGGAGGTCTGTTCGGCTTTGTATACGACTCCCATGCCGCCGGCCCCCATGCGTGACAACAGGTGAAACTCACCGAGCTGCTCCGGCAAGTCCAACTCATCGGCGTCCCCTTCGGAGCCCGAGCTCGCCATCAAACCGGCATCGCGCAACAAACCAACGCGTGCGGCTAGCTCATGGCGAAACTCTGGGTTGGCCGAGTACACAACTTCCATAACAGCGAGTCCTTTAGCCTCCATGCGGCTCAGGCACTCGCCCATCAGCGACTCCAATCGCGCGAGTCGTTCCTTATCTCTTTCGCTACCGCTTGAGTCCATCCGGACGATCGCTCTTTTGTGCCCGATCGATCAGTCGGCTTGCCCGGTCTTCGACATCGTGCTGCAAAGCAGAATGCTTTGCGGTCAGTTCGCCAGCAGTGTTGACCAAGGCCTTGGCCATGAGTGTACATTGGCCGGCGAATCCACTGTTCAGATCTGTCCTTCCGGAGGAGTCCCGCATGAACTCGATCAGCCGCCGCCACTTCATTCAGGCCAGCACCGCTACGGCCGCCATCCTTGGTACCGCGCCGGCCGTGCTCGCTAGACGCAGCCGCAGTGACGAGTTGCGAGTCGCCGTGATCGGCGTACGCGGGCGAGGCGGGAGTCACATCCATGGCCTGCAGAAGCTTGATGGAGTTCAAGTCACCCTGCTTTGTGATGTAGACGAGAACGCTCTTGCGCGTGCCGCCACGGGGCTAGCTGAGAAAGGCGTGGAGGTCGAGACCGAAACGGATTTACGGCGTGTGATGGATCGCAAGGACATCGACATCATTGCGACCGCGACCCCCAATCACTGGCACTCGCTGCTGACGATCTGGGCCTGCCAGACCGGCAAAGATGTCTACGTCGAGAAGCCCGTGTCGCACAATGTGTTCGAGGGACGCCAGATGGTGCGTGCCGCGCGCAAGTACAACCGCATCGTGCAGACCGGAACGCAGGCACGCTCCAGTACGTCGATCGCAGAGGCAGTCGCATGGGTGCAAGCCGGCAACTTGGGCAAGATCGTTTGCTCGCGTGGCCTGTGTTACAAGCCGCGTCAATCGATCGGCAAGGTGCGCGGCCCGCAAGGTATCCCGGCAGGCGTCGACTACGACTTGTGGATCGGTCCGGCGCCGCTCGTGCCGTTGATGCGCCGCAGCCTGCACTACGACTGGCACTGGGATTTCGCGACCGGCAACGGTGACCTGGGCAACCAAGGCATCCACCAGATGGACATCGCTCGCTGGTTCTTAGGCGAGAAGAAGCTCGCGCCGCGCGTGCAGTCACTCGGCGGTCGCTTCGCTTATGACGATGATGCTGACACGCCCAACACGGTCGTCGCGGTGCACGACTATGCCTCCGCTCCGCTCGTTTTCGAGGTGCGTGGGCTGCCGAAGGACGCTGCCTCTCAAAAGAAGGACTGGGGTGGCAGCATGGACACCTATATGGGTGCCCGCATCGGCAACATTGTTCACTGCGAAGAGGGCCATGTGCTGGTCTCGAACAGCTACAACAATGTGAGAGCCTTTGATAAGGAAGGCACCATGGTGAAGGAGTGGAAGGGAAGCGCCGACCACTTCGCAGACTTCATTGATGCCGTGCGCTCGCGCAAGTCATCCGACTTGGCCGCCGACATCGAAGAGGGACACATCTCCAGCGCACTCTGCCACACGTCCAACGCATCTTACCTAGCCGGTCAGACGGTCAGCTTGGATGATGGTCGTACGTCGATGGGCGAGGGCTTTGGCGGCGAGGCATTCGGACGCTTGTACGAACACCTGAGCGCCAATGGTGTTGGCTTGGATTCGTCACAAGCTACCTTGGGAGCGCGTCTCGAAATCGATCCGAAGACCGAACGCATCACCAACAATGCATTGGCGAACAGCTTCATGACACGTCCGTACCGGGCAGGCTTCGTCGTTCCGAACGAGGTCTGATCCCCGCGCCAGGGGGCGGCAGTGTAGAGTGGCGCACCCGCGCCCCCCTCCCGCCACTGCGCCCCTCTATGAACGACTCAAGATCCTCTTCAAGCGTCAACAACGGTCTGCTTCCGCGCCTTGCCCTAAGCGAATGGATCGTCTTCATCGTGCTCGCCGCGGTCATTGCTGCGGCGAACATCTACACGACCCTCCTGATCGGCTGGGGTGACGGTGGCTCGATCGTCGCTGTACTGGGCGCGGTCTTGATGCTGGGCTGGATGGGTCGCACGCGACCGTCGGTCTATACGCTCAACCTGGGTCAGACTCTGGTCAGCGCGGGCGGCAGCATTGGGTTCGCGGTGGCGAGTTATGCCGCGGTCTACATCGCTGAACCTGAGTTCAATCCGAGCTCGACCCGGCTCGTGTTGATGTTCATCTGCATGGGTATGTTTGGAACGATCGTTGGCACCTCGGTACGGCGCCAGATGGTCAGTTACTTCTTCCCTTCAGGAACGGCGTGCGCAGTGATCCAGCGCGCGGTGACCAAAGAGCTCGCGCCCGGGGAACGCAACAGACCGGTCTTCTTACTTAAACTCTGGGGGGGTATCGCTGGACTGCTGACGATCCCGACCAAAATCACAATGACGGCGGGCGGCGCGCCACTGATCGGCAACTTGAGCCTGTGGCCCAGCAAGGGCATTGGGCTGGGTGTCGACCCCTTGTTCTATGGCATCGGCATCGTCGTTGGCCCGAAAGTCGGCGCCGGCATGTTGCTGGGCGCGCTTTCGGTCCCCTTTTGGATTCAGCCCGCGCTCGCGAGTTCGCCGGACGCGAGCGTCGGTGACTGGGTCAAGTGGTCCGCGATTGCGTTGCTTACCTTGCCGACCTTCGCGACGATCATCTTCGCGTACTTCTTCCGCACAGCGCCGGTCGTGCCGACGGGTTTCACGCCGGGAGCGACGACCTACAATGCACCCGCAGGCAAGAGTCTGCTGCAAGGCACGGTCGGTATCCTGGCCGCAGTCGGCATCGCAATCACGGCCAACCTGGTTTTCGACTTGCCGTTGTTCGTGACGATCGTGACGATCGCGATCGCATGGCCGTTGTGCGTCGTGAACGGGCGTGTCACGGGCGATACGGATATCAACCCGGTGCGATTGCTCGCGATCGTGCTCTTGTCCGGCTTCTTCTGGATGGTCGATGGCACGGTCACGACGCTGCTTGGCATGGCCGTCATCGGCGGAACTTTGGCATCGGTCGCGGTCGATATGATGCAAGACTATCGCACGGGCTATCTGCTCGATCAGGACTCCAACCATCAGACGGTCGTTCAGTTCGTCGGCGTCGTCGCGGGCTCCCTTGCCGCGATCCCGACCTTGAACATGCTGATCGGTAAGCTCGGCATCGGCGAAGGCTCTGCGTTGGCGGCGCCTGGTGCTGTTATTTGGGCCAGCATGGCGGATGCGATGCGCTCCGGCTTCTCGCCCTCCAACTCGCTGCTCTTGGCCATTGGCATCATCAGCGTCGTCGGTTGCGGCTACGCCTACTTGACTGTCTGGCCGAAGACAGCGAAGTGGATGCCTTCTTTGTTCGGCGCCGGAATCGGCATGCTGGTGGGAGTCGAAGCGTCTGCCGCGATCTTCGTTGGCGGCTTGATCAAGTCCTTCGTCGTCGGCGGCTACACCAACGGCAAGAGTGGCGCAGAGAAAGCCAAGGCAGCCGATGATGGCGGCAATGACACGATGCTTGCAGGCGCTTCGGTCTTCGCTGCGGGCGCGATCTTGAGCATCGTCTTGGTCTTGCTGACAACGATCTTCGACGTGCTCGACATGGACGTGTTCCACATCGGCCATTAAGAATCCCGAAGCGAAAGCTTCGAGGCAAACGAGAAGTAGGGCGGGGGGGCGGGGACCAGCCGGGCGGCGGGGCCCGCCGCCCCCCGCGGCCCCCCCCGCCCTACTCATTCTGATGGGCTAGTTTGCCTCACTCGCCGAACGGCTTATCAGCACGCACGGTCTTCGCGTCCTTCGCGTACAGGCGCACGCGCCGGATGCGACCTTGGTCGTCAAAGGAACCAAAACCGACGCGGCCCGTTCCGTGAGTCTTATCGACGACATCGAATAGGGGCTTCTCCATGTCGTCGAAGAAGACCTGGATGCGGCCCGAGTCGATATCACGCTCGACTCGTACGCGGTGATATACATCCTGTCCCCAATCGACGCCCTCCTCGAGCGGCTCGAGTAAGTTGCGACGAGGTGCTTCATCAACCAGGAAGACGTTGCATGCATTCGCGTCGGGTGTCGTCGCGATGTGCGTGTAGTAGTACTGGCTCGCGTTCTGAAAGCCGAAGAACAGGCACAAGTCACGGTGACCGTATTCGCGTCCCGTCTGAGCAAGCTCGGCCTCGAACACGAAGCTACCGACCGCGGGTGTTGCCAGCAGTGCGATGCTGTGCGGTGATCGGTGCGGCGGCTTGTACGAGCTAGGCCCAAGCAATTCCATGAAGCCATCGCCGCACATCCAAGCATCTGAGTCACTGAAGCTCCAACGGTGCTGGAAGCGGCCGCCTTCGAAGTCTTCCTGCACTGCGAGCTCGAAGCCTTCCGGGATGGGTCGCCAGGCCTCGACCTTGGGTCGTGAGCTGCTGGCGAAGGCTGCATAGGCATCGGTAATCTCACCGACTTCGACGCCACCTTCGCGCAACAAGATGCGCCAGCGGAAGCTCACACTCTCGCCCGCAGTCAAACGCATATTCCCCGTACCGGCTGGCTTGCCCTCGAAGTCGTGTGCGCCAAAGGGATTGGCCGCAAACAGACCATAGGTCCGCGCGTGCCACCAAGTCGGATGCGCATGATTCGTGGGGTCATCAAAGATCGCGACCGTCATCACGCGCCCATCGATCGGCCCGGCATAGGCGACCCACTCTGCGCGCTTGCCCCAGACTCCGCCGCCTTCATCTCCCTGCGAGTTGCGTGCATAGCCAGCAGCGACATCACCCTTCAGGCGCAAGGTCGGCGTAAGCCGCAGCGCCATCGTGCCTTCTTTCGTGTCGCCGAAGACCACGCCTTCGCTGCCAGCCGTGAATGTCGAGCTGACATCAATGCGACGCTGGTTCTCTTCGACAGCGAAGCTGAGGCGACGCTTCTCCTGCATGATGACCTTGCCATCCGCGATCCAGTCATAAGAGCCGACCAAGCTCAGATCGTTCTCACCACGCACTGGTTCGATCTTGCCATTCTTCTTGATCGTCTCGCCGTGCTCGCGCCCATGCCAGAAGTCGTAGCCATTCACATTGCCGTGCGCGAGCCACAGCGAACGATGATGCGGATGATCGTCCGCCTCGCCCGCCTGCGGATCCATCGGATAGCCGCGCGTCATGCGCGCGCCGCCGGGTCCAAGGACGGGATAGAGGAAAGGCCCCATCTTGTCGTGCCGCAAGGTAGTGAAGGCTTCATCGCCGATGCGCACATGGATGCCGTCATCGTCCGTCTCCACCCGGAGTTGCGCTCGGGCACTAGATGCAACAGCCAGCGAGAAACACAGCAGCGCGGACACTCCGAGCACTTCACGAGCCTTCCACAATAGCTTCATCGGGATCATCCTGCGAGCTGGGCTCGCTTGCGCGGTTCGCTGGCGAATTTCGATTCTTCGCCATGGGAA
>JBLFWN010000182.1:0-10189 GCA_047611405.1 Planctomycetota bacterium | reverse complement strand
AAGTCCGATCCGGACCTGGCATCGATTCCTGTCGTCATGCTCTCTATCGCAGCTGACCGGGAACTCTCCTTGAGCCTGGGAGCCGTCGAGTCGATGGCCAAGCCCTTCGATCGAAGAGCGCTGCGCGAACTCGCCCGCCGCCTCGTCCACCAGCCCGGTAAGGACTTGAGGGCCTTGGTCGTGGAGGATGACGAGCCGACTCGAGAACTTCTATGCCGTAATCTCCGCGGTGAGGGCTGGACGGTCGAATCGGCCGAGAACGGCGCTGTCGCGCTCGAACGTATCGAGGCTTCGCTTCCGGACCTCATCGTGCTCGACCTGATGATGCCCGTAATGGACGGGTTCGAGTTCCTCACGAACCTGCGGCTCCGCACCGAGGCCGCCGACGTACCCGTGCTTGTCCTGACCGCCAAGGACTTGACTGCAGAAGACCACGAGCGCCTCAAAATCGGTGCTCAGCGCGTGCTGCAAAAGTCCAAGTTCAACCGACCCCAACTGCTGGCACAGGTCCGCGCCCTGATCGGCCGGGGCTCTCCGCGGGCGGACACGTGAGCGCTGCAGCCGACAATAGCGGTCAGCCCCTTCACTTGCTGCGCGAGAGCGTCCCGGACTGGAATGCCTGGCGGGCTGAGAACCCCTCGGTGCAGATCTCTCTCGTTGGCGAAGACTTGAGTGACTTACAACTCAGCGATGTGAATCTTGGCGGGATTGACCTTTCGAAGGCGGAGCTTTGCGGTGCGCACTTGGACAGGGCAAACCTGAAGATGTCGAAGCTATTCCAGACTGACCTCTCGGGAGCTCAACTTGTCAACGCCGAGCTCTACAAGGCGGACCTCGAACACGCTTTCCTGTCAGGTGCCGACCTCAGCGGAGCCTACCTGGCTCAGGCGAATCTCACGCACGCCGATCTCCGCGGCGCCTGCCTGGACGGCGCGCGCCTGAATGAGTCGAGTCTGCGCGGAGCGAGGCTAAATGAGGCGGTACTTCGCTCAGCCGTGCTGACGAGCGCCGACCTGACGGGTGCTGATTTCCGCAGTGTTGATCTGACAGATTCCGAGTTGCGCGGTATCTCCTACGGCTCCCCGGCCGAGCGGCGCGGTCGCTTCCTCGGGATACGGGGCCTCGAATCCTGTCACGGGAATGCGCTGTTCGTCCGGGACGCAAAGGACCAGGACTACCTGGACGCCCTCGAGATGGCCATTGACGCAACACCGGGATCGTGGAGCAAGGCCGGCAAGCGCTTGCTCTTCGGAGCCTGGGGGCTCATCGACTACGGGCGTAGCCTCGGTCGCCCTTTCTTCTGCGCGGCGCTCCTCAGCTTCGTGTTTGGTCTGATCTACATGTTTGACATGTGCCTGGGTTGGGGCCTGATCGATTTCTCGAGAAGCGCGCAAACTCCGCTCACACCCTTCTACTTCTCGATCGTCACCTACTCGACGCTGGGATACGGCGACGTCCTTCCGCTCACCTGGCTGGGCGAGTTGCTCGTCATGCTTGAGGTAGTCCTCGGCTACACGACGCTCGGACTCATACTCTCGATCCTGGCCAACCGGGTCGCGCGACGTGCGTGAACCACTGGAGCGCGCTGGAATCAATCATGAGCAACCCATCTGAATTCAGCAGGCGCCTCGCCGCCCTTCGCCATGACCTGCGCAATCCAGTGGGCCATATTCTCGGATACGGGGAGATGCTCGACGAGGAGCTGGAGGGCACCGACGCCGACGAGCTCCGCTCTGACCTCCAGAGCATCCATGGCTGCGCGGATCGAATGGTCCGACATATCGACGAGTACCTGGGCGCCTCGAATGAGAGTGTAGCGGAGCTCGACATCGACGGCGCCAACGAGGCCCTCCTGCGTGAAGAGGGCATCATCGACGGCTTCCTGGTCCGCCTCAGGACCGGCTTCACGGAAATCGAGCGCGACGACTTGCAAGACGACGTGGGGCGCATGGGGCAGGCCGTCTCGATCGTGCGCGAAATCCTCGCGGAGCGGCTGACCCTCGAACACCTGGAGGAGCACGAGTCGACGCAGGAAAACGTCGACGTGAGCAGCGAGGAGGCGACTGTGAACATCGCCGCAATCGGCGGCGACCTCGGACAGAGTGGCGAGATCCTGGTCGTGGACGACGACCCCGCCAACCGCGACCTCCTCGCGCGCCGTCTCGGCCGCCAGGGCTATCACGCTACCTGCGTGGAGAGCGGTGACGCAGCGCTGAAGTTCCTCGAGAGCGAGGAGCCCGACCTCGTCTTGCTGGACCTCGTGATGCCCGGCCTCGACGGCGAAGCGGTCCTGCGGAAGTTGAAGGCCGACTCCAGGTTGAGACACTTGCCGGTCATCATGCTGTCTGGCATGGACTCCACTGACCGCATCGTGGGCTGCATCCTGCTTGGGGCCGAGGACTACCTCTTCAAGCCCTTCAATCCAGTCCTGCTCAAGGCTCGGATCGCCGCGAGCCTCGAGAAGCGCCGGTTGCGGGAGAGCGCCGCGCCGAGACTGCGGCTCTTCGTTTCGTCGCCGAGTGACGTCGGCCCCGAGCGGCGGGCCGTGCGGCGAGCAGTCGACCGGCTGAACGTGGAGCTCACGGGCGAGGCCATCCTGGTTCCCGTCCTCTGGGAGGAGGAGCCGCTCGTCGCGTCGGAGACGGCGCAGACCCAGATCGTCCTGCCGCGCGACACCGACATCTACATCGGCATCTTCTGGGCGCGCTTTGGCACACCGCTGCCCGCCAGCGTCACGCGACCCGACGGCACTCGCTACGGATCCGGTTCCGAGTTCGAGTTCGAGGACGCTCTTGACGGACAGAAAGCGAACGGCAAGCCGGACATGCTGGTCTATCGCAAGACCGCCGAGCCCACTGTCGCCATCACGAACCGCGACAACGTCCTCGACAGCCTCGAGCAACACGAACAACTACAAGAGTTCATCGGGAAGTGGTTCACGGGATCGGACGGCACCATCGCCGGTGTGTACCACGCCTTCGCGAGCACCGAGGACTTCGAGGAATTACTCGAAACCCATCTGCGGAAGGTCGTGCGGAAGCAGCTCGCCTCGTCCGGCTAATCCAAACGCACGGCTCCGAGCGACTTCCCGCGGCCTTCGTCGGCCCGGAATCAGCTCTCTTCGAGGGTCGCAACCATCGTCAGCTCAGTGGCCAAGACCCGCGTTTCTGTGCGCGTTCACGGCTTTCGGCGGCGCTGTTGCATTATTCCGAATGACGGGCGGATGCTCACCGCTTCGTCTGATTCAGCGAGCTACTGGCCTTGAGTTCGGTCTACCAACAGCCAGCATCGTATTCAGTACCTTGCAGCCAATCGCTACCTCGACCTCTCGCGCCCTCCGATGGCGCGCATGAAGCCTGTCACCGAGCATAGACTTGTACCTAAGGAATGCGTTCTCGACCGTGCCTTGGCGGTGTTAGTCAGACTCTTTCTTTCACCGTCGCCTGCCGATGCTATTCACTCGCTTGATCGTTTAGTCATGTAGAGCCGCGCGCGGTCTCGATCGCGAGGTCCGATATCTCTGTGGCGCACCACGGTGGCCTGACGACTTCGGTGTCCATGCTTTGATTGCTGCCGGTGTGATGCAGAGCGTGATGTCGCCGCGTTGGACAAGGCTCTGGTCGTACTCGGCCCAGTTGGTGACTCGGTCCTTGGTCTTATACGTGGGATGCACTCGTGAGTTCATGCCCAAGCCTAGCGGCGCTAAGGCCAGGAACTTGGAACTGCCTTCCTGGGGTGCCAGGGCGGGTTGCATTGTGCACCAACACCACAATGTGTCGGGCGGACTCTCACTGGACACTTGCGTTCGGTCACGTTGAGTGTGAGCTCGTCGCTGGCGGGCGACATCGAGCTCCTGCAAGGGGCTCGCCACTTTCGACCTAAGCGCGACGCTGGCTTATCGGGAGCTGCTCAGGTAACTAATGGCTATGGCTTCCGAAGAATCCACAGGTTTGGTCCGTGCCTTCCTTTTGAACGGAGAGGGTGGGGGAACTGCCCTTGGCTGGGAACAGGTCCGCGAGTGGACGCCCCAGGACGGCTCGTTGTGGGTTCACCTCGACGCCGAAGACGATACAGCCGAAGCGTGGCTCCGTGAACGCTCCGGTCTTGATGGGGTTGTTTGTGATGCTCTCCTAGCAGACGAAACTAGACCCCAGAGCCGGACGATGGGCGACGGGCTCCTTGTGATTCTCCGAGGCGTCAACTTGAACCCCGGCGCTGACCCGGCTGATATGGTGTCGCTTCGCCTATGGGGCGACTCGACACGTATGGTCAGTCTGAGCCGCCGCCGATTAATGGCGGTCTCGGCGTTGGCTGAAGAGGTAGGCAAGGGGGTTGGTCCCAAAAACTCGGCCGACCTTCTGACCGTTCTGGCCGGACATCTTCTTGAGCGCATGGCGCCTGCACTCGAAGACCTGAGCGACGCTGTCGATACTCAAGAGGAGAAGGCCGTTACCGAGTCGCCGAGCGAGCTCCAAGCGGATCTTGCCGGGCTACGGCGGCAGGTGATTTCACTGCGCCGACATCTCGCGCCGCAGCGAGAAGCGATGGTTCAGTTGGCGCAGTGCACGGCAAGCCACTTCTATGAGGAACACCGAGCGGTCTTGCAGCACCTCGCTGATCACGTGGTCCGCTATGTCGAGGACCTGGATGAGCTCCGTGACCGAACGGCGGTGACCCACGACCTCCTTGCGGGACGCCAAGCTGATTCGATGAACCGCAGAATGCTGATGCTGTCCCTCGTGGCGGCCATCTTCCTGCCCCTCGGACTCATCACTGGGCTGCTCGGAATCAACGTAGGTGGTATCCCGGGCGCTGCCAACGAGTGGGCGTTCCTCGTGGTGTGCGTGCTGCTCGTTCTACTCGCGGGCCTTCAACTCTTCATCATGCGAAAAATGAAGTGGTTCTAGGGTTTCGGTGAGTGTGCCTTCTCCTCGGGAGTTAGACGCACGTCGCGCAAGCCGTTTGTCGAACGGATGTGGAGGTCGCGTTGCGGGAAGGCGATTTCGATGCCCGCGTTGCGGAACGCATCGTCAATCTGGCTGTGAATTTTGTCGATGAGCTCCGGCCAGAGGTCGCGGTTTGCGATGAACACGCGGAGCTCGAAATCAAGAGAACTCGCTCCGAATGACCGGAAGATGGCCGAGGGGGCCGGGTCATCGAGAACAAGCGGGTTCTTCCCCGCGGCCTCAAGGAGAAGCTGCCGTGCTTTTGGGGTGTCAGAGCCGTAGGCAATGCCGACGGGAATGATGATTCGGGTGACAGGGTCACTCAGCGTCCAGTTGATGACGCTCCCGGTGATGAACTCCTTGTTCGGCACCAGGAACTCACGGCGGTCCCAGTCCAGAATAGTCGTCGCCCGCATCCGCAACTGCGTGACTCGTCCCTCTGTTTCTCCCACCGTAACGATGTCACCAACTCTGATCGGCCGCTCGATGAGAATGATGAGCCCGGAGATGAAGTTCGCGAAGATCTCCTGGAGCCCGAAGGCGAGACCGAAGGTCAGTGCAGCAGCAAGCCACTGAACTTTTTCCCAGCCGACACCGACCGCTCCAGAGACCACGGTTACGCCTACTATCAGGATGAAGTAGCGAACAATGGTCGAGACCGCATAGCGTGAACCACCGTCAAGCGGAAGCCGCTGGAGAACCGCAAGCTCAAGGAACGCTGGGAGGTTCTTCGCTGCAACGGCCGTGAGAAGCACGAACACAAGTGCGAGAAGAACATCTGCGAGTGTGAGCTTCGCGGGAAGCCCGAGCGCGTTGGTCGTGCCATCGGCGGGAGCTTCAGCAGCAAGGGGAAGCGCGCCCGGAATGGAAGGTGTTGAAGAAGACGCCGCAGACATCCCGCTCGTTGCAGGAAGTATCACTTTTTGAGACGCAACATCGGTCTCGACCGACACGAAGGCGAGGCTCGGTAGAATTTGAACGCGGTCGAGTCCTCGCAGAGCGGGGAGCACGCTTGCCCAGATGAAGTAGAGCCCGACAACCGTTGCCAACGTGATGCTGGTCTTGAACAGCTGCCGCGTCTGAGCGTCGATTGACGGGATGTCGACCATGTCCGCGTCGAGCGTGGCCGTGCTCGACTCGGTTGCCCCTTCTATTTCCGCCTCTTCCTCCTGCTCCCTTCGCGCTTTGGCCTCGAGAGCTTGTCGCACAGCGAGGCGCCTGCGCGTCATGAATAGCCACCGAAGAAGGAGCGCGTTCACCATCACAAGTGCGATGGCAAAGCCGAAGGAGTAGCGCAGCCGGAGTTCGAATTGCAGGGCCGTGTAGTAGTAGCCCGCGATGGCAAGCAGCGCGAGGGCGACCGGCAGGCCTGACGCGAGTATCGACCATATACTATGAGTCTTCCAAAGGAGGCCCTTGCCAGCCAGGGGAGAGAAGGCCCACATCTGGCTCTCTGCACGAAGAAGGCGGTGTGCAAACAGCGCCAGCGCGGCCATCACCGATACAAAGCAGAGCCGACCGACTGAGTCGGACCATGCTATCGGACTTTGGAGGTCGAGGGTTAGCGGGTCCGTCAGAGTTCCACCGCCTGGTCCGACTCGGTCGAGAGCTAGCGCGACTAGTCCAAGCGTTACGGCGATGGGCTCAAACCACCGAAGCTCTCCTCGAAGAGCCATCAAGCTGCTTGCTGGCCACTTGAAGTGCACGGAGCCGACGCCCCTGTCGGTAGCGAGTTCGCGAAGGAACCGCAAGACTAGCCACACAAGGGCAATCTCCCGGAAGCCACCGCCAGCAGCGCACGCGAGTTCTTCAGTAGCATCGGTTACTCCGGTTAGCAGCCACCCGAGCGTCCACATACCGAGCGGCATTGGTAACGCGAGCAGAAACGACTCAACGAGCGCTCGGGCTGTGTAGCTGAATTTATCCGTGCGGAAGGAGCGAACGTACACTCCCATCTCCCCTCGCTTGCGCTTCAGCAGGGGCCGGAGCGCAAGCAACGTGACGAGGAGCAGTCCCAGCGCGGTGGCGCGGCCCCACCTTTTCGTCGCGTAGTCCTTCAGGCTCTGGAGCGTGGAGCGCGACACTAGAATGCGAGCGAGTTCGGCTACGTGAGATGGTGCAGCAAGCACGCTGTTGACAGGGTTCGAGGGAGAGCTGCGAACCCAGAGGATGCGGTTCTCAATGTACTGTCTGTAAAGGAGGGACTCCGCAACGAGTGTGCTCGCGAGTTCCTTGTGCGCGTAGAAGGTGCCGGCCAACGTCTCGAGGTCATCGAGGAGGGCGTCGCGCGATGCACGTTGCGTTGTCAAGAGCCTGCGAGCGGCGGCCCGGAGCTGCTCGGAAGGCGACGGGCTGATGCTAAGGAGGAGGCGGTCTGTGGCGGTGACGATGTCGCCAGCCGCGCCGCGGTGCTCTTCAATGACAATGAGCTCAAGTTGGGCCGCAGACAGCAGATTTTCTCGTGCTACTGAGTCTGCTCGAAGATTCGGTACCTGCGGCAACCACTCGTAGTCCCACCGGAGAATGAGCCCCATGCCCTCCGTAAGTCCCCCTGCCTTGATGCGTCGACGTGCGGCGCGGAACCGGCTCCGCACCTCCTCAAGCTGAACGCGGGCCGACTCAAGGTCGGCCTGGGCACGAGAGATTCGACGTGGAAGCCCGCTCTCACCCGACCGACGAGCGGCAAGCACACGCGTCTGCGTAGCGAGGCGTTCAAGGAGCGGAAAACTTCGTGTGATGTCTTCTTGCTGTTCTTCTGCGTTCCGAGCAGCGGCTTCCCCCTCTTCAGCGCGTCGAGTATCGGCGAGCTCCTTCCAAGAGGTTGCGACCTGCTCGGCCCGCGTCACGCGGCGAAGGGCGCGGTCTCGCCGGAGGGGCAGGAGCTCCCGCCGGGCCTCATAGGTGTCCCGTTCTGTTTGGAGGGCCCTGGCGGTTGCATCAAACTCGTCGACCTGGGCCAGGAGTAACGTTCTTCGCGCTTCGTTCTCGGCTCCGGCCGGAAGCGCGGCCAGTCCTTCCTGGGCGGAGGACAGGTTCTGCTGAGCGGCTGCGATTTCTTCTGGTAGCGCGGCCTTCCGCGTTGTTCGGTGCTCTGCGGTGGTTTCCAGCTCGGCAAGTTTGGCGCGGCTCGCCTCGAGCTCAGCCTGCGCTTGCTCGAGGCGGCTCTCGAGTTCTTTGAGCCCAAGCGACTCGTCGGACTTGAGATCGGGTTTCGCGGGAGGATTCGCGAGTTCTTCTGTGAGTGTTTCAAGCAGTGCCGGAGCTTCTGCAGCGTCGGCAGCAAATTGCTGCGAAGTTCGACGCGCGTCCGCCGCGCGGCTGAGAGCAGCAAGCGTCTGCTGATAGGCTTCAACGAGGCTCTCCTGGTTCTCCGAAGACCCTTCCTTCGTCGCTTGAAGCCTTGCCTGAACCTGCTCGACTGTGGGAGTTACGGCATCCTGGGAATTGGCAGGGAGAGCAAACATGGCTGCCAACGAACCGGCGACCAGAAGCTTCGACATACATGTAGTTCGCATGGGCTTCTGGTCCTTAATTGTTCCGGACGTGCTCCGGTCGGTGACCGTCGATGCGTTCACGGCTCAGTAGTCGGTGAAGGGAGCCGCGGCGGTGCGCCTCGTTTGGTTGGCGGTTGTCGCATGTCTTTGCGATGCATCAAGGTCCCACCTCCCCGTGCATCTGCTCGCTGAGTTTGAGCCGTCTATTCCCAAGCGCTCGCGGGTCAGTTTAGCCCCCAAGTAGCCGCAGAGTATCCGCTGCGCCGACACTAGGTACTGGGGCCAGGTTCGTTGGCACACGGAACGCCTGGGGGAACGAGCTTGCAAAGTAGTGAAGGCGGTGAATCGTGTCGCTCCGATTCAATGACGCAATCTGGAGGCGCCACACCTGGCGGACTTGGGCCCGGTGCGTACCAACTCTCGCGATACCATACTCTCAATGCCAGCTCGGGCAAACTTTGAGGTTCTCAGGATACATCTATCAGGCCAGCGCTCCTGGGAGCGCCCGTGTCCGCACCTTTCTGGTTCAGTCGCCCCCTGAGGGTGCTTCCTCAGCCGTCTGTTGCAGATCGAGCCTAAGCCCAGTCTCTCGGTTGCTGTATGTCTAGACTCCGCAGGCGATGAAGCGATCCGTGAAGGGGACTCTGCGAGGGTAATGGCGTGCCCCAATGAGCAGTGCCAGGACCATGGCGATCAGGCGCAAGGCAACGTCTTCCTGCATGGGTACTCGAAGGTGAAGTGGGGGAGGCGGAGGCGCTACCGCTGCAAGTCGTGCGGCAGGACATTCTGCTCAACCATCTGCTCAACCATCGGCTCAACCATCGGCACGCCGTACAAGCGACTGCAGCGTCCGGTGCGGGCGTTTGATCGCGTTGCCGCCCCCAGCCTGGATTGCGTGAACAAGTCTGCGATCGCAAGGCTCGAGCGCTTGTCATGGAACACTGTCGCTCGCTGGCTTGAGCGTGCGGCCAATGCAGCGGGCAAGTTCAACCGTGCGAGGACGCGTGGCATTGTGTTCCGAGAGCTGCAGCTCGATGAGCTCAGTACTCTTTTGCAGAGTCGCAAGCGGCCAATGTAGGTCTTTGCAGGGATCGAAGTGTGGTCCAGGCTCTGGGCGGGCACTCTAGTTGGCGCGCGCACATACCAGAGCACGAAGCCATTCATTCGGAGGATCACGTTAGCGGCACTCCCACCCGACGTTCCGCTCATCACAACTGACGGATTCAAGTTCTACGCCATGGCCATCAGGAGCATCTTCGGAGCGACTTGCGTGTTCGGTCAAGTCATCAAGAAGATCAGGGATAACCGCGTAGTTCGAGTGCGAACAAATCTCGTGACTGGCTCGGAGTGGAGGGTGGAAGGTTCACTGCTTGAGTCCGCGGACTCAAGTAAGGTGAATACGGCATTCATCGAGCTGTTCAACCTGACTATCCGTCAGAGTTCAGCGTACTTGAATCGCCGGTCACCCGGTCATGCACGGAGGAAGCGAACGCTGGAGGAGCATCTCGAGCTTCTTCATTGCCATTACAACTTCTGTCGCCCACACGGCTCGCTGAAGTTCGGACCCGTGACGAGGGCTCCCGCTATGCAGGCGGGATTGGCGAGGAAGAGGCTGACGTTCCGAGAGATTTTCACAGCCCGAATCGTCGCTGTTCGCCTTGCTCTTGTGCAATCGCCAGCCGGGCCGTATCACCAAGGTATGGACAGCTTGAAATGCGCCGCATAACAACAGCGGATGAAGGAAGCACC
>JBLFWN010000181.1:0-10310 GCA_047611405.1 Planctomycetota bacterium | reverse complement strand
ACGGGCCGGATGCTCAGTGGGGCTCGAACTGGAGTAAGGATGGCTCAGGCGGAGGTCTGTTGCAGCCGGTTGAACAGGTTTCTTGGGAAGACTGCACTCAGGTGGCAATGCGTTTTGGCTTGAACTTACCTTCGGAGGCGCAGTGGGAGTATGGGTGCCGAGGTAGGAGGGCGAGTGTCTATTGGAGTGGAGATGAGGTGTCGAGCTTGCTTGGGGTGGAGAACCTCGCAGATGGGCATGCAAAGAGGAATGGCGCCGCGAGCAGCTGGAGTTTCGAGCCCGACTTCGAGGATGGGTTCACGATTCACGCTCCAGTAGGTTCTTTCTTGCCGAATGTGTTTGGGCTACACGATGTGCATGGCAATGTTCGCGAGTGGTGCATGGATGGCTACGAGCAGGGCTTCTACGGGCGGAGTCCTTCTCTTGATCCGCTCAGCCCGCCTGAAGCCTCCGCGGACCGTGTGAGCCGTGGCGGCAGTTTCGACTACACCGCCAGGGACGCGCGGTCGGCCAACCGCGACGGGTACGGGCCCGGGAACCGCTATAGGTACCTCGGCTTTCGCCCTTCGCAGGATCTCTCCTTCTGACTTCACTACTTCACGTTGTCGAGTCCCTATCGGGCAGGCACTGGCCTCAGCGTAGCCGCAGAGAGCGTAGCGAACGCGTGCGGAGCGATCTTCGGCTTGCGCGATTTGTGGATTGCTGAGATATTTTGTGGTTTGGGGTTGGCGGCGCGGGGTGGCGGGTGCAGGGCCGGACTTATGCGTAACCATAAAGGCGTCCTATCCATAAACCCGGCCGTGCCGTAACCACCACCGGGGCAGGCAGCTGGGTGACGATACAATGGTCGAATGCTGGCCGATCAACACCCGTTACGAGCGCTTCTCCTGACTGTCTCCGGCTGGGTGAACCGTCACCAGCAGCATGTCATCGAGTACTTGGTCGAGGAGAACCAGGTGTTGAAGGAGCAGCTCGGTGGCAAGGCCCTTCGACTGAACGACGATCAACGCCGTCGACTGGCAGTAAAGGCCAAGCTGCTCGGACGGCGCGTGCTGGACCGCGTCGCAACGATCGTGACCCCAGACACCTTGATGCGCTGGCACCGTCGGCTGATCGCACTGAAGTGGACCTTCGCGGCCAAGAAGCGCGTGGGGAGACCTGGCCTGATGAAGAGGATCAAGGAGCTGATCATCCGCATGGCCACCGAGAACTCGTCGTGGGGTTACTGTCGCATCCAGGGTGAGCTCAAGGGCCTTGGTCACAACGTAGCCAGCACGACCGTCGCGAACGTCCTCAAGGAGAAGGGGACCAAGCCTGCGCCAGATCGACCTTCGTCCTGGCGCACGTTCCTCAAGTCTCACTGGGGCCAGATCGCAGCGACGTACTTCTTCTCCGTCGAAGTGTGGACACCGGTCGGGCTGAAGACGGTCTACGTGCTCTTCGTGATCGACCTCGAAAGCCGACGGGTTCATCTCGCCGGGATCACGCGGTCACCAGGCGAGCCCTTCATGGCGCAGGTCGCACGAAACCTGACCGACTGCATGGATGGCTTCCTTCGACAGCATCGCTTCCTGATCTGTGATCGCGACTCCAAGTTCACGGCGAAGTTCAAGCGGACCCTGAAGCACGCGGGTGTCGAGATCATCCTGATGCCCCGCCAAGCGCCGAATTGCAACGCTTTCGCGGAGAGGTTCGTGCTGACGATCAAGTCAGAGTGCTTGAACAGGATGATCTTCTTTGGCGAGCGGTCGTTGCGTCGCGCCGCAACTTCATTCCTCGCGCACTATCACGTCGAGCGCGCACACCAAGGGCTGGGCAACGAACGGATTGAACGAGCCGAGTCGCCGGGGACCGGCGAGGTCGAATGTGCGGAGCGACTCGGCGGAATTCTCAAGCATTACCACCGCGCGGCCTGAGCACGAGGCCACTTCGTGCATGAGGGGGAAGCTATGGGGATGCTTCGCTCATCGGGGCAGCACGCTCATCGCTTGTGCCCCACGGCCAGAACCGGCTTGGCAAGAGCGGCACAAGTCTTTGCAGGTGCCCGGACTCGGTGTCGTCCGGATATTTGGACACCACGGGGTAGTGCTCATGCCCTGAGTCCGAGTGCGAACTCGTAGGCGGTCATGGAAAGCGGGCCTCCCAGGCCCCCGAACTTCCCTCTGACCGTAAGTCATGATTGCTGAAGGCCTGGCGGCACGCCAGCAACAGTCAACGAGCGATCCGCCTGGCGTTCGATGATACGCCGTCGAGGAGGCGCTACGCGATTTCCGGAACCCTGAGTGAGTGCCGGCGAGAGTCACGGGACCGCCCTTTCAATGCGAGCGCGCGAACCAGGGGTCGTTGACTCAGCCCGAATCTCCAGACATTTTGGGCTTGTGTTGAGTATCGGTGTGACCGATACTCTCCTGGCAACTCAAATGGAACCCGCCCCGACCCTCTCTGCCTTCGATCAGTTCCTTTCCGCAAGGGGGCTCCGCTTTGACGCCGTCATTATCGGCGGCACAGCGCTCGTTCTACTCGGGGTCACCTCCCGACAGACGCGCGACTGCGATATCCTCGATCCGGTTCTACCGGATGAGATAGCCCTTGCCGCACGCGAGTTCGCTGGCCAACAACGCGCCGCCTCTCTAGAGCTGGCTGACGACTGGTTCAACAACGGGCCTAGGGATTTGATTCGAGTCCTGCCTGAGGGGTGGCCGGAGCGAGTCGTGACTCTGCTGGAAGGACAGGGGCTCGTGCTCCGCACGCTCGGCCGCAAGGATCTCTTGTGCACGAAACTCTTCGCACTTTGCGATCGGGGATTCGACTTGGCTGACTGTGTGGCCCTCGACCCGACTCCCGAAGAACTCTCGGAGCTGCAACCCTGGGTTGCGCTACAAGACGCGAATCCCGATTGGACTGCACACGTACACTCGACGCTTGCCGATCTTGGACGGAAGCTCGGTCATGTCCTATAGCCGCCCGAACGAACTCGAGACGCCACCCTCACCGAATGAACTCTCGGCGCTCATGAAGGGAATCGGGCTGAACTTTGCAGGTGCCCCTGTACGCGACGGCGACATAGAGCTCACTCTGATCCATGCGTCAAATGCGGGGATGGTTGAAGGCGACCTCCGTGTTCTGTCGGTTCTCACTACATGGCTGGGAGTGCACCATCGTTACGTCAATGTCGATCGTCTGCTTCGCGCCGTCAAAGCTCACCAATCTCCTCGTGTGGTCGCCTACTGGTCGGCCATTGCCAGATGGCTCGCGGCGGACCGGCGCTTCGCCCGACTCGAGCGCCTTCGCAAGCGTAGCCGGACTAACTTGTTGTCCGTGGGGACCAAGTTCCAGCTCGCACGCCGTGGCGAGGACGAGCGCTTCGCGGGGTCAGCACTTCGCGTTCCCGCCGGTGTGCTGCGCGATCGCAAGGAAGATGTGCTCTCGCCTAACAAGCTGGCGGAGCTGCACCGGGGATATCGAAACCGCGTCCAGATGGGACCAAGCTGGCGAGCGGACGTCTGGACCGTTCTCCAATCCGGTCCCGAGCTTAGTGTGGCAGAGACCGCGAGGCGTGCGCGCTGTTCGTTTGCCGTCGCTTGGGAGGTGAGGAGGGACTTCAGCGCGCTAAATGCCGCCGACTTTCCTGACTCTTGATCCGATGCGAAGGGAGTGCTTGGCCTCAATGGCGGAGTGGTCTCGCTTCTAGTTTCTGCCTCCTGCCACTAAGTCCGTGCCAAGAAAGCCACGAGGATTACGGCAGATGTGGGGCGTTGGTGCACTATTCGCCGCCCTGGAAGGCCCCAGGAGGCGGTTTCTAATGCTCCGAGCCTGATGGATCCGAAGGCTCGGGCATGAACTCCCGAGTCCACCCTTCATACAAGACCCGTTACGGCGTCACCAACTGGGCCGAGTACGACCAGAGTCTTGTCCAGCGCGGTGACATCACGCTCTGGATCACACCGGCGGCCATCAAGGCATGGACACCGAAGTCGTCAGGCCAACGTGGTTCGCCACTAAGGTACTCGGACCTGGCTATCGAGACCGCGCTCACGCTTCGCCTCGTGTTCCGGTTGCCGCTACGCTAAGCCGAGGGCTTCTTGCGTTCCCTGCTGGACATGATGGACCTGAGTCTCGAAGCACCGGACCACACGACCATCTCTCGACGAAGCAAGGAGATGAAGGTGAAGCTGGAGCCTGTCAACTCGAAGACGGGCGTTCACCTAATCGTGGACAGCACCGGGCTGTCCATAGTGGGGGAGGGTGAATGGGCTGCTGCAAAGCATGGCAATCGTGGAAAGCGTGGTTGGCGCAAGTTGCACATCGGCGTTGACCCGTCCTGTCCAAAAACTCGGTCGTGGCCTAACCACTGCGGTGACGGCCGTTTGCGGGTCCCTACAATAGGGCTATGCGAGCCGCGCACCACCCACTGCAAGCCCTCCTCCTGACGATCTCAGGATGGGTCAACCGCCATCAGCAGCACGTCATCGAGTATCTCGTCGAGGAGAACCGCGTATTGAAGGAGCAGCTCGCTGGGAAGCCACTGCGACTGAACGACAATCAGCGCCGCCGACTGGCTTCCAAAGCGAAACGGCTTGGCCGGAAGGTCCTCGACGGCATCGCGACGATAGTCACACCAGACACCCTGATGAGGTGGCACCGGAAACTGATCGCACTCAAGTGGACGCACCAGGCTCCGCGCACTGGACGCCCGGGGCTCATGAAGGAGATCAAGGGCCTTATCGTTCGCATGGCCACCGAGAACTCCACGTGGGGCTACAGCAGGATCCAGGGAGAGCTGAAGGGATTGGGGCACAAGGTCGCGAGGACGACCGTTGCCAATGTCTTGAATGAGAACGGTATCAAGCCCGCGCCTGATCGAGCGTCTTCCTGGCGATCATTCCTACAGGCACACTGGGGCCAGATCGCAGCGACTGATTTATTCTCGGTAGAGGTGTGGACTCCGGTCGGGCTGAAGACGTTCTACGTGCTGTTCGTGATCGACATTAGGAGCAGGCGCGTTCATCTGGCTGGGATCACGAGGACGCCAAACGCAGCATTCATGGCTCAAGTTGCGCGCAACCTTACCGACTGCGTAGACGGCTTCCTGCGCGGGATTCGTTTCCTCATCTGTGATCGGGATACGAAGTTCACAAAGCAGTTCAAGCAGGCCCTAGAGGCAGCCGGAGTCGAGGTGGTCTTGACGCCCGTGATGGCTCCGAACTGCAACGCCTACGCTGAGCGTTTCGTGCTCTCGATCAAATCGGAATGCACGAACCGGATGATGTTCTTCGGCGAGCGGCACCTTCGCGAGGCGGTCACTTCTTATCTTGAGCACTATCGCTTTGAGCGTGCTCACCAAGGGCTCGGCAACCTGCGCATTGAAAGCAGCGCATCAGACGGAACTGGTGAGATCGAATGCGTGGAGAGGCTCGGCGGCCTGCTGAAGTGCTATCGGCGCGCTGCGTGACCGCGTGACCAGCGCGAGTAAGCACGACCAGGGGCAGGTGGGAGCAACTCTCTGGTGGGGGAGGCGTGCGCCTCGCTCAGCGGCCACGTCCGAAACATCGTTGCTCGAATGGATGCAAGTCACTGCTCAGGCCCGATTTGGCTGGCGGCCGAGTTTTTGGACACGACGGGCGAGGTGTACGAACTCGAAGCCCGCGACACTCTCCAACCCGATACAGTCGGTCCATCGAGGACGCCTGCTGAGGGTGTTTGACGTTTTCGGTAGGGACAGGATGTGAAACCGCCCTCTCGCTCGAATCGAGCGCGAATTGGGGATCCGATCCGGACGGGTTGTGAACAACGAGGAGAGGGCAGAGTCGGCCTTCCTGGGGTCACCAGAGCCGGTAGGGGAGCGGCCCGAGTTCACATTGCCGTACGGGGTGGGGCGCGAGGGCGACGGGAGTGTGAACGTAGACGTCCCGAACCCCACTCCGCTGCATGCCGAATCTGATTCGCGCACCGACGCCCTCTAATTGCATGACGTCCCCTATCATGGGAGGGAAGTCAGGGCGTCGTGCTCGGGCGTGAACACAGCGAGAGTTCTTCGACATGATCTCCATTCAAGCTACGGGTTCCCCCCGATGGGCCGTTTTGGTCGGGGCGACCCTCTTAGTCCTCCTTTGCCTGTCACCTTTCGTCTCCGCTCGGACTTGCATGCAGTCCTGGCAACCGACTCTCGGCGAGAACCCTGGTGTCGACGACGACGCGACGGCCTTGGCCGTGTTCGATGACGGCTCGGGGGATGCCCTCTACGTGGCCGGAGGATTCGGCTCGGCGGGAAGCGTCGCTGCGGAAGGCATCGCGCGCTGGGACGGGGACTCGTGGTCATCGCTCGCAGGGGGCAGCACGAACGACACGATCATTGACCTGCTCGTTTTCGACGACGGCAGTGGGGATACGCTGTACGCCTGCGGCTCATTTACCATGGCGGGTGGAGTGGGGGTGAACCGGGTCGCCAAGTGGGATGGCACCACTTGGTCACCGCTTGGTGGCGGCCTCAATCTCTCGGCCATGACCATGGCGGTCTATGACGACGGTGGCGGAGCTGCGTTGCACGTTGCGGGTGCATTCACATCCGCGGGAGGGACGCCAGCCAGCCGCATTGCGAAGTGGGATGGAACTGCGTGGTCGGGTCTGGGAGGAGGCCTGGGCGGGACCGCGCTCGACTTGGCTGTCTACGACGATGGGGGAGGGGAGGATCTCTACGCCACGGGCTAC
The DNA here is from genome assembly GCA_047611405.1 of Planctomycetota bacterium. GTDB lineage: Bacteria > Planctomycetota > UBA1135 > UBA1135 > JBLFWN01. The sequence goes on along the minus strand of JBLFWN010000181.1, from coordinate 3,602 downwards.
TTCACGATGGCGGACGGAGTCCCCGCCAGTTACATCGCTCAATGGGATGGCAGCACCTGGTCCGAAGTCGGGGGCGGGCTGAACACCTTCGGCACCTCACTACAGGCTTTCGACGATGGATCAGGCCCTGAACTGTTCGTGGGGGGGGCTTTCACGATGGCGGGGGGGATCAGTGCGAGCCGTGTTGTGAAGTGGGATGGATCATCGTGGACTGCCCTCGGCACGGGGATCGGCGGCAACGTCGGCGAGGTGGCCGTGGTCGACCTGGGTTCGCCAGGTGGCCCCAGTCTGTTCGTCGGCGGTGCTTTCTCCACGGCAGGTGGCCTTGCTGCGGCACATATCGCTGAATGGAATGGCAGTTCATGGCAAGCGCTGTCCGGTGGGCTCTCTTTCGGCGATGTAGGTGCCATCGTGGGGTTCAGCGATGGCACTGGGCCCGCACTGTTCGCCGGTGGAGGATTCATGACCTCGGTCGGGGCAACGTTGAAAAAGGTCGGGCGCTGGGACGGATCGAGTTGGTCGTCACTTGGGTCGGGGATTGCGGGCATTGTGCGTGCGTTGGCCGTCTATGACGCGGGCACGGGTCCCGAATTGTATATCGGGGGGAATGCTGCATCGAGCGGCGGCGCGATTCCGGGGGGCGTCGTCAAGTGGGACGGTTCGAACCTGTCGTCGGTCGGGGCATCGGTAGGCCTTGTTCACGGCCTGTGCGTTGCGGACATCGGGTCTGGTGAACTCCTCTACGCAGTCGGCGACGTCTACTCTGACCACGGTGTCTCGAGTTGGGACGGGAGCACATGGGCCACTGTGGGAGGAGGTGTGGATAGTATTGCCGTGACCGCTCGTGTTCACGCGGTCACCGCGTTCGATGATGGCGCCGGGATGGCCATCTACATCGGGGGCGAGTTCGACTATGCCGGCGGCGGCATCGCCCGGAATATTGCCAAGTGGGACGGTTCCTCCTGGAGCTCTCTGGGGACTGGGATTGCGAACGGAACGAACTACCACGTCTACTCTCTGTTCGCCCACGACGACGGTTCCGGGAGTGCCTTGTACGTAGGCGGTAGCTTCAGCTCCGCGGGCGGAGTCACCGCATTCAGCCTGGCCAAGTGGAACGGAACGAGCTGGTCAGGCGTGGGCCCGAGTTCGGGGCCGGGAACGGACGTCCATGCTATGGCCACATTCGATGATGGTCTCGGTTCGGGCAGCCAGCTCTATGTGGCAGGGGACCAGGGTGTCCGGCGTTGGAATGGCCTCAGCTGGAGTTTCTTTGGACACCTCAATAGCTATGTCCGAGCACTAGAGGTCTACGACGACGGAAGCGGGCTGGCTCTGTTTGTCGGCGGTGTCTTCAGCACGGCGGGAGGCGTGCAGGCGAACAGTCTGGCGCGCTGGGACGGGAGCAATTGGTCCGGTTTCGGTAGCGAGATGAACGGCTATGTGTTGGACCTCGCGAGCTACGATGACGGTTCAGGGGCTGGAACGTCCCTGTTCACCGGCGGCAGCTTCACGACCTCGGCTGCACGGGACAGCTACCTTGCTCATTGGGGCCAGGGCTGCACGGGTGTTTGCGGGGTTTCGTACTGCACGTCCACTCCGAATTCCACCTCCTCACCGGCCGTGATCTCGGCAACGGGCAGCGCCAGCGTCGCGGCGAACGACCTGACGCTGCGCGCCGATTCCGTTCCTGACCAGCCGGGTCTCTTCTACTACGGCCCGCAACAAACCACCGTGCCGTTCGGCAATGGAACGCGCTGCGTAGCTGGAATGGTCGCAAGGCTGAGTGTCGTCAACGCGACGGGCGGCGTCATGACTTGGTTGCTCGACAACACGAGCCCACCGAGCCCGCCAACGCAAATCACTGCCGGCTCTACCTGGAACTTCCAGGCTTGGTTCCGTGACCCTGGGGCGGGAGGTCAGTCCTTCGATCTCTCCGATGCGTTGAGCATCACCTTCCAACCCTAGCGGTTCTTCTACTTCGGGGCCGCGCCAAGGCAGCCCGTCCTATCCACAAACTCGGCCGTGACGAAACCACAACCGGGACAGGCAGGTGGGTGACGGTGTGATGGGCGGTTTCAGCCGAGTCACCCCCTGTCCCTCCCGAAAACGCAGAACCAGCCCCTGAGGCCCGCTCGAGGGGGCCTCAGAGCAACCAGCATCGGGGTTGGTTGCGCGATCTGTCGTTGGTGTTGATCATCCGAGCATGCCCGACATTGCCTTGATCGTCAACCTGCTCCGGCTCGTGGCCAAGGACCGCAGTCAGCTGGTCCTTGAGAACATTGCGCTCCGTCATCAGCTCGCCGTCTACAAGCGAAGCGTGAACCGGCCGAACATCAAAGACGGTGACCGCATCTTCTGGCTGACGATCATGCGGATGTTGAAGGAGTGGCGTGACGCACTTGTGTTCGTGCAACCGGAGACGGTCATCAAGTGGCGTCGAAAGGGCTTCAAGCATTACTGGCGAAGGAGGTCACGCTCGAAACCAGGCCGTCCACCAATCGCCATGGAGATCATCTATCTGATTCGACGCATGTCGACAGAGAACGTGACCTGGGGAGCACCACGTATCGCAGCCGAACTCGCCCTGCTCGGTCACGAGGTCGCGGAGTCGACTGTTGCGAAGTACATGGTTGAGCATCGACCAAGCCAACCGGACCAGCCTTGGAAGACCTTCCTACGCAACCACATGTCGGAAACCGCTGCGTGCGACTTCTTCGTCGTGCCAACGATCACGTTCCAGACTTTGTATTGCTTCGTAGTTATGTCGCTCGACCGTAGACGCATCCTGCATGTCAACGTCACGAAGCATCCAACAGCGGAGTGGACGGCTCGACAGCTAGTCGAAGCATTCCCCGGTGACGGCTGGACTCCACGTTTCCTCCAGCGCGACCGTGACAAGATCTTCGGCTGGGCGTTCCGTCAGAAGGTGAAGACACTGGGCATCGAAGAGTTGATTTCAGCACCACGCTCGCCCTGGCAGAACGCTTTCGTCGAGCGAGTTATCGGCACCCTCCGACGCGAGTGCACCGATCACATAATCCCGTTGAGTGAGACGCACTTGCTGCGAACGATTCGCGAGTTCGTCGCCTATTACAACGAGTCGCGAACGCACTACTCGCTCAACGGGAACGCACCGATAGAGCGAGAAGTTCAAGCAAGAGGGGAGGTGAGTTCGACGCCAGTGCTAGGTGGGCTTCACCATCGGTACTCGCGAGCAGCGTAGAGCACAATCCAAGAACGAAAGTCGAAGATGATGGGGGCGAGGTGTGTCTACTCGGTGCCCACGACACCCTTCTACTCGCTAGAGCCGGTCCGTCGAAGGCGCCTGCTGAGGGTGTTCGACGTTCTTGGTAGGGACAGCCAGTGGATGGACGTGTGCTACTTGCCTGATCTCAAACTGGACCTGAGTCGAGGCGGGACAGGGCGTGAATCTCAAGGCACAGCGCCCATCGGGCAGTGACCTCGGATGATTCCAATGGAAAAGTGGCGTAGTCATCCTCCCTGATCCGTTTACTAGCGGAAGCTCTGCCCGCCGGTCCCTGCCTTCCACCCAAACATGACCTCAGTCCCTTCGCCCGCAGATGCCCTGTACGCAGAGTTCC
>JBLFWN010000180.1:0-10395 GCA_047611405.1 Planctomycetota bacterium | reverse complement strand
CTCTTTGGGGGGGGGCCCCGCTCGCGTTCACTCGTGTCGCGTCAGCTGACCAAGCCTGCGTGTCGCAGCAGGGCTTTGGTCGAAGGCTCGCGGCCGCGGAAGTCTTTGAAGACATCCATCGGGTGGCGCGCGCCGCCCATCGACAAGACCGTGTCGCGGAATGTGCGGCCGATGCGGCGCACTTCTTCGTCGTTCTCCAGGCCCGCTTCCTCAAAGGCAGCGAAGGCGTCTGCGCTGAGCACCTCAGCCCACTTGTAGCTGTAGTAACCGGCCGAGTAGCCGCCGGCAAAGATGTGGCTGAAGCCGCACAGGAAGCGCGCTTCGGCGAGCGGAGGCAGGATGCTGGCTCGCTCGGCGATCTGATTCTGTACGTCGAGAACGGTCTGCTCACTGTCGGTGCGGTAGGTCGAGTGCAGCTCCATGTCGATCATGCCGAAGTTTAGCTGGCGGATGATAATTGCGCCGCTCTGGAAGGTGCGTGCGGCGCGAAGCTTGGCCAGTTCGGCTTCGGGCAGGCCTAAGCCAGTCTTGAAGTGACCGCTGATCTGGGCCATCACATCCGACTCGTAGACCCAGTTTTCCATGAACTGGCTCGGCAATTCGACGGCGTCCCACTCGATGCCACTGATGCCTGCGGCGAGTCCATGGTCGACTGTCGTCAGCATGTGCTGCAGACCGTGTCCGAACTCGTGGAACAAAGTGTTCACTTCGTTGAAGCTCATCAGCGACGGCTTGCCATCAACCGGCGGCGACTGGTTGCAGACCAGGTAGGCGGTCGGCAAGCGCATCGCTTGACCTTGCGCGGCCATGTTCTTGCTGCGACCGACGGCGGAATTCATCCACGCACCGCCACGCTTGTTTTCGGGCCGCGCATAGGCGTCCAAGAAGAAACTGGCGATGCGCTCGCCGGCCTTGTTCTTCACGTGGAAGAAGCGCACGTGCTCGTCCCAGACGGGCGCGTCGCCATCGGCCTCTTCGATGTCGATTTCGAACAACTTATTCGCCAACCAAAACATCCCGCTCAACACGCGCGGTAGTGGGAAGTACGGGCGCAGCGCTTCTTCGTCCAGATCGAAGCGATCCTCGCGTAGACGCTCACTCCAGTAAGCGACATCCCAGTGCGCCAACTTGCCACCCTCTTCTGCACCGCCTTCAGCCGCAAACAGCTGAAGCTGTTCGAACTCGACATCGGCGGCCGGTTTTGCATTCGAGAGCAATTCTTCCTGCAACGCTGATACGGCTTCGACCGAGTCCGCCATCTTGGTCGCCAAGCTGACCTCGGCGTGGTTCGCATAGCCCAGTAGTGCGGAACGCTCTTCACGCAACGCAAGAATGCGATCAATCAACGGAGCATTGTCCAAGTCACCGGATGATGCGCGCGTCACGAAGGCACGATGCAGCTTCTCTCGCAAGTCGCGGCGCTTGCCGTGCTTCATAACCGGAAGGTAGCTGGGGATGTCTAAGCCAACACGCCAGGGACCGTCTTCAGGCGTGGCCGCTTCATGTCCGGCCGAGCGAGCGCTCTGAGCTGCCATCCCAAGAAAACTCGCAGGCAAGCCATCGACCTCCGCCTTGTCCTTCAGAATGAGTTCGAATGCCTTGGTCGAATCCAAAACGTTGTTGGAGAACTTGGTGCTGAGCTCAGCCATCTCGGTCGAGATCTCGTTGAAGCGCGCCTGCGCCTCGCCGTCGAGTCCGACACCAGCCAACTTGGCCTCGCGCAAGGTAGCCTCGACGATGCGCCGTTCGACCTCGGGTCGCGCGTCAAAGGCGGCATCATCTCGGATGGCGCGAAAGCGCTGGTAGAGCGCAGGGCTCTGGCCCATCCGAATGAAGAAGGTCACAACCTCGGGCTGCATACCCTCGTGAGCGGTGCGCAATTCATCCGTGGTCGCGACGCTAACCAGGTGATCGACGGCCCCCCAGGCCTTCTCTGCACGATCGCTGATCTCCTCCAATCCACGCAACAAGGTCGCAAGATCACTCGACTCGTTTGACTCGAGTGCAACCAGACGCTCTTCGAGGTCGAGCAGGAGCCACTTCATTGCCGGCTCGACGTGACTGGCCTGAATACGGTCGTAGGGAGCATGATCCCCTTCGAAGAGGAGCGGGTTGTCGGCAGGCTTCGTGGATGCGGTCGCGGTAGTCGTAGACATGAAGATCGTCGTCGTCGGCGAGTGTGAAATCGATTGAGGGCGGAGATTCTACCCCGTCGAGCAAGGCGGACCGATGGGCATTTGCCGCAACAGGGGGCTGCCTGACGAGAAGGTCCGGGCCGAGGCCAGGTCTGGCAGAGCGGGGATGCAGGGAAGCTCGAGGGGATCCGACTACGTCAGCGCGCACACGAGTCAGCTTCCCGTTAGGCTGGAGTGAATGACAGGCTCCGCAGGATCCCCCCTCCCCCCGCCCGATTCGATCAGCGAGGGCGACGTGATGCGCCTGACCGAAGCGGCCGGCTGTGGCGACCGGAACGCGCTCGAGCTTCTGCTCGAACGCTACCTCCCACAATTGAGAGCCTTCGTGCGACTGCGGGCCGGGGCTATCGTCCGGGCCAGAGAATCGAGCTCGGACCTGGTGCAATCGGTCTGCCGAGAGGTGCTTGAGCACATGGACAGGCTGAAGCATCCGTCGGAAACCGCCTTCAAATCGTGGCTGTATACGACCGCGCTGCGCAAGATCATCAACCGGCGCGACTTCTATCTGGCCCAGAAGCGCGACGCGCTGCGTGAGATTCCGATGCAACACGCTGGCGGTACCGCCAGCGCATCTAACGCTTCGGATCGAGGCCTGCTCGATTGCTATGGCACCTTCACGACGCCTAGTCGCGGTGCGATTCTGAAGGAAGAGGTCGAGCGCATCGAGGGCGCCTTCGAACAGCTCAGCGAAGAGCACCGTGAAGTCATCACGATGGCGCACATCGTCGGCATGTCGCGCAAAGAGATCGCCGAGGCGATGGGCAAGACCGAGGGCGCCGTGCGCGTGTTGTTGCATCGCGCATTGGTCAAGGTCTCTGGCCTGCTCAGTCCTAACATCTCGGACGAGTGATGCGAGTGCGTGCCATCGCGCGGCCTCTCGCCGCTCGCTCCAAAACGGAATTTTACTGTCATTACAGCAGTGCCCCTACGCAGTGAGTACGCCCCCGATGAGTCCGCCTCGACAGCGACGACGCTGGGCGCTATGGGCGCTTTGCATCGTCCCCCTTACGACGGGCCTAGCCTTCATCTGGCTTGGCGCGCGCATCGACTCAAGCTTTGAGGTCGAAGCCCATGCGTGGATCCGCGCTGACCCGCTGGCAATCCACCAATCCTTGCTGCGCTATGAAGACTGGCCTACCTGGTACTTGCCACTGCGCGAGGGCCGTTCGATCGATATCGAAGAGGCGAGTGACGACGACGATCCTCACATGCAATGGAAGGCGGCAGGCCAGGCCTTCAGCCTGCACGTACGTTCCGCGCAACCGACAACGGGCGTACGCTACGAACGCAACGGGCTCGCTGACGCCGACATCAACGGTGCGGTGATGTGGGAGCTGCATGAGGGACTCGCGCTACTACGTTGGGTCGAAGTCACGCACATGGCCGAGACGGGCTGGCGCAAGTGGCGCCGCTTCCCGCGCGAGCACGAAGCCCGCAAGCGACGCGAGGTCGAACTGCAGTCCATGCTCGATCACCACGGCTGGCTACGAGTCGATGGTCCATTCTGAGCGCATGAGTTCAGAACCCTGCAGCGCTCGTCTCGAGCGAGTCTTCAGGCTCGCGACCCCGCAGATGTAATGCTTGGCACGACCTGCGGAATCTCGCATCAGTCCTGATCAAGTCCAGCCAGTGGAAAGTGCTCACTTCGCGTTCGGAGGCCCTTGGCGATTTCCTTCAAGCGCGCGACAACTTCCGGATGCTGCTCGGACAAGTCCGTTTTCTCGCCCGGGTCCGCATCGATGTCGAACAATTCGTGCGTACCCGCATCCTTGCGCAAACCACGCCGAACGAGCTTCCAGCGACCCGCTCGCAACGCCATCTGGCCGTCAGCTTCCGGGTACTCCCAGTACATATGCTCGTGCGTCCGCTGCTCTCCTTCGCCCGTCAGCGTCGGAGCAAAACTGATGCCGTCGATATCTTCCGGAACCTCGGCGTCGATCAATTCCATCATCGTCGGAACGACATCCTGGAAGGCGCTCGCGTGCGCGCTCTCGGACGCTGCTGCGACTCGCCCGGGCCAGCGCACGATCATGGGCACACGCAAGCCGCCTTCATACACAGTCCCTTTCAAACCTCGGTACGGTCCCGCGCTCTCGAAGAAATCCGAATCGGCGCCGCCAGCATAGGTGGGTCCATTGTCGCTGCTGAACATCACAATCGTGTCTTGCTCGACACCGTGCTTTTCGAGTGCTTGCAGGATCAATCCGATATCACGATCGAAGCGCGTCACCATCGCGGCATAGGCCGCGCGCGGTTGGGGATGCGGCAGATAACCCTTATTCCCCAGATAGGGTGCTTCATCGAGTTCGGTCTTATACTGCTCCAAGGAGTCCTCCGGAACCTGTAGCGCGACGTGCGGAACCGGCGAAGGGAAGTACAGGAAGAAGGGCTCGCTCGCATGCCGATCGATGAAGCCGACCGCTTCTTCGATCATTCGGTCCGGTGCGTAGACCTCGCCCTCGTAGCGCGCATAGCCTTCGGGTGTGCTCGGCGCTCTGCTGATCTTCTGGTGTGCGGCGAAGTAGCGATTGCCGTCGAGCACATCGACATCGTGATTGCGCCACAAGTGTGTGGGATAGAAGTTGTGGGCGACGCGCTGGCACAGCAGGCCATAGAAAAAGTCGAAGCCCTGGAAGCATGGATGTCCGGTCGAACCCGGGCCGCCGAGCCCCCACTTGCCGACCGCTCCAGTCGCGTAGCCGTGTTCCTTCAAGCGCTCGGCCAGCGTGATAGTGCTTGCGGGTAACGGCAACTGCCCCTCGGGCTGGTTCGGCCCCCAGCCGCCCATCTCTTTGTTGCCACGCACGTAGCTATGACCGGTGTGCATGGAAGTCATCAGCACACAGCGCGAGGGTGCGCAGACTGGACTGCCCGAGTAGTGCTGCGTGAAGCGCATGCCCTCGGCTGCCAAGCGATCGATATGGGGAGTCTGAATGATCTCCTGACCATTGGTACCGACTTCGCCCCACCCTAGGTCATCAGCCAAGATGTAGACAATGTTCGGTTTTCGCTCGGGGAGAGCCACTCCCACAATAGAGGAGGCAGGCCCGCTCCCGGGCCGAGCCGAGTGCGCAGGACCGGAGGCCTCTGCACGGGGGCTCAGCCAGCAGCCTGTCGTCAGGGCGAGAGTGAGAATCCAACCGCCAGCGGAGAAGGAAGCCAGCGGCCAGGTCACGGAGCGGAGTGAGGAAGTCTTCAGCATTCCGCCAGAATAGCGCAGAGCGCATACAGCCGCCTCGATCAGAGTCCGAGAAGCAGGCAGGTGTGCCGAGTCACATGGCCACGCGCCTGATAGACTCTGCGCGAAATCAGGAAGACGACAATGACCATTCAAATTCACAGCACACTGACTCGGACCAAAGCCCCCCTCGAGCCGCTGCAGGACGGGCAAGTTGGGATGTATCTCTGTGGTCCGACCGTGTACGACGACTGCCACGTCGGGCACCTGATGGGTCCGGTCGTTTTCGACACCATCGCGCGTTGGATGAGCGCACGCGGCTTGAAAGTGCGCTTCGTGAACAACATCACGGACATCGACGACAAGATCATCAACCGCGCGGCCAGCACGGGCGAGGATTGGAAGGCGATCGCCGACCGCTACACCGATCAATACTTGGAGTTCCAACGTGAGCTTGGGGTCACGAGCGTGACCGACCACCCGCGTTGCACGGACTATGTGCCGCAGATGGTGCAATTCATCCAAGAGCTGATTGATGTCGACCGTGCTTACGTTGCCGAGAATGGCGTCTACTACGATGTCCAGGTGCAAGAAGGATACGGCAAGCTCTCAGGTCGCAAGCTGGAAGACATGCAGGCCGGTGCGCGCGTCGAAGCGGTCGGCGGGCTTAGGCACCCAGCGGACTTCGCCTTGTGGAAGTTCGCCAAGCCGGGCGAGCCTACCTGGGACAGCCCATGGGGCGCGGGACGCCCTGGCTGGCACATCGAGTGCTCGGTCATGTCGTCGAGCCTGCTCGGTGGTACCTTCGACATTCATGGTGGTGGCGACGACCTGAAGTTCCCCCATCACGAAAACGAAATAGCCCAGAGCGAAGCGCACGGCGACGACTATGCGCGCGTCTGGATGCACAACGGATTGATTCAGTACGGCGGCAAGAAAATCTCGAAGAGCGACCCGCGCATGAAGGACGAGAATTTCTCTCGTCAGTTCCAAGCGCGCTGCTTGATCGACACCCATGGCGCACCCGCGGTGCGCTTCTTCTTGATGCGTTCGCCCTACCGCCGCCCTGTCGACTTCGAACCGTCGGCCCTGGCCGGCGCCCGGACTGGCTTGCTGCGTTTGTATCGTCAGCTCGGAGCCATGATCGAAGAAGTTCCGGCGATCGACTTGAACGAAATCCTGCTACGCAAGTTCGACGAAGACATCAGCGCGCGTCGCGCGCGTTTCTGCGAGTCGATGGACGATGACTTCAACACCGGTGAAGCGGTCGCGGAGCTCTTTGCCATCGCATCGCGGGCGCGTGAACTCGATGGAGAAGCAAGCGAGCGCGCGAACGAGCTCGTGCGCGACCTGGGACGAACCTTGGGCTTATTCCAACCCGGCGATCTGGCGTTGCTCGAGAACAAGCCTGCGGCAGAGGGTGCACTCGGCTCCGTGCTGGACGCGCTCTTGACCGTGCGTGCCGACGCACGCGGACGGAAAGACTTCGCGACTGCCGACGGCGTGCGCGACGCTTTCACTGATCTGGAAATAGGCATCTTGGATTCGGCCGACGGATCGAGCTGGGAACTGCGCGCTGCGGCGAATGATGAACTGATGGACCGAACGATGCAGCACGCGATTGCGTTGCGCGCATTGGCGCGCGAGCGCAAAGACTTCCCCACTTCCGATGCGATCCGCGATCGTCTTCAGGAAGCCGGTGTGCATCTGCTCGATGGAGCGGATGGTTCGACCTGGGAGATGCGCAGCTGACGCCAGACGCGAGAGCCAGACTCCTGAACAGGGCGCGTTCTTCGGGAACTGCCCGTTTGCAAAGGTGGATCCATTCCGCACAGGTCCAGCGGGCCGCCCTAAAGACTCCGATTCATGCGTCGGGATCTCTGGAGCGCCTGGCTGCACTCCCGTAAGCCACGAATAGCATCCAACGCTGCGCGAAACCCGGCGCCTTGCTAGTCGCTCCGGAGAACCCAATTCATGAACGGGCCTCATCACCGTGCTACTAGGCCGAATTCGATGCGGTGAGCTGGGATGCGCTCTGCCCACTCTTGGCGACGCCGAATCACAGAATCGATGCCGAACCGCGTGCTCTTCGCACTCTACAGATCGATCTCGATCCGCAGGCCAAGGACCAGCGCATCCGTCCCCGAGCCGGCGGGGTCAATGATGATTTGAACGTCCGGCGTCAGAGCGATGGCGGGTGTCCACTGATAGCGATGGAACAGGTTGGCGACGACCTCGAACCCAGAGACACCTGCCCCCGGAACTCCGGTCAAGTCGGATATCGAGAGCAGTGCACCGGTCGAATCATCGGGACGTAAACGGTTGGCGCCATCGATCCGAAGTCCGGCCGCGAGGTTGCGCTCGATCAAGAAGGCCTCGTCATCGGCCATCGAGAACTGTCCAAGGAACTTTATGCTCGGCCTTCGATCCGCGCCATGCGAGCGGCCGCGCCAAACCTCTTGCTCCCCCATTAGGTAGAGGCCCTCTTGACCCGAGTTCGTGCCTCCGCGGAAGAGCGGCACTTGGCCATTGTGACGCCAGAATCCAACCGCCAATTTGCCGACTTCGGCGTTGCCGGCTGCGGCCCAATCGAACTCTAGCTCCGCCATCAACAAGGTATTGTCGAAGTCCGCCGTAAGGCCACGGTGCGAATCCGCCAGCAGGCTGCCGCCCATGCTTGGGTCGTTCGCATTGAACACTCCCACGTTCAAGCGCATCAAACCCATTGAGAGAAAGCCGGTCAGTCCCATCGCGGAATCCGGATCGGACGGAAAGGGAACGCTCCCATCACCGAGCTGTGCGGCCGCGTGAACGAAACCGTCGAAGGTCGCGATGCGCGAGAAGTCGCGCCCCGCATCGATCTTGCCCGCGCGGAAACCAACGGAGTCGCCACCCTGCCAGGCGTACCACAGCTCCAAGATCGACGTGTGTTCCTGAGTCTCGTTCGAGCTCGAAGATTGAACCGAGCCGATGTCTTCGCTGATCCCCGCACCAGCGACCGAAGCAACGCGCATGAGTGCGCTGGCACCGGATAGGGAGCCCATGCGCTCCAGATCAAACTCAGCTTGGATGTCGAGCAGACTCATCGTGCTCGAGCTGCGAGAGACGCCACCACTCATGATGCCGAAGCCCTCAAGCGTCAAGCGAGCGGACACATCGACGCCGCTCGCCAACCAGTACTGTCGCCATCCGAGAGGGTCGCCGAGCATCTCGTCGCGCGACCACAAGTCAGGGGCCAGGCGAAGATCGAAGGCGGGCGCCTCTTCACTGCGCGTCTGCAGCGCCGATGAACATGGAACCATCTGGCTCAATGCCCATGGGAAGATAAGAAGCGTGGGGAGAAGGTTGCTGATGCAATTCATGAGATCCAAGGCATGCGCGTACGCCCACAGATCGACCGATTGAGGCCGAAGCTACACAACTCTGGCTTGGCACTGCTGCACTCAGGTCGCGCTTCCTTCTCACGCGTCTCGCGCCCGAGGGGCTGATGTGAATGGACCCGATCCGGCCCTCTCGCGGCGTCCGTCTCAGATCCAATCCAAGGCCTTTTGCATTACGGCGTCGATGCCTAGCCCGCTAGTGGCCAATTCGAAGTCGCATCGTGCGTATTGAGACTCTCGACCGGTCAGGATCGACTTCAACTCGATCAACGCTTGTGGATGACCCTCGACCGGACGGCGATCCCCTTGCGCCAGGACACGATTCAGGTGCTCTTCGGGAGTCGCCCGTAACCAGAGTGTTCGACAAGAAGTACGCAGACGCTCAAAAGTGTCCGCGGAGTCGACAATCGAACCACTGGTCGCGATCACCTGACGGCCGGCAGCTCCCAGTACGATCTCGAGCGCCTGGCTCTCGAGTCTGCGGAAAGTATCCATGCCTTCGAGTGCGAAGAGCTCGGATAGCGGCATACCCGCCAGCTCCTCGACCCGCCGATCGAGCTCGACAAAGGGCGCTTCCAGCGCCATTGCGAGCCTGCGGCCGATCGTCGTTTTGCCGGCTCCGCGCAAGCCGACCAGCGCTATGCGCCCGGGAGGTGCGGTCGAAACGCGCAAGTCGCACAGGTTCGAGAGCAGAACGCCCAAGGCTTCACTCAGCGCGGCCAGCTTCAGGATGCTCGGATTCGCGCGCCCGGCCTCGATCTCCGTCAGCATACGCCGACTGATCTCGGCCCTCCGGGCGAGCTCGGAGACGGACAAGCCGCACTCTGCGCGGCAGTTGCGGACCCTGCGGGCCAGCTCGGACAGTAGCTCTTGCGAATGGCGCATCTGCCACTTATAGTACCCACCCGCCGCGAGCATGAGCAGTATATTGCTCATATTCATTCCCTTTCGAAGCCGCACGCCAGCCCAGAGACACCGCGATGACCCAGACTGCCGTTCGCCCGGAGCGCCTCTCCTTTCAGACGCATCCCGACGAGTACCGACACTGGACCCTCTCGATCGAGGGCGAGTTGGCGCGACTCGCGATGAACGTCCAACCCGATGGAGGTCAACGCGAGGGCTATGAGCTGAAGCTGAACAGCTACGACCTTGGTGTCGATGTCGAGTTGGCAGATGCGATCCAGCGCCTGCGCTTCGAACACCCCGCCGTTCGCTGCGTGATCTTGACGGGCTCGCTCGACCGCGTGTTCTGCGCCGGTGCGAACATCGTGATGCTGCGCACAAGCGCGCACTCCTTCAAGGTCAACTTCTGCAAGTACACGAACGAGACTCGGCTCGGCATCGAGGATGCATCCGAGAACTCCCAACTGCGCTTCTTGGCCGCGCTCAACGGCACGGCATCGGGTGGCGGTTACGAGCTGGCGCTCGCTTGCGACAAGATCTTGCTCGTCGACGATCGCAACAGCGCGGTCTCCTTCCCCGAGGTTCCGTTGCTCGGTGTCTTGCCGGGTACGGGCGGACTGACGCGCATCACCGACAAGCGCAAGCTGCGCCGTGACCGCAACGATGTGTTCAGCACGGTCGCGGAAGGCATCAAAGGCAAGCGCGCTGTCGAGTGGAACTTGGTCGATCGTATTGCTCC
>JBLFWN010000179.1:0-10462 GCA_047611405.1 Planctomycetota bacterium | reverse complement strand
GTTCCGTCGTTACCGGCTGCACCAGCGGCACCGGTCGGACCAGCGGGACCTGCAGCGCCAGCAGCGCCGTCAGTTCCGTCGTTACCGGCTGCACCAGCGGCACCGGTCGGACCAGCGGGACCTGCAGCGCCAGCAGCGCCGTCGTTACCTGCCGCACCAGCGGCACCGGTCGGACCAGCGGGACCAGCAGCGCCATCGGCACCAGTCGCACCAGCAGCGCCGTCGTTTCCGGCCGCACCAGCGGGACCAGCAGCGCCATCGGCACCAGTCGCGCCAGCAGCTCCGTCGTTACCTGCTGCACCAGCGGCACCGGTCGGACCAGCGGGACCTGCAGCGCCATCGGCACCAGTCGCGCCAGCAGCTCCGTCGTTACCGGCTGCACCAGCGGCACCGGTCGGACCAGCGGGACCAGCAGCGCCATCGGCACCAGTCGCGCCAGCAGCTCCGTCGTTACCTGCTGCACCAGCGGCACCGTCGGCACCATCACTTCCGGCCGCACCAGCGGCACCGGTCGGACCAGCGGGACCTGCAGCGCCATCGGCACCGGTCGGGCCAGCAGGGCCGGCGGGGCCGATGTTGGAGGCGGAAGTCTGAATCGAGAAGTCAGGGAAAACGATTCCGCCGGTTGCGTGAATGTAACCCTCGACGGCCAGGTCGGAAATCGGCGATGTCGTGCCAATACCGACGCGGCGCGTCACGGGGTGAACGAACAGATCCGCCGAATTCGGCAGCAGCGATCCGAGCGCCGGAACAGTCGATGCACTGATGCAGTTCCCGGGGTTCGACATATCGTCGACACCGATTGCACAAGCCGTACTCGCGGCCGCGCTCGCGGCTCCACCGCCAATGGTTCCGATGTTATTGGGATTGATCATCCCTTGCGTGCCACCCTGCGAGAATCCACCTGCGGAGTTCGCAGCTAGACCCAACATCAAGCGAGCTTGCTGAAGGTCGATGTCTTCGCTGATCAGAGCGCTTTCGAAAGCGGACGTACGCGTCACGCCGAGTTCGACGCGCTCGAAGACCGCACCGCCCAAGTTGTGGAACAGCGCATCATCTCGGAGGCTCGCGATATGCAAGTCGACCAGGCCGTCCTGGTCAAAGTCGATCAAGTTCGTGAAGACCGGGTTCACGTCGGACGGAATGCCTGACTGCAGGCTCGCGTCCTGGAAGGAACCATACTCGTCCTGCAGCAACATCTGCGTCTGACCGGCGAAGGAGGTCAAGAACAGGTCGAGGCGGCTGTCGCCGTTGAAGTCAGCCCAGAAGGCTTCGTCAGCTTGGGTTGTTCCCGGGAGGCCGGCAAGAGCTGTCGCATCTTCGAAGCGGCCGGCGCCGGCGTTCTTCAACAGATACGAACGACCGTCGTTGACGATCAAGAAGACATCGGACAAGCCGTCGTTGTCGAAGTCTCCCCAGTAGTAGCGGGGGGAAAGAGTAGAGGAGGGTTCGGCGGTTGCCGCCATCAATGCGGAATTGGGTTCCGCTTGAATCGAACCCGCGAGCACAAATGATGCGCACACCGGCACAAGGAATCGGGGACTCATGATTGGAGAGTCGTCTTGGCAGACTGTTGGAGAAGGGTGAGGCCGACGGAGGAGAAGGCCTCAAGTGGAGGGAGGGGGGAAGCCCCATTAGAGGGCCCATTCATTTGTACTCAATTCTGAGCTTCTTGCGCGCTTTCCCTGGATATTGCTCAAATTGCCAGTCGAATTCGAACGCGAGACTCGAATGACGGGCAACCGGAGGCCATTCCTGAGCCCGAGGGCAATGTTTCGGGACAATGGGGCTGGTTCGCGTTAGCCCAAATGGCACTGTCAGAGCAGCTGAGCCTTGGCACGCCAAGTGGGAGAGTCGGAGCGTGGGCAGCAAGGATGCAACGAGTCAGGAGCTCTTCCGGGAGGGAGGCTCGGCGGCTGTGTGTGGTGAAGCGTGAGCCATGGGCTCGGTGATGAGCAGACCCTTGGCGGCGAATTCAATGCCCATCAGCCAATTGATTCTATCGATGCAGGAACACTGACTTTAAGAGTGTTCACTAAGTCATTTTGTGCGTGACACACAAGTGCCGTCTGTTGTGCCGCGGCTCACGCTAGCGTGCAGATTCGTGCTGCACCTCGAGTCTGAGCGCGTGTCCCAATTAGCGACTTACTTGATCTCTTCGGGCTCCTCCGCACGCGCGGTCGGGAAAAGTGCGCCGACCCTCGTCTGCCAATGATCGAGTTGCCGCCTCATAGCAGTGACACGCTCGCGCTGATCGAGCGCGATGTTCTTCGTCTCAGCTCGATCCGAGCGCAAGTCGAATAGCTCGACGCTGTCGTCATCGAAGAACTCAATCAGCTTGTAGTCACCGATGCGAATTGCCGCTCCGGGTGAACCACCTTGGTTCCCATAGTGAGGGTAATGCCAGAAGAGCGGGCGTTCGCCGCGCGCAGCCTCACCCTGCAACAGCTTCACGAAGCTCTGACCATCGACGTGTTGCTCGGGGCGACTAGGAAGTCCGGCCATCTCCAACATCGTCGGATAAAAGTCAGTGCTCGTAACGGGTGATTCACACACGCTGCCCGCTTTCGTTGTCCCAGGCCAGCGCACGATCATCGGTTCACGAATGCCTCCTTCGTACAGCCACCCCTTGCCAGCGCGCAGTGGCAAGTTGCTTGTCGGGTGGCCTTCCGATGTCGACAAGCCACCGTTGTCCGACATGAAGATGACTGCGGTTCGCTCGGCTAGGCCCAATCGATCCAGGCTGTCGAGAACCTTGCCGACAGCTTCGTCCATCGCTTCGATCATGCCGGCGTACACGGCATGTCGTTGCACTTCACGCACCTTGCGCTCACCATCCTGCCCCCAACTCTCGGGCGCAGCCTTCTTCGCCTTCTGCTGGTACTTCTCGCGCAAGTCCTGACGCGCGAGCAGCGGGGTATGTACCGAGTAGAACGACAGGTAAGTCAGGAAGGCTTCTTCTTTATGAGCCTCGATGAATCCAATGGTCTCCGTGGCGAGACGATCAGGTAAGTGTTCACCATCGGGCCCGTCACTGAGGCGCGAGTTGCCATAGGGCGAGAAGTACTTATTGCCGCCATAGGGACCCCCTCGATCAATGCCTCCTGCATTCACGTCGAAGCCTTGATCCTCCGGCCAGAAACCCTCCATGCCCAGGTGCCACTTGCCGGCGAAGAAGGTTGCGTACCCAGCTTCTTGCAGGGCTTCAGCTAAGGTCAGTTCTTCGAGTGCCATGCGATCCACGTAGGAGGCAGGCAGGTGTGCTGTCTTGCGGCGCCATTTCTCCGGTTGGTTCCCACGGTTCGGGCTTATGTAGTCCGTGATGCCCGTTCGAGCCGGATACTTGCCCGTCAAAATACTGGCGCGCGTCGGGCTGCAAACTGGACAGGCCGCATAGGCCTGTTCGAAACGCATCCCCTTAGCGGCCAAGCCATCGATGTTTGGAGTCTCGTAGAAACTGGATCCATAACAACCCAGATCAGTCCAACCCAAGTCGTCGACGAGGATGAACAGGAAGTTCAACGGCGGCGCCTCGCAAGGCTCGGGCTCGGCAGCGGAGACATCCACAGGCAAGATGAGTATCGACCACAGCCATAGCGGAGAGGGGAGTGTCTGCATCGGGTGTATCGATTTGAGTCGCTTGGCGAATTTCATCAGAGACTTGTTCCGTACATCATGAGCCTTGCGGCAGTCATGTAGGAGAGGATCCGTTCGCAGTTGCGATCCTCGAAGGTGGGCAATCAGTGGGACGGGCGCCTCGTTTTTCTGACCTGATTGCCGCCGGCTTTTGTCCGTAGATTTTGTGGGTCAGAGGCGCGCCGATCCAGTATCCATGTGTGATTGATCCGGTCGGCTTGCCGCAGAACACGTTCCAACATGAATCGTTTGAGGCTTCGCCGCGCTCTCACAGTCGATGGTCGGTCTCGAGTACAGAAGCAGTTGCTCGGAGAAAGAGGCGGGACAGGTCAAGATCGTACAGGTCCAGGCCGACGGTAAGAGGTGAGCGAGTCAGTATCGCTAAGAGCTTCAGCAGTTCTGTCGCGCCGCTGCGTTGCTAGGAACCTTCCAAAGGGTTCCAACCTACAATGGCCCTCCGTATCAACACCAACGTCACAGCCATGACAGCGATGCGACATATGCATGCGTCGAGTCGTTCGTTGGAGGACACCTCTCGACGCTTGTCGTCCGGGATGCGCATTACGGCCGCCAGTGACGATGCGATGGGCCTGGGGATCTCGGAGCGCATGCGAGCGGACATGCGCGGCGTGGCCACAGCTGCACGCACCGCTCAGGATGGGATCAGCTTTCTTCAAGTTGCCGATAGCAAACTGGATTCGATCCAGGGCCTCACGACTCGCATTCGTGAGATTGCCGTGCAGGGATTGAACGGAACCCTGTCGACTGAGGACATCGCGACTCTGGATGAGGAGATGGCTGCGCTCGCACAAGAAGCTTCGCGGCTGTTGGACGATGCGGAATTCAATGGGACGCAGCTGTTCCCACTGTCTGATGCAGAACACACGCTAAAATCGGGTACCGAAGAGGGCGACGAGATCAGCGTCGACTTCAGCCAAGTAAACCGCGTCGGTCCCTCGCTGGAGGCGCAGTCCGTCAGCAACACAACCAAAGCAAATCGAACGCTTGCTGTGGTGGACTCGATCTTGGAGTTCGTGGGCGAGGCGCGAGGTGAGATCGGTTCGGGTCAGAACCGTCTGGACTCAGCTATCCGGACGTTGGATGTTCGGCGCACGAATCTTGTGGCCAGCGAGAGCCGCATCCGTGATGCCGACATCGCGCAAGAAACCGCGCAGCTCGTCAAGTCTCGTATCCTGCAGCAAGGCGGCGCAGCCGTACTAGCGCAAGCCAATGCAGGTCCCAACTTGGCACTGAGCTTGCTTGGCGCTTGATCGAAGGCTTGCATACCCGCTTTGCGACGGCTGAGCTATCGCGCAGGCTCGCTCGCAGGCATGGCCGTGATAGAGGATCTGGGTGTCGCGATCAGTACCCGGTTCATAGGGGTGATCTCTTCGGGGATGTCGCGCCAGCGAACCTGGTAGCCGGCGGCTTCCATGCGATAGGTACGATCGATGTCATAGGCCAAATCCCCGCCAAGTTTTTGCGCGACAGCCAAGGGGCCCGGGTTGTGCGTATGGTCACGGCAACATGGCATCACCGCCGCCGCACCTCGTACGGAGCTAGCGATCTCCAGGCTCGTGTCGCTCAACTTGCCACAGGCGTGCACAGCTGCGATGGAGCAATTTTGCGGGAGTTGATCGCGAGTCTTGGCCAGGTCGCCCACCAGGTACTCGACCTTGTCCTCGATCCACGGCGCAGCACGTCGGGCTGCATTCCACATCAAATCGAAATTCTTGGGTCGGCGACGATCACACAACAAGACGCGAGTTGTCTTTCGCTCAGCTGCCGCGAACAAGATGCCGACCAAACCGTGCCCGCTGCATAGGTCAGCAATGACAGGCGCGCGCAGATACTTGCGCGTGAGCGCGAAGAACTCAAAGGCTTCGCACACCTCTTTTAGGGAGATGATGCGCTCGGCGCCGATCTCGCGAATGATCTTCTCGAACAGATTGTCGCCGGTAAACAGTGCGAGCGACGCCCGACCCACGCGCATCCGCGAGCGGGCGTGCTTGCGTTGCTCGGGCTGATTGAACATGCGCAGCAATCGAAAGTCCGTCATTTCGTCCGATCGAGTCCGCAGAGGATGGGGGAGAACGAGCGTTCGATGATCAGCACCCGAGCGTGACGGGGGTTGGAGTTCGCTCCGAGGCCCGCATTGGATCAGACGAGATGCTTCACGTCGAAGAGCGCACTGTGAATAGAGGGCGTCCCGCCCAGATCAGTGCCAGACCCCGGGTGCTTCGTGCCCGGTGCGCTCGACCCATTCGGCATAGTCGCCATGATAAATCAATGGCTCGCGCGCCTTCTCCTCGCCACCACCCGTCAAGTCCAGCACCTTGTTCGCGAGGCCACGCAAGAAGGTTCGATCGTGCGAGACAAAGATCATCGTCCCATCGAACTTGGAAAGAGTCCGAACCAACATCTCCTTAGTCACCAGGTCGAGGTGGTTCGTCGGCTCGTCAAGCACCAAGAAGTTGGGCGGGTCATAGAGCATTTGAGCGAGCACCAGTCGTGAGCGCTCGCCGCCCGAGAGTACGGATATTGGCTTGTCGATGTCGTCGCCTGGAAAATCGAACGCACCGAGCAGGCTTCGCTTGCTCGAGATGGTTGCGATCGGGAAGGCGTCATCGATCTGTTGATAGACGGTCATTTGCTGGTTCAGCAGCTCGAGCGACGACTGAGCGAAGTAGCCCATCTTCAGGCTGGCTCCGAGCTTGATGTGCCCGCCGTCCGGCTCGATTACGCCGGCAAGCATCTTCAGCAGTGTCGTCTTACCTGCGCCGTTGGCGCCCATAACGCACCAGCGCTCGCCGCGCTTCACCTCGAGGTCAAAGCTCTTGTACAGCTCTGTCTCGCCATAGCTCTTGTCGACCGCCTTGCAGATCGCGACATCGTTGCCCGAGCGCGGTGGCTTGCGAAACTCGAAAGGCACAAGCACGCGCCGCCTGGGCGGCTCCAGCTTTTCGATCTTGTCGAGTTTTTTGACGCGCGACTGCACCTGTGATGCCTTGGCGGCATTCTTCTCGAAGCGCTCGATGAAGCGCTCTTCCTTCTTCAGCATCGCCTGTTGGCGCGTGAAGGCGGCGTCTTGCCGGACCTTACGCGCGGCGCGCTCTTCATCGTAGAAGTCGTAGTCGCCGCCATAGCTGACCAGTGCGCCCGCATCGATGTCGACCAGGCGCGAGACGACTCGATTCATGAAGTCACGGTCGTGGCAGGTCATCAGCACAGCCGCACTTGATGCCCTCAGGTAACCCTCGAGCCACAGGATTGACTCGATGTCCAGGTGGTTTGTGGGTTCGTCGAGCAGAAGCACGTCGGCTTGCCCGACGAGCACCTTCGCGATCGAGACGCGCATGCGCCAACCGCCCGATAACTCGCCGACATCGCCATCGATTTGCGCATCGGTAAAACCCAAGCCGTGCAGCACCTCGCGTGCTCGCGCCTCGAGTTCATAGCCACCTTGCTGTTGGTAGTCGCCCTGCACCTCGCCGAAGCGCTCCAAGATGCTGTCCATCTCGTCCGTGCGATCCGGGTCCGACATCGCGGCCTCGAGTTCGGCCAGCTCGATATGCAGAAGGCCCAACGGGCCGCTGCCGAGGATGGCTTCATCTAGCACGGAGCGTCCGCTCATCTCGCCCGCATCCTGGCGAAAGTACGAGACCTTGGCGTGTTTGGGGACGCTGACCTGGCCAATATCCGGGCTCTCTTCGCCCACGAGCAGCCGGAAGAGAGTGGTTTTCCCCGAGCCGTTGGGACCCAGCAAGCCGACTTTTTCGCCGGGATTCAGCTGGAAGGAGGCCTCGACGAGCAGAGCCTGCCGCCCGAAGTGTTTAGAGACGTTCGAAAGCGCAATCATCAGTCCGGAAGAGTAGCGATCGGGCGCACGCGTGTGCAGGCAGAGCCCAGAATCCCTCACGACTCTGGCACTTCTACAGCTGACGCAGCGCGGCGATCATCTGACCCGACTTCAGCCTGGGTCGGCCGGCGACTACCGGTCGCCCGTGTGGCGCAAACCGCCGCCCTGGCCGCCTCCGGCCTGGGAGGGACCTGTGCTGCCGCCAGAACTTCCTGTTCCCTGCGTGCGGCCCTGTATTTTGACTTCCAGGTCGCCTGCCTCGAGAAGTTTCTTCAGTGGCGGGTGTTCGGTTGCCTTGGGCGCAATTTGTCCGACCGCACCTGGTCCGAGAAACAGTCTTTTGCCACCAGGCAGGGGCACTTTGATCGGTCGCTTGGTCTTGTTGGTGACATCCATGAGGCAGGCCACCATAACGCTTGAGCACGGGTCTTGGAGATGGCAATACGTACTTCTGGTGCAAGCCGCGCTTTCAGGAGGGTGGCTTTCGAGTGTGATCCGCTGCGCTTTCTCCGAGCTGGTGTCCCGCTTTTGAACCTGGCGACCCTTGAATACTCGGGTCCAGTGGCCCATGTGTCGAGGTGGTGTATTCCGCGTGTATGCGCTCTGTCAGAGGCAAACCATGCCCCTGTCAGCAAAAGAAGCGCAGCCTTGATCCGATCTTAGCACCGTCTTGATGAGCACTATCAACGCTAGCAGAGGTGGCGAGCTTCCCTGCTATCAGGAAAGCTCGAAAGGTCAAGCTGGACGCGGACCCCACTGTTTCGACATAACCCTATCGGCGATACGAAGGAGATCTCACGGGAACACGCACGAAATCAAACCGCGTGACCGCGAGCAGGTTCGCCGCTAGATGAATTGAGGAGATATAAGATGATGACACCTGGCCGCCCCGGCGGATTTGTATCCAGACCTTCGACCACCAGTGCCAGAACGCAAAGCATGCGTCTGCGCATGATGCGTGGCTCCGCGACCGCCTCGGATCAGCGACGACTTACTCGTCGCACCGATCTGATCAATGCGAAGAGCGAAGGCTTGGACGAGCGTGACTTGGACGGAAAGCAACAGAAGCCCGTCGCCTGAGACGAGTGGTCCAAAAAGCCCGCGCCCTTGCGCGCGCTTAAGCGCCAAGACAACCTATGCGCTGAGGCGCAACACCAACACGTGCGCTGACGCACAATGACAACCCGCGCCAAGCGCAAAGTCGATCCGAGGCAGACCCTCGGATCTATTTTTTTGTCAAAGCGAAGGGCGGCATGTGCATCGCTTCGATCCAGCTGACCGGAAGACCGTCCAACGCGGCCTGACCCAAGAAAGCGCGCATGATGCTGCGCACGCAATCCGAATTCTGCACACCATGGCAGCCGGGCACGCTGAGATGCAAAGAGTAGGGAAGGTGGCTCGCGGCCACGCGGCCAAAGTGGGGGGGGGGGGGGCGTTACGGGATCGTGTGTTCCAGTCAGTATTAGCGTCGGCACATCGGCTGTTACTGGATCCCTATAGTTTTCGCCGACGTCGCCTTTCGGCCAAAACTTGCACAGAGCCAGCTGGGCTTGCACGCGCGTGTCACCAAGACCCGAATCGAGGCGTCTTGCCTCGAGGTTCATGAGTAATGCGGGCTAGCGCAACCCGCTTGAGTGCATGGGGATGCAGTCGGATTGGAAGAGGAGGGGGAGCACGGTGGCGTTCCAACGAAACAAGCCGCGTTGGATGCACTCATCCAACGCGGCCCGGTAGGCTTCGGGTGAGAGCATCAGGAAGATGCTCTCACCGTAGAACGATCAGGGGGTGAACAGAATCGTCAAACCTTGAGACAGGTTGTAGGCCGTTCCACACGGTCCAGCGGGATCGCGGAACCAACCTTGGAAATTCCAGGTCGAGCCTGCTGCGATCTGCCCGCTAGCCGGGAAGCTCGTCAGCGAGTAGCCGACGACGGAGCTGAATGAGATCACTCCCGTCGCTCCTGAATTCAAGACAGGGAAGCGGTTCGTCGTGCCGAGGACCAAACGCAGTCCGTCACCGAAGGGCGTGCCGGATCCAGCGATCGGGCCGTTATAGAATATGCCGAAAGTGTTCACCGGCATCGGACCCATGCTCAATGTCAAATTGTCCAATGCAACGCTGCCGCTTCCGCTAGCCGAGAGCAGTACGCCAGCACCTAGCGATGTCGCGCAACCCGCGCCCGGATCATCGTTGCCGCACGGGCCGCTGACGCAGAATCCGTAGGCGGTTGCGATGACTTCGCACTCATCCGGGATGTCGTTGCTATTCGCGTCCTGAGAGGTGCCACTCAGCAAGTCATTCAGGTCAGGAATGCCATTGCCGTTGCAATCCACTTCGCACTCGTCCGGAACGGAGTTCGCATTGAGGTCGAGTGAGAGCCCGATCGCAATGTCGCACTCATCCGGAATCCCGTTCAGGTTGCAATCCTGGCTTGCACCACCCGTCAGATCGCAACTGTCGGGGATACCGTTGTTGTTGCAGTCGTTCGAGGTGCCGCTCGCGATGTCACAATCGTCGGGGATGCTGTTGCTGTTGCAATCCGGCTCGCACTCGTCGGGGATGCCGTTGAAGTTGCAGTCCGTCAGCGCTTCACAGTCGTCCGGCGTGCCGTTCGCGTTGCAGTCGGCCTCGCAGTCGTCCGGGATACCGTCGTTGTCGCAATCGGCTTCGCACTCGTCCGGGATGCCGTTGTTATTGCAGTCCGTGATGGACTCGCAATCGTCGGGCGTGCCGTTCGCGTTGCAGTCGATTTCACAGTCGTCGGGTGTGCCGTCGTTATCGCAGTCGGGCTCGCACTCGTCCGGGATACCGTTCGCGTTGCAGTCGGCGAAGGTCTCACAGTCGTCGGGCGTGCCGTTCTTGTTGCAGTCGACTTCACAGTCGTCAGGCGTTCCGTCGTTGTCGCAGTCAGGTTCGCACTCGTCCGGAATGCCGTTGTTATTGCAGTCCGTGATGGACTCGCAATCG
>JBLFWN010000178.1:0-10491 GCA_047611405.1 Planctomycetota bacterium | reverse complement strand
GTCGCCACCCGCCTCGGGCTCCGCCTGGCGAAAGATCTCCTCGAACGGACGGACTTCAGCGAAGTGCAGATCGCTCGTGGTGCGTCGCTCCGCACCTGATTTGTCGCGATCCTCGGCCCAGAAGTAATAGGAGACGAGTTGTGCTGGGCGCGCATTGAGCTCCTCGAGAGCGATCGTGTAGCTGGCATGCGCTTCACTCACGTTTTCAACGTCACTCAGATCGACCTCAATAGATGCGTCCCCACCCACGCGATAGCCGAAACCGTGCCGGTCGAGCCCAAAGTCGTCCGTCAACTCGGCGCTAACGACCAGTTCTTCGATCGGAGACACGCGCTTGTCGGCCGAAGTCGTCATGTGCAAGTCCGGACGACGGTTGCGCGTCACGCGCAGAATCAACTCCTTGCGACTTGGGTTTCTACGGCCCACCTCATCGATCAAATCGACGCGTAGGTGCATCGATTCTTCGAGAAAAATAGTGGCGCGCACGATCGTTGGGTCACTGCTATCGGCGACAAGCAAGATTTCTTCTTCACTGTCTTTCACGATCAATCGGGCGTAAGAAACAGCCTTGTTCAAGTGCCCGATAATTGTGATCGAAGAGCCCTCGGGAGCCGTGACGCGGCGACTGTTTTCGATCAGCCGGTCCTCGAGTTGGGCATAACCCGGATAGACAATAGCCAAGTCCGTACTGACCAAGTCGGGTAGGACGAAGACGCTCAGCTGGTAGCGTTCCGAAGAGCGGCTGCCCCACACAATGCGGTAGTCTAAGTCTTCTTCGATCGAGTCGATGCGAGTCGCAAAGACCGGATCGTCGAGGCTCTGCGTCATCGACTGAATGGATACCTCTTCGCCATTCCGCTCGAGAATCAGGTCCGCACTTCCGGGGAGCTTGCTGGAATCGAACTGAGCCGTGACGAGCAAGCTGTGCCCGCGCTCGACAGAGGCGTCACCCGGCAACACCAGTACCTTGTGGTCAGTGACGACAGCGGCCACTTTATCTCGCCCACTCGCGCTCCCGGATGGCGTGGCGGGGACTGATATCACGAACGCGATGGCTGCAGCCAAGCTGGCGACGATAGCGCCTGCGTGCAGTAAACGCGCGCGCCCGAAATCCTTGTCGCTGACGATTCGATGCCAGCGCTTTTGCTTGGAGCGCTCGAGGACGTTCTCGACCAGGCGCGTTGCTAAGTACCCATATTCACCGTCGGGCAGATCCGGTTCCAACTCAGTCGCCGCCAATAGGCCGGACTTGAGGCCGGGGTCGAGCGCTTCGATTCTTTGTGCGACTCCCGCCAAGTCTGGCGTCTTGCGCGCGAGCAAAGACCGGATACACCAAGCCGTTCCCCCCACGACCAGCCCCACGGTAATCACGAGTGGCATACGCGACCACGGCAATTCTGATTTCCAACTGGCCCAGCAGACGAGCAAAGTGAACAGCAAGATCGTGCCCCATACTTTGGCCGCACCACGCTCGACGCGGAATCGGTGCAACCTGTCTGCAGCTCCTTCGAGCGGGCGCTCTAACCGCGGATGCATATAATCATGCCTCGCTTTCCATTCTTCGAGTCAGCCTAGCCGACCAGAGTGTTTCCAGGAGCAGTGCGCCGAGCGCGGCGAGCAGGAACCAGCGCCATGCTTGCTGCCGACCCTCGAGCTCTACTCGATGCTCGGCGCGAGAGACCTCGGGATCCGGTGTCATACCAAGGGTCGCTGCGCTCGGAATTCCCAAGTGCGTTATCGGGTCGAGATCATGTAGATCCGTCCGGCTCTCGTCAGGATCGAGTTGCACTGTAAAGAAGCTCTCACGTCCATCCGACTCGGAGAGCTGGTAGTGGCCCGGGCTGTGAGTCGCGGTCAGGACACGCGCATCAACATCGAGGTCGAGCCAGCTTCCATCGGGCAACTGCAGCCGACGACCCGGCGAGCTCGCTGCCTGAAGCGCGACCGTGTCACCTACGTTAATCGCCTGGGTGGTCAACGTCGATCGTGCGCCCAATGCCAGCATCGCATGCATCAAGGGAGCAAACTTCGTCGAGAGCGGCAAGTCACTCTCGTCGCTCGACCACCCGGCTGTCTGCAAAATCACACGTCCTTGACCAATGCGGCTCTCGAGCAAGAGTGGCCCACCACTGTCGAGCGTAACGAGTGCGTCGAGCCCGCCGTCTTCTGCGAAGCTCACTACACGATGGCGCCAGATGTGAATCTTGGTGAAGTCACTGAAACGCGGATCCGAGAAGGGCGCGAAGAGCGGGTGCCCAAAGTCGATTCCCGAGAGCAAGCTGAAGGAGCGTGTATCCTCGTGCTCACCAAGTTCGAGCGAAGGCGCGCGCATCAACACCCGCAATGCGTCGCGGACTCCATCCGAAGCCACGGGGTGGACAGCTTGCGCGAGTGTGGCGAGTACGACTCCACCACTGCTCGCGAATGCAATCAAATCCGTAAGATCGCGCTGGTCGGCGGTGGCCTTCCAAATAATCAGCGGCGTATCCCCTATGACTATGTCCGCGGGAAGCACCGCCTCAGATCGCAGGCTCGTTCCTTCGCTCGCGCCACTGATCTCGGGCTCGCCTCCGAACAGTTGTTCCAGGAAGAAGTCCGTGCCATGCGCAGCTTCATCCATTGAGCCAATGGACAGCACAACTCGAGAGCGACTGGGCTGCTCACGATCAAAGACAACATTGTCGAACGGGCTATCGTCTCCCTCCAGCCGCACTCGATCCCATCCATTGCCTTCCGGCCTGGATGGCGCTCGTACGACGCGCGTGCTGCCCGGTGGGCAGTAAATGCTCTCGGCTGGCTGACCGGCTTGCCCGATTGCGTTGGACCACACCAGCCGGAAATGCTCGGCTGTGGAGTCTGAATCGTTGCGCACTCGCAGCCGCAATCGGTGGTCGGCATCGAACTTCTCGCTCTTTGGTGCGAGAGAGAGACCCGCATTGCCAGCAGCCGCGGAGACATGCTTCGTAACCAGACGCACTCCGTCGGGCCAGTCTCGGCTCTCGAGCAACGAGAAGTCCGCCCCGCGCTGCCAATCGGATATCAACACGATCGTCGCGGGTGCTGTTTCATTTACGCCTTCTGCGACCAACTCATCGGCGATTCGAGAGAGCGATCCTCCGATATCCGTCGCTGACCAAGTGGGCTGCGCACTTGCGAGTTGTTCTTGGATGTAGGCAGCTGCCTCGCGACCTAAGCTGCGGCTCACGGACGCAGTCACAAGCGGTTCGAGGTCGCGCCCCATCGTTGCGAGAGACACGAGTGCATCCTCGCCAGCTTCGTCCAAGACTTCGCGAGCCTGCTTTCGAGCATCAGCGAACAATGTGCCGCGTCGCATGCTGGCGCTCGTGTCCAACAGGATCGCTACGCGCGCGACTGAAGGGCTCGGCGCTTCGGCGAGAGCGTCACCCGATTGAAACGGACGCGCGAATGCCAGAGCAATCAAGGCTATAGCAAGCGCACGCAACAAGAGAAGTGCAACGTGATCCAGCTTGCGCCGCCTGACCGCTTTGGGCGGCGACGGTCGTAGGAACATCAGCGAACTGAAGGCTACGCGTCCCTGGGGAGTGCGGCGCAGCATGTGGAAGAGGACTGGCAAACCGATGGCGGCAATGCCCGCGAGGTACAGCGGAAACAAGAGGCTCATTGGCGGCCCCTCGGTCTGTGCAGCGTTCGGCGGCCGCGGCGCATGCGCGCTTGCATGAACTCGACCAAGCATTCTTGCAAGGGGCGATCCGTCGCCCAATCGACCAGGTCGACGCCGTGATCAGCGCACATATCAGCGATGCCGGCGCGGTGCTCTTCGAAGGCTTCGCGATAGGAATCGCGCGCAACGCTTGGGTCGATGTAGATCTTGCGCCCCGTCTCCAGGTCCTCGAAAGTGGCTGCTTCCTCGAAGTGAAAGCTCGCTTCGGCCGGATCGAGTACGCGAAACAAAACGACCTCTTGCCCACGCGCACGCAACTCGCCTAGCGCCCGCTCGAAGCCTTCCAAGGGTGAGAGTAAGTCGGAGACGAGCACGACGATCCCGCGCTTCTTCAATAGCTCTGCGGCCCTGCTTAGTGCCGCAGCGAGCTGTGTGTCGTGACCCGTCGTCGACTGCTCGAGCGAGAGCATCAATCTGCGCAGGTGTCGCGATCCACCCCGCGCTGGAATGCAATCGATCATCTCGTCGGCGAAGCTGATCAGGCCAACTGCATCGCGTTGCACCGACAAGTACTGCGCCAAGGTCGCAACCAGCGTCACCGCGTGAGCAATCTTGGGACTGCGAGTCACTCCTTCAGTCGTCGCGCCGAACGACATCGAGCGGCTGAAGTCCAACAGAAAAGTGCAGCGCAAGTTGGTCTCGTCTTCGAAACGCTTGACGTAGCGACGATCGGTCCGTGCGAGTAGCTTCCAGTCCAAGTAGCGCAGATCATCGCCGGGTGAGTAGTTGCGGTACTCGCTAAACTCGGCCGAGAACCCGTGTTGCGGGCTCCTGTGCAAGCCGGACAGAAAGCCTTCCACTACTCCACGCGCCCGAAGCTCGAGCGACGCGATGCGCAGTATGGCTTCCGGGTCGACTCGGTCGCTCGCCGCCGAGTTTGTGGCTGAATGCGCGGGTGCCATACCTAGCTGGGCTCGACGTGTTCCAGCAAGCGGTCGATGACCTGATCGACGCTGACGCCTTCTGCTTCCGCTCGATACCCGACCAAGATGCGATGGCGCAGGCATGGGTGTGCCAAGCTGCGTACGTCATCGAGTGATACATGCGTGCGGCCCTGCAAGAGAGCGCGCGCCTTCCCGCCCAAAATCAAGAACTGCGCGGCGCGCGTCCCCGCTCCCCAGCTAACCCACTGATCGATAAAGTCCGGCGCACCGATTTGTCCGGGCCGACTGGCTTTGACCAGGCGCACCGCATAGCGCACGACCTCTTCCGCGACCGGGACCTTGCGCACGACTTCATGAATGCGCAGCACGTCTTCGCCGTCAAACACGGGGTCAGGTGTAGCGCCCGGGCCGGCTGTCGTACGCGTCACGACCTCGACTTCATCATCCTCGGGCAGATAGTCCAACACGACGTTGAACATGAAGCGATCCAGCTGCGCCTCGGGCAGAGGATAGGTGCCCTCCATCTCGATCGGGTTTTGGGTCGCGAGCACGAAGAAGGGCGGCTCGAGAACATGTCGATGCCCGGCCACCGTCACTTGCTGCTCTTGCATCGCTTCCAACAAGGCGGCTTGCGTCTTAGGCGGAGTCCGATTGATCTCATCGGCCAGCAGCACATTGGCAAAGATAGGGCCTGGTCTGAATTCGAGCACGCGCTCGCCGCCGTTACGCTCCTGCAGGATCTCGGTGCCCAAAATGTCGGCCGGCATCAAGTCCGGCGTGAATTGAATGCGCTGGAAGTCCAAGCGAAAGATCGCCGCAACGCTTCGCACGAGCAGAGTCTTGGCCAAGCCGGGTGCCCCAGTAAGCAAGCAGTGCCCTCCAGCGAAGAGACTGATGAGCACTTGTTCGATCACATCTTCCTGACCGACGATGCTTTTGCGCAGCTCGGTCTTGATGCGATCGCGGCTTTGCATCACGCGCTCTACGACGCTCTGTTCCAAGTCAATGGGCGCGTCGGTCGGAATGGATTCAGTCAATGGTCGTCCCTGCAGGTCCAGGCGCTTAGTGAGTCAGCGCGTACGTCACGATGTTGATACCCAAGGGGTACGCCTTCTTCTCCGAGAACTCGCGGAAGTACCACTCGTCCTCCCCTTCTCGTTCCCAGCCGTCGCCGAGATCGGTGTTGTGGCAGATGAAGACCATGATTCGATCCTGATCGTCATAGATCGCCCTGTAGTGCGGGGTGCGCGTGTCGTTGCCACGCTCCCACGTAATCCCTTGCGAACGACCGCGCTGAGCTGAATGCAGGCTTGGAATCTGCGGCTTCTCTTTTAGGTCGTACACGATGTGAAAGATCTCATGCGACAGAGGCACTTCGATCGCGTTTCGATCCGGGAAGACTTGCTGCAGGATTCCATTGAAGTGATCCCACTCGTCCGAGCCCCAAAAGTCATCGACCATTAGGAAGCCGCCATTCAGACAGTAGCGCTGTAGCGCGAGCGCCTGCTGCTTCTCGATCAACATCTGGCCCGGCTCGATCAAGTACAGGAAGGGATACTCGAACATCTGCGGCGAACCCAAGTCCACAACGCAACCGTTGGGATTGACCTTGAGCGCTGTCAGTTGCTGTAAGCGAAAGGAGAAGTTCAGATCACTGTCAGGCCAATCCGTAGCCCAGTCTCCTTCGCTATGCCAGCGGCGCCCATAGGACTCGTAGCGCACGCGGGCAAAGGTAAACGCATCCTCGGCAAACTCAGCGTTCAACGACCAGTTGGGGACACCGCGGCGGCCCTGAACAGGCGCCGTCATGGAGCGTATCGAACTCGAAGCCGGGGTCGCCAAGGAAGCGACATGCGTACTCGACGTTGCTGGGGTAGCTGCCGTATTAGGAATCGCGCCGAACACGGGCGATTCCACCTTCGGAATGCCCGGCTCCAAACCCAGGGGCATCTCCGTCGAGTCGAGTTTGGGAACTACGCGCGTCCTTCCTTTTCCGCAATACAACGGTGAGAGCAGCAACAGAGTGGTCAGACCGAATGCATACGAGCGTCTCATCGCGATCCTCCTGGCTTACTTCCTGTTTCTGGCGATTTGCTTGGTCCGTCGACCAACTCTAGCAGCAGGCCGTGCGCAGCTAGAAAACGTGGTGCTGATTCCAACGCCCGCAAGACGTGATGCTTCGCGAGTACGCGATCACCGATTGCATAGGCGGCTTGGGCGACTTGGTAGTGGACTCCAGCCAAGTCTGTCGGCTCAAGTGCGAGCAAGGCTTTGCCAGCAGCCAATTCGTCATGTGGCCGGCCCAGCTCCGCCGCGGCCCGGACGATTTGGCGCTGCACTTCTTGTGACATCGGCTGGATGGCGCGCGCGCTGAGAGCGACCTCGAGCAGCGCAGCCCAATCGGAGCGTGCGCCGTACAGCTCGATAGCGCGCATGCGAGCCATCCATTGCGACGCATCGTGTGCCATCCAGGCTTCCAGAACGACTAGCTCCTGCTCGACATCAGAGGCTTGCGCATACGCATTCGCCAAGGGCCCATAGGCACCGCCCGACACGATCAAAGTCGGTGCCAGCTTGACGGCACGTTTCAGCATCGGGATCGCCTGCTCGAGCATGCCAGCCTGCAGCATGGCCTCACCGGCGCGGATAAGGGTTGGTACGTGACTTGGATCTTCTCCAACCGCCAGTGCCAAGCCGGTCAGATCCAGATCGGACTGATCTCGCGTATCCCAGCTAGCGCCGCTAGCGAAATCTTCGGCACATTGCCTGAAGTAGAGTTCGAAAGCAGAGTCGAGTTCGTCCGGCGGGAGCGCATGATTCGTGAACGAATCAGCGATCTGCCGGCCCCGACCAAGATCGCCCAAGATGGCGAGCAACGCATCAAAGCCGAATGACTCGACCATGTACTCGATCACGATCGATGATTCGTAGTACGCAAACTGCAGAGCCATCGGACTCTCGGGTCGCAAGAAGGCGCTGCTTAATTGGCTGACCGGAGTGATGTCCCCGGCCAGGACAAGTTCGCGGTACGCAGGTGTCATGACCTGCCCCCAACTTGGGTTCTTACGACGCTCCTCGTAGACCGAAATGCCCTCGCTCAACCAGCGCGGCATCTTGTTGTGCGTGCTATTCAAAGTCACGACATGACAGAACTCATGCCATAACACCGATTCCCAGCAGTTCGGCGTCGCCCTGAGCGCGGCCGGACTATTCATCGTGATCACGTCGCCAAAGCAGACGCCCAGGAAGCCATCGCCTCCGGGCAAACCGAAAGTGCGGATCGCGAAGTCGCGCTGCTCGGCGAAGACCTCGAGCAGGATTGGTTTGTCGAGCGAGACTCGATAGCGCTGTCCGAGCTCCTTTCGCGCTTCGACGAGCAAGTCGAGAACACGCTCTCCATAGACTTCGGCCTCGACCGGATCCATGCGAACAATCAAATCGTCGCGGCGCAGCGTTTTGTAACCGTCCAGCACGTCGTGAAGAACCATCAAATTGTACGCGACGACGTTGTAGGAATCGTTGTCGAGCGCAGTCTCGGCCAAGTCCCACCCCTCGGCCTCCTCCCCCAAACGCAGCAAATCCTGCGCGAGTTCGAAGCGCGCAGCGTTGTTGGCTGGATCGAGCGCCAAGGCGCGACGCTGGTACGCGGCACCTTCCAGGAACCGGTACTTCTGAGACAACTCGCGCCCGATCACATGGTCAACACGCGGATTGCGCGTCCACCGCGAGAGCGCTTGCGACCTTGCTTCAACTTCCGCCTGCTGGTCACCAGCCAAATGCGCCAGGACTGCGACATAGGCCCAGGCTTCAGGATGAGTTGCATCGACGGCTAGTACACGCTCAATCAGGTCGCGCGCCTCCTCGTACAACTCAGCTCCGATGCGCTGGTCTGCCGCCAACAGGAGGGAATCAGCATGCGCAGGATTCAGCTCGAGAGCACGGTCGAGAGCCTGCCCCGAGCCGCTGGAATCACTCGAGGCCAGTGCGCGTGCCAGGAGGTAGTGCGGCTCTGCATAATTCGGCTGCAACGACAACGCGATGCGCAACTCATCCGCCGCCATTGCGTAGTCGTGCTTCGACAGGGCCAACTCGGCAATCGCGATGCGCGGCTGAATGGCTTCGTCATCGCGCTCTTTGGCCGGCTCGAGGAATTGATCGAGGACATCCTTGGGCTCGGCACCGAGTATCACCGCGACGCGCCCCAATGTCGTTCGGCTCTCGGCGTCTCGATAGCGAACAGAACGCCGACTGAGCTCGACTATCTCGGCCATGACAAGTTTGGAAGCCGTCTCTTCGCCACAAGCTCGCAACCCACGGAAGATCTCGAAGCGCAGGTGAACGCTGCGCGGCAGCTCATCCATGAGCGTCTTCAGCTCTTCCCCCATCGGCGGGCAGAGACCGAGCACATGCCGCACCTTGGCATGCAGCACCTGCCAATCCTCGTCATCAAACTCTAATGTAAGCGCCGCCGCGGTCAGCTTCATGCACTCGGCATACTGTCCGGACAGAAACAATTCGTGCGCGTCATCCCAATCGTTCGGCTGAGAGGCTTGCAGCGTGTGTCCCGTCACCAGCGATCCCACGAGGGTCGCGAACAGGATCCGACTTCGATATGCCAGTGGCTTCGATTGGATCCAAAGAGGCACGCGCATACAGCCACTCTAACGAAGCTTGCGGCTTGCACGCAGATCGCCCCCAAGAGCCACGTAAGGAATCCATGTGGAGCGCATGGACTCCTCGCGTATCAGGCACTACGGTTGTACGAGGACTGCCTTAGCTTGCCCCGTCACGACCTGCCCGTCAGCTTCGGCCCAAGAGGCCAGGACGTGCTGTGCGAGGCTTCGCTAGCGACTTGTTCCTCCCAAGACAGACTGAGCCGCTTCAACGCACGCACGTTGCGATTGGAGGCCGCCGCATTCTTTAAGTTCAGTACTTCACAGACATCTTGAACGCTGAGCTTTTGGAAGTGGCGCAGCACGAGGATTTCGGCCGTGACAGCCACTCGCGGTCGAGCTGTGTATATCTGGATCACGCATCCAGCATCAGCTCAATGTTCATGAACCCAATGGCTTTGCGTGCAACTTGTTTCCAAGCGTTGCGCCTGACCCGGAATAGAATCGGTGCTGGGTGCGCGAATGAAGCCCTCCGGTGAGCCAGCCGCCCTTCCATCCTTGGCCGCCGCCCCAGCGCTGGGCTCTGGAACTGCAATCGAAGCGGCTTTCCGCATCGCCGTGTATTGCCAACTCTAGAATTGCCTCGAATCGATCAGAGATCACAAGCGACCGTGTAGATTGACTGGCAAGCATTATGCGTACACGAAGATATGACGAAGAGGCCGGCTCGGGCGCTGGGATAATTCTTGCTGTCGCGGGCGTCTTGCTCGTAGCTGGAGGCGGCGCCTTCGTAGTCATTCGCCAAAATACGGCTGCTGAGATGCAGATGAGAGTGGCAATGGAGCGACAGATCGAGGCTCAGATGGCTGCCGAGCAAGCAGCTGTTCACGCTGAATTACAGCGCTCCAAGGCGGCTCAAGCGCTAGTCGAGTCGGGGATGGATGCGTCGACCGATCCAGCAGACTCTCCGGCACAAGCCGAGCCAGATGCACAGGCTGCCGAACGACTTCGTGAGTACTTGATCGAAGCCCTACCCGAAGACAAGCGCGAACAATGGAAGACCGACCTGAGTGGAGTCGACCTCGAAGATGTGTTGAAGCGCAGCCTAACTGTGGAAGACGAAGAGTGAGTGCTCGACACAATCAGGCGCATTGGCTTCAGCTCTTATGGGCTTGCGTGGCGACATTAGTCGCGACCGGTTCTGCACTTGCCCAAACCATCGTTTGCATTGGTGACTCGATCACGCAAGGTCAATCCAACGTCGAACAATCGGTTGCGTGGCCGACGCTTC
>JBLFWN010000177.1:0-10887 GCA_047611405.1 Planctomycetota bacterium | reverse complement strand
GAATAGCGCAACTATGCGCGGAACCTGGCGCCTTGCCAGGCGATCCGAGGGGACCAATGCATGAACCGCTGTTTTTCAACGGGCTGCTAGGGCATAGCCCCAATTTATGTGCTGTTTCGGGCACTGAAGCTCAGCAAAGCCCCACGCAGTGAGTCAGTCAATGGCGCTGCACCCTCGGAGGATGCTTGCCCGGTCGACAGTCGCGCCTCTTCGCCAGCGGCAAAGTCTCCGGGCCCACACGCAGAACCAGAGCGCGCACTTGAAAGCCAGCGCACATCACCCGTCTGTATCATCCGTGGGAAGAAGAGCACGAAGGCCGGCTCCTCTTCATCCACCATCTGGTGTGGGAAGAAGACGGAAGGGACCTGATTGGATGGGAACAAGCCGATTTGGACTGCGACATTCCACCAGGCAACCACCTGTGGAATCGGAGACATGTTCGAGACCAGCGGTAGGCGCAACGGTCCGCGCGGCGACGATGGCACCAGCATCTGAAGGCCTGCGAAGACGCGCTCCAAGCCATCCTTGCCATCCGACCCGAACAAGGCTTCAAGCCAGGGGCTGAAGTCCATCGAGCTCGAATGCTCCGAATCAATCGTCTCCAAGTCGAGCGTCTGCGCTCGCATCGCCCCGAGATAGGACTGACCATCAGGGGCATTGCGGTGCGAGTTGTGCGTACTGTCGATTCGGCGCCAGACGCCCTCTGCGTGTTCGAGGCCGCTCTCAACGTCAGCTACGAGTGGCTTGCGCTTGCGCTCCAAGAACACCGAGAAGGGGAAGGGGCGCAGCCCACCCGAGTCACTCGACGGCCACAGGCAACCCATCAACGGCGACGCGCCTGCATCGAGCATGAAGCGCATCGCGAACGGCAGCGCGGGCGCGGCGGTTCCCGCAGCTCCCGAGAAGGATTGGTCCAACCACTCGCGAAGATGTCGCCCAGCTCCGTCTCCACTGCCAATACGCAAGTAATCCTTGGCTAGCGGGAGCTTGCCATAGAGCTGGAGTGAGAGAGTCTCCTTGCGTAGGAATGAAAACATCGTCGGCTAAAGGGACGGCTTTGTGCGTGGGACGACTGCAGGTCGGTGGCACATGATGTTGAAGGTCGAAACGCTTGAATTCTTACGAGGCGTACAGGTCAGTGACAGCAACGCCAAACATGGGCCGAGGGGCGGACTAATCATTGGCATCGAATGCGTTTACCGCCGGGCGATCAGGAAGGTCCAGGCCTGAGAACTTGAGTCGGAAGGGCACTGTCGAATGATGTCCCTGGGCTCGGAGAGCAGTCACTTCCCACTGCGTTCCGGAGCGCGTGCCCGACCATGCGGTGATGTACGGGGCAAGAGGTGATCTGACTGCGAGGGCCGCATCCCCAGATGCGAGCGTCTTGCTCGGTGTCGTGAAGTCATCATTCCAGCGCAACTCGAAGACATGCGATTTGCGAATGACCCAATCACCTTTGAAGGGAGACACGCCGCTTCCGTGAGCTTGGGGCAGCCACTTGTTGTTCTTGCCGAAGCGGTTATGAACGAAGGTGAAGTCCTTCGAGCCCCAGATCGAGTCCTTGACAATGGTCTTCGGAGTCAGCGTGACTGTGATTGGTACTTCGTTGAAGCTGTCCTTGTCATTCCTCAAGAAGTCCCGGAAGTCCTCTAGGAATTTATCGACGAGCCACTCGGGAGTGTTGGGGTCCGACTCGAGCAGATCCTTTGGGCGCACGAACATCAGCGGGTCATCGCTCTTGTACTTCAAGCGCATGAGCTCGAGCGCGTCCCCATCTCCCAGGAGGGATTCCAATTGGCTCTCGATCAGCTGCACTGAATGCTCGGGGAGGTTCAAGACATCCTTTGCGAACAGCACATCCATCAAGGCCGAGTGCTCGTTCGTCAGGCTCTTGCGCAATTCGCTTCGATACTGGTCACGAATCGCGCGCAAGATACGCGCCTCGAAATTAAGCGCGACATCAGCCAAGAAACTTCCGCCAGCACCCTCGGGAGGCGCAGCTTTCTCGGTATTGCGGATCCGGTCTAGATAGCGTTCGACATCCTGCGTGTCGACTTTGATGCCGGCAGTGTTGTGGCGGTTGTAGCCGCCAACGAACAAGCGCAGTTCTTTCAGGAAGTCACAGGAAAGGACGGCGGATTCGGACTTCACTCGATACTGGCCGATCTCGTCCATGGCCGCACGGCTGAGCGGAAGCGGTGAGGCGGCACCCGGATCTGGGCTGCGCGGCCGCAGCAGCATCTCGAGCATTTCCGTGCGCAGGGTCTTGATGGCTGCGCCATCGGCATTCCGATACCGGATTCGCAGCTCCTCGCGGTCCAGGTAGCTCGTTGCTTCAGTGACCGCATCGCTCAATGCGAACCAGCTTTCCTGCGACCTCGATCTCCACAGGGAGCGGAAGTCGTCGAGGTGAGACGTGATCCGGCCGGCGATCAATCCATCCGCAGGGTCGATCATCGGCTGGAGCGCTTGCTTGCGCTCCATGGCCTCCTCGAGGCCGTCGACATCCTGTAGCATCTTTAATTGATCGGAGAACTCAACTACGATGCGGTTCGTCTCGGTCGGCGCGGGATCTGAGTTCCGCTTCCAGAAGCGGACTAGCGTTGAAATTCGGTTGACCAAGTAGTCGGCCCAAGACTTCGCATAGCGCTCGAAGTTGGCGCCGGGCTGCTCCAGCTCTTCGACGTGGTAGAGAGCCTCCACCATTTCCCAGTTAGGAGTCGGAGGTTGATCTGTTGCAGCAATAATCGGCGGACGTTTCCACGCCTCGGTCTTTTCCGCTAAGTGATTGAAGAGGCTGTCGTCTGATGCCTGAATCCAATCTCGGAAGTACGACGGGTCCAAGAAGCGCAGGCCCTCACGCACTCGCGTCAGATGCACAATCGTGGCTAGGTGCAGGTTGCCTTCGGCGGCGCGGTTCGGCTCGAGGGCATTCGCGATCGAATCCCAGTTCGGGTAGCTCTTGGCATGCTCAGAGCGCATGTCCTTTAGCTTGCCTGCGACGACCTTCGCGGAAAGCGTGATCGCTTCCTCGGTCTCTTTCTTACTGCTCAAGTCTCTAATGTCTTGAACGGCTGAGGTCAGCTCGCCTTCGACTTGAATCAGGTCCCACCCGATCAGTGGCAAGAAGCTCGGCTCGCTCACTTTTACGAGCACATTGCTGTCAAGGGCTGCGGAAAGATCAGAGGTGGGCACGAGGATATAGTCCTCATCGGGATTGAGCGCGCCGCCGAGGCCGCCGAGAACGGCCTTCTTCGCTTCATGCTTGACGGTGCCACCATCTACTCGCGTCGGTACGTTGACGCTCTTCTTCTGCTCCGCGCTGAAGCGGGAGACTGCGAAGATTTCGTAGGATCGTTCGTCCCACTCTGCGGACTGGCGGCTGCCGGCGGCGAGTAGTTCCTTGACCTTGGCGCGCAGCTCTTTGGCCTGTTTCTCGAACGCACCCTTGCTGAGGCGGCGCTTGTCTTGGCTGCCGTCCGCACTGGTCTCGACCGCGAGTGCATCTAGGCACGAGCGAAGTTCGCGCACGGAGCCGGCGTAGTCCGCAGCCATCGCGTGCATGCCGCTTCCCGCGGCCAATTGGAAGTTTTGTAAGTCTCGATAGGAATCCGTCAGGCCTTCCCAAGCGATCATGTAGCCGAGCGCGCCACCGACTTGCCAGGGCTTGCCGGAAGTCACGGCACCTTCCCACAGTACAGTCATGCGGTCCAGGCAGCTGACGATTTGCTTAGAGCCGGTCGCCTTGCTCATCTCGGAGACTTGGATCGTGTCTTCGAGGTTGAGTCGCACATCGACTGCGCTCCGCAGATCGAATTCCTTGTCCGTGCCCGTCTTCGCTCGCAGTCGGCGGGAGCCGAGGATGCGAGTTACGACTTCCCGATCCAGGGCTACGCTCAAGTCGAAACCCGTGAGCAGCGTGTGCAGCTCTTGATTCCAACGATCGAGCGTCTCGTAGCTGTCCGGATCGCCTCCGAGTTTGGTTACGAGCGCGAGCTCGGCTTCCACTCGAAGTTGGGGGACGAAGACTTCATCGAAGAGCTCGATGTAGAGTTCCGAGAACTTTGACTTCGCTCCGTCGATGACCTTTTCGATCCCTTCTTCTTTGCGATTGAACGCGTCCTCGATCTGACTCAAGGTCAGCAAAAATTCGGGCAGGTCTTGGTTACCCGCGAGGACCAGTTCGGTGGAATCGAGAGCGTCGCGGAAATCTTGGCTCTCGGAGCTACTGCGATCCTTCATCAGGTGCATGGAAGCTGCCACGACCGATGCGAGGGTGATCAAGCTCGCTGCTCCGTAGCCGATCCAAGCGTTGCGCTGCGATTGCTTGACGCGGCGGCCCGTGGGCTGCACCAAGCCGCGCTCGCTGAATACACGCTTGCGCACGAAGTCCTTGATGAAGTAGGCGCGTTGCTTCGCGAACAAACCCTCGAGGTCGCGCAGGTCAGCCTCGCCACCGCCGCCAAGCATGTCGCTGCAGACCTTGGCAATCGGCGCGCCTGACTGAAGGCCACTGGTCAGGTACAAGCCGCGGAAGAACAGTCGGTCGACGAGTGAACTCTCAGAGAAGATTACGCGCAGGTAGTTATCCAACGGTTTGCGCAAGGCTGCGAGCTCGTCGGGGAAGGCGTACAGCCTGTCGACCTCGGGTATAGCCTCGGGGATGCGCGCAGTCGACAGCATCAACGAACGCAGATCACGTGCGCGCTCGATGATCGTATCGAAACCAGAATGTGCCTCGTGCAGCTCGAAGGGACGCTCGTAGTTATCACCTTCACGCGACCAGCCAAACATCTCGAAGCGCTTCTGTGCATCGAGTCTGTGCACCGTCTCAGCAAAGCCAAAGAGCTTGTCGCCCTTGGTCAAAACGACATAGACCGGCAGACGCGCCTGAAGCTTATTGATTAGCGTTAGCAGCGAACTCTGAATGCGGTTGGCTTTGAGCGTGCTCTCGCTCTCGGAGTCCTGCAGCAGCGAGTCGCATGGAAGGATCAAGATCACTCCATCCGCCGGGCACATCGGACGATATTCGGCCAAGATCGCGAGGAAGGCTTCCCACTCCTCTTCGTCCGCCCTACCGCCCTCGTGCGTGAACAAGCGGCCAGCCAGATCCAGAATAACGGCCTCGTCCGTGAACCACCAATCGCAGCCACGCGTTCCGCCGATTCCTGACAGGCGGTTCTGGCCAAAGGGGAAGCGCAGGTCTGAGTTCTGCAGCAGCACACTCTTGCCAGACTGGGGCTCACCCAGAAGCAAGTAGAAGGGCAGGGTGCTCTTGTCGATTCCTTGCTTGCGTAGCTCGTTGGACCAGCTCGTCCACTCGCGCTTGCGATCCTCGATGCCCTCTTTGGCCGCAACACGCTCATCGAAACTACGTTGCTTGCGTTGGCGTAGAAACTTGGCGCCCAGGTCGACCAAGATCCACAGCACAACCATGCTGAATAGTGCGATGACCACTTGGTACATCCAGTGGCGTCTCAGTATCCAAACAGCAACGAGGCCGAGTGCAATCAGAATGCCAACGATCAGGATCGTCCGGCCGTTTTTCGAAGAGAAGGGGTTTGCCAAGTTCGTCTCCTAGTCGGATCGCTAGCGCGAGTCCGACCGCTCCTCGATGGTTTCCAAGTGTTTTTCGATCGCTTCCAAGTAATCGCCGTCCCTGATTTCTACGGCTTCATTGCTGGCGATCATCGAGAAGATCAACGCCCCGAGTGCAACGACGACGAGGCGTAGGATTCCGACGGTGGGGAGCCGCCGTATCTCGCGCACCGTGTTGCGACCATAGGCGTCCGGAGTCATCGCCTCGCCGGAAGCTCCACCGAGACGAGCCTTGTCGAATAGCTCACGTCGTCGGCGCTCGAGTTCGCGTCGCTCACCGAGCAGCTCGCCCTGAAATCCAAGCGCCATACAAGTGAATAGCACCTCGGCCAGTTCAGCGGCTTCCGGCAGCGGATCGTTCAAGATCTCATCGACCAAGACGTAGAAGCGGTGACCTGCCTCCGCAGTCTGGAAGTAGTGAGTCTCCAGGAGCTTCATCGACCATGCCGGCTTTTGCGTCCACGCCGACGACAGAATAATCTGATCCGCTGTGGCAACGACGCCATAAAAGATCCGGTCGAACAGCGGGCGAAGCCTGCGATCCATGTCGCACTGGTCGCGTACACCGTCGATCTCAGCGATCAGCGCGGCTTGCACGCTAGACACGGAGTTTTGCGATGTCGCGGCATTGCGCCGGAATGTAACTAGGTGCAAGAAAATGGGAGCACACGCCTGAATCAGGCGTTGCTGCTCCTCTCTCTCGCCCGCTCCGTGGAGCTCTCCTCGATCAGGCATACTTATCCTTATCTACCGAGTTCCACATACAAGTGGAAATTGACTTCGCCTAGGGTTCCAAGAGTGGAGAGGATTACTGCCGAGCGTTCCTCCATGATCTTCACCCAGGAGGCGCGGTGCGTGCCCTCGGTTTCGATCTTGAAGTAGTGCAGTGCGTCCTTCTTTGGAAAGGATAGCGGAGTTCTGCGTTCGTATTGAAGCTCGATCCCAGGCACAACGCCCTGCAGAACGCGTTCGATGTCGCCCGTCGGAACCAAGCGCACATAGGTCGGCGCCATCTCTGCGACTTCGGCCGTGGGACGGGCTAGTTCGATTGCAAGCCAGACAGCCGGCTGCGTTGCGACCCATTCGGGCGGCACTTCGACTTGATAGAAACCCTCGCGCTCGACATCGCGCGTGAATTCGACCGTGTCGTAGGGGACGCTGACATCAGCGACGACCAGTTCGCTGATTGCTTGAAAGACCGCTTGGAAGCATTCGTCTAGCTTGCCGTGTTCGTAGGTCGGAAGATCCGGCATTACTCGTTCTTCGCCGAAGACCGAGAGGTTGCCAACCGTTTGAATCAAATCGCGGTACGCGTCGAAGGGGTGCAAGTCGGGCAAACCGGCGACCTGTTGCAAGGTCGCCAAGCTGGCGTTCACCGATTGCAGCTTGATGAAGCCACCGAGGTCCGCGCCCTTTTGGCCGCTCGCGAGAGCGGCCGTCTGAGGCAGGCGCGACGCAAGGTCGCGCGCCTGGGATCGCACATCGGTCGCGATCGCCTTCAAGCGACTGCTGAGGACAGCCGATGCACCACAGGCCAGGGTCGGCGGGATGTAGGTCGTGGACAGTGCGGAGGTGGCGACGGGCTTGCCTCTCCGAACCAAGTTCGCGATGCGCAAGCATTCGAAGCCGGAGCGGTCTTCATCGCCAAAGAAGAGGCGCGCACGAAAGCGTCGAAATTCGACTTCGCGCCCCGAGTCGCCCATGTTCTCGTCGAAGATTGTCGTTGTCGAAACCACGAAGCGGGTCGCTGCAGAGGACGAATTGCCGTTCGCCGCTCCTTCGATCTGAGGCACGCGCGAGCGCGCACTCGGGACTCCGAGCCAGACGGGGAGCTCTGCGTCGACGAACTGCTCGCCGAACTCGCGACTCTCGACTTGTCCATTCTCGGGAATCAGGACGTGGCTACCGTCCCGAA
Source organism: Planctomycetota bacterium (assembly GCA_047611405.1). GTDB lineage: Bacteria > Planctomycetota > UBA1135 > UBA1135 > JBLFWN01. The sequence goes on along the minus strand of JBLFWN010000177.1, from coordinate 3,374 downwards.
AGACAGCTTCGGCCGAGATGACAGTGAAGACATCTCTTTCGAGCGCTTCCTCGTCTACTTCCAACGCCTTGAACCCGTAGTTCCCTAGGCGCCCAATGGCGCCGTTGCGGCCAATGGCTAGCTGAACTTCACGCGAGAAAGCCTGCATGTGCTGCGGCGTGAGGAACATTCCTTCGCGCCAGAGCACGCTGAGCTGCTGGGGTCCATCCATGGATTCAGGCTCCTTGCTTGTCCAATTGCTTCTTCAGATCGATCGAAATTTCGGAGCGTTCCATAGCTTCAGCCGTGATTTCGATGACGACCCACAGGTCTGAGTGACGAATGAGAATCCCGACGGTCTGGCCATCGTGGGTTTCTTTGATCTTGCGACTGATCGAGAGCTCCAACGAGAGATTTTCCTTGGAGGGCGTGATTTCGATCAGGTCCTTGAGTTCGTTCTCGGGCTCTTGAGCCACAAACACCGAGACTCCGCGATCCTTCTGCTCGACCTCGAACTGGTAGAGGGAGGTGAAGTCATCCTGTTTCAAGATGAGTTCCTTGGCTACCAGCGAGTCTTCGGTGCCCTTGAAGATGTCGGCCGGCGCGACGATCACGGCCATATAGCGGATGTCCGTGACGCCTCCGCCTTTGATCGTTACGTCGACGGAGCCGGGGCCGAATCCGAGCATTTTGCAGGCCGAAGCCAGCAGGACGAGGGTCAGAGCGATTGTGCGTGCTCCGAGCAGGGAGGCCGGGAGCTTGCTCGGGCCTGCCTGGGAGATTCTCATGCTGAGCATTCCTGTATCCTTCGAGGCGAACTGCGACGTCCTAGCGCGGGGTCGCATTTGTGGTTGTGCCCCGCATGGGCAATTCCCAACGCGGCCGGACATGCTAGCAACTGGAGTCCTCTAGCGTGAAGACGGGAGAAGGGGATCGGGATATGGAATACTGTCTCCTAGTGTGGGGTCCTTCGGCAGCGTGACGTGCAGGCGCGAGTGACACCTGATGACTCGTCAACGGCAGACGAACTCGACTCATCAAGAAGCCAAACTCGGGAAGAGCGGGCACTCACGAATTGGATGGCACGAGCTATCTCGACGCTGACTCGTACTGCATGGCGACATCTTCGCCTGCGTGACCCAAAGAATGCTCGGAATCTCTGAGTCGCAGGTGCGACTATCGATCGCACGAGGTGGAAGAGCTGACCGAGCTCAGAGCTCGTTTTGCGAACTATCGGTCAAGCGCTCAACCGACTCGCGGATGATTCGTTCGAGACGATCGTCGATGATTTCTGGCGTCAGCTCGTTCAGATACTCGACGGTCCGTTTCCAAAGCTCAGCATCCGCGCGGAAGGGCAACATGCTCTTCACGGGTGAGCCGCGCTGCGCGAGCTTGCGCTCGGACAGATCGAGTTTCAGCTCCTCGGCGAAGCGCGTGGCTGATTGGGTGATGGCCTTCTGGAGCACGACCAACCACTTCGAGAGCTCGCCCAAGTAGTCGCTCATGTCATCGCGCAGATGCGGATCCTGCGGCTCGTCCAGCACGGCATATGCGCGGCCGCGGAAGTTCTCCTCGGTTCCCGGCAGCATGGTGACAGGATTCAGCAACTCGATTGCATCACCCGCTAAGTACGTAATGAAGCGCTCCACGCTCATCACGAAGCGCAGGTTCTCGAACATCAAGAAGTCGATCGGGGAACAGCCGCGCGGTGCGATGATTTCCTTCGCGGGACCACCCAGGGCCTCCATCAGTGCGCGCGTCGTATCATCCGTATTTCGGCCGGGCTCCGTGCGCGGTACAGGCTGCGTCGGCGTCGGAGTCATCTGCGTTTTCTCCGAGGGGCGCGGAGGGGTACGCAGGTCACCAATGGGCGATGGTGTAGGCAGGGCAGATCCGCCCGACAGCTCGCCGAGAACAGGCATGGATCCAGAACCCGGCGATGTCGTCAAATCTCCGGGTCGTCCGAGAGCGTTCGAAAGCGAAGTAAGCTTCCCACCCTCACCAATGCTCGAACGCTCGCTATCGGACTCACCCTTGGCCTTCTTCAGCTGAGACTTGAGCTCCTCGTTCTCCTGCTGCAAGCCATAGAAAAGCTCAGCCGCCGGCTGCTGTCCTGCTGTGGCGCCGCCTGCCTCCAACTCGGTCAATCGTGCACGCAGCGTCGCATTGTCGCGCTGTAGCTGCATAAACATGTCTATCCCCATCGGCGACGGCTTAGCCGCAGCGGTCGTCCCCGCTGCTTGGGTCGACCCGGACGACGGGTCAGGAGTTCCTCCCGGGGCCGCAATCGCAGCATCCAGCCGGCGCTGAAGACTCTCGTTCTGTGTGCGCATCGCCTTCAGCTCGTCCTGCGCGAGTTTCAGCGAGACACTTTCTGCTTGTTCCTGGATGCCGCCTTCGACTTCGCCCTTGAGCGACATGAGGCGTGACTGCAGGCCGTGAAGCTGCACAGTCAACTGGTCGCGTTCGGTGCCCATCTGGCGTGTGCGCTCGCGCTCGGCCTCCAGTTCGGCCTGTAATTCGTGGGCGGCGACACCGGCACCGGCATCGGAGTCAGCGGGCTGCGCTTGTGCAACATCACCAAACACCTCTAGCTGGACACTCTTATTGCCCAAGCACAGAACACGGCCTGCGACGGAGATCGGCTCTTCGATGCGGTTCCCCTCCAGGAAGGTGCCGTTGCTCGAGCCGAGATCGATCGCGACCAAACCCTGAATCAGCAGCAGGTGCCGATTGCTTACATAGGGTGTGGAAAGCCTCAGATCGCACCCCTCGGCGCGTCCAATGGTCACTTGATCTCCTTCGCTGTCGAATTCGATCGGTTCCTGGTCAGGTTGAGTCAGGCGCAGCTTCAACGTGCCCTCCGGGGCGAGCCTCGGCCATCGATCCGAACGGGCGGCACCCGGCGGGCGCTCCATCGGCGGTGGCTTGGGAGGCAAATGTGTCTGCTGGAGTGTACTGCCGGGGACGCTTCAGGTCGCGTGGCCATATGTCTCCGCTTGCCGAAGCGGGGCCGGCTGGAAGTCGAGCTGCACCTACTTATCCTTTACCGACCTTCAATCGAGGCAGATCCGTGGCGCTGGCGGGTCGGGCAAGCTAGACCGGCCCAGCAGCCCGTTGAAAAAGAGCGGTTCATGCATCGGTCCCCTCGAACCGCCTGCCGGCGTTACCAGAACACACGAATAGCGCGCAACTATGCGCGGAACCTGGCGCCTTGCCAGGCGATCCGAGGGAACCAATCCATGAACCGCTCTTTTTCAACGGGCTGCTAGTGTTGCGAGTCAGAAGTATCTTGAATTAGTGCAGGCAGTCATCGCTGATGGTCGTTTACCTGGTCATGCCTGTTACAAGAAAGGGAGTGGGACGCCCCAAAACGAGAGTCGAACTTACTGCAG
>JBLFWN010000176.1:0-10980 GCA_047611405.1 Planctomycetota bacterium | reverse complement strand
CCGCCCGACCAGATCGACGACAGCTTCGCCTTCGGAACACGCCAGTTCATGACGCAATTGCGCTATGGAGACGCGAAGCTACACCCACAGTTGGTCAAGCGGGCGGAGCGTTTGTACGAGGCCGAAATCGCGTACACCGATGGTCAAATCGGAAGGCTCTTCGATGGACTGCGAGCCAAAGACGTCTTCAATGACTCGGTGATCGTCTTCACCGCAGATCACGGCGAAGAGTTTCTCGAGCACGACGGCTTCGAGCACGGCCACACGCTGTATCCCGAACTGACGCACGTTCCGCTAGTGATGCGCTATCCGAGTCAATTGACTGCCGGCCGCGTCCCACAAAGCGTCGGACATATCGATGTGGCTCCGACCCTTTGCGAATTGATCGATGCGGCGGCGCCCAAACAATTCGTCGGGCGCAGTTTGCTGCCCATCGTCAGCGGCGAAGATCAAGCCGATCGCGCGGTGCTTGCGCACGGGAATATGTGGGGAGCACCGCTGACGAGTCTGCGCACAGCCGAGCACCTGCTGATTCTGCCGGGAACGGTTACGGGTGAATCGCCTGTACCTGAGCTGTATGCCTGGCGCAAGGACCCGCAGTGCATGCAAGACTTGGCACTAGAGAACGCGGATATCGTCGATGATATGATGGCCGATTTGGAGGCACGCGAGAGCAGCCTCGAGGCCTTCGGGCACGGCAGCGCGGTGAAGCTAACTCCGGAACAAGCCGAGGGTCTTCGCAGCCTTGGGTACGGCGAAGCACCTCCTCCCCCAGAGAATGAGAAGGCGGACGATAAGAAGTGAGACGAGCGCTTCAGGCAAGATCGAGTATCTACCTGAGCTGGGCTCACTCTTCTTCGGTCTTCGCTTGGCGCAAGGCCTTGCGGCGCTCCTTGCGGCGCTCCAACTCCTGCTTCATTTCATGAGCCAATTCGGGGAAGCCGGCCTTGCGCAAGAAGTCCCCCATCCTGCCCAGCGCGCGCGTCGGCCTGGCACGACGCCAGCGTCCACCGGTCAGCGCGGTCTCCCAGCGCCAGCTCGGATCATCGTCATCGGAACCGAGGCACGCAGCATCCGCCAGGACTACGGCAGGCTCGACCTCGCCGATGTACATGACCGACGGTGCGCCTCTGGCATCCATCAACAAGCCGACAGGTAGCGGAAGATCTTCGTAGTTGCCGAGGATCTCCATCATCACCATTTCGATCACCATACGACTGCGGCGATCGAATCGACCTCCGTGTTCTGTAAGTCCAATGCGCGTCAGTAGCTCGCGCGCATATCCCGTCTCTCGCGCACTATCCAAGGTGATCGGGAAGATGGTGACATCGGCCGCCGCGAATTCATCTTTGGATGCTTCGAGTTGTTGCAAGACCCGCACACTCTCGTCGTCCCAACTGCCCCACATCACGAGTAGCACGGGCTTGGGCGAAAAGCCGGACAGCGGGCGGGGCTCGCCTTCGAAAGTCGGCAGGACCATCGTCGAGATCGGCATCTTGTCGAGCGCAGGGACCCGCTTCAGTGAGCGCTGTTCAACTTCGGGCAGTCGTTGAGCAGCAACCTCGTTTAGACCCGGTGTGGCAGAACGCTCAATCGCCATTGCCTTGCCACCTTGAACCAAGTGGTAGCCGCGCTGCGTCGCAAGTGCATCGAACACTTGCTCCTCACCATTGGGCCACTGCACGAACACCTTCGCAGAGCTCTTGTTCTCGGCATCCTCCTGGCCATCGGCAAGAGGCCCGAGACCGAAGTGAAGGCGACGCGACGAGCTGCTCAGATAGCCGTCGCCGCCATACACGCGCCGCGCAGTCTTGCGCCCAAGAGCTTCGACTGTAACCAATGCGCCGATGCCATCGGTGTTCGGTGAAGTCCCGGCCAGCTCGAACGCGATCCAATCGGCAGCCTCGCTCTGGTTATGCAGAAAGCGCAACGTCGGCGCGCTTCGGTTGCGAACCCAAGCGTCCAGACGACCGTCTTGATCCCAGTCGACGATGGCGACGCAGCGTGCGTCATCGATGTAGTCGAAACCGGTCAATGCAGTTGCGTCTACGAACCGTCCCTCTCCGATGTTCGAGTATCCGAAGTTCCGCTCGCGGCCGTTCCACGATAGACCTTCGATCTGGCTCATGTTCGAGATCGCGAGCCAAGCGGAGCGGTACGAGTCGGTCGGCGGAAAGCCTTCAGGTGAGGCGTTGACAACCACGCGCCAAAAGTAGCTCTCCAAATCGCGACTCGATTTGACGCCGCTCAGAAATCCGTTCGGAACCAAGATGTCGGCCAGCCCATCGTTGTCCAGATCGCTGAACATAGCACCCCAGGTCCAACCACCAGGCCCGACACCAGCCGTCTCGGTCGCGTCGCGGTAGACCCCATTCCCGCTACCGAGCAGCAAAGTGTTGCCGCGCGTGTGGCGCTGATACATCGCGCGGAGCGCGAGGCCACCAGCGCGCATGAATGCCGGCTGCGAAGTCACCCTGCCACCGGCCGCGGTGAACATGTTGGAGATGTACAGATCGAGCAGCCCGTCCTGATTGACATCCGCGATGCTGATGCCCATTCCAGCCGCCATGTCGCTCGTACCGGTTTCCATTGCGACATCGGTGAAGTGACCGTCGTCGTTGCGGTACAGGTTATTGCGACCAAAGTCGTTCGTCACGTACAGGTCAAGGTCGCCGTCGCCATCCAGATCCTCCCAGGCCGAATCGAGACTGAAGCGCGAGTTGTTGTGGTCTAGGCCAACCTCGGCCGTTGCCTTTTGATATTCACGTGGACCGACGCTCTTCCAATAGAAGTTGGAAGCACCATTGTCGGCGTCGTGGTACGGACTCGGAACACCGCCACTCACTCCACCACCGACATAACGCGTCGCGTAGATGTCGAGGTCACCGTCCTGGTCCGGATCCGCGACATCGATCGAATAGATCTGGGCGGCGCTGTCTACCTCACCCTCCAGATAGGTCTCTTCCGGGAAGTGTGCCGTGCCATCGTTCCAGCAAATCTGCAGGTGCGCTCCTTGAGCCATAACCAGGTCACGCGCTCCATCGCCGTCCATATCGATTGCGATCACACCCGATGTCTCGTCTAAGAAGTCGACCTCGGAACCTGCGCCCGCATCGATCAAGGAGACTCCTTCGGACTGCAAGAAAAGGCGATTCGGCCGACCGAAGGGCTGCGCCATGTACAGATCTTCGCGGCCGTCTCCGTTCAGATCCGCTACGCAAATGCCCTGCATCGCGATGTACAAACTCGTCGGTCCCGCGAGGCGATCCATGCGCCCCCACGTCTCGAGACTGCCGACTTGGAGGTCTTTCAGGCCGAACTCCGTCGCTCCCAACAGGGCGAGCGTCTTCTCGTGAAGTGCTCGGCGATCCGTCCCGATCTCTTCGTATTCGCGAACGTTGAGCCTCTTGATCAACACCCGCTTTCCATCGCTGCTGAGCTGCCAAGAAACACTCCAACTGGTGTTCACTTGTAATCCACCGAGCCCGATGTCCGACGAGAGCCGAATATCAATGTGACTATCGAAATCACGCGCAGAACCCGAGGCGCCCGGGTCCATACGTGCGACGCTCACGCGTACTTCGCGGCGCGTTCCGTCGCGAAATGGAGTACACAATTCTTCGAGCGAAGCATCGATCTCCGCGGCTGTCGTGAGAGTCCGTTCCCCCGCAGAGGCCATGCGCCGGATACGCAGCCATCCCGTATCAGCAAGAGCTTCCGCCAGCTCCGGTCGCAGCGCGCTCGCCCCTTCGAAGTTGGGATCGAGTAGGCCTTCACAAGAGAGTGCAGCACCCTCAAGTCCTGACGTGATCCACGAATGAATGCGGTCCTTCGCGATGGCAGCGATCACCTCGGTCGGCCAACCGTCTTTGCCCGCGTTGACGCGCTCCTTCATGCCGCCGTAATCGGGGCCAAACTCGTAGCGCCGGTCCGTGAAATTGAAATCCGGCGCGCTGGGCCGAGTTCCTTCGGGAAGCTGGAAGCTGGCTTCTTGCGCGGATTCGGGTTGTGATCCGCTATCAAGATTCGCAGCTGCTTGGGCCGCTGCCTTATCCGTTTCAGGATGATCCTTGGCGACTGCTGACTGATCGCCACTGCCAACTGTCGCTTCATCCGTCTCGGCGGCGGGTCCTCCGCCACATGCAAGGGACAAGAGGGTGGCTGAAAGAGCCAGGCAGGAACGAAATGAGCGCTTGTGTGATGAGAGAGCCATTGAGGGCGGCCAGCTTACCTCAGGCTCGGTGCGGGCCAAAGCTCAGGCCGCACCTTGGCGCTGATGCTCAGTTCGAGAGCATGCCGTACCAATTCCACAAGAGACACTGCAGGCCGGTGCGAGAGATTCCGTCGGTGCTTGCGAGGTACGCGCGCTTCAAGCGCGGAGCCACTTTCCCGGCTGGCCCCATGTGAGCTAATCGTTCCGCAGCGTACAGCCGCACGTACGGTGAGTTCTCGAGATTGTTGACGACCTCGAACAAAGACTCGCGCCCAGCGGCACTGCGCTCCTGCCAGATGCCGAATATCAAGTCGAGTTGACGGAACGGATCCTTCGCGATCGCAAGTCGTTCACGCAGCACCTGGTAGGCCTCTGGCCCGGCATTGATGCCTTGCACGATGGCCCAGCGGTGTCCTGAGAGCCCGCGGATCTGACCCGCGGTCTGTTCACCGATGTCGAGGAGGTACTCCGCCGTCTTACGGCCCGGCACCAAGCTGAGAGCTTGCAGATAGCTGACCTGCTCGGCCGCAGAAGCACTTGATTCTTGCTCGAAGCTACGCGTCAGGCTGTCGTAGGCGAGTTGAACGGCTGCGGGATTCTGGGCCCAGCCCGCCTTCAGCGCGCGCATGCCCATCTCGCGATCACGGACGCTGCCTTCTAGCAACGAGATTGCCTCGGCCACCCCTCGTTCGCTGCCACGTCCGACAAGCGCGATCAGTGCACCCGCCCGGACATCCGTGTGTGGATCCGAGAGTGCACTCATCAACCAATCGTCGATACGCTCATCCTTGAGTGGAAGGAGCGCTTGCATCGCAGAAATGCGCAGGTCGTACAGCTCATCCTGTTGAAAAACCGGCAATGCTTCGATGCCCAGACCAGCCAAGCTCGCTGCGCGCACGCCCAACCCACGCAAAGTTGGATTTTCGCTCGTGATGTCGGCGCGCAGTTGCTCGATGGCGCCCTCGATTCCGAGCTTCGCCGCAAACCCGTGAATGAAGGGGCGCACGTTTTCGGACACATCTTCGAGTCGCGCCAACATGGCCTCAGCTAGCTCGAGCGAGTCGGATGCCAGCAGGTCAGACAGCACAAACTCCCAGACATCCGAGTTCCTGTTCTCGTCAATCCATTGGAGAATGTCGGCCTCGAATCGCTCGGGGTCGGCCTTCACAAGCGCCTTTGCGTACTCGGCGCGCATGGGGCTCGACAGCGACATGCCCATCCACAGTTCGAGTCCCTCGTAGTCTTGGGCTTCACCGTATTTGGTCAGCCCTTCGACCGCCGCCAAGCGAACGCTCTCTTGCGGATGGTCGAGGCCACGGCGCATCAATACGAGCCCCGAGTTGTCATCCATCAACGCGCAGACGCCGAGGACGTTGATCAGGATTCCATGGCTCCAACGATCCGAGTAGGTCGCGTCGAACACGCGCTTCAGATCCTCGACTGCATCCAGCCCCAAGTCGGCCAGCTCGCGCTTCGCTTGTCGCAGCGGATCCAGCTGGCCGCTGCGCAGCTTGTCGGCCAGCACCGGGATCATGTTGCTGGTATCGCCATCGAACACGCGTCCGGTCGCGCATGGCGACAGGAGTTGTGCCAAGCGGTCGTCCATAGCCAGTCGCTCCTCGACTGTGTACTCCCGCGCTTCGTCTGTGCCGCACGCAGCGAGTACGAGCAGGGCAGATGCGAGACTCCAACGAGAGAGCGTGGAGTGACGTTTTCGGACGGGTCGACTATTGAATCGCATGGACAGTATTGCCGAAGAACCTTCGGCTTCGAAGTGTCGGCTCAGATCTATCGTAGGAGGAGCCAAGCGACCCAGCGTGTAAACGCAGGTGGTGATACGCGCGACTCGTTCCGCAATCGAATCCAAGTTGCACACCTATCACTCCTGTCCATCATGCTGACTTCACTGGCCCGCGGTGTGGGCTTCGCCGGTGATTCCTTGGCCGCTGCGCAAGGCTACACGCGCCTTTGCATACTCGACGAACGCGCTGCGCAAGGAGGACTGGCTCTCAATCTTTGCTTGTTGGAACTCGAAGACTTGGAACAGAGTCGACAAGCCTTCGTCGTACTTGGCTTCTTCAGCCTCCAGTTGGCGCGTTGCGAAAAACAAGCTGGTCTGCGCGGCCTCGACGGCAAGGGCTCTGTAGCGAACGTCACGTAGCGCGCGACGAACGTCCGCAGCAATCGTGGTCTGCAGCTCGTCGTAGATTAGATTTGCCTGGCGGATGCGAGCGCGGGCGCTGCGCTCGGCGTTGCTGGCGCGTGCATTACCCAGCGGCGTGCTGTAGGTCAGCGAAGCCGAATAGGTCGGAAAGTCGAAGCGTCCCGTCTCATCCAGCATGCGCCCGGTGCTTGTGCCGTCGAAGCCCGCGGAGGAAGCGTTTAGATCCAGATCCAAGAGCGATTTCTGGTCGGATAGGGATCGTTTATGGCGCACCTTCGCAATTTCGATTTCGGTCCGCTGCTGCCGCAGGTCACTGCGCATCGACAGGGCCAAATCGATGGCCTGCGCCCACTCGGGTAGGTCGTCGAGGTTTGTCTCAGGCAATTGAGTGATAGGTTCCAGCACGGTTTCCCACAGCTTGGGGTCCTGCAATTCGGCGGGTCCATAGATCAGGACCTTGAGGTCATCCCCTGCCTGCCGAACCGTGGTCTCACGCTGCAGCAGCACTTCGCGCCGCTGGGCGACCACGGCTTGGGCTTGGATCACTTCAACCTCCGTGCCAACTCCAGCATCGAGTTTGGTCTGCTCGCGCGAGATTTGCCGTTGGCCGAGCTGCAGCGAGGAATCCGCGACCTCGCGCAGCTCGCGAGATGCGACCAAATCCCAGTAGGTGTTCTCGACGTTCGTGACCAGGGCCTGGCGCTGAGAGCGCTTGCCCTCGTAAAGCTTCTGACGCGACAGTTCGAGCTCGCGCTGCGTCGAAGTTGCAGCCTCATTCCAAGCGCCACGTAGCAAGGGCTGCTTGTAGTTAAAGCTAAGCGTGTCATCCCAGGCGCTTGTGGCGAAGACCGCGTTGTCACCCTCGGAGTAGCTAGGGCGGAAATCGGCGCGGAACGAGCCACCAGTCGTCAATGGGCGCGAGAAGGCCATACTGCCGTTGTAGGTCTCACTGGTGAATTCAGTGCCGATTCCACCCCCGAAGGCACTGCGACTCTCCGCTGTAGAATCAGTGTAGGTGACGCTCGAATCGAAGACCCATTCGAAGTCGCCCCAGCTTCCGAGGGCATCGTATTCGGCAATTTCGGCAGCGACCTCGGCCTGTTGTAAGGCAGGGTTGCTTTGCACCGCGAGTCCAATGGCTTCATCGATTGTCAGATCCAGCCGATCGAGCTGAATCACTTCCGAATTGGGGTTCGGGTCCTCGATTGGGTCCTGGGGATAGGAGGCGATCGCGGGCAGCGTGATCGCGCCGAGCAGCGCGATGGTTGTGACGGGACTCTGACTCATGTTCATTCACCTAAGGGGGTGATGGGGACCATAGGTAGAGAGGGGCTTCGAAGAAAGCCCCCTCGAACGTACATCTGATGCGAACGTGCGCTTTTGCACTGCGATGACGCGCGCGCCCGCACCCACTGTGCGGAATACGCGGGATGGCGCTTTCCTGCTGGATTACCCCGGATCCGTTTTCGGCAGCCGCCGAGAGGCCCCTGCGGGACTGCTCGAATAGAAGCCGGATCTACGATGAATGAGGGCTGCGGCGCGGGATTCGAGAATGAACGCGAGGGTTTCCTCAACCCAAAGAGGACCCAACGGGTTGGCCTCGATGGCTGAAGAGGGTCTGGCTGGCATTGGTATGAAAACCGGGACGAGCAGGGAGCCTTCGTCTTTTCGAGCTCATTCCTGGTGGGCCTAGGCCATCCAGGCTAACCCAGATCACGAGCGACTAAGACATCGCTGCCACCCCCACGGCCTCCCGCCACCGTACACCGACCTCGCTTCGCCGCTGCAGCAAGCTTCCAATTGGTCACATCCCATTCCAACCCTACGATCCTGAACACGAGTTTCGGGGTCGCTAGATCCACAAACTCTAGCGGCCCGCTTGGCCAAGGCAGATTTACCCTGTCTGCGAGCGATAGCGCATTGCCTGCCCCACTCACAACCCTCGCGAGACAACCCCCGTGGACTGGATCTTCGAACCTTCGGCGCTGATGGCGCTCTTGTCACTGACCCTGCTCGAGATCGTTCTGGGGGTCGACAACATCGTCTTCATCTCCGTCATGACGGGCCGCCTGCCTGAGGAACAGCAGGCGAAGGCAAGACAAATTGGACTGCTGGCAGCGCTCGTGGGCCGCGTCGTCTTGCTGCTGTCAATCTCGTGGGTGATGGGATTGACCGAGCCTTGGTTCAGCACTTTCAGCCACGAAGTGTCCGGACGCGACGTGATCTTAATCGTCGGTGGGCTCTTCCTGCTCGCGAAGGCGACGCATGAAATTCATAGCAGCCTCGAGGGTATGGAGCAGAAGACTGACGCGACCAAGGCCGTCTCCTTCCGCTCCGTGATCGTCCAGATCATGATCTTAGACTTAGTCTTCTCGTTGGACTCGGTCATCACTGCAGTGGGTATGGCCGATCACGTGCCAGTCATGATTACCGCCATCGTCATCGCGATTGGCATCATGATGCTCAGCGCATCCGCGATCTCGGCCTTCATCCACAAGCATCCGACAGTGAAGATGCTGGCGTTGTCCTTCTTGCTACTCGTCGGTACGACGCTGATCGCCGAAGGTGCGCACTTCCATATATCGAAAGGCTACATCTACTTCGCCATGGCCTTCTCGATTTTGGTTGAGATGCTGAACATGCGCATGATCCACAGCAAAAAGCCAGTCGAGTTGCGCGGCAATTTGCACTAGTTTGCTACGCGGTAACGCAGCACATAGCGCGCCGCGATGAGTAGCACGGCGCGTTGCATGTCCGGTTCGTTGCATGTCCGGTTCGTTGCATGTCCGGTTCGTTGCATAGACCCGCGCGTTATGCGGCCGCTTGGCCTACTTAGCCTCGGGCCAAGCGAGCCACGCGCGGCCGGTCGCGTTCAGCTGCAACTCATCACCGCGAGCCATGCGCAGCATTTGGATCCAGAGCGCATCGATGGGTGCACCGGAGCGTTGCGTGGAATGCTCTTGCAGGGCTAGTGCCGGCGCCGAATGAGCGCCACTTGCCAAGTCAGAAAGATCGCGTTCCAAGTCGGATAGCTCGTCCTCGGTCAGCAAGTGATAGTCACGCGCTCTAGCCCAACTTGCCGCGCACAACACTCGATCAGCTTCAGTCTCGCCATCGAGCCTAGCCAGCGCATTCGCGAATCCTGCCGGCACGCGCTCTTCCAGTACATAGCGATCAAGTAGGTGCTCAACCCAAAGGACGTGCAGCGCGACGTCGCCTTCCGGCTTGGGTGCCTCAAGGGTGCCTGCGCCAGTCGTGACGTACTCAGCACGAGCCTGCAGCATACGCGTCAGGTCTGATTGAGCTTCGGCCGTAGCCGCGTCATCGGCCGCGGGCATACCGAGCCGCAAGTGGAAGCGTGCCCATGCGATAGCACTGGCGCGGCCCTCTTGCCACAAATCGTTGTCATCGCCCTGAGCTGTAATGCTTTCGTCAAGCTGCGGTACATCAAGGACGTCAATGGCGTCGCCATCAGCGCTTTCTTGTTGGTCCGCCTCGGTGAAGATTGAATCCGGCGGCGCTTCGAACTTGATGATCTGTGGTTCGTCCTCTTGCAGGATCATCACGAGCGCAAGGATCGGTAGCGCGGCAATGTGCACGGCTAAGCTGGCCGCAACCAGGCGCACCATCAGCGATGAATCCCAGTGACGGCTGAAGAAGTTGCCGACCAGGCGCAGGTCGCCGCGCCAGCTCAAATCTTCGCGCGTCGTGCGACCTAAAATTGAATCGACGAGTGCCTTCGAGTCTGCTCCGCTCGTGTCCCCGGGTTCATCGAAGGTCTCTTTGCACTTCGAAAAGAATGCGCTGAGTTCCTCGCGTTCGGCTTCGATCTCGTCCGGCCCGAACTCGGCCTCCAACGCACTGCGTTGTGCAGCCGAGAGGTCGCTCTGATCGTGCAGCAGCTCGAACAAGCGTTGCTCGCGCGAGGGTCCTTTGGGGCTGTCAGCTTTCATCGCTATCCTCTCCGAGAGCCGCTCTCAATTTGCGGACTGCGTGAAACATGCGCGACTTCACGGTACCGACGGGTACATCAAGAATCTCGGAGATCTCGCCGTAGGGAAGCTCCTGCAGAACTCCCAACTCAAACACCAACTTGTGTGGTTCAGAGAGCTTGGCCAGCGCGGCGCGCATTCGGCCCGCCTCCTCGTTTCGCCCCAGAACGACTCCGGGCTCTTCCTCGCGGCCAGGAAACTGCCCGAGCGCATCGTCGCGAGCCGCCTGCGCTTCATCGCTGGCCTTCGACTGCCGCGCGGACTCCAGCGGACTTGCTGCACTACGACGCCGATGATCGATCCACGCGTTGCGTGCGATGCGAAAGGCGAAGGCGCTGAAGCGTCCGCTGGCTTGGTAGGTTTCGGCGTGTCGGAACAATTTTAGGAAGACTTCTTGGACCAAGTCCTCCGACTCGGAGGCACTCGCGCCCAACCGGCGGTAGAAGGCCAGAAAGGTGTTTGTTTCGCGGCTCACGAAGGCCTCGAAGGGCGCGGAATCGCCCTTTCGAAGTCGAGAGAGCGGATCGCGTTCGAAGTCCCAGGTGTCCTTCAACGTGTGGCCAAACGCACGAGGTCAGCCTCGGTTCAATCGCTTTTGGACGCATCCGGCG
>JBLFWN010000175.1:0-11045 GCA_047611405.1 Planctomycetota bacterium | reverse complement strand
GCGCGGGTCGCTTCCGGCCAACTCGGCCAAGATGCCGGTGACACGATCGAGTTCATTGCCGGTGACAAGCTCGGCAAACATCGCGGTCCCGAGAACCGTGTCCACCAAGTCGGGCCGTGGAAATCCGGACAGCAATTTGAAGTCGGCCACCCACAGTTCGTGATCGGTCTCGCTCGTCAGTCGCCGAGCGAGCGCATCGACCAGCAATGGGTCTCCGGCGGACATCACCAATTCATGGATGCCTGGATCGACCAAGACGTTCAATGCGCGTCGACGCAAGTCGACCTCGGGCTCATCGAGATGTTCGACCAGCAAGGCCAAGACCCGCCGAGCGGGCTCGCTCGTCGGCTGCAGCCGACTCGTCAGCTTGCCAATCGTGCGTAGCAACTCGTCACGTACGAGCGGCGCATCGCTGACGCTTTCGAACAAATCTACGAGTGCATCGACATCATTCGGCGAAAGCACAACCGCGGCTGAACTGGCCGCAGCACGCCGCACTTCCAAGTTGCCGCCATACTCGCGCAGCAAGAAGAAGACGGCCTTTCGCGCAGGTGCGGAGATCTCGGGTCGGGCGCGCTCACTGATACTTCGCAAGTCAGCAAGGCCTTGGCGCAACAGGTCGGCGTCGAGCAAACGCTCCCGATCCACCAATCGCGCGAAGAGCTCGGCTGTTTTGGTCACACCATACGTCAGCGACTCTTCACCCGTCGCATTGACGGACTCATCCCAACGCAGACGGGCAAAGCCATGCAGAACCGACCACAAAATGTCGCGATCAGCGTCGAGCGAACACAAAATCGCACGCAAGCGCGATACGCCATCGCCGCTCGCGGGCTCGCTGGCACACAACTCAAGCAATGCATCGAGCCGCGCGCGAAAGGCTGCGGCGTCCGGCTCGGCTGGAAAGCCATCAAAGAGCATCCTGCGCGCATCACCACCGGAGATCAGCGTTTGCCCAACGCTCTCCAACAAGGACTTCGCCGCTGCTTCGCGAACCTCCGGCGAAGGATCGGACAACGCCTCCCCACACAAGTCGGGTCGCGACGCGATCAAACGCAGCGTCGACTCGTCGGTTCTGACTTGCGCTTGCGCAAGGTGATCATTGACCGCCTGCGGCGGTACCCCGTCGACCAACTCCTGCCGGTAGTCGTCCAGGTGAGCCGCGCCGTCGAACCAGATGCGGTAGAGCGAGAACAACGACTTACGC
Organism: Planctomycetota bacterium; assembly: GCA_047611405.1. Lineage (GTDB taxonomy): Bacteria > Planctomycetota > UBA1135 > UBA1135 > JBLFWN01. The sequence goes on along the minus strand of JBLFWN010000175.1, from coordinate 9,838 downwards.
GCGGCGTGCCTCAGCTGCGCAGAGCCTCCGTTCCCGAGGCCTGATGCGACATCCTCACTGAACTCGTAGAAGTCCAAATGCGCCACGACCGAAAACAACGCGCAGTGCAAGTCCGGATCGAGCTCGCGCCCATCGAAGAGTACCCGCAAGCGCTCTTCCCAGACGGACTGGCTCGGGTCAGTCGACGCGACATCGACACGCATCAGCAAGCGTGCTTCCTCGCGCATCGACTTACGTCTTGCGGTCACAGCTTTCGTGACTCCGGGCGGCAGCTCCGAACCGGCGCGAAGCAACAACGCATCGAGCCCGACTAAGGGGTGATCGAGGATCAGTTGGCGAGCGTAGGACTCGAGCTCGGATCCGGAGTGAAGTTCGAGCTTCAGGTGCAGATCGGAGAGCAGCGCCCGCTCCGCTTTCGCGGTCGCATGAATCGCTTCCTTCTCGGCCGCATCCGTCGCGCTCGTTGTACCCGCAGCATCGTCCGGGCGCGCCGCCTCCACTTGCAGCCCAGTCTCCTGCGCAGTCAAAACCTCCGGCTGGAGATCAGTCGCCAGCTCTCGCTCAAGCTGCTCCTCAACAGCCTCAGCTTGCAGCGAGCACGCAACCGCCCGAGAGCCGCCGATACCGAATGTTGCGGCAATGAAAAAGAAGACAGCAAGGCATCGATGGAAGCTCGGCACACACACGCGCCCCTCAGGCTTTAGTCCCGATCTTGCTCGTGTGGTGTGCTCCATCGTTGATCGACTCATCGTAACAAGGCCGCAGGCGACCTGCGATGAATACGCGTGGAGCGTGCAATCTGTGTGAGAACTTCCGGTTCGATCAATTCGAAGCGGAGCGCCCGCCTTCGCGCATCGCGTGCTCGAAGGACGAGCGCATGAAAGCCTCGTCCGCATCTTGATGAGTGAACAGCTTGAATTGCTCGGCTGCCTGGCGCACAAACCACTCGGCTCCGGGCACCGGAGTCCCGCCACAGCGACTCGCTTCCATCAATAGCTCGGTCCGAATGGGATCGTAGATCGCGTCCAACACGAGGCTCTCGGGTCGCAAGCTGCCTGCCTCTAGAGGAGACCCACCCTGCGATCCGATCGGTGTGCAGTTAATAAGCCAGTCGTACTCGGTTTCGCCGATGCGATCCCAGGCGATCGACCGAATGCCGCGCCCCAGATCCTGCGCCACCGCCTGCGCTTGCTCCGGCCGCCGTGATGCGATCGTCACTCGATCCGTCAAGCTACGCGCTGCAATCGCAGCCGCTCGAGCGGCTCCGCCCGCCCCCAGGATCAGCGCGTGCGCCACAGCTGTCGGCGTCGCTTCCTCCACACGATCCGCATGGTGCCGACTCGCGCGCCGCAGAGTCTCTTCGATGGCCGTGCGATCTGTGTTGAACCCGCGCCACCCGTCGCCATCGCGCACGAGCGTATTGCAAGCCCCCGCACCCGTCGCCGCTTCATCCGTCGTGCTCGCGAAGCGGAAGGCGTCCTCTTTGAAGGGCGCCGTCACTGACAAGCCTCGGTAACACAAGTCGTCGTACAGCCCCATGAACTCGTCGAAGTCGGTCGGCTCCAGCGCGACATAGATCGCGTCGAGGTGCGCATGCTTCATCGACATGCCTTGCACCCAAGGCGAGAAGGAGTGCGCGATTGGGCTGCCGATGATGGCGAAGATCGAAGTTTCCGGCGAGAGCCCACCGGGCGGCATCTCCCCCAGCAGCTGATCAATTGTGTACTGACCCGGAGCCGTAGCAGCGAAGTCCGGAATGCCATTGACGCGCTTAGGTGCTGAGTAGGTGAAAGGTGAACCAAGGATCGGCGCGAACAAACGCGTGAAGCGACCTGCTTCGCCGGCACAGAACGCGACCAGCCCACCGGGTGCGGCGCGCAAGTGTCGCAGCATGCGCAAGCCATCCTCGACTCGTTGTGCATGCGACACGAGCTTGATCACATCGCCTTCGTACAAGACGCGGCGCACCTCCTCATCGAAGGCTACCAAGTCATCGGGCGTGTGATCCATCTGATGCCGCGACACGATGCGGTGGCAGGGCGCTTCGACTTCGCCCAACTCAAGCGACAGCGTCCAGTCGATGTCGACGAACATCGCGCCGGCGAGCGCGGCGTCGCGTAAGAGCGACAAGCGTTCGTCGAGACTGCCCGTAAAACTACCGTGCCCCTCCGGACCGCCAATCGTGACGATGACCGGTTTGTCGCATTCCTTGATGAATGCTTCGAGGGCCGGTCGTCCGGGGTGACCGATCTCGTCGAGACGGATCTCGATCAAGTCCGCGATAGGCGCCTGCGCCAACGCGCCGCGGCAAAGGAGGTCAAAACTGGATGCTTGGCAGGAGACGACGTTGGCCATGTGCACAAGGTACGCGCTCACGTCGCCCTCGCCAGTTCAGGGGCGCCTTTCTGGCTGCTTGAGTTACGCGCTAAGCAAGCTTCCCTGCGATGCCATCAACAGAGGGGCTTGTTGGCTTTGAGCACGCTTCTGGATTGAGTTCAGGTCTCGACGCACATCCTGCATCGTCAGAAGGCCGATGCACGCACCGGCCCCCACCCGGAAAACTCGAGTACGCGGAACCCCCAGATCCCACTGTACAAGCCCAATGAATTAGGAGGCCGCCGACGATTTCGGCCTCGCGCAACGCTCGTCACGCACCTCCGCTCGCTCCATGACGCCCGAGCCACTGCCAGCTAGCGCTGGTTAGCCTAAGATTCGTCGGGACTTCCGCCTGGCAGAGCCACCATGAAGCAGACGCGCAGCGAAAAAGTCCGCCCTCAGCTCGGCGCCTGGTTCGTGTACTCCGCCAGATAGTCGTAGTCCAAGTCGCTGAACTCGACTGCCTTGTACCCGTCGTTCTTCGAGCGCTCGAGTTCCAGCTGGAAGGCTTCGATGACGCTCGTCTGGACGTGATCGCGTGAGCGCTGATTGATCGGATGCGCCACGTCGGCATACAGCCGCGGCCGACCGCGTTCATCCTCCATCGAACGCAGCCCCTTCAGCCGCTCGCCGCAGTCATTGCAGAAGCGCGCGCGCATGTGGTTCTTGCCCGAGCAGCCCGGACAACGGTCGCACAGTTTGCGGCTCGGCATGGCTACGAAGAGGCCCGATCCCCCTTCGATAATTTTGATGTCGCGCACGACCAAACTCTGGTCGATCGTAATGCTCGCGAACCCACGTAGCTTGTCCCGTTGCTTCGGGAGCAAACGCACGCGGATCTCGGTGATGTTCATTTCGGCTCTTGCGGTGAGACACCCCTCAGCGTCGCGCCTATGTCCGTACTACTGCTCTCCCTGCCGGTTTCAAAACCCAAGAACCACGAATATTCAAGGTGCGCTCCAGCGCTAAGTCCTGAATGCGCACCAAGCTGGCTTGCGCAGAGGCTGCATCGGGGTAGAGCCCGAACACACTCGAGCCACTCCCGCAAAGCCGGAAGTGAGAAGCATTGGCGTCCTTCAGGCAATCGAACCAGGCGCTCATTTCCGGCACGGCGCGAGTAGCAGCGCGCTCGAGGCGGTTAAATAAGAGAGCGCGCGCAGGCTCCGCCTCCATTTCCAACATCCTGGAAGGTGCCTCCATTGCAGGAGATTTCCAGTCGATAGCTTGCGGCAGCGCGGAATAGACCGTTCCAGTCGGGCAACGAACTTCAGGCGTCACTAGCGCTAAGAACCAATCGGCGCTCGGCGCTGGCAGCGTCTGCACCTGCTCACCGCGTCCAGTGCACAAACCGGAGCCCGTTACAGCTTCAGCGAAGAAAACGCAGTCCGAACCGACGGCTGCCAGCGCCTGGTGACGAATTTTGGGATCGAGCCCAACCCCTAATGACTGCTCGACCGCGATCCAAGCCGCTGCGGCGTCTGCACTGCCCCCTCCGAGGCCGGCTTGACTAGGGATTCTCTTATCGAGAATCAGCTCGAGACCCTCTGGAACGGGGTGACCTTCGGCCTCGGCCTGACGCAGCGCAGCAGTCGCTACACGAACGACCAGGTTGCGTCCGCCTGTCGGAATATCGGGCGAAGCATGCGGCCCTTCCAGTCGCAGGCGGATCCCTGGCGAGTCTTTGCTGGCAATGCTCAGACGGTCGCTTAGATCGAGCGCCAGCATCGAGCTGACCAGTTCATGGAATCCGTCGGCTCGCCGCGCGACGATCTCGAGGAACAGATTGACCTTGGCCGGCGCCAAGATGGTCACGAACTCGGAAGCGCCCGCGCGAACTTCGCTCACGAGGGCTGCTCGACCGAGGCGGGCGCAGTTGTCTCGGCCGGCATCGGATCCGAAGGATCATCCAGCCGCAGATTGTCGATCAGACGCACCGGCCCCACGCGCACAGCGAGCAGGGCGACGGCTCGCTCAAGCTCATGCGTCGGCCGCTGCACGCTCCAGGCCTCCGGGTCGCGAATCTCTGCGTACTCGACTTCAATCTCAGGCTGCGCTGAGAGCACGCGCTGCAGCGCATCCGCCAAGCGGCCCGGCCCGCGTTCGCCCGCGTCCCAACATTGTCTTGCTGCACGCAGCGCCTGGGACAAGCTCAACGCACGGGCGCGCTCGACCGGACTCAGTCGCAAGTTGCGCGATGACATGGCCAGGCCGGAAGCCTCGCGCACGGTGGGGCACAACACGATCTCGGGTCCGCCGCGCGAGCGTGCCAAGTCTTGAACGACCATGCACTGCTGGAAGTCCTTGCGACCAAAGTACGCGCGCGTGGGACTTGCGATTTGGAAGAGGCGATCGACCACGGTCGCGACGCCGGCAAAGTGACCCGGGCGTTCCGTGCCCTCCAAACCTTCGGCGATCGGGCCAGGCTCCAAGAGCAGTTCCTGCTGGTCGCCCTGCGCGAAACTCTTGCCGAAGAATTCGTCCGGCGTTCCGGTGAAGGCCATCGAGCAACCCAGCTCCTCCAGGCTTCGCGTGTCACTTTCGAAATCACGCGGGTAGCGCTCGAGATCCGCAGGATCGTTGAACTGCAACGGGTTCACGAAGACGCTGACGCACGTGCGGTCGTTCTCCTTGATCGAGCGCGACACGAGTTGCAAGTGTCCATCGTGCAACGCGCCCATCGTCGGAACCATTCCGAGCGAGAGCCCGCGCGCGCGGACGCTTTGGCACCAGGACTCTGCTTGCGGAACCGCTTCAAAGATAATCATGCAATGCCCTCCGCATTCGATGCTGTCGTGGAACTCCCGTCCGGGTCTGCGAGTTTGGCGCGCAATGCATCAAGTCGCTCTGCGACAGTCACGCCGCTTGGCAGCAGATGGTCAGGGCTGAGTTGTGCGAGAGGTTCGAGGACAAATATACGCTCGTCCATGCGTGGATGCGGCAACCGGATAGCTTTGTCTTCGAGCACGAGATCGCCAAGGAACAGCAGATCGAGATCGATCGTACGCGGCATATTGCGTTCGTTCTCGGCCTCGCGCTCTCGCCCAAGCTGAGCCTCGATTCGGTGCAACACTTCCAACAATGCGAGCGCCTCGAGCTCGGTCTCTATCAGCATCACACCATTCAAGTACAGTCCTTGCCCGGCCGGTCCGCCAACAGGCGCGCTCTCGATCCAATCCGAACGCCGCAGCACAATCACGCCTTCCGTGCGTTCGAGCTTGCGCACCGCACGCATCAGTTGCTTCTCGCGATCTCCCAGGTTGCTACCGAGCGCGACGGCTCCAACGCGATAACTCATGCCGCGATCTCCTCGTCGGGAACTCCCGTCGGTCCGCCACTCGAACTGCCGCGCTTGCGCCGTGAGGCGATCAAGCCCCATGTCACATAGGTCAAGCCGAACACGAACAAGAAGGGAACGGGTGCCATGTACAGCAGCAAGCCGATGAAGACGGTTTGCACGAGCGCGATGAAGCGCTGCCGGCGACGGAACATAGCCGCCCCCATGTGCACGTAGCGCACGCGGCTGACCATCAGGAAGCCGAGCACGGGTAGCAAAATCAAGCACAGCGGCAACAGCACGCTGGCAAGGAACTCGCGCACTCCTTCGGGCAAGAAAGCGACGCCCTTGCCGACCGGCGTCGCGATGCCGCCGTCGACTTCGATCGTGCCTTGAATCGACAGATACATCAGGATCGTCGCGACCAGCGTGCCCGCCGCTGCGGGCGATGGCAGTCCGCGGAATTCGGAATGCGAACTCTCGTCGTGATCGTTCTCTAAGTTGAAGCGCGCCAAGCGCAGGATCGCCATCAATGAGAAGGCCGCCGCAGCCATGAAGTGCAGTCGCGGGTGCAGGCCCAACTCGCGCTCGAGCAGCACCTTCGCCAGGATCGCCGGCGTCACCCCGAAGGTGATCGCGTCGGCGAAGGAATCGAGCTGAGCGCCAAAGTCGCTGAAGCTGTCCGTCAGACGCGCGACTTTGCCGTCCAACGCATCGAAGATCATGGCCAAAAAGACCAGCCAACAGGCGGTCTCCAGCATGCGCGGGAAGTGTTCGGGATCGCCCGCGAGAGCGTCGATGCCCTTGGAGAGGGCCAAGAGTCCACAGGCCGCGTTGGCGAGAGTGAACAGATTGGGGAGCATGGATACGTGCTTCATCGTGTGGGACGCATGATAATGGGCCATGCCGCTCGCGCGCGAGGCTGGGTTCGCCTGTGGAGCTGATTCTCTTCCTTACGCCGAATCCAGGCCTGATTTCAGCACTGGATTCTGATCCTTCTCGACCCAAGGAGCCCACGAGGGAGCGCCCGGGCCGCGTCCGGCGCGAGCAAGCTGCGAGATAGCGTCAGTCCAGAACCAGAGTTCACCGCCTCGGAACGCTTCCGCGCCGGATTCTGGAAGGCCCGAACCTACGCGTTCATCGGAATCTAATGTGATCGGCGGCTCCTTCCTTCGTAGCTCAATCTCGCGTCCTCTGCACCATCGTCGAATTCCACGTACCCTCACGTACTCTCCACGCCGAACAACGCTACTATCCCGCTCATCATGAGCGAAATCGTCCGCATTCACGGGCGAGAGATTCTTGACTCTCGCGGCAACCCGACCATCGAAGTTGATGTTGAACTCGCCTCAGGCGCTTACGGCCGCGCGGCCGTTCCGTCCGGAGCCAGTACAGGCATCCATGAGGCACACGAACTGCGGGACGGGGAGGGCCGCTATGGCGGCAAAGGAGTCTTGAAGGCCGTCGAGAGCGTCAACGGCGAGATTGCCGACGAGCTCGAGGGCGAGGAAGCTCTCGATCAGGGCGAAGTCGATCGCGCGATGATCACGCTCGACGGCACCAAGAACAAAGAGCGCCTGGGAGCGAACGCCATCCTGGGCGTCTCGCTGGCGGTCTCGAAGGCCGCCGCAGAAGAGTGCAGCCTGCCGCTGTACCGCTACTTGGGCGGCGTACAGGCGCATATCTTGCCGGTTCCGATGCTGAACATCCTCAACGGAGGCGAGCATGCCGACAACAATGTCGACCTGCAGGAGTTCATGGTCATGCCGATGGGTGCGACCACCTTCGCCGAAGGCCTGCGCATGGGCGTCGAGGTCTTCCACGCGCTCAAGGCCGTCTGCAAAGCGCGCGGTCTGAACACGGCCGTCGGCGACGAGGGCGGCTTCGCGCCGAACTTGGCCAGCAACGAGGAAGCCATCCAGCTAATCCTCGAAGCGACCGAGAAGACCGGCCTGCAGCCCGGGCACGACATCAAGATCGCGATCGACGCCGCCTCGTCGGAGTTCTTCAAAGATGGCGTCTACACCATCGATGGCAAGGGTCACTCCAGCAGCGAACTCGTCGCCTACTACGCCGGTCTGTGCGAGAAGTACCCGATCTTCTCGATCGAGGACGGCCTCGATCAAGATGACTGGACGGGTTGGCAAGAGCTGACGGAGGTGCTCGGCGAGAAGGTCCAGCTCGTGGGCGACGACCTATTCGTCACGAACTCCGAACGCTTGCGCGAAGGCATCGACAAGAAGGCCGGCAACGCAATCCTGATCAAGGTCAACCAAATCGGCACCCTGACCGAGACGCTGAGCGCGATCGCGTTGGCCCACCGTTGTGGAATGCGCAACGTGATCAGTCACCGCTCGGGCGAAACCGAAGACACGACCATTGCTGACCTCGCGGTCGCGACGAACGCTGGCCAGATCAAGACCGGTGCCCCGTGCCGCTCGGATCGTGTGGCGAAGTACAACCGCTTGTTGCGCATCGCCGAAGAGCTGGGCGCGACGGCTCGCTACGGGCCGCGGGATCTTACGAGCGATTGATGCAGTTGCGCGCGGCGTGGCGGAGTCATCCGTAGGCGCCGCTCGAAGGACAGAAAACAGCCGGACTCACCGAGGGTGAGCCGGCTGTTTTCGTTTCTGGTGTGCGGGATCTTTGTCCCGAGAGCCCGCTCCGGAGCGAAGCCACTTCCGTTCGCGGAAACTTAGCTTCAGCGACCGACGGGGGCATCGATTCTGGTAATCGCGCGGGGCTCGTTCGATGCAGTTGAATCTCTAGAGTAGGGAGGCGCATTCAAGGGGAGAGCAAGGATCTGCCTGACTCGGGCCTCCCCATCGCTCCATGAGCCTCGCCACGCCCCAGCATGGCCCTAGCGCACCCGTGTCGGAGTGGAAATTCGAGGTCGATCCGCCCAGGCCTGCGCGAGCGGCTAGGGTGGAGCTTAAGGAAAAACACTATGTTCGCATCGCTCGCAACCTTCGCGCTCTTACTACCCCCCCCTCGCCTTCCCAGGGCCCGTGATTGAGGTAGACCTCGACGATTGGCTGACTGAATGGTGCTCTGAGCACGAAGGTGGTTGGGTCCTTCTGCCGGATGACAAGACCGGCTACGCCGCCTTCTTGTACGGCGGACAAGTCGGTGCTCCCTGCAACCTAGATAACGGTGCAGCCTGCTTCGCAATCGCAAGGCACTTCGTGGCGGAGTGTCAACAGATGCATGGCGTCGACACGACGCATCTGATCGATGATCGTTATGCATTCCTGCCGCTTGGGCTCGGCGAGTCTTCGGATAAGTGGACAGTTCGGCTACGACAGGCTGTTCCGGGTAGCGCCTCTAACGGCTTTGCCAATGTCCCGGTTCTCGGCGCCAGTGTTGATGTCCTGCTTAGTGCGGCTGGCGGACTGTTGTCGCTGTCATGCACCGCCCTCCCGGAGCTTACGGGCTTTCACACACTAGCCGAGTGGAGCGCAGATTCGGCTGTTGTCTCTGCCGGCGCTCTCTTCCTGGAAGCGCACGGTACCGACGCGAGCAGGGTCGATCCTGCGCGCTTGGTCATCGATCAGGTCGTTGTGGGTGGCGTACGCGTTCCCCAGTTGCAATGGCAAGTCGAGGCGTGGTTGGAAGACGGAGAGCGTACCGTCGAGGCACGTGCGTATCTCTTCGATGCATTGGACGGTTCGTTGGTCGCCTCGGACGATTTGTTCCATGGCTTCGATGTTACGGGGAGCGTTCGAACGCTCATCGTGTCCGACCACTTGCCCTACTGGGATGTGGCGAATCCGCCCGACATGGAGTCGGTCACCGTCCCCTTCGTGGAGATCGGCTGGATCCATGATGAGGGAGGCCAGAACCAGTCCTCCGGAAAGGTCTACACGGACTCAGCCGGCAACTTCACAATCCCGGGAGTCTCCGCCGCAGGTGGTATTCCGGTTAAGACCACGATCGAGTTCGATGGAATTTGGTGCGACGTCATCAGTGCCTTTACCCCTCCCTCGGACTTCGAGCACGTCGAGTATCTGACATCCGATTCAGGGGTCGTGATTGACCTGTTGAATACTCCCGATGTCCACACGATTGCGGAGTCGCACGCCTACCACTGGTGGAATGCGATGCGGCTCTGGCTGCTGGATGTCAATCCTGTGGACACGGCGATGGACCTGCCGGGCCATCTCTACCAGGTCAATTTAGACCCGAGCG
>JBLFWN010000174.1:0-11046 GCA_047611405.1 Planctomycetota bacterium | reverse complement strand
TTCTGCAATCCCTTGACTAAGTAGCCCCTCGGTTGGGACGAGCACTTGTGCCGCACTGCGCTGCTGAAAAGGAGCAGCAAGGAGGGCCACTCCGAATTGCCAAACCTACATCCCCCCAATTATCGAAGGGCACCACCCCTGCGGAGTGATGCCCTTCGATACTTAGGTCGCTAGCGCTAATAGATTATTGATTGGTCGCGCCGACCCACTTGTCTGATTGACTTAGTAGAAGGTCACCGCCAATGCGTTCGACAGGTTGTGACCCGTAGCGCACGGTCCGCCGGGGTTGCGGTACCAGCCTTGGAAGTTCCAGATCGAGCCGGCAAGGATGGCGCAGGAAGTCGTGGCCGCTGCACCGACGATGCCGGGACCGTAGCTGATGCTGCCGGCTGCGCCGGAGTTCATCAGGCCCAGGCGGCAGGTGCCGCCACCGACACAGCGTTGGCCGTCACCGAAGGGAAAGGGACCGATGGCTGCCGCGCCGTAGTAGACGATGCCGAACTGGAAGGTTGGCATGCTGCTGACGGTCAAGACCATGTCGTCCAAAGTGACGCTACTGGATCCCGAAGCAGAGAGCAGAGCACCCGCGCCAGTCGAGTTGCGGCAACCGGCCGTCGGGTCGATGTTGCCACAAGGAGCACCAGCGGCGCAGAAGCAGTAGGGCGTCGCGATCAGCGGGGCGAGCTCGCAGCCGTCCGGGATGCCGTTCATGTTCACGTCAGGCGAGGTGCCTGTGAAGATGTCGATCGCATCCTCGACTCCGTTGCCGTTGCAATCGTGGAGCGCGGGCATGTTCACTTTGACATCGAGAGCATCGAGCTCGTCGCCGTGGTTGCAAGCGCCAGCCAGGGTGCCGGAGCGAAGCGTTCCAAGACCGATGTTCTCGGCTGCAATGAAGATGGCCGGGAAGGGAGACACACCACCCATGAAGGTCGGGATCGGCGTCGTCAGGATGTCGCCCTCTTCGATCGGCGTACCGGTCGCGGAGTCGGGTGCACCGATCACGGCCGAACCACGGCGAACCGAGAACAGCAACATGTCGGTACCAGCACCGAAGGCCCAGTCGTAGGGCTGCATCGAAGCGGTGAAGACGCCATCGCCGTTCTCCCACAATGCGAGTGCATCCAGGTCGTCGCTGTCAGGGCCAGCGATTAAGTCCAGACCAAGCAGCGGCGCGGGAGCATAGACGGCGGGCAAGCCAGCGCCGACGGTGACCAGCACATCGGCACCCGAGAAGCCTGCCGTCATGGCGCTGGCACCGTTCGGAAGGCCGGTGCAGGGATCGATGAAACCGGAGTCGAGTGAGTAGAAGGCTCCCAGCGGGCCGAGCGGTCCCAGGTCGAGCGCGTCCAAGTTGTCGCCGGGGGTGGCGGGCGCGAAGGTCGGCGGGTTCGGCTCTTTCAAGCCGAGGCCGGGGTACGAAAAAGGGCTGCCCAGAGCGAGGCCGTCTCCATCAATGATGCCTGTGTTGCCTGGCGGGCTCGCGAAGGGCGGCAAGGGGCCGGGCGGCAAGGGGAAGATGTTTGTGAAGGCGTCAGCACCGCCATCGCCACCGCCGAATTCGGTCCAGACCGCGGGCGGAGAGGGCGAGCCGGGCATGCCGCCCGAGTACTCGTCCACTGAGAACAGCAGGTCGCCAGGCGCGATCACTTGCGTCGGCATCAGGGGCGAGTCGAGTCCAAAAGAGAGAGCGTCGAGCTCAATGCCACAGATCGTGCCGCCGGGGTGGCCGACGCAGGGCCCATACATGGGGATACCGAGAGCGCCGCCGGGGATTACGATCCTGGGCGGGGCAAGCGGGCCCAGCATCGGGACGCCAGCGCAGGGGCCCAGAATGTCAGCCTCGGTGATCGGAGGGCCGCCGGCGCAATCCGGGACACCGACGGTCGGTCCGTTCCAGTCGATTGAAAATTTGACCTGCGCGCTCGCGGGCACGGCGAGGGCGGAACACAGGGCTGTCAGTCGGAGAATGCTCGAAGAGATGTGTCGCATATTAGTTCGTCTTCTGGTGTCAGGCGCACGACGCGTTCAGGCGCGTCCCTGCTAAGTGGCACTTGCGAGGAGCGCAGGACAGGAAAGCTCCAAAAAGTCGTACCTTGTGCCGATGCGAGCTCAGCTAGCCCTTCTTCTGGCCCTCACGGCCGCTTGTGTGTCCACCGAAACGCCGGCCGACAGAGATCGTGAAGTTCAGCGAATCTCTGCCGAAGACGGGACCGAGATCGTGTTCGAGGTCCGTGGCCAAGGTGGAAGGCCGCTGGTTTTCCTGCATGGCTGGTGCGGACAACGCGGCCATTGGGAGGCCCAAATGCGCACCTTCTCGCCGCGCCAGCAATGCATCGCAATCGACCTGGCCGGTCACGGCGAATCAGGTCGTGAGCGCGAGATGTGGGGCGTCGCCGGACTCGGAGCGGATGTCGCTCGCGTCATCGATCATCTGGAGCTCGAAGGTGCGGTGCTGGTCGGCCACTCGATGGGCGGGCCGGTTGCGCTCGCCGCTGCGGCTGCCACACCCGAGCGTGTCGCGCTGGTCGTTGCTGTCGACACGCTGCACGATGTCAGCTTTCGCGTACCCGAACACAATCTGCAGCAGGCTATCGCCGCGTACAGCAGAGACTTCGAAGGCACGCTGCAGACCTTTGCGTCACAGATGTTTCGCGAGAGCGCATCTGAGTCCGTTCGCGTGCAAGTCATCGATGACATGCTTGCGTCGACACCCGGTGTCGCGATCTCGTTGCTGCAAGACTTCTTGCATTACGACATGTCGGCCGCACTTGGGGCGGCGACGATTCCGGTGGTCGGAATCAACTCGGATCAAAGACCGACGAATGTCGAAGCCAATCGCCAGGTTGACGAAGACTACGAGGTCATCATCGTCGATGAACTCGGCCACTATGTGATGCTCGAGAGCCCCACGCGATTCGATGCAGCTCTATTGAGCGTGATGCTGCGCGTTGAGTGATGCGGCGCCCCATTGTTGGCCAATGTGCGGGCCATTGCGCGTTCCGTCAACGCAGGAACAAGTAGTAGAGCTGGCCCTCGGCTTTGACCAAGCCCGCCAACTCTTCCGCCTCGGGGCCAATGCCCAGATAAATGTCGGCTCGGCCTGCAGTACGGATCGCGCCACCCGTGTCTTGATCAAACATCAGCCGCCGGAATGGGCTCTTGCTGCCCGAAGCTGTCGGCAAATTCGTATCAATGAAAACGGGAGCGCCGCGCGGGAACAGGCGTTTGTCAGTCGCTAAGCTGCGTTTGTCGGATACTTCGACATTCAGGCTGCCGCGCGGATTACCATCGATCGGTGTGAAGAAGACATATGAATCATTGCGCGACAAATAGTCGTTGATTAAGTCGGGCGAAGACTTCGCCCAAGCACGAATCGCGCCCAGGTTCATATCTGCGGCTTCTACGTGACCATCATTGATCAGCTCTTTGCCGAGTGATGTGTACTCGCGTCCGTTCTTGCCTGCATATCCGAAGCGCAGCATCGAGCCGTCTTTGAGTTCGATAAAGGCCGAGCCGTTGACGTGTGCGATGTAGGCATCGATCGGATCCTTCAACCACACGAGCTCGAGGCCCTTACCCGCCAGCAGGCCATTTGCTTCGATCGTTCTGCGCGCCGGGTAGTCGACCAAGCCAGCGGGAGTGATCTGTCCCAAGATCTTGCCCTTGGGTCCCTTCTTCAAGTCGGGCGGCAACGCATAGAGCGGATGGTGGTACTCGGCACTCGCGCTGACGGCACCTGGCAAGATGGGTGTGCAGTAGCCCGTGTACAAGACGCCGCCGCCTTTGCCGTCCCAACCGGCACTCTTGTACCACGTGAATTCGCGATCGATCGCCGCTTGGAAGGCGGACGGTCCGGGCGAGTCAAACAAGATTTCACGCAAGCGCCGCAGACTGGTCAGTGCTCGTTCGTGATCGATGCCCGCAATCGGAAAGAACTGCTTCGCGTAGTCACTGTCTGTCCACGCGATGGATCGCTGCAGCGCAGGGTCGAGCTCGTCTCGATCGATCCATGTGTGACGCAGATCGGGCGTGGCCTCGAGCGGCCCGAGTTCGAGCAATGCGGCTGCACCTCGGGGCAGGGGCCGGCCGTAATCCGGTGTCGAGCGGCAGGCGACCAGGATCAAGGGCAGGACGAAGAGAGCGGTTCGTCGAAGCATGGTGTTCGGGGGAGGAGTGCGTGGGACGAATCGGAGACTAGTTATCGGCTCGCCCGATCGCAAACGCCTCGCCGCATCCCTATTCAATGGCTTGTCGTGTCTGCCCTTACGTGGGCGTGCGTAGAGTGCTGACCAGCTAATTCGGCGGCTGGATGTCGGCTTGTATCGACCGCTTGGCGGCTCTCCAGCAAGAGTGCCTGGCCCCTTGGTGAGTGGAATCGTGGACGCTGAGCCCCCCCCATGACAGCCGCATTCTCAGCAAGCTCACTCGTTCTCACCTGTGCCCTCAGCTCATCGATCGGGCTGGCGCAAGGGATCACCCATCCGCTGCCCGAAATCCCGCAGGGCACGACGACCGTTCGATACGTCGATCAGGTGTCGGGCCTCGTCTTTCCAACGGATGTCATTGCCCCCCGGCTCTGTATCCGCTTAGTCACTCATTGATCGATTCGACGTGGTTGCCATTACCTACAGCATGATTCTCCGTCGGAAACTCTCGTGGGTGGGCCTATCTCTGACGTTTGCACCGCTGCGTGGTCGCGACCGCAATTTCGATTGCAGGCGGAACGGGAGTCGCCCGCTCTTGGACCATGAGTGCTGCGAAGGGCCATCTGCAAGCGGCCGTTCGTAGCTACGAGGGCTACTTAGGGTCGCGTTGCGCCGAGATGGGAATGCTCGCCAGGTCGCCGCTCGTGCGCGACATTGAATGGGATGGCATGCGGTCTTAGTTAAAGTGTGAGATCGAGCACCTCGGTGACACGTACGAGAAGTTCTTCGTTGGCCTACCGAGGGTTCACTTCTTCAACACGAGTGGCGCTGGCAACCCAGCGTTCGGCGGTCTGCGGAGTCATGACGACTTAGATCCGAGCACACAACCGAAGGCGCTTGAGGCTCGGGATTATTGGAAGGCGTCACCCGGTGCATTCGATCGTGGCCAAGATACGGCGACCGAGCAGGAGCTGGATGCGCTCGACACCATTGATCGCAATGCCAAGCACTTGTTGGCTCTGATCAACCCAATCATGGACCTGTCCAGGATCGAAGCCGGGCGTATGGACATCGACTGCGAGGCGCTCGATCTAGTTCCATTGCTGGAGGGCGCTTGCAAGACCATGGGGCTCATGGCTCAGGACAAGGGGGGCGAGCTCAGTTTCCGAACGGATATTGAGTCGCTCGTGATCGATGCGTCCGAGACGAAGTGTCTCGAGATCATCAACAACCTTGTGTCGAATGCCGTTCGCTATACCGAGCAGGATTTCGTTCAGCTGTCGGTTGTGTTCAGGCCCGACGAGGAGCTCGGAGCCGTGGCGCAGATTCGTGTCAAGGATTCCGGGGTTGGCATTCCAGCCGATCAACGCCACCTTTTTTTTCAAGCCTTCAGCCAGCTTGGCACAGAGAGCATGTGCGTCGGTGGCAATGGCCTGGGCCTGATGCTGACGGCACGCTTGGTCGAGCTGCACGGCGGACGAATCGATGTCGAGAGCGAAGTCGGTCCTGAGTTCATTGTCGCCGTGCCAGTGTCGACGCCGAAGAGTGCAGCGACCTGAGGGAAGTTCGCCCTTCCCGGCCAGTCGAGGGCGCGCTCAGGGCCCGTGGCGTAGCTTGATGCCGTCGTGTAGCTCATCGCAGTCGCGCGCTGGGAAGCAGACTTCACGCTTCGCGTTGGATCGAGTATCTCTGGGGTCTGTCTGATCGACACTCCATCCCTATTGCAACCGACACCTATCCGCCCTTGAAGCCCAAGGCCCTCCCCAGCGACTACAGCTTTGACTCCCTGTTCGCTCCCAATGCGAGCTGGGCATACCTTCGGGATGCCGAGCACTTTCAGCCTTCGCCGGGGATAGCTTTCGATGCGGCTAACGCATGGTGGTTCGCCGAGCTGTGCATGCTGTGCTATGTATCCGAGCCGGAATACATTCGTACCGAACTCGCGCGTGCAGGCTTGCGTGATGTCGCGTTGCTACATGGCCGAGGGATCCACTGTATCTTGGCCGGAGACTGGGTCATCTTCCGCGGCTCGGCGGACGTGAACGATGCTTTGAAGGACTTAGACGCGGTCTTGGTCCAAGAGGGAGACGCACGCATCCATCGCGGATTCCAAGCAGCCCTGGACGAGATCTGGGAAGCACTCTTGCCTCATATTCAAGGTCGCAAGCCTATCTTCGCGGGGCATAGTCTCGGAGGCGCTATGGCTGTGATCGCGGGCTCTAGGCACCCACACACACGCTGTGCATATACCTTTGGCGCACCGCGCATCGGAGACGCGGAATTCATGGACTCGATTCTCTTTCCGGTTCACCGAGTGGTCAACAACAACGACATCGTGACGCGCTTGCCTCCACCAATCTTCTATTGCCATGTCGGATCGCTGAAGTACTTCGACTCGGACGGTCAGTTGCACGACGAACCGGGACTATGGAAGCGTGTTCGAGAACAGATTGCCGGGCATGCCGATCAGCTCGAGGTCAACGTCGGTCATTGGCTCGCGGGGGACTTCAAGTCTTTGCCATACGCCTCGCTCGTGGATCACTCACCGGTTCACTATGCGATTCGCGCCTGGAATCATCTGGTGCGGGAATCGGAGCGCGAGAGGTCCGAGTAGACGCTCAGTGCGGCCGGTTACGGTTACTTGAAGAGACCCGTTCATCGATGCGCAACCGGCCAAGCGAAACCGCCTTGCCTCAGCTATGTCAGCTGTGACGCATGTTCGCGCAGGGGCAGGATGAGTTGCCCAGCTTCGCAAGCGACTAGTCCTTAGTGTGCTGGGACGACCTTCGTCTCGACCTGTCCGCCGATCAAGCGACGCCTGTCGCATCGGAGCTCGCTAGCGAGCCGCAATCTAGTCGGAAGCTGAGATTCCGTCCACGCCAGTAGGCTTCAGGCAGCGTCAGCCGAAGGTGAGTCCCGAAAGCACGAGAATCTGCGGCCCGCGCCGCTGCGCAACGAGGCAACGGACTCAGCACACCTACTGAATCAAGTTCACTTCGCCCGCTGCCAATTGGACGGCAATCTCGCGCACGACTTCTGACTTGGACCACAGCCTTAACTTCGACGATGTCCGCGGCACGCGAATTACTTCAGAGCGTCCTGAGTGCAAGCGTACGCGCGGCGTCAAACGCCACTCCCGACCGCGCTGGATCAGTACGAGCAGCGGCTCGCCCGCTGCGTCGACCAAGTCGAATCCGATCGCTTCCTCTTTGTCGGACACGGCAACTCGCAAGCGCGTGTCCGGCATCGCAACGAGTTCGACAGGTCCATCATCGACTTGCAGGCTGCTCAGCGGAATCGAGTTCGGAATGATGTTCGGCCCACGCAGCATCAAGTGAACATCTTCCTGCGGTACGTTGCGCAGCAAGAATTCACCCTGCAAGTTCGTGCGAATTGATTCGGTTCGATGCGTACGCGACAACATGCCTTCGTCTGCACGCGATATCTGCTCGGCTGATCTGGACAGGCAAACGCGAACGCCGCCTAGCGCGACGCCATCGGGATCGACGACGCGACCGCGCAGGTTTTCGATCAATCCATTGCGGTCCAAGGGCAACTCGAGCTGCTGCTGCCCGGCTTCGAATGGCCCGTGTTCGCGGATCGCGAGCGTGGCTGGATCGAGGGTCGATATGAGGTAGGTGCGTTGACCAAGTCCTGCCAGCGTGAAGTTGCCGTCTGTATCGGTCTTGACCGATGTCCATGGGCGATGCCGTTGACCCACCGCGATGCATTCAGCGATCTGGGGTAACTCGCGCGCACTGATCGTTTGGCCGGCGGGCAGGTTGAAGGTCAACCTACCGACTTCGTTGTCGGGCGCGGGCGCCGTAACCAAACTCGGGTTGGACAACCAGACCAGCGCACCCGTGGCCACTTCGCCCTTACCGTTCAGCACGCGTCCGCTGAGCTGCAAAGGTTTGGCGGACAAGCGCAGCTCAAGAGCATCGGGCCAGCTCCATGCTCCCTGCGCATCCAGCGTCGCCCTTTGAAAGGCGGCTCCGCGCTCAGGCGCGACGGCGACGAGCAGCGGGGCGTCTTTTGCCGTAGCCTTCGCGGCTGTCTCTGGATCCCAAGGCAATGTGAAAAAGCCATCCGCCTGCGTTCGCGTAGCCTGGCCCAGCAGCGCAACGTGCGCGTCTGCGAATGCGCTGCCGTCTGAATCGAAGACACGGCCGTGGATCAGTGGCGTGCCCTCTGCAAAGTCCGGGCGCAGGAGGGTGATCCGCAAAGTGCCCGCGGCAGCTTCCAGCTCGGCACGCCAAGGCACATAGCCTTCGCGGCGAACCAGCAGCTCGGCGCCATCGATCGTTGTCGAGTCGCCCAGTGTGAATGCACCGCTCTGCTCTGTCTCTGTGATCGGATGATAGGGAGAGGCCGCTTCCAGGCGCCCCGCGAAACGCGCACGCAGCGCTGACGACAACAACAGCTCGACGCGCGCCTCGGATAGCGGTTTGCCGGCAGCATCGATCACGACGCCTTGCACAGGATGCCGCGTAGCAACGATGACACTGAGTTCATCGGCGGCCTCTTTCCAGCCGACTTCCGCCGCGCAGATCGTGACCAAGTCCTCGCGGCCGCTTCGAATCACTCCGGCACCGACAGCGCCACGCATTTCGAATTGGCCATCGGCGTCACTTATCGCGATCACATCGCCGAGCGACTCGACCGGGTACAGGGGCTCAAAGTTCAGCAGGACGAATCCCACCGGAGCACCATCAGATGAGAGCACGCGACCCCGTAGCACGCGCCGGCTCGCGACCAAGGCGGCATCTGCTATCTCGTCAGCACTGGCCGCCTTATCGTTGACGGACTCTCGCACGGCTTTGGTTGCGGGCTGAAGGGCGGGGCCCGAGGCACTTGGCAACGACTCGGGCACATCTGGCGTGACAAGCGACACAGCCTTTGGCTCCGAAGCCCTGTTCAGCTGCTGGTATGCGAAGGGTGCAGCAATCAGTAAGGCCAGCACGGCGACCCAACTGGCGATTGAGAGGGCGCTCACGCTCGGTGCCGCTGCAGCCGCGGTACGTAATGCAGCAGCGCGCGCTTTGAGCAAGGGTGCCAACGCGATGGCCCAGGCCTTGCCATCGCCACCGTTCTCCCCGTCCAACTGCTCACGCAAGCGCGCCAGGCCGCGCTGCAAGCGCGTCTTCACGGTCGAGATCGGGATGCCCTGTTCCTCTGCGATCTCGGTCGGCGTTTCGCCATCGAAGTAGCGCCGCAGAATTACGTCGCGATACGTCTCAGGTAGATCCATCACGGCACCGACGACCTGCTTGTGTGCCCCCATGCGCTCGACCAACTCGCTGGTCGAAGGCGATGCTTCCGCTCGCGCCACGTCTTCCTCGCGTGCGCGCCGGCGGCTCTCGCCTCGATAGCGTTGCCAGACGAGGCGTTTGACGACCATGGCCAGCCAGGCTCGGGTCGAGCGGACGGGCTGGCTGCGCTCTGCGAGGGCTGCGACCCAAGTCTCCTGGACGATGTCGTCGGCTTGGGCAGGATCTCGCACGAGGCGATGAGCCAAGTCCTGGACCCACGTAGCGTGTTCCAGAAGGGCTTCGACCTCGGAATTCAGTGAACGAGCATCCATCTCGACTTTTGCGTTGCCAGCACCCGGACGCGGGACTCAATCAGCTCTTAGAAATATGTCGTAGGCGGATCGTCAGAAAATTGATCTCGATTGAGTCCCCTCCAGGTTGCGTGGCAACCTGGAACTGATCCCGGGCTCTGTCTCGAACCCAGGAGCTCCTCGGAGCGACCGACATGAGAGCCCACCCGCAAGTTCCGATGAAGTCCCTGACTCTCCTTTCCACTCTTACTGCTCTCACGCTTCTCGACCCAGCCATCGCGTCTGAAGTGCCTGTCGTGGCGCCGACTGCGCCGCAGGTCGAATGGTACCAGGGCGCGTACATGAGCGCTCTGGGTACCGCACGGCACCAGGACCGGATGGTGTGTGTGTACTTCTGGTCCGGCAGCAGTCCGAATTGCAGCCGGATGTATCAGGAGACGCTCAGCTCTCCACCAGCGGCGCAGATCCTGTCGGATTTCGTCTGCTACAGCGCGGATGCCGCGAACGCGACCGGCGCCCGTTTGCTCGCTCGCTACCAGGTCTCGACGGTGCCGACGATTCTGCTGTTGAATCCGGAAGGCGAAGCGCAGGACGCGATCATCGGATTCGCTGGACCCAATACCTTCGCATCGGAAGTCGATCGAATTCGGCGTGGGGAGGAGACGGTAAGCACACTGCGTACGCTGAGCAGCGCGAGCCCGGATGACCTGAGCTTGCGCTTACGACTCTCGATTAAGTTGGGAGTGGTCGGCGCCAGGCAAGAGCGTGATGAGCTGCTGAATTCAATTCGGCGCGACGATCCACATGGCAACACTTTGGTCGGCGCACGCTTGGCCTTCTGGGATGTGCGCGACCCCTTGCAAGTCGAGCTCTCTACAGCGACTGATGTCACCAAGGTCGATTTCGACCCGCTCTATCGTCACACCAAGCTGATCCGAAAGCCCGCCGTCGCATTCGAAGCATGGCAGTGGTTGGGGGATGCAGAGTTCGGCCGTGGAGATCAGAAGAAGGGCCGCACTGCCATGCTCGAGGCCTGGACGCACTTGCCGGCTGGTCAAGAGGTCGAGTGGGCGACGCGAGCCGTACTTGCCTTCTGGGGTATGCGCGACGAGTTGAATGGGCGCGAGAAAAAGTTGATCCTCGAGATTGCAGATGTGCTCGAGACAAAGTCGCGCGCATTGCTCTCTCCTGCAGCAGAGGATCCGTCCTATCCATTGGAAGACGGACAATCGGTCGAAAGTGTCGTGTCCATGGCCTTGTCTGCCAAGGCATGCGCACTACACATAAATGGTAAGAAGCGTGATGCACGTAAACTGGCCAAGGAAGCTATTCAAC
>JBLFWN010000173.1:0-11068 GCA_047611405.1 Planctomycetota bacterium | reverse complement strand
TGTCAGACGGGGGGGGGGCTGTATTCCAAGAGGGCTGGAGCGAGTGCCTTGGGCGTCCGGTGTGGTGGCGGATGCCGCCCATTCTCCAGGTGCGGCACCACGTGGGAGCGTTCAGATCCAGGCCAGGCTCCCTACGACAAGCCACTCGCCGGTATCTCACACTCTCCGGCAGTTAGGCAGACGACCCAGTCATTGGGCTGGCTTGCGCGTGGGCTCGCTTCAGATCAAGCTCGTGGGGGGATCCCTCACGTACCCGCAGCGCCAATTGCCTACTACCCATATTGCCGTATTCGACCCAGCACGAGCTCATTAGCACTTCGCCGGGGCACAAAAAAGCCGGGCGCGCCCCTTGTTCAAAGGGCGCGCCCGGACTGATTGCTAGAGGGGAGATCGGCCCGCGTTGACCGCGAGCCCAGTCTCGATCCTGCTTATTTTTCGCTCCCGGCGCCTTCGGCTTTCGCTTCGCCTTCGGTCTTCGGGGCAGCTTCCGCTTCGGCTTTCAGTTCCTCAGCGGTCTTCGGCACGGGAAGGTCGCCGTACGCGCGAATCTCGGCGTCCTTGCCTCCCAGGACTTCGACCAGGTTTGCAACGGCTTCTTCGGTCGATCCGCCCGACTTAAGGGCGGCCTTGAAGGCGCCGTGCGCCGCGCTGACTTCAGCGTCCTTGCCGTGCAGCATGAAGGAAACCAGCAAGCCGCATTCGCTCATCCATTTGCGAGAGTCCTCCGGCTGGCCCGGATCGATCTGGAACGCAAGCACTTCGGGTGCCAGACGCATGCTGTTCATGGCCGCAAGGTTCTTCGTTGACCACTCCATGGGCCAGTTCGGGTTCTTGGAATCGGCGTCCTTGTAATAACGCTCGACATAGCTGGCTGCACCGAAGCGAAGCCAGAGCGGAACCTTTTTCTCCTGCCAGAAGTTGCCGAGCTGAGCTCCGCCGCCGGAACTCGCGCTCGCCATCATGCGGCTGATCGAATCCCAGCTCGGATCGATTTTCTCGATGTACGAAAGTGCGGCAGCATGGCGAACCGCGTGCTTGCCATAGGGCTCGAGGTTCGGCTGATCGGCAGCGTAGTAGCAGACTCCGCCGCCGTTGTACTCCGGTGTGCCCTCGTTCATCTCGAACATCAGCTCGCCGAAGAATGCGTAATGGATCGAGGACCAGCCCGAGTTCTCGGCCGGCTGAATACCCATCTCCTGGTTGCCAGCAGCCATGATGTTGTACTGGCTGACGCCATCAACGACCGTCACAACAGGAGTGCTCAGCGGCTGCAATCCGAAGATGCGCGCCAGATCGCCGTAGGTCCTGTCCGCATGCCACGCTGCCAATTCGGCCGGGCGGCGCTTGCATGTGCTGACGATGATGAATTTGCCGTTGGGGCTCGGAATGCGCCACGGAGTGGTCAGATTCGAGTGGAAGGCCTCGGCTTCTTTGCCGGCCAGCCAGTCGTCACCGCACTTGTAGAGTCCCTCGCGCCATTTATCGAACTCATCGGGCTCGATCCACGTCGTGTCCTGCTGCTGGTAGCCATCCTCGCGTAATTTGGCTTCCTTGAGCATGCGCGCGGCCGTCGCCGGGCTTTGGTAGTGGCCCGTTTCGTCCTTGGCCCAGCCCATACGAAGGAAGGGGGCATCCGCGATCGGAACCCATTCTTTGTCCATTCGCACGAAGCCTTTTTCTTTCATCGCGCGCTCTTCTTTGCGGCGGTGCGAAGAGAGCTCGGTACGGCTCGAAAACCATTGCTCGTCGTAGAAGTGGTGACCAAGGGCCTTGCGGGCGGCTTCGTGCCCGCCGTCGACGCTGACAATTTTCTTCAGCACCTTGCGTGCATCTGAGTTCCGGCCTTGCTCTTTGCACCAGGCCTGAAGTTCCCACAGCTTCTCGACATCGTCGCCGGCGGCGGTCAGCTTGGTGTCGTACTCGTCCGCCTCCTGGGCGGGCCGGAGCGGCAAAGACAGCACGGGAAGGGGAGCCAGTAAGGTAGGCAGGGCCAGTAGAAGTGAGGCAATCATGTCCGAACGTTCCGGGGTCTCGAGGTCTAGGGACTCGCTCAACTAAGGCGCTATCTTCGCAAAACGGACAGGGTCATTTCCGTAAAATGAGCCTTAACGGGGCTGCGATGCCCGCCGCGGACCAAAATAGCAAACTTCCGGCGATGGAGCTTCAAGTGGCTGGGCCAGTTGGCCGATTCGGAACTCGGCGACCGTTAGCAGCCAGTCGCAACACGGCGATCCGCACAGCACCGGTCCTCGACAGCAGCTCTGCGTTGCACCAAGGCCCCAGATGGCGTTTAAGCTTAGGGGAATGATGCGCCTTGATCTGCATTCGAGGACCAGCACCGTGCGAATCGCTCTCCTTCAACAGGCCGCTAGGCGCACGACCTAATAGTTGCCGGACGCCCGTTAAGCCAATCACCCTCCGCGAGCCGCAAGCATGGCAAACATCGAGAGCAAGATGAATTCGGTCAGTGAATCAGCCGTTCGGTTGATTCACGCATCAGGACAGTCCCAGGAGGGCCGCCTCTCTGAGCTGACGGACACTGGGATCATGATCGACTTCCTTCGCGCCGGCGGACCGGAGGTCACCATTGGACAGTCGATTCAGGCCGTCGTCGTCTGCAATCGGGTCGGCACCTCGGTCCAGGTTTCGGGCCGGATCATCGCTCGCACGGAAGAAACTAGTCGCCTGAGGATTCGCATCGAGCTGAACACGGATGATTTGACGGCGCTTGCGCTGCTGGTAGATCGTCGCGGTCATCAACGTGTCGAGCCAAAGACGCCGCTTCAGGCTCGGATCTGCACGCCCGCGGGTGAGTCGCTCACGCTGGCCAACATCGACAACATATCCAAGACCGGTATCTCGCTTGGATTCACGGCCGAGGAAGCTGCTCGGATCCAAGACCACACCGGTGTCTTCTTGATCTGCCTGCTGTTGCCTGAGGACGAAGAAACCCTCGAGATGGCATGCATCGTCCGCAAACAGGAATTCATCGACGGCGAGCTTCATTTGGGCTTGGAGTTCGGCACATCGGGCGCCTCCTCCTTCATGCGCGAAGCGGATCGACTCGAGCGCTACATCGGCCGCCTGCAGAGCGATCTTCTGATGGCAGCCAACGATTTGGCGCCGATGGACAACACACCGAAGGCCGGCTGAGCTAGTCCAGCTTTCGCTTCAGTGCACGTCACGAGCATCCGGCAACGGGGCTCGTGGCATTGTCATTTGTGCTCGACTTGCCAGCGCAGAGGGCCCTCGAGCAGCGTCTCGATTGCAGCTCGCTCACACCCAGCCCAGACCACTAGCGAGCACCATCGATCGTCCTTCGACTCGGGCATGATCCAGCCCGTTTGGCTGCCCTTGCCAACCAGCGTTTCTTGGCTCGTCATCAAGGCAGGCTTGATTGCGCGGAGGGCGTCACGGAACTCTTTGGCATCGGCCGAGGTGTCCCAAGTGGTGGCCAGGTGAAGTACGCGGGCGTTACCGTTTTCAAGCAGCACGACTTCGTCCCCATCCCAGCCCTCGACGGCAGCGCTCGTGTACTTCATCGTCAGCAACGCCATGGGGTTCGACATATCGAGGCCCTTGCGTTTGTGCACCGGCTGGGTGAATAGCGCCAGTGAGAGTTCTCCAAGCACATCTCTGGAACGCAGCTTCCAGCCCGCTGGGAAGTCCTCCAGGGAATGGTGGACGGTGCTTGGATCGTCGCGTTCCGACTCTGACCAGTACTTCTCGGGGTGCAGGATCTGCTCCATCGACAGCGGCGGAGCTGCGAAGGCGGCATCGATTGCTTGATTGATAGAAGGGCGCGGCTCGTCACGCTTGCGCTCCTTCTTCAATTGCTTGTAGCCAACCATCAAGAAGGCTTCGCCCTTCAGATAGGCCGCCATCAACGGCTTCCACAGGTAGGGCGGAGCCTTGGCCAGACTATCTGCACCCATGGAAGAAGCAGCGATCAAGTCCTCGTTGCTGACCTCGTCGCGGTGACCCAGCGTCCAGCGATTCATCACATTTGTCCCACTGCCTTCGACGACGCAGCTGTATGCGAGAAGCGCGTCGCTGTTGCCTTTGCGCTGTCGAAAGGGAGCGTCGAGGTCGAACAGCTGATCATCGAGTGCGTGCGTCAACTCATGCGCCAAGATGACCTTGGCGACGCCACCGCCAAAAGTCTCCATCAAGTAGAAGGTGTCGCCGCTCGGGTCGTAGAAGCCACCAACTTGTTGTTCGAGCAGCTCCAGCGTCGTTTCCATCAGATCCATGTCGGCGGGTATCAAACCCAAGTGCCGAGCCAGGTCCTGGTCGGTGATCTGCTGCTGCTTTGAGCGGTGTTCGGCATCACGCTGCAGAACATAGCTCAAGAATCCTTTGCGGTCCGCTACACGCACTTCGGTCGGGCGCTTGAACGAGTGTCCGCGCAACTCTTCTACGTGCCGTTCTATCACACGCGTAACCCTTTCGAGTTCTCTTTGCGTCCACTTGTCTTGCGGGCTCCATCCCAGCGCAGATCCGAGGGCGAAGGCGGGCATGGCCAGAAGGTATAGACGCGAGATCCGATGCTGCATGAGTGGGAAGAGTCGAGAGTCTAGGGGGCGCTGTCGGAGGGGACGATGCACTGCGGCGTGCCTTGGCAAAAGCGGGCGAATTCTAGCGGCAATCACGGCAAGCGCATGAGAGGTGTCCGACCGGCTCTTCTGCCAAACAGTCCGTGTCGCCTGCGGACAAAGGCGAGCTGACTACAGTAGCGCGCCCGCCAGCGGATCGGCGCGCGAGTTGTCAGGTTGCGTAGCTTTGACACCGGGTCCAGAGCAGGGGGAGTCGGGGGAGGGGCGGTGGGCGGTGCCTCACACTGAGATAGACCGCGCTCGACAATGTGTAGGTGGGACGACAAGATCGGCACTTACCCAGCTCACGATCGACGAAGCTGTCGTGAGAGATCACTCGGATACCATTGGGACCGCTCCCTCGAGACCGCATGCCTCATGACTCAAGACTCTGATCTCACTCGACAGATCACGAATCCCGTTGGACGAGGCCTGCGCATTGCGTTGATCCTCTACGCAGCTGTGTGTGCATCGGCGCTGGTCTGGCCGGTCTACCCAATGGTAATGGAGCGCGTGCCCAAACTCATCTTTGGCCTGCCCAGTGGCTTAGTGTGGAGCCTGACTTGGGTCGCAACGACCTTCGCCGTGCTCTGCTTGTTTCACCTTCGCTATCAGGGTGCGTTGGATGCCGCTGCGTGCGAGGGAGGCGCGGAGTGACTTCATCAACCATCGTGATGTCGATCTGCGGCGTGTACCTCGTCGCATGTCTGGTGGTGGGGCTGAGCGCTGCAAAGAAGTCGAGCAGTAGTGCGGTCGGCTATGTTGCGGGCGATCGGGCGATGGGGACCATGGTGATGTACTTCATCACGGGTGCGACAATCTTCAGCGCCTTCGCATTCTTGGGCGCGCCAGGTTGGGCGTACTCGCGTGGCTTGGCCGTGCTGTACATCGTTGGCTTCGGAACCCTTGGCTTCATTCCGTTCTACTTTCTCGGTCCGCGTGCCGCGCGCGTCGGTCGCGAGTTCGGATTCGTGACGCAAGCCGAGATGGTCGCGAGTCGCTTCCGCATGCCGAGCTTGGCCGGCATCATGGCAATCATCAGCACCGTCGCCTTCGTGCCCTACCTGGCTGTGCAAATGAAGGGGGCTGGCCACGTGCTCGAATCGATGACGCGCGGAGCTGTCTCGCGCGAAGCAGGAGCCGCAATCGTGTATGGCGTCGTGCTGATTTATGTACTGCGCAGCGGCGTGCTCGGGGTCGGTTGGACGAACACGTTGCAAGGCGTCTTCATGATGGTCCTTGCCTGGATCATGGGACTGACCTTGCCGGGTGTGTTGTACGGCGGCATCCGTCCGATGTTCGAGCAGATCCTGAGCGAGCGGCCCGAATTGCTGCAGCCCTCTGGGCTTACCAGTGCAGGAAACTCATGGGGCTGGGGGGAGTACTCGAGTGCGGTGCTTGTCTCGATGATTGGTTTCTCGGTCTGGCCGCACCTGTTCATGAAAGCCTTCACGGCTCGCGAAGAACGCACACTGCGCCGAACCGTTGTGCTGTACCCGACCTTCCAGGTGTTTCTCGTGCCGATCATCCTGATCGGTTTCTCGGGCGTGTTCTTTGAGCCAGCACCCGAGGCCGCTGATCAAATTGTCCCGCACATGTTGATGAACCTTGACTTGTCTCCGTGGCTGGTCGGCTTCTTCTGCGCGGGCGCGTTGGCAGCTTCGATGTCTTCGGGCGATACGATCGCGCACGCATCGGCTTCAGTCTTGGTTCGCGACCTCTACGTGACAGCCTTTCGTCGAAAGTTATCCCCGGAGAAGGAGCGCCGCGCGATTCGCTTCGTGCTTGTCGCGGTGATGATGGCGTCCTACTCGTTGGCCGTCATGTCAGAACAAGGCCTCGTCGCACTGCTTCTCTTCGCCTATGGCCCGATCGTGCAATTCGCGCCTGCGGTGGTCGCAACCTTGTACAGCCGCCGTATACGGGGTGGGACCGTGTTGCTCGCCATGCTTTCTGGTGTCTTCGTAAACGTGCTCTTGTTGTTCCGACCCGAATGGCGGCCGCTGTCGCTACATGCCGGGATCTGGGGATTGGCCTCCAACCTTGCTGTCATTGCAATCGGGTGGGCCTTCTATCCGGCTGCGAAAAATGAACACGAAGAGCGCTTCGTGACGATCGCCGAGCGCCCGCAAGTCGAGCGCTCCTGAGCGTGCAGCTGTGATCGAGACGCGCGTGGATCGGCTGCTCGCGTTATTCCGTGGCCTCGGGGCGCGGTAGCGCCCATTCGAACCCGGACACCAAGGGTGGTGTCGGAGCAAACAGCCAGGCGTTCAGCGTGTCGCTGACATCTTCGCCCTCGATCTCGGAAGCTAGGTTCATAAAGTCGGCCAGGCTTGCATTCGAGTGGCGGTGCGTCTGCGTCCAACGCTTCATGAGCTCGAAGAAGTCTGCATCTCCCATGCGCATCCGCAGCGCGTGGGCGGACCAAGCTCCGCGGACGTACATGCCGGAACCGAAAAGCTCGTCAATTTTCGGAGCTCCGGGAGGCGGTAGTTTCTGCGCATGCATGTACGCATAGCCTTGCCCCAACAGTTGCCGGAATCCGTCATCATCCATCTCGGATTCGTGCCAGACCCAAGTCATGTACTCGGCGAGGCCCTCGGCCAACCAGAGATCGCGCCAACGCTCGATCGTCACGCTGTTGCCCAACCACTGGTGCGCGAGTTCATGCGCGATGATGCCCACATCACTGACTTCCGCACCATAGGTCGGCAAGGAGTGTGTCTCCAAGGCGGCGCCCATTGGCATCGTCGAGAGCAATGCACCGCATGAATCAAAGGGATAAGGCCCGAGTTTGCTGGTTAGGAACTCCAAGATATCGCCACCACGCAGCTGCATGTCGCGTTGCTCGCGAGTCGCGTTCGGCGGGAAGTAGTACGTCATCGACACCGGCTGGCCGATCGCCTCGATACGCTCGAAATGTCCAACCGCGAAAGTGAAGAGCGAACTGGCGACAGGGGCATCCGAGCGGAAGTGAAACTCTCGGCCTTGCTCTGTGTCTTCCACTCCGACGAGCCTGCCGACCGAGATCGCCGTCAATGGCTGCGGCACAGTCAGGCGCACGTCGTACGTCGCCTTATCCAATGGGTGGTCATTGATGGGTATCACTGACGAGGCGCCATTCGGCTGACTCAAAACATAGATGTCCTGACCGGCGCGCATCCAGCCGACGCCAGGGATGAATGGCACCGAGGGACTAGGAACAGAACTGGGAGTTCCACCGTAGTGGATCTCTAACTCGAAGCGTGTCCCTGCACTCACGGCCGCCTGCAACGTGATGTCCAGCTTCGCTTCTTCGTGGATAAAAATCAGTGGCTCGCCGTCTTGCCGGACCGTTTCAACCGCAAGGCCTGTCAGGTCGAGACTCATTGCACTGAGCGGGATCTTGGCCAGAATCTGAAGTCGGGCGACTCCGTGAAGCGTTCCGTCCTTAGGCACAATATCGAGTTCCAAGTCGACATGTTGCAGGTCGTATCCGTCGTTGCCGAGTGCTGGATACAGGCTGTCCCCCAAGCTCTTTCCCCCCGCCCGAGCATTTTCGACGACGGTAGCTCGCTCGACTTGGGCTGGCCCCTGACATGCGAGCAAGCTGATGGCCGTGAACGAAAGGGCGGCGATCGAGCAGCGTGAAGTGGAGGGGAGTTGCATGAATGGTAAGTCGAAGGAGGCAGTGCGGACGCCGTAAGAGAGCCACAGTAGTGCCTGCTCGGCTCGAGACCTACGCGGCGGAGGTCAGACTTGTGGGGATCGGCGCTGTTGCAATCGAGTCGGGCGGCTGAGCCAGCGCGCAAGATTGAGGCTCGATCCTGACACCCAACTCTCTGAGAAATAGACACCGACTTACAGACCGGTGACACGGCCGGTCGATCATGTCAGGACAACGAAAGAAGTGTGTCCGGGCCGGCTGGCTCGAAACTCTGTGTTCGGTAGCCGAAGGTGGCTCGTAGCGCCGAACCAGAAAGAGGGACCCTAGACGATAGTGATCTCGGACGCTTCTACCTTTCGCCTGTCGAGGGTTCGCAAGGGCCTTCCGTTCCAGTGCGAGTGCCTGTGGCAGCGCATCCGTCACGAGACAAGCTTGCTTACATTCGCGCTGTCAGATTCATGGAACGAGACAGCTAAAGATAGGTCCAGGCGAATGTCGACCCAGTTTGCGTGACAGTCGCCTCCGTGCTTCGCGCCACGCGCCGTCCACTCACTCAGTTCAGCTCAAGTATGCCGCAGTCCGCCCAGCCTCGACGACCTGCCTCGCAGGGATCCGTTTCCGTAGCCAAGATGCTGCGGTTGATGGACGTTGAGGTCGAGAACGCGCGTCGCCACGGCTTCTCGTTGAGCTGTTTGATGATCGAGGTCGACGGCCTCACTTCGGACTCGGATGTTGGAACGCGCGCGACAGTCTTGCCTGCGATTTTCCAAGGACTCAAAGTCGTCTCCTCACACATGAAGATGCGTGGGCTGGGATTGACCAAGGATCCCTATCTGCTCGCGCTCTTTCCGCATGTCGAACCGGATCAAGCCTGTCAACTCGCGACAGAGCTGATCGAGGGAGCGCACGATCTAAAGTTGAGCGATCAGCCGGATCGCCGACTGACGCTCAGTATCGGCGTCAGCCACAACATGCACCCGGGCGATAATGGGCTCCTGGGGCTGATCCAAGAAGCAGAGGTCGGCCTGGGTCTGGCTCGCGACGGCGGTGGCGACCGCTTGTTCCAATGGAAAGATGTCGAGTCAGAAGTCGACCGCATGCGCGAAGAAATCGAGCGTGAGCTCGATGAGTTGATCCAGAAAACTAAGGGGACGGACCCCAAGGTCGAGCAAAAACAGCGCGAAGGCGATTTGCTGGGGAAAGTCATTGGTCTGTTCAAGGACGAGCCGCAACTCTCCGAAAGCATGCTCCGGCTAGAGCAACGGGTGATCGAACTCCTGCGCAGCGAACTCGAACCTTGGGCGGCTGACGCGGTCAATCGAGAGAGTCAGCATGTGCGCAAGATCGACATGCTCGAGCGCCGACTCACCAAGTTGACCAAGAGTCTCGAGACGACGGAAGGCGAGCTGAAACGAGTCGCCTCGATGAAGGCTGTCGATACCGGGCTTTCCTCCATCTATCGCAATGTCCAAGGCTTGTCGGATGAAGACGACGGCGCCAAGAAGGCCATGCTCACAAACATCTTCGAAGCCAACCTCGCTCTGCGTAGCTGAGGCGACGAAGAACGATTGATCCGCAACAATACCACCAGTACGGGCAGGGCATAGGGCCCGCCACTTGCCAGCAAGAATCAAAAGCAATGTCTGAACAAGAAGACTTCACCAACGACTCGACCGACGGCAGCACGAGCACGGAGCAAGCCGCAAGTAGCTTCGAGCCTGACAAGTCCGAAGGCGTCTTGTACCTTGGGATCGACCTCGGGACATCTCGCACATCCGTCTCGGCCAGCAATGGCTTGCGCGAGACTGTGGCTTCCTTCGTCGGTTATCCCAAGGATGCCGTTAGCCGCAAGCTGTTGAAGGCTGATGTCTTGTTTGGCAGCGATGCCGTCAAGAACCGCCTCGCGCTCGACTTCTATCGTCCGCTTGAGCACGGTGTGCTCAAGGGCAGCGACGATGGATCGGAACTGAGCGACCTGAAAGCGGCTACCGACTTGATTGCCGAGATCATCCGCCGCGCTAAACCTCGCAAGGATGAGCTCATCTATGCAGTGATCGGCGCACCCGCTCAGGCCTCGATCAACAACAAGTCCGCCATCATCGATGCGGCGCGTGAGGTGGTCGACTCGGTCATGCTGTGCTCCGAGCCCTTCTCGGTCGCTTATGGCCTGGACATGCTCGATGATGTGCTCGTGATCGACATTGGCGCGGGTACGACCGACCTGTGCCGAATGCATGGCACGATGCCCGAAGAGTCTGATCAGATCACGATTACCCATGCTGGTGATTGGATCGACAATCGCTTCTCGGAGTTGCTCAGGGAGGAGTTCCCGGAGGCCCAGTTCACGACCCTGATGGCCAAATCCATCAAGGAACGCTTCGCAAGCGTGGCCGAGAACATCGACAAAGTGGTTGTCGACTTGCCCGTGAAAGGTAAGCCGACTCCCTTCGATATTACAGACTGCCTGCGTAAGGCCGCGCAGGGCATCGTCGAGCCGATCGTTGAAGGCTTGTCGGAGTTGATCGGCACCTTCGACCCCGAGTTTCAAGAGAAGCTCAAAGGGCGCGTCCTGCTTGCCGGTGGCGGTGGCCAGATTCGTGGCCTCGACAGCGCCATCGAGCGCGCGATGACCGAACGACTCGGCATGGGCAAGGTCATGCGCTGCGAAGAGCCGATGTACGGCGGTGCCAACGGCGCTCTCAAGATCGCTCACGATATGCCGGCCGAATTCTGGGAGAAGTTGAAGTAAGAACTGCCGCATCCGGGAGGTTGCGGGCAGAAGAGAATCGGAACCCAGGCGCGCACTCCCTACACGGGGAGCGCGCGT
>JBLFWN010000172.1:0-11257 GCA_047611405.1 Planctomycetota bacterium | reverse complement strand
GAGCCCCATTTCAAGAGGCGCCGGCCCCCGGCGCGTTGGCGCCGGTGGCCGTCTGGTGTTTTTTTTCGGCGATCCGCAGTGGAGCCGCCGAACGCTTCGCTCAGGACCGAGTCCCTGTGATTAGGGGACGATCTCCCAATTCGGGTAACGAGCGGGGAGTTCCTCGATGAAGGTCACTGTTCCGGAGGCCGGCTCATACGTCCAGTTCGTCACGGTGATTCCATTGCGGCGCACCTCGCTGGGCGGCTCGTTGTAGCCGCTCAGGCGCAGCGTCACCGGGTTGCCACCGGTCGTGCTCAAGATCGTAGACAGGGTCTGGGAGCGATCGAGCCCAAGGTCTGCCGGATCGAAGCCGACAGATGCGATGTTTTGGGCGTTGTCGAAGAACAAGCGGTTCTGCGACTTCTGCACGTTCCAGCGGAAGGGCGAAAAGGTTCCACTCGTCGACTGAGTGATGTCGAAGTGGATGTAGCGTCCGTCGCGGTCCGCGAGCGTAGTCGTCGTGCTGCTGGCTCCGGGCATGTTGAGCCTGAGCGGCTCGAAGAAGTCGAGCACCTGCGTCTCGTCCAGAGTCGCCCAAGCATGCTCATCACCTCGCCCTAGCATCAGTTCGGAGTCGCCCCCGCGGAGCACCAACTGGTCGTGAAATTGAACGGCTTGATTCACCAAGTGCATGAGGGGGTCGTTCACGACCGCGAAGGCCGTGGTCGGAATGTGCGCTAAGTTCCTGACAAGATCACTGTCGGGGTCGACCTGACCGTTGCCAGTCTGGATGTCGATCGTCGACGCGCGCTGGTATCCGAACGGATTACCGGCCGGCGAGGCCCCGAACATCATCGGATGCTCGTACAAGCTGGTGTCGACCGCGTTGTCGTAGTCGTTTCGGATCGAGACCGTACCTGTGTGGTTGGTAAGACCCGCGAACATCAGTTCTTCGGGATTCAGGTGCCGCGCTGCGTAGCAGGCCACGCCGCCGCCGCCCATCGAGAATCCGACGCCGTAGACGCGTTCGCGATCGATCGGCAGGAAAGTCTGGGCCCAATCCATGACGACGCGGATGTTCTCCTGTGCGTAGTCGATGCCAAAGTTGAACTTGTGGGCGCCGGTCGGAGCGATTACGAACCATCCCCGGTCCATCGCATCCTGGAAGTAGGTGCTGTCGTGTACGACCTGGTCGGGCAACCGGCCGTAGCTGTGAAAGGTGACGAGCAGCGGCGCGGCGGGTACGGCGGGGGTGCGAGGCACCCCGATCAGGAAGCTCTCCTGCCAGCCGGTGCCGGTGCTGGAGAGATTGATTCGGAAAATGCGATTAGGAAGAACATCAATCGATGCAGCCCCCCCGAAGGGATTCGTGAATCTGCCGCCGACGGCAGTATCGAAGTTTTCATCGGATCCCAGAACGGTGCCCGAGGGGCTCACGACTGGGTCTGACGCCTGCGGCGTTCGTGCCGTCGCAGGCTGGGGCGCCGAAATAACAGGCGCAATTAGCAATGTAAACGGAAGTAAATGTACAGATAGCATATATTTAAAGCTCAATTTCCCCATCTGGATCTACCGCTCAGTGGTGAGCGACTTCTCTCGATCCAGTCTCAGCGAATCATACCTGGCTATTAGGGAGTGGGTTCTGCGATTCTGGGCTACTTGTCCGCTCTTTTATCTAGGTGAAGAGTGATGGTGTTACAGGAGTTCGCAAATTGTTCGTGGCAAAAAATAGAACAGCCCCAGTCAGGAGAAACCGTCCTTCCCGGACGCCGAAACCGCAGCCTTCGTTTCCCGGTCCTAAATGGCTACGAACAACCCGGTGGGGCATGAGAGCGTGAGGAACAAGCCCACTTTTGACAGCTTCTATATGGCTCTCTATGGAAACCGATGGGGAGGACTGCGCGACAAGCTCTCAGGTTCCAGGGAGTCGGGGCTTTTCTGTTCTCCCTGGGCAGATCAGGAGGGGGATTTACCGGGAAACCCCATGCCAGGAGTCGAGGGCGCCAGGCGATCCGCCGAAGCCTTTGAATCGCCGCCTCTCGACCCGGCGGGCATGCCACGCTGGTACGCGATGGATATTGCGTCGATAGTCGCGGCCCAGAGCCTTCAGGTGGCCGAGGGGGATCGTGTCCTGGACATGTGCGCTGCGCCGGGCGGTAAGAGCCTCGTCTTAGCGAGTGGTCTCGGGTCGAGGGGGGAGCTGGTCGTGAACGACCGATCATCGACGCGGCGCGCTCGGTTACGCAAAGTTCTGGATCAATACCTGCCCGTGGAGCTCCGCGCACGCGTCACGGTCTCCGGTCACGATGCAAGCAAGTGGGGACTGCACGAGACCAATGCCTACGACCGGATTTTGCTGGATGCCCCGTGCTCGTCGGAGCGGCATGTGTTGGCCGACCCCAAGGCGCTCGCGCAGTGGTCGCCAGCACGCGCCAAGGGGCTCGCGCGACGCCAGTACGCGATGCTGGCTGCGGCGCTCGAGGCAGTGCGCGTGGGCGGGCGGATCTTGTACAGCACCTGCTCGCTCGTTCCGGACGAGAACGAAGGTGTCATCGAGCGCCTGCTTAGTGATTCGAAGCGAGCGGGGCGCGCGCGGGTGGTCCCTCTAGAGGCACCGATCGGCGAGGCCAATGGGCATGGTTGGGCCATGTTCCCGGACTGCTCGGAATGGGGACCGATCTGGATGGCAGCGATCGAGCGTCTGGCCTGAACCGCCGTCCACCGACAAGCGGGCAAGCAATGGCTTCCGTGGTTGGTGTCTCGAACAGCAGTGCCTAGTCTCTGGCGCATGGTAGATGGGAAGTCGCTCAACTCGGCCGGGGCACGCCGACGCATTGCTCATTTGATGTGGATGAGCAACGTCTTTCTTGGCGTTCTAATCACCGTGCCGCTACTGAAGTACGCACCCTTCGGCGGTGCGGTCAGCGTGTGGGTGTTTGGCGGCCTTGGATTGATCTCCTCGGTTCTGACGCTCTCGTTGTTCCCGGGGCTGTTCAGCTTGTTGCTGACGACACTCGTTCGTAGTCGCGCGCTAGGAGCGTGGTCCGTAAGCGCGACTTGGTCTTTGTTTCAGCTCGTGCTTTTCGCCGATGTCCAGATCTATGGACACTTCAGGTGTCACTTGAACGGGATGGTCTGGAACGTGCTGACGACCGAAGGCGCGGACGATGCGGTCAGCCTGGCGAACAGCGACTACGCGTGGGTGATCGGTGGCTTGCTTGTGATGCTCGTACTGCAGTACTTGGGTTGCTCCCGCTTGATGCGCGCCGAGACGCAACGCGTCGAAGAGCAACGCGAGGTCCGCCCGTTGACGCGCGCGCGACGCATGTGGTGGGCCTTCTTGATCCCAATCTTCATCGGAGAGAAGCTGTTCTTTGCATTCTCGGACCTCGTCCGTGATCGGCGTGTCACAGTGCTGGCCCGTGTCTTGCCGTACTACCAGCCGCTGACGCTGAAGCGTTTCGCCGAGCGCTACTTTGGCTACGACTTGACCGAACGGCCCAGTGTCAAACTGGACTCGGACAACTTGCTGCTCGAGTACCCCAAAGTTCAGCCGCAGTTCCCGAGCGAGCGCGAGATGCCGAACATCTTGATGGTCGTCATCGATTGCTGGAGGCAAGACAGCTTGCACGAGGATCGCACGCCGGGCTTGCTGCGATTTTCGCAGGACGCGCGCGTCTTCCAGGACCACATCGCGGGCGGCAACGCGACGCGATTTGGCGTGTTCACATTGTTGTACGGATTGCACGGCAGCTATTGGTCCCCGGTCTATCTCGAGAACCGCCCGCCCGTACTCGTGAGCTCCTTGATTGACCTCGGGTATCAGATGAGCGTCTACTCGAGCGCGTCGATGAGCTATCCCGAGTTTCGTTCGACAGCTTGGGTGGAGATGGAGGAGTTCGTCCACGACGACTGGGGTCATGAGGAGGGCTGGAAGTGCGACACGGACGCCGTCGATGGTCTGGTCGAGATGCTCGAGACTCGGCAAGCGACAGGCACCGAAGATCCGTTCTTCTCCTACCTGATGTTCGATGGCTCGCATCAGCCATATTCTTTCCCCGAGGAAGAAGCGTTGTACGAGCCGTACACCTTAGCGATTGACTACGTCGAGCTATCGGACGCCAAGAAGAACACCGAGAAGCGAACCGTGCGCTGGAACTCGTACTCAAATGCCCTGTTGCGTGTCGACAAAGAGTTGCAACGCGTGTGGGACATGTTGGAGATGACGGGTGAGATGAAGGACACCATCATCTTGGTCACGGGCGATCACGGTGAAGAGTTCTTCGACCATGGCTTCTATGGACACCTGAGCAACTTCGCGCCCGCGCAAAGCCTTGTGCCGCTTATCATTCGCGGTCCTGGTGTCGAACCCGGATTCGAAGAGCGTCCGACTTCGCATGTCGATGTTGCGACGACGCTACTCGAACTGCTTGGCGCGGATGGTGCCCAGCGCGAGGGATGGTCTCTTGGTCGCAGCCTGTTCGACCCCGCCGAAACGCGTACGCGTGTCATGTCGGGCTGGGAGACGCTTGGCCTGTGGACCGAGAGCGGAGTGTTTTATCTACCGATCAATGCAGCCTTGGGTGGTCCGGAGCTGTACGACTACGAATGGAATCTGGTGCTCGATGACGAGCCTATGTTCAAGCGCGAAGCAGCGCACATTGCGCGCTTGATGCGCGAGTGTCGACGCTTCCTGAAGTGACTGGAAAGAACCCCATGGCTTGGATCCAAACAATAGCACCTGAAGAGGCCGAAGGAGGCCTGGTCGAGCTGTACGCGGCTGCGGCGGACCCTACGACAGGCGAACTGGATGCGATCATGCGTATTCATTCACTGCACCCCGCTGGCTTGTCTGCGCATCTCGAGTTGTACAAGGCGGTCATGACAGGCTCTTCGGGCTTGCGCAAGGTCGACCGCGAAATGATCGCGCTGGTCGTCAGCCGCCTGAACTCTTGTCACTACTGAACGGCACATCATCGGCGCGGTCTGCGCCGACTATTGAAAGACGATGAGCTCGCCGAACGCATCGAGGCCAACTGGGAGCAGGCGGGCTTGGATGACAGGCGCGCGACCTTGTTGCGCTACGTATCCAAACTGACTTTGGCACCTTCCTTTATGCGCCGTGGTGATGTGGAAGGCCTGCGTAAGGTCGGTTTCTCGGATGCTGACATCTTGGCGGTCTGCGAAGTCGTCGGGTACTACGCCTACGTCAATCGCATCGCGGACGGCTTGGGTGTGCAGCTAGAAGAGCATCTGAAGAAGAAACCATCGTGAACAGCGTCGAACAAGCGGGAGCAGCGAGCATGGGCTTGAACTGGTTATCGATCGGAGCCATCAGTGGCTTTCTGGCAGTCGGCGCCGGGGCCTTTGGTGCCCACAGCCTGAAGGATATCGCCACTCCCGAGCAGCTCGAGTGGTGGGGGACTGCAGCCGAGTACCACCTGATGCACTCGCTCGCCCTGCTAGCCTTCGGATTGTTTCGCAGCACACGCGAGAGTGTCACGCAGACCGCGGGGTATGCGTACCTGTTCGGGATGCTCGTGTTCAGCGGCACCCTGTACGCGATGGCGCTTGGCGCGCCAAAGTGGTTCGGCGCGATCACACCGATTGGCGGGGTGGCGTTGATGGTCGGATGGATTGCATTTGCGCGTGCCGCTCGGCGCTGAAGCGCTGCACGCTCATCCGTTTTGCCAAGCGAGCCAAGCAGCCCGACCTAAAAAGAGCGATCCGCACAGAACCGCTCCTGGAACGCAGCTGTGCGTTGCACCAAGGCTCCCAATGCCCTGTCTGCGGGGGGCGTAGAAAGCCTAAGGGGCTTGATACCTCTTAATCTGAGTTCGATGACGCGCACCGTGCGCCCCGCGCATTTTTAAGGTTGGCTGCTAGCTATTCCGCTGGGTCGAAACTCTCGGGCCTGATCGCCCAGCGAGCATTCTTCTGCGCCATATGGTCATAGGCTGCGATCAGCTTGCGAGTGATGGCTCCTGGCTTGCCGTCTCCAACCGTCTCGCCGGCGATATCCACGATCGGAATGATGCTGCGTGATGAGCTAGTCAAGAAGGCCTCTTGCAGGCTCGCGATATCATCTCGAACGATTGGCACTTGCCGTATCGGTAACATCAGTTCGTGTGCAAGCTGCAGCAACAAGCACCGCGTGACACCTCGCAAGACATGTTCGCCCGCGGTGTAAATCACGCCGTTCCGCACCGCGAAGAAGTTGGCACTGGTGCATTCGAGCAAGCGCTCTTCGTCATCGAGCAGCAGCACATCGTATTCGTCCTGCTCCACTTCCAGGGGGCGCCGTTCGAGCACCCACCCAGCTGACTTGACTAAGGGCTCACTGCGCTGCACCCGACTGTTCAAGCCAACGCGGACCCCGTGGGACATGACCTCGTCACTGGGCGGGTCGTGCGGGCCGATGCCGATTAATACACGGCTGCTCGTGTCGAGCATTGCAGGCGCCGTCCGCAACACATCGAAGCGCAGGCGCGAATCCTGCGCCGGATAAGCGCTGGCGATCTCGTGCAGCGCCGCGCGCAGCTGCGCCTCGTCCAGCTCGTAATCGAGTCCAGCGGACGCGATCGATGCTTCGGCGCGTTCGATGTGCTCTGCCAGCCCCAGAAAGCGGTCGTGCTGGAAGGTGCGCAGCGCCTCATATATGCCGTGCGGTAATTCGTCGAACAGCAGATGCAGATTCAGAGCCCCTGCCGGCGCCTCTAGTTCGCGCGGACCAGCAGCTTCCAACGCATACAGCCGCGGCTTGGGATAGGTTTCGGGTGCCAAATAGTCGCCTCCAGGCACTCATATCGCGCCCAGAGCTGCCCAAGCCAAGGATTTGCCCGGAAAATCGTGGAGTACTGGGGAGCGCCACCCTGATCGGGGTGGCAAGAGAGCGCTCTAATGAAGCTGGAGGGGAGCCCAATATGAAGCAATTCCATTTATCAATGATCATCTACGCCGCCCTGCTTGGCCTGTGCCTTGCGAGCTGCGTCACGACTGCCCCCGAGGCGATGAGTCACTCACGCTTCCGTCTGCGTTCTGATCGCTTCGGAAGCATGTGCAACGTGGCTTCGTGGAATCGGATTTGGACCGGCGGTCGGCCGAGCATCGAAGATCTCGACTTGGCCGAGCGCCGCGGCATTCGTCACTTGGTCGATCTGCGCCTGCACACCGAGGTCAAGTCAGACGGTCCAGGAGCAAGCCGCCTGGATGTGCTTGAGGTCTGCACCGAGTTCGGATTGGTGTGCACCTTCGCGCCGCTGGGCGAGTTCGGGGATGATCTCATCAGCGATGAGGCGGTGGATGCGGCGCTGCGAGCCCTCTCTCAGGATGTTCCGACGCTGGTCATCTGCGAAGATGGCACGCGTGGTGCGCTCTTGCTCGCAATTCATAACGTGCTGGAGGAGGGCATCTCGATCCAGCAGGCGTGTGATGCGGCCTACAAGGTCGGCGTCACGAAGCCAGAGCACGCGGCATTCTTGCGCAAGCAAGTCGAGCGTTTGCGCGAGCAACGGGTAGCTCAGTAGTCCCGGCAGGGTATACCGGCTCACGCACCGCGGCGGTGTAGACTGTGCGCATTCTCGAGAGTGCACCCATGAGCCGAACGACACCCACCAGCTACTGGAACTACATCCAGGTCGACGAACTTCTTTCGCTGCAATCCGGCCTTGAGCCCGAGGACTCGGCGCAGGAAGCCAGCCACGAAGAGGTGTTGTTTATCACCGTGCACCAGGTCTTCGAGCTTTGGTTCAAACTGGTGCTTGGAGACCTGCGCGCCACGCGCGATTTGTTCAACTCGGACATCGTCGCCGAGCAGCAACTGTCCGGAGTCGTCGCGCGTCTGCATCGCATGACGACGATCTTTCGCGTCGC
This sequence comes from Planctomycetota bacterium, assembly GCA_047611405.1. GTDB lineage: Bacteria > Planctomycetota > UBA1135 > UBA1135 > JBLFWN01. The sequence goes on along the minus strand of JBLFWN010000172.1, from coordinate 3,403 downwards.
CGCCAGTCACTTCGAGGTCGTGGAGACCTTGGGCACGCGCGACTACTTAGAGTTCCGCACGAAGCTGATGCCGGCCAGCGGATTCCAGAGCGCGCAGATGCGCTGCATCGAAATCTTGTTCGGGATCGAGAGCACCGATCGCATCGGGGGCACCGATATGGGTGATCCGATGAAGTCCTTGCTCGATGAGAACGGCAACAAGAGCCCGGCCTATCTGAAGGTCGAAGCGCAGATGGCTGATGGCCCCAATCTTCGTGAGTGTCTACAGACTTGGCTGGCACGCACGCCGATCAATGGAGTCGAGCACGGCGACGAGAAAGCTGCGGAGAAGCAAGAAACATTCATTAAGAGCTACTTGGATGCTCACGCGGCCGAAGTCGAAGTCAGCGCCGAGCACGCACAGGCGTTGGAAGGGGCCGGCGAACGATCGGAGCGCATCGATGCGATGTATACCAAGGAGAAGTCTGCGGTGGCCGAGTTCCTACGACCCGCGGATTCGAGCATCTCCGCTGAGCGGGTTCGGGCACGCGCGGCGATGATTTTCATCGAGACCTACCGCGATCTGCCGCTGCTGGCATGGCCGCGCCAAGTGCTGGCCGCATGCATTGAGTTCGAGCAAGCCTTCCTGATCTTCAGGCAGCGTCATGCGCGCATGGTCGAACGCGTCATCGGGCGCCGCGTCGGCACAGGTGGAAGCTCGGGCGTCGACTATCTCGACCAGACCGCACTGCGCTATCGCGTGTTCCGCGACTTGTGGGCCGTGCGCACGATGATGATTCGGCCCAGCGCGACGCCTCCGCCGGAATCACCGGACTTCTACGGCTTCCGAAGCGAGTAGCCCAAACGAACAGCAGCGATGCCTGGTAAGGCATCACTGCTGGATAGAGGCCAGCCAGCCTCGCCTACAAGCCTGTTGATGATCAGCGGTGTTATTGCGGGTTCGTTGTTCTGCCACGGGCTGTGAGGCCTATTCGTGGAGGATTCAGCTACTCGACTTCGATCGTGTTGGTCGCTTCGAGCGTTCCTTCGAACTCGGCGCTGACCTCTCCACCCTGTCCGTCCATGCTGGCGGCGGCTTCGATCGTCAAGGTGTAATCACCCTCAATCGACAGTTCGACGAGTTGGTGAAGATTCAGATCGAACAGACCCTTACCAATCAATTCGAAGGTCATCGTGGCCGTCGCCTCGGCATCTTCAGGGAAGCCGTCCATCTCGCCTTCGGGCGCGACTTCCAGCATGATCTCGAGCAGGTCGAGCGATGCTATCGACATCTTCGCTGTCCACTCGATGTTCGCGCCTTTGTCATCGACCGAGACGAGTGTGCCTTGCGCTTCGAACTCGACCTCTTCGCCAACCATCTCCAAGATCTGGATGATCTCGGCCACATCGTCATCGATGCTGCGCTCGAGACTGGACATTAGGTCTTTGTGGAGTGCGTCACCGACATCCCAACTTTCGCCTACCTCGACTTCGTCGGTCGGCAGCAACTGCTCACCGTGGTTGTCGACATCCATCGAGAGCAGATCTTCTTCACTGAGCTCGTCCAAGTCGGAGTCTTCGCTGATGTCTTCGACCTCGATCTCGCCATCTTCGTCCACGGTCAGCTCGAGCACGTGGCCGACCTGCGGCGACTCATCCCATTCGGCGATGGTTTGCGCCTCGCCCATCATCTCGACATCGCCATCGATGCTGACGCTGTTACTGGTCGTCTCACGCCGCAGCTTGCGGATGGCACCGTCTTCTGCGTCCAGCACTTGCTCCTCGACCCCGTCCTCCATCGTGAACTCCATTTGAATGGCGGGTACGGCCGGGATGGGAGAGCCGTTGACAGTGATCTCGGCATCACCGAGCTCGAAGGTCATCATCGCCTCGGTCGTGATGGTCAGGCTCTGACCCTTCTCGAAGCGAGGTGTCAGGTCGTAGGACTCGCGCACCGAATTGGCGGCGAGCAGGCTCAGCGAAAGGGTACCGAGGGCTAGTGCAGTGGCGGTGTGAGAGCGCTTGAGCATCAATTACTCCGGTGGAATGAAGGGTCGCGGTTGGCCCAGTACCGTAGCAGCGGATTGCGTACACGGAAGTGTCGGTACATGAATCTGGCCCCACCTGGGTACGCGCGGCCCTGTCTTGTGCGCTCACCGTGCAGCGCCGGCTCCGGTCGCGAAGGGCGTGTTCTCGGAAACCAGCAGCAGGCTCTGGTTGCCACTATCACCCAAAGTGACTTCGATCGGACCCAGGCGCTGGTCAGGTAGGATCAGCGACGCGAATATCGAGGCTCAGTTCCTGCGTCAACTTGATATCGAAAGAGATGCGTTTGATGGGAACTGCTGCATCTGCCATGCATCTCCAGTGCGTCTGCGCATAGCGATCACGATTGGGCGGCCTTGTTGCAAGCCCAACTGGTCAAAGTTGCCTTTGATAAAAGTCTCGGAGAGCACAGAGTCATTCCGCCGTCGGTCAACTGGCTCATCTCCGATGTCGCCCCCGCTCGAATCTCAGCACAGACGACCGGCGTGCACTGATTATCTGTGACGACGCCAGTGACTCTGCGAGCACGTTGAACCTGAAGCGTCCCGGCATCGATCAAGTCGCTCATTTCCAATCCAGCTAGCCTAGCGATGGGACTGTGAATTGCTGTCACTTGTGGGTGATCGACCACAAGACTCGCGTCAGCTGATACGGCTGCTGTGAACTCGAACGCACCATTGGATTCAGCGTAGACCGTGGGAAACGGAAGCTCTTCAACTAGCTGCATCAACCACGGCATGGGTTGGATCACGAAGCTCTCGCCTTCTCTTTCGACTGCGATTGTCTAATAGCTGTCTAGGTCGCCCAGGTCTGTGAGTTCGCTGACTGTGATGGCTTGATCGATAACACGCAGAGAGACATGTGAACCACCCTTGTCGCTGCTGAGTTCGTGCATGCCGGCGATCGATTCCCCTTTGATGCTGAAGCGGCCCTCGTTGTCGGTACGTGTTCCGATCGAGCTCAAAGGCATCGGGCTCGTCACGCCAAACTCCAGGTCCGGGCTCCAGTCGAGCAGTTCGCGAGTGTTCACCTCGTACAAGCGTACTTCCACATCAGCGACGGGGCGTGACGCACTCGTCAGGATACGCCCCCTGACACCAACAGGCCGAGCATCCAAGAGCTCTCTAACAGCTTCGTCGACTTCTAGTTGCGCTGCTTTCTGTGATGGCGACTCATGTAAATCGGTACTGATCGCATTGCGTTTTTGCAGTCCCTCATCACCGACCAGTGCCGCTGCGTTGGCCGAAGGCAGCGTCACTTGCAGTGGCACGTCGACCGCAGATCCCACATTAATCATCCAAGAGATGCTGGTTAGGCCCAGTAGCAATCCAGGCCGAGGGCAAGTTTCTGCGTCATTGCAATGCTCCCAATCCACGTC